>NZ_JBYZMN010000003.1:0-417462 GCF_058216275.1 Rhodoferax sp. SPJ4
GCAGGAACGCAAAAAACAATGACAGCTTCACGGCAACGCACGCTCTGCTCATGCACGCGGCACCCGAAATCTTGGTGCCCATGGCGGGAATCGGACCCGCGACCTCTCCCTTACCAAGGGAGTGCTCTACCACTGAGCCACATGGGCAATCTCTTAAAACACACAACCGACCGTGGAGCGGGAGACGGGAATCGAACCCGTATCATTAGCTTGGAAGGCTAAGGTTCTACCACTAAACTACTCCCGCATTGTCCGAGCGCTTTGGCACTCAAACCTTGCGTGGAAACCGTTTCCTGACGCTCACACATCGAATTGTTTTGCTGGTGGAGGAGGCTGGATTCGAACCAGCGTAGGCGTAAGCCAACAGATTTACAGTCTGCCCCCTTTAGCCACTCGGGCACCCCTCCTCAGCGAACTCCGGATTATGCCACGAAGTTATGGGCCTGGCCAAGCCGACCGCAAACTTTCACCAATTTATCGGCAAGCCCCCTTGCGCCACCAGATGCCGGTTGGCCGCGCTGAAATGGCCACAGCCCACAAAGGGGCGCGGCGGCCGGCGCGCCGCCAGCGGTGACGGGTGGTTGGCCGACAGCACCACATGCCCGCCGTCGGCCGGCAACAGCGGGCCCTTGGCCTGGGCATGCGCGCCCCACAGCATGAACACCGCGGCCGGGTGGCGCCGCGCCACGGCGGCGATCAAGGCATCGGTCAAGCCCTCCCAGCCGCGGCCGGCATGGCTGGCTGGCAGGCCCTCTTCCACCGTCAAACAGGTGTTGAGCAGCAGCACGCCCTGCCCGGCCCAGCGCACCAGCGAGCCGTTGGCCGGCGCAGCAGCCCCGGTGTCGCGGCCCACCTCCTGCAGGATGTTGCGCAGCGAGGGCGGCGGCTTGACACCGGGCGCCACCGAAAAGGCCAGGCCCTCGGCCTGACCGGCGCCGTGGTAAGGGTCTTGGCCCAGGATCACCACCCGCACCGCGTCCAACGGCGTCAGCGCCAGGGCCCGCAAGGGCTGGGGCGGGAAGACCGTGGCACCGGCCGCCAGCCGCGCCGAAACGAACGCGGCCAGCCGCTGGCCATCGGCACCGGCAAGAAAAGGGCTGACCCAGGGCCCCCAGCTGGGGTGCACCGCCCACAGCGCAGGCGCCCAGGCGTCCAGGCGGGCCACCGGGTCGGTGGCGAACAGCGTGTCCATCAAGGCGTCGCTGGGCGGAGCCCGCCCGCTCAAGCGGCGGCCAGGCCGAACAATTGGCCCAACGCCACACCCGGATCGGGGGCCCGCATGAAGGCCTCGCCCACCAGGAAGGCATTGACGCCGGCGTCCCGCATCACTTGCACATCGGCAGGCGTCAGGATGCCGCTTTCGGTGACCAACAGCCGCTCGGCCGGCACCCGGGCCCGCAGCGCCAGCGTGGTGTCCAGCGTGACCTCGAAGCTGCGCAGGTTGCGGTTGTTGATGCCCAGCAACGGCGTTTTCAGGCGCAGCGCGCGGTCCAGCTCGGCGCCGTCGTGCACCTCGACCAGCACCGCCATGCCCAGCGCGTGGGCGATGGCCTCGAAGTCGGCCATCTGGGCGTCGTCCAGGCAAGCGGCGATCAGCAAGATGCAGTCGGCGCCGATGGCGCGCGATTCGTAGACTTGGTAGGCGTCGACGATGAAGTCCTTGCGCAGCACCGGCAGGTCGCACGAGGCCCGGGCCTGCTTCAGCGCGTCGATGCTGCCCTGGAAGAACTGTTTGTCGGTCAACACCGACAAACAGGCCGCGCCAAATTCGGCGTAGCTCTGGGCGATGTCGGCTGGGATGAAGTCCTCGCACAACACCCCCTTGGACGGGCTGGCCTTTTTGACCTCGGCAATCACCGCCGGCAGACCGGCAGCGATCTTGCGGCGCATCGACCCGACGAAGTCGCGGGTCAGCACCCGCGACTCGGCGTCGGTGCGCATCGCGGCCAGGGGCATGCGCCGCTGGGCGGCCGCAATCTCTTCGTGCTTGACGGCCACGATCTTGTTCAGGATGTCGGACATGGGCTTTCCAGGGGGTGTGGGAAGGCAGCGCTCAGGGCGCGGCCAGTTGGCAGCTCAGCGCCACCAGTTGCTGCAGCTTGGCCTTGGCCGCCCCGGAGGCAATGGCCTCGCGGGCGCGGGCAATGCCATCGGGAATGGTGCTGACCACGTTGGCGGCGTACAACGCCACGCCGGCGTTCAGCGCCACGATGTCGTGCGCCGCGCCGGGCTGGCCGTCGAGCACGCCCAGCAGCATGGTGCGCGACTGCTCGGGCGTGTCCACCCGCAGCTGCCGGCTCGACGCCATGGGCAGGCCAAAGTCTTCCGGGTGCAATTCGTATTCGGTGACCTGGCCGTCTTTGAGCTCGCCCACCACGGTGGCGCCGCCCAGGCTGACCTCGTCCATGCCGTCTTTGCCAAACACCACCAGCGCGTGCTCGGCGCCCAGGCGCTGCAAGGCCCGCACCTGAATGCCCACCAGGTCGGCATGGAACACGCCCATCAGGATGTTGGGGGCGCCGGCCGGGTTGGTCAGCGGCCCGAGGATGTTGAACAGCGTGCGCACACCCATTTCCTTGCGCACCGGGGCCACGTTTTTCATGGCCGGGTGGTGGTTGGGGGCGAACATGAAACCCACACCCACCTCGGCAATGCAGCGGGCAATGGCCTCGGGCGACAGGTTGATGCCCACGCCCAGGCTCTCCAGCACGTCGGCACTGCCGGACTTGCTGCTGACGCTGCGGCCCCCATGTTTGCTGACCCGGGCGCCGGCGGCGGCGGCCACAAACATGCTGCAGGTGGAGATGTTGAAGGTGTGGGAGCCATCGCCTCCCGTGCCCACGATGTCCACCAGGTGGGTGCGGTCGGCCACCTCCACCTTGGTGGAGAACTCGCGCATCACCTGCGCAGCGGCGGTGATTTCGCCAATGGTTTCCTTCTTCACGCGCAGGCCGGTGATCAAGGCCGCCGTCATCACCGGCGACATCTCGCCGCGCATGATCAGCCGCATGATGTGCAGCATCTCGTCGTGGAAGATCTCGCGGTGCTCAATGGTGCGCTGCAGGGCCTCCTGCGGCGTGATCTGGTGAGCGGTCGTCGTCATGCCAGTTCCAGAAAGTTCTTGAGCATGGCGTGGCCATGCTCGGTGAGGATGGACTCGGGGTGGAACTGCACGCCCTCCACCCGAACCTCGGACGCGAAGCCGGTGTGGCGCACGCCCATGATCTCGCCGTCGTCGGTCCAGGCGGTGACCTTCAGCGCCTCGGGCTTGCTGGCCCGCTCGATGGCCAGCGAGTGGTAGCGGTTGACGGTGAACTGCGTCGGCAGCTTGGCAAACACGCCCTCGCCGGTGGTGGTGATGACGCTGGTCTTGCCATGCATCAGCTGCTGGGCCCGCACGATGGTGCCGCCAAAGGCCGCACCGATGCTCTGGTGGCCCAGGCACACGCCCAGAATGGGCAGCCGGCCGGCAAAGTGCCGGATGGCCGCCACCGAAATGCCGGCCTCGGCCGGCGAGCAGGGCCCAGGCGAGACCACCAGCCGGTCGGGCCGGCGCTCGGCAATGCCTTCCAGCGTGATCTCGTCGTTGCGGAACACCTCGACCTCGGCCCCCAGCTCGCCAAAGTACTGGACCAGGTTGTAGGTGAAGCTGTCGTAGTTGTCGACCATCAAAAGTTTCATTGCAGCCCCTCCTCGACCAGCTCGCTGGCCCGCAGCAAGGCCCTGGCCTTGTGCTCGGTTTCGCGCCATTCCATCTCGGGGATGGAGTCGGCCACCACGCCAGCGGCGGCCTGCACGTACAGCGTCTGGTTCTTGATGATGCCGGTGCGGATGGCAATCGCCACGTCCATGTCGCCGGCATAACTCAGGTAGCCGCAGGCACCGCCGTAAATGCCTCGCTTGCTGGGCTCCAGCCGGTCAATGATTTCCATCGCATGCACCTTGGGCGCGCCGGTCAGCGTGCCGGCCGGGAAAGTGGCCTTGAGCACGTCCATGCTGGTCATGCCGTCCAGCAACAGGCCTTCGACGTTGCTGACAATGTGCATCACATGGCTGTAGCGCTCCACCACAAAGGCCTCGGTCACCTTGACGCTGCCGGTCTTGGCGATGCGGCCGATGTCGTTGCGCGCCAGGTCGATCAGCATCACATGCTCGGCCCGCTCCTTGGGGTCGGCGATCAGCTCGGCCTCGGCGGCCTTGTCCAGTTCCGGCGTGGCGCCGCGTGGCCGGGTGCCGGCCAGCGGGCGGATGGTGACCTTGGGCCCCTCCGGCGTTTTCTCCTGCCGCACCAGGATTTCGGGCGAGGCCCCCACCACATGGAAATCGCCAAAGTGGTAGTAGTACATGTAGGGGCTGGGGTTCAGCGAACGCAGCGCGCGGTACAGGCTCAGCGGCGACTCGGTGTAGCGCTTGGTGATGCGCTGGCCCACCTGGACCTGCATGAAGTCGCCGGCGGCAATCAGCTCCTTGGCCTGGTCCACCGCGGCCAGGTAGGCCTCTTTGGCGAACTCGCGCTCGGTGGGCTGGCTGGCCGACGGCACCACCTGGGGCGCGTGGACCGGCTCTTGCAGCCGCGCCTTCAGCGCGGCCAGCCGCGCCGCCGCCTGGTCATAGGCACCGGGCTGGCCAGGGTCGGCGTACACGATCAGGTGCAGCTTGCCCGACAGGTTGTCGATGACGGCCAGCTCTTCGCATTGCAGCAGCAGGATGTCGGGGCAGCCCAGCGTGTCGGGCGGGCAGGAATGGACCAGCTTTTTCTCGATGTGGCGTACCGTGTCGTAGCCAAAGTAGCCGGCCAGGCCGCCGCAGAACCGCGGCAGGCCGGGCAGCAGCGCCACCTTGAAGCGTTGCTGGTAGGCGGCCACAAAGTCCAGCGGGTTCTGGCTGGAGGTCTCCACCACCCGGCCGTCGGTGACGACCTCGGTGACGGCCTGGTCGCCAAAACCGCGGGCCCGCAGCAGCGTGCGGGCCGGCAGACCGATGAAGCTGTAGCGGCCAAAACGCTCGCCGCCGACCACAGATTCCAAAAGGAAACTGTGGGCGCCCTGTCCGTCGGCATGGGCCAGCTTCAAATACAGCGACAGCGGGGTTTCGAGGTCGGCAAAGGCCTCGGCGGTCAGCGGGATACGGTTGTGGCCGTCCTGCGCCAGGCGATTGAATTCAGATTCGGTGATCACGGGATGAGCCTCCAGCTCGGACAACCCCACGGCGGTGGGTGTTGTGTTCATTCAAACCAAGGCCTCGGTGAGAGGCGCGGGGGCACCGGCCGGCCGAGCCGTCAGGTGCGGGCAGACACGGGTTGACGCCAGGGCCAGGCTCCCCGGTCATGGCAACCTGCAGTGGTGGTGCGGTGAATGAACATGGGCAAAGTGTAGCAAACGGTGTTGTCGGCGCCGCTTTGTCACGCTTTGTGCCAATTGGACTGGGCCGTTGACTCTAAGCACGTAGTAACCCTGATGCCGGGGCCGTCAAACCCCCGAACAATCCAATGACATTTTCCGAACGACCGTTCTTTTTCAAGGAGTGATGGACATGAAATTGCTGAAACAACTGGCCCTGATGGCGGCCGGCCTGCTGCTCGCCGCCAGCAGCATGGCGGCGGTCGAGATCGATGGTGTCAAGCTGGAAGACACGGTCGACGTGGGTGGCGCCAAGCTGCAGCTCAACGGCGCCGGCATCCGCACCAAGGTGATCTTCAAGGTCTATGTGGCCGGCATGTACGTGCCGCAGAAAACCACCGCCGCCCAGGACGTCATTGGTGGCGCCGGCCCGAAGCGCATCGCGCTGACCTTTTTGCGTAACCTCGAAGGCAGCGACATGTCCAAGGCCTTTGTCGAAGGCATCGAGGCCAACACCGCCGCCGGTGACATGGCCAAGCTGCAGCCCAACATCGCCCGCGTCAACGCCTTGTTCGGTGCCCACAAGGAGCTGAAAAAGGGTGAAAGCGTGCTGATCGACCTGGTGCCAGGCACCGGCGTGGTCTTCACCATCAATGGCAAGGCCGAACCCGATCCGATCAAGGACACCGAGTTCTACGCCACGCTGATGCGCATCTGGTTCGGCGAGAAGCCGGTCGACGGCAAGCTCAAGACAGCGATGCTGGGCGGCAAGTAAAGCCACCGCGCGGGTCGACCGACAGGTCGGCCAGCGAATCCACAAAGCCATCGGCCGCCACCTGGCGGACCGGCTGGCCGTGGTTGTAGCCATAGGTCACCAGCACCACTGGGCAACCGGCCGCGTGCGCCGCCTGGGCGTCGTTGCTGGAATCGCCCACCATCAGGGTCTGCGCCGGCAAGCTACCCAGGGCCTCGCAGGTTTTCAGCAGCGGCATCGGGTCGGGCTTTTTGCGCTCGAAGGCATCGCCGCCAAACACTTCTCTGAAATACCCGGCCAGGCCCTTGGCGGCCAGCAGTTCACGGGCAAAGGCGGTGGGCTTGTTGGTCACACAGGCCAGCGCCAACCCGGCGGCCTGCAGGCCGTCCAGCCCGGCCACCACCCCGGCATAGACCTCGGCGTGTTGCCCGTTCACCGCGCGGTAATGGGCCTGGTAGCGCTCCCAGGCCGGCGCCAGCAGCGGCGCCAGGCCCTCGGCTGTGCCCCGCACATGGGTCAGCACCGATTGGATCAAATGCTCCGAGCCTTTGCCGACAAAGCGCTCCACCGTGTCGCGATGCAAGCTGGCCGGCAGGCCCAGGTCGGCCAGCATGCCGTGCACCGCCACGACAAAATCACCCAGCGTGTCGACCAGGGTGCCGTCGAGGTCGATGATGGCGGCTTGGATGGTGGTGGCCGGCCCCATCAGCGGGCCGCCAGCGCGGCGCGCATGGCGTCGATCACGCCCTTGTAGTCGGGCTTGCCGAAGATGGCGCTGCCGGCCACAAAGGTGTCGGCACCGGCCGAGGCCACCTGGGCGATGTTGTCGACCTTGATGCCACCGTCCACCTCCAGCCGGATGTCCTTGCCGCTGGCCTCGATGCGGCGGCGCACCGCCTCGACCTTGCGCAGCGCCGAATCGATGAAGCTCTGGCCGCCAAAGCCGGGGTTGACGCTCATGATGAGCACCAGGTCGATGTCGTCGATCACCCAGTCCAGCACGTCCAGCGGCGTGGCCGGGTTGAACACCAGGCCGGGCTTGCAGCCGGCGGCGCGGATGGCCTGCACGCTGCGGTGCACATGGGGCGAGGCGTCGGGGTGGAAGCTGATGTAGTCGGCGCCGGCGGCGGCAAAGGCCGCGGCCAGCGCGTCCACCGGCTGCACCATCAGGTGGACGTCGATGGGCACGGCCCGGCCGTCGGGGGTCTTGGCATGGGGCTTGAGCGCCTGGCAGACCATGGGGCCAAAGGTCAGGTTGGGCACGTAATGGTTGTCCATCACGTCGAAGTGGATCCAGTCGGCACCGGCCGCGATGACGTTGCGCACCTCCTCGCCCAGGCGGGCAAAGTCGGCCGACAGGATGGAGGGCGCAATGCGCAGCGGGGTGGGGGCGTGGGTCATGGTGTCATCTGGTGGGCAATGTCGACGGGTTAGGATGATGCCATGGCCTCTTACGAATTCAGCGTGTCGGTTCAACCCGAGTTCCTGCCCGACCAGTCGGCCCCGAAAGACGGTGTGTACAGCTTTGCCTACACCGTCACCGTCACCAACACCGGCGAAGTGCCGGCGCAGCTGATCGCCCGCCATTGGGTGATCTGCGACGCCAAGGGCCACACCGAGGAGGTCAAAGGCCTGGGCGTGGTGGGCCAGCAGCCGCTGCTCAAGCCCGGCGAGTCTTTCCAGTACACCAGCGGCAGCCGGCTGCGCACACCCACCGGCACCATGCACGGCAGCTATTTCTGCGTGGCCGAGGACGGCGAACGCTTCGAGGCGCCGATCACGCTGTTTGTGCTGGAAGCCAACGGGGCGGGCAGCGCCCGGGTGCTCCACTGAGCGCCGCCATGCGCGAGCTGCCTGCACTGCTGGCCGCGATCGACCCCGACGCCGGGCTGGCCAAACGCCACCTGTGGCTGATTCACACCCTGGCCTGGGTGCGCGGCGATGCCACCTCGCCCGAGGCCGCGCAGGCCCGGTTGCAGCAACTGATCGCCGCCTTCGAGGCCGACGCCGAGGCCCGAGGCCGGCTGCAGGCCTGGTGGCAAACCCTCACCGACACGGTGGACATCACCGTGCTGCTGGCCGACTTTGGCTTTGCCCCGCGCACCGCCTTTGTCAGCGAATTCGCCGAGCGGCTGCGCCACAAGCTGCTGCCGGGCACACCGGAAACGGTGGACGCGTCGGTGCTGTTCATGCTGGCCCTGCCCAGCCGGTTTGACGCCCAATGGCTGAATGCGCTGGACGAGGCCACGCTGGACCGGCTGGGCGCGCTGGCGCGCCCCGATGGCCAGGCCCCGTCGAACGCGCTGCAGGCCCGGCTGCTGGAGGCCATGGCCTATTGCACCAGCCAGGTCAGCGCGGCCGGCTTCGCGCCCGAGCTGCGGCTGCGCATGAACCCCGAGGCCTTGCAGGCCCAGCCCTTCCATGCGCTGGCGCTGGACGTGGCGCGGCTGCAGGTGGAGCTGTCGCGCCGCCCGCCCGACGACGCGGCGGTGCAGGCCACCGCGGCCGGCCTGCGCGAGCGGCTGGAGGCCTGCCGCCAGGCGATCGCCAGCGTCTACGCCCACCTGGACGACCATGGCATCTCGGTCGGCCTGGTATTCCGGCTGCGCCAGGTGCGCGAGCGCATCCTGCGTATCCGTGAGCTGCTCGATGGCCTGCTGTCGGCATCGCCACCGCTGGCGGCCACCAAGCTGCTGGCCAAGCTGGTGCATTTGGGCCAGGACCGGTCCAGCCTGCGCGCGCTGGTGGCGGCCAACTCCACGCTGCTGGCGGCCAAGATGGCCGAGCGCAGCGCCGAAACCGGCGAGCACTACATCACCCGCGACCGCGAGGCCTACCGCGGCATGCTGCGCAAGGCCGCCGGCGGCGGCGCGCTGACCGGCGTCACCACGCTGCTGAAGTTTTTGATGGGCGGGCTGGGCCTGTCGGTGTTCTGGGGCGGCTTCTGGGCCGGTGCGATGTACGCGGCCAGCTTTCTGGTGATCCAGCTGATGCATTTCACGCTGGCCACCAAGCAGCCGGCGATGACCGCCCCGGCCATGGCCGCCAAGCTGAAAGACATCGCCTCCGACGCGGCGCTGCGCGACTTTGTCGACGAGGTCAGCCACCTGGTGCGCTCGCAGGTGGCGGCGGTGCTGGGCAATGTGCTGGTGGTGGCGCCGGTGGTGGTGGCCATGAGCCTGGCCATGCAATGGGGTCTGGGCCAGCCCATGCTGAGCGCGGAGAAGGCCGCCCATGTGCTGGAGTCGCTGCACCTGTTGGGACCCACCGCGCTGTTCGCCGCCTTCACCGGGGTGCTGCTGTTCCTGGCCAGCCTGGCTGGCGGCTGGGTGGAGAACTGGTTTGTGTTCTACCGGCTGGACTCGGCGCTGCGCTACAACCCGCGCATCACCGCGTTGCTGGGCGCCGGCCGCGCCGGGCGCTGGTCGCGCTTCATGCGGCGCAACGTGTCGGGCTTCGCCTCCAACATCGCGCTGGGCTTCATGCTGGGCCTGGTGCCGGCCTTTGCCGCCTTCTTCGGCCTGGGCCTGGAGGCTCGCCATGTGACGCTGTCCACCGGCCAGCTGGCCGCCGCGGTGGCGGGTCTGGGCTGGCAGGCTTTCACGCTGCCGGCGCTGTGGTGGTGTGTGGCGGCCATCCCGGTGATTGGCGCGCTCAACCTGGGGGTGAGCTTTTACCTGGCCTTCCGGCTGGCGCTGCGGGCCCACAACGTCAGTGGGCTGGACCGCAGCCGCATCCGCGCGGCCATCCGCCAGCGCCTGTTCAGCCACCCGCGCAGCTTCCTCGTGCCCACCTGAGCGGGCCGGGCCGGCGCTTTACATGGCGTCGTTAGACTGGTTTCTTGCCATGCCGCAGGGCACTGGCAAGCAGGCGCCTCGCCGACGACCCCCTGCAGGAGATGCTCGCAGAATGACCGCTGTTCCGGCCCCCGAAGCCTTCACCCCCTGGCTGCATGCCTCGCCCGGCCTGGCCACCTTGCAGTGGTCGGTGCTGCTGGCCGTGGCCGCCGTGGCCGGCCACCTGGTGCAGCGCCGGCTGGGTCTGCCCAAAATCCTGGGCTACTCGGTGGTGGGCACGCTGGCCGGGCTGATCGGCTTCGGTGGCGCGCCCTGGCCGCTGCAAGGCCCCGGCCTCTACCTGCTGGAGCTGGGGGTGGCACTGGTGCTGTTCGAGGCCGGCGGCCGCGTCCCGCTGCGCTGGTTCCGCCACAACCCCATGGTGCTGGTGCAAAGCGGGGTGGAGTCGGTCGCCACCTACGTGCTGGTGGCCTGGACGCTGGGCCGGCTGGGCGCCGACGAGGTGGCCCACCCGCTGGCCCTGGTGGCCATGGCGGCCTCGCCCACGGTGCTGGCCCAGGTGGTGCGCGACACCCGCGCCTCCGGCCCGGTGACCGAGCGGGCCCTGGTGCTGGCCACGCTGAGCACCTTGTACACGCTGACCCTGTGCAGCGCCGAGGCCAAGCTGATGGTCAGCGGCAGCGAAGGCTGGGCGGCCGCGCTGGCGCCGGTGCTGGCGGTGCTGGCGCTGTCGCTGGCCATGGGCGCGCTGCTGGCGCTCACCGTGCGGCTGGCGCTGAAGGCCATGCACCCCGGCAGCGAAAACACCGCCATGCTGTTGCTGGCGCTGATTGCCTCCTTCGCCACGCTGGCCGCCCATGTCGGCGGCTCGGCCCCGCTGGCGGCGCTGATCGGTGGGGTGCTGCTGAAACAGGCCCACCCCCAGCCCTGGGCCTGGCCGCAGCAGATGGGCATTGCCTCGTCGCTGCTGGTGATGCTGTCGTTTGTGCTGGTGTCGTCGGTGTCGGCCCAGGCCCCCTGGGGCGCTTCGGTGGCCGGCCTGGTGCTGGCCCTGGTGGCGGCCCGGGCGCTGGCCAAGTTGGCCGGGGTGGCGCTGGCCAACCCGGGCAGTGGCGCGCGCTTTCGCCAGGCGCTGGCGGTGGGCTGCGCCATGCTGCCGATGTCGTCGGTGGCCTTGCTGATGCTGTCGCAGTTCGCCCAGGCCTCGGCCACGCTGGGCGCCCCCATCGCCATGGTCGGCCTGCCGGCCATTCTGCTGATGGAGTTGCTGGGCGCGGTGGGCGCCACCGTGGCGCTGCGCCGCGCCGGCGAGGGCCTGCGCGGCAGCCCCAGCCTGCCGGGAGGGCCCGGCCATGGCTGACCACACCCCCCTGGGCGCCTTTGCGGCCTCGGCCCCGCTGACGCTGGGGGTGGAGCTGGAGCTGCAGCTGGTCAACACCCACGACTACGACCTGGCCCCCTATGCCGACGACATGCTGCGGCTGATGAAGGCCAAGCCGCTGCCCGGCAGCGTGGTGCCGGAGATGACCTCCAGCATGATCGAGATCTCCACCGGCGTCTGCCACTCGGCCGACGCGGTGCGCGACCAGCTGACCCAGGTGCGCGACGCACTGGTGAAAAGCGCCGACAAGCTCAACATCGCGGTGGTGGGCGGTGGCACCCACCCCTTCCAGCAATGGCACGAGCGCCGCATCTACGACAAGCCGCGCTTTCAGAAGCTGTCGGAGCTGTACGGCTATCTGTCCAAACAGTTCACCATCTTCGGCCAGCATGTGCACGTGGGCTGCCCCGACGCCGACACCGCGCTGCTTCTGCTGCACCGGCTGTCGCGCTACATCCCGCACTTCATTGCGCTGTCGGCCTCGTCGCCCTATGTGCAGGGCCAGGACACGGCCTTTGACTCGGCCCGGCTGAACTCGGTGTTTGCCTTCCCGCTGTCGGGGCGGGCGCCGTTCGCGCTGAGCTGGGACGCCTTTGGCGACTATTTCGACAAGATGACCCGCACCGGCGTGGTCAAGGGCATGAAGGACTTCTACTGGGACATCCGGCCCAAGCCGGAGTTCGGCACGGTGGAAATTCGCGTCTTCGACACCCCGTTGACGGTGGAGCGCGCCGCCGCGCTGGCCGGCTTTGTGCAGGCCCTGGCGGCCTGGCTGATGCACGACGCGCCCTTCATGCCGGCCGAGGACGACTACCTGGTCTACACCTACAACCGCTTCCAGGCCTGCCGCTTCGGCCTCGACGCGGTCTATGTGGACCCGGCCACCGGCGAACACCTGGCGCTGCGCGAACACCTGCTGCTGACCATGCACCGGCTCACCGACCACGCCAACACCCTGGGCGCCGGCGCGGCGCTGCAGGCGCTGCGTGCGGTGGTCAACCAGGGCCACAACGACGCCCGCTGGCTGCGCGAGCGCCAGGCCCAGGAGCAGCTGCTGGGCGAGGTGGTGCGCCAGGCGGCCCAGCGCTTTCGCGGCGAACCCGGCTGAGCCAGCGCCGCCGGGCCCGGTGGCGTATGCTCCTGAGCCGCCATGAACGAATTTGACCTGATCGCCCGCTACTTCACCCGCTCAGCGCCCACCAGCGCGGCGCTGTCGCCGGTGGCGCTGGGCATTGGTGACGACTGTGCGCTGCTGCAGCCCACGCCGGGCATGTTACTGGCCACCTCCACCGACATGCTGGTCGAGGGCCGGCATTTCCTGTCCACCGTCGACCCGCTGAAGCTGGGCCACAAGGCGCTGGCAGTCAACCTGAGCGACCTCGCCGCCATCGGCGCCCGCCCGCTGGGCTGTTTGCTGGCGCTGGCCATGCCGCAGGTGGACGAGCCCTGGCTGGCCCAGTTCTCGCGCGGCCTGTTCGCGCTGGCCGACTTGCATGCCTGCCCGCTGGTGGGTGGCGACACCACCCGCGGGCCCTTGACCATCAGCGTCACCGTGTTCGGCGAGGTGGTGCCGGGCCAGGCGCTGCTGCGCAGCCGGGCCCAGCCCGGCGACGACCTGTACGTGAGCGGTACCGTGGGCGACGCCCGGCTGGCGCTGGAGGTGTTCCGCGGTACACAGTCGCTGAGCGGCCAGGCCTTCGAGCGGGCCCGCGAGCGCATGGAGCGCCCCACCCCGCGCGTGGCGCTGGGCCTGGCGCTGCGCGGGGTGGCCCACGCGGCCATCGACATCAGCGACGGCCTGATCGGTGACCTGCGCCACATCCTCAGCGCGTCGCGCTGCGGCGCCACCCTCGCCACCGGCTTTGTGTTCGACACCGACGCCACCAGCCCCACGCTCAAACAGCTGCCCACCGCCGCCGCGCTCGACTGCGCACTGGCCGGCGGCGACGACTACGAGCTGCTGTTCACCGCCCCGCCGTCGGCCCGCGACGCGGTGCACGAGGCCGCACTGGCCAGCCAGACCCAGATCACCCGCATCGGCCAGATCGACGCCGAGCCCGGCCTGCGCCTGCTCGACCGCCAAGGCCAGCCGCTGACCCAGCGCTTCGGATCCTTCGACCATTTCGCCTGACCCCATGGCCACCGACACCGCACCGCTGCCCCCCACCGCCCTGACCCCACCGCCCAAGGCCGACAGCCGCTTCATGCGCAGCCACCCGGCCCATGTGCTGGCGCTGGGCTTTGGCTCCGGCCTCAGCCCGTTCGCTCCCGGCACCGCCGGCACGCTGTGGGCCTGGCTGGCCTTTCTCGTGCTGCAGACCTGGCTCACGCCGCTGCAAATGGGCCTGCTGATCGCTGCCAGTGCGGTCGTCGGCTGGTGGGCCTGCACCGTCACCGCCCGCCACCTGGCCACGCTGGACCCCAGCGCCATCGTCTGGGACGAGGTGGTCGCTTTCTGGCTGGTGCTGTGGCTGGTCATGCCCACCGGTGTGGTGGGCCAGCTGGTGGCCTTTGGCCTGTTCCGCTTCTTTGACGCCGCCAAGCCCGGCCCGGTGGGCTGGGCCGACCAGCATTTCAAGGGCTTCGGTGCGCGCGGCGGCTTCGGCATTTTGTTCGACGACCTGGTGGCGGCCTTTTGCACGCTGCTGGTGATGGCGCTGTGGCGCGCCTGGTGAGGCGATGGCCCTGCCTGTGTCCCAGCTGGCGGCCGATTTGGCTTCAAAGCTGCTCGCGCGGCAGCTGCGGCTGGTCACTGCCGAGAGCTGCACCGGCGGCCTGATCGCCGCCCATTGCACCGACCTGGCCGGCTCGAGTGCCTGGTTCGAGCGCGGCTTTGTGACCTACTCCAACGAGGCCAAGACCGAGGCCCTGGGCGTGGACGGCGCGCTGCTGGCCCGCCATGGTGCGGTCAGCGAGCCGGTGGCCCGGGCCATGGCCGAGGGCGCGCTGCGCCACGCCCGGGCCCAGGTGGCGGTGGCGGTGACCGGCATCGCCGGCCCCAGCGGCGGCAGCGCCGCCAAACCGGTGGGCACGGTGTGGTTTGGGTTTGCGCTGCCCGGTCAGCAGGTCACCGAATGCCGGCACTTTGACGGCGACCGCGCCGCGGTGCGCGCCGCCACCGTGCAGCACGCCTTGCAGCGGCTCAACGCACTGCTGGCCTGAGCATGGCCACACCGCCGCAGGCCAGCGCCGGGCTGATCGACTCACGCCAGGCCTGGTGGCGGCTGGGGGTGACGCTGGCGCTGATGACGGTGGGTGCCAGCGGCATGTACGTGGTGCCGGTAGTGCTGCCGGCGGTGCAGGCCGACTTCGGCATCAGCCGCGCCGCCGCCGCCCTGCCCTACACGCTGCTGATGGTGGGGTTTGGCGCCGGCGGCATCCTGATGGGCAAGCTGGCCGACCGCTTTGGCGTGGCCGTGCCACTGCGCGTCGGCGCGGTCTGCCTGGGGCTGGGTTACGGCGGCGCGGCGCTGACCAACGACATCACCACGCTGGCGCTGGTGCATGGGCTGCTGATCGGCCTGTGCGGCGCGGCGGCCACCTTCTCGCCATTGCTGGCCGACACCTCGCTGTGGTTTGCCCGGCGCCGCGGCATCGCGGTGGCCATCTGCGCCAGCGGCAACTACCTGGGTGGCGCGGTCTGGCCGCCCATCGTCCAGCATTTTGTGGCCACCGTGGGCTGGCGCACCACCTACGGTGGCCTGGGCCTGTTCAGCGCCGCGGTGATGCTGGTGCTGGCCCAGCGCATGCGCCAGCGTCCGCCGGCGCAGCAGGCCCCCAGCCCCCAGACTGCCGGAGCCCAAACCGGCGAGCGCCCCTTTGGCCTGCCCCCCGGACTGGCGCTGGCGATGCTGAGCGTGGCAGGCGTGGGCTGTTGCGTGGCCATGGCCATGCCCCAGGTCCACATCGTGGCCTACTGCACCGACCTCGGTTACGGCGCGGCCCGCGGCGCCGAGATGCTGGCGTTGATGCTGGCCTGCGGCATCGTCAGCCGGCTGGCCTCGGGCGCCATCTGTGACCGCATCGGTGGCCTGCGCACACTGCTGCTGGGCTCGGCGCTGCAGGCCGTCGCGCTGCTGCTTTTTCTGCCCTTCGACGGGCTGGTGCCCTTGTACCTGGTGTCGGCGCTGTTCGGCCTGTTCCAGGGGGGCATCGTGCCTAGCTACGCCATCATCGTGCGCGAGCATTTCCCGGCGGTGGGTGCGGCCGTCCGGGTGGGCACTGTGATCATGGCCACCATGCTGGGCATGGCGCTGGGCGGCTGGATGTCGGGCAAGGTGTTCGACCTCACTGGCCACTACCAGGCCGCCTTTCTGAACGGCATCGCCTGGAACGCGCTGAACTTCGCCACCGTGTTCTGGCTGTGGCGGCGCACCCAGCGCAGCGCAACGACCCCTCGCACCGTGCCCTGCTGACAGGCGGCTGGGCCCCGGTGTAGCATGGGGCGCACCCGTTCCAGGAGCCCCCATGCACCCCAACGAGCAGACCCTGCGCCGCTTCTACACCGCCTTTGCCGCGCTCGACGCCGACACCATGGCAAGCTGCTACGCGGCCGACGTGCAGTTTGACGACGAGGTGTTTTCGCTGCGCGGCCGCACCGAGGTGGCCGGCATGTGGCGCATGCTGTGCGAGGCCACGAAAGCCAAGGGCCGCGACGCCTGGGCGCTGGAGTTCAGCGGGGTGAGTGCCGACGCCCACCAGGGCCAGGCCCACTGGGAGGCCGACTACCGCTTCAGCGCCACCGGCCGGCTGGTGCACAACGTGATCGACGGCCAGTTCGAGTTCAACGCCCAGGGCGACATCATTCGCCACCGTGACCGTTTCAGCTTCTGGGCCTGGTCGCGCCAGGCGCTGGGCCTGCCCGGCCTGCTGCTGGGCTGGAGCGGTTTTCTGCGCGCCAAGGTGCAGGCCCAGGCCCGCGCCAACCTGAGCAAATTCCTGGGCAAGGCGGCATGAGCGCTCCGTGGTTCGTGGGCTTCAAAGCCAGCCACATCGACGTGGACGGTGCCCGCATTTTTGTGCGCCACGGCGGCAACCCGCAAAAGCCGGCCTTGCTGCTGTTGCATGGCTTCCCGCAAACCCATGTGCTGTGGCACCGGGTGGCGCAGCAGCTGGCGAACGATTTCTTTCTGGTGATGCCCGACCTGCGCGGCTATGGCGACTCAAGCAAGCCGCCCGCCCTGCCCGACCACCGCCAGCAGAGCAAACGCGCCATGGCGGCCGACATGGTGGCGGTGATGGCCGCGCTGGGCCAGGAGCGATTTTTCCTGTGTGGCCATGACCGCGGCGGCCGGGTCGCGCACAGGCTGGCGGTGGACCATCCCACGCGGGTGGCCAGGCTCTGCGTGATCGACATCGCGCCCACGCTGGACATGTACAACGCCACCGACCTGGCTTTTGCCAGTGCCTATTACCACTGGTTCCACCTGATCCAGCCGGCGCCGCTGCCCGAGACCATGATTGCCGGCAACCCGGTGGCCTATTTGCACACCAAGCTGGGCGGCTGGGGTGGTGCCGGCGTGGGCTACATCGAGCCGCAGGCATTGGCCGAGTACCAGCGCTGCTTCTGCACGCCAGAGGGCATCCACAGCGCCTGCGAGGACTACCGCGCCAGCGCCGGCATCGACCTTGAACACGACCGTGCCAGCCGCGCCAACGGCGACAAGATCGCCTGCGACACGCTGGTGCTGTGGGGCGAGCGCGGTGTGGTGAACCGGCTGTTCCAGCCGCTGACGCTGTGGCGGGCCCAGTGTGCGGGCCGGGTCAGTGGCCACACGCTGCCGGCGGGGCATTTCATTCCGGAGGAGTTGCCGCAGGACACAGCCAGTGCCTTGCGGGCGTTTTTTTCGCCGTCTTGAGTCAGCCTGAAGCCGTGGGTAAGGCGGACGGCGGGGGCATGCGTTCTCCGGCCTGCTCGCGGTATACCCCACCGGTTTGCCAGCCCAGTGAAAGTGGATGCGAGCCAGCGCTTGCCCACCACAAGGGCGCTGCGAATGGGGCCTGCACCCGCATGCCCCCACCATCCACCTTGGGTGGCCGCACTGGTGCACAAAGATTGAATTCACCGTGGTTCACCACCGGCGGTGATGTGGCCGGTGGCCTGGGTGTCCGGGCGCAGGCCCGATGCGCGTGGGACGCAGCGCTGGCGCATCAAGGTGCGCCTTGACGCCCACAACGCTTGCAACCCGACGCGCTTCCCCGCGCGCAGGCCGGAGCACGGACACCCAGACCGCCGGCCACCCCCAACACCATCAGCATC
The DNA here is from genome assembly GCF_058216275.1 of Rhodoferax sp. SPJ4. Lineage (NCBI taxonomy): Bacteria > Pseudomonadati > Pseudomonadota > Betaproteobacteria > Burkholderiales > Comamonadaceae > Rhodoferax > Rhodoferax sp. SPJ4. The sequence continues at coordinate 17,531 of NZ_JBYZMN010000003.1, forward strand.
AGCATCAGCATCAGCAAGAGCGAATCACGCCCCGTGGCACTTCTTGAATTTCTTGCCGCTGCCGCAGGGGCAGGGATCGTTGCGGCCAGGGCCGGCTTCTTTGCGCACCTGCTCGACCCGCGGGCCCAGGCTGCGCCACAGCTCGCGCAGGTCGTACACCGCCCACAGCGCCGTGCCGTAGGCGTCGAGCCGGGCCTGGCTGACGCTGGCCGGGCCGTCTTCGCTGAACATCGAGATGCTGGGCGGCTCGGTGTCGTCTTCGGTCATCGCCACCACCGCTTCCAGCGCGGCGTCGAGGATCTCGGCAGCCTCCTTGTCGCGCGGCGCGGCCCAGTCCTCGGGCCAGTTTTCCACCGCGAACATGAAGCCCAGCGCCCAGACCTGGGCAAAGCTGGGCAGCGGGCCGTCTTCGGCCGCCACCCGCTCTTCTTCGGGCAGCGAGGCCATACCGCCGCGCACGTCCAGCACATCGGGGGCATAGGCGCGCGGGTCGTCGAGCTGCTGCACGTCGGCGTCCAGCGCCGCCACCACCTCGGCCTGGCGGCGCGTCCACAGCGCCATGAAGCGCTCGGCCTGCTCGGCGGTTTCGAAGGGGCTGTGCGGGCCGGGCTGGTCGTCGGACGGCAGCAGCACGGGCAGGTACTCGTCAGCGGCGATCGGGCGGCGGCAGCAGACCAGCGCGGCCAGAAAACCCTCGCAGAACTCCCACTGCGGGGTGTCGTCGTGGCGGGCCCGCAGGCCGTCGAGGAGGGCGTCGAGTTCGTCGAACTCGGCGGGTTGGAGGGCGGTGTCTTGGCTCATGGCGACGAGTGTAAGTGGCCGCCCCACCGGCCAGGCCTCGCTTCCTTCGATCAACGGGCGCGAACCGCGCCACAATGCCGATCACCTCGAACCCCCTGGAGTTCCCATGCTCTCCCGCCTCGAAGCCTATTACCCGGTGCGCTACACCGCCTTCGGCCTGTGTGTGTTTGCGCTGTTGCTGGCGCTGTTCAGCGTGCTGGTGTTCGGTGTCGGCTGGGGGGTGCTGCTGCTGTGCGCCGGCCTGGTGGGCCTGGGCATTTACGACCTGCGGCAAACCAAACGCTCGGTGCTGCGCAACTACCCGGTGGTGGGCCATGTGCGCTTTCTGCTGGAATCCATCCGGCCGGAGTTGCGGCAGTACTTTCTGGAAAGCGACACCGAGGCCGCCCCCTTTTCACGCTCGCAACGCTCGCTGGTCTACCAGCGCTCCAAGGGCGACCCCGACAAGCGGCCCTTTGGCACCCAGCTGGACGTGGGCGCCGATGGCTACGAATGGATCAACCACTCGCTGGTGCCAACCCAGCTGGCCTCCAACGACTTTCGGGTCTGGATCGGTGCACAGGACGACGGCACGCCGCTGCCCGGTTGTTCCCAGCCCTACCGGGCCAGCGTGTTCAACATCTCGGCGATGAGCTTTGGCGCGCTGTCGGCACCGGCCATCCTGGCCTTGAACGCTGGCGCCCAGCGCGGGGGGTTTGCCCACGACACCGGCGAGGGTTCGATCTCGGTCCACCACCGGGTGCATGGCGGTGACCTGGTGTGGGAGATCGGCTCGGGCTACTTTGGCTGCCGTAACGAGCAAGGCCGCTTTGACGAGGCCCGCTTCGCCGAGCAGGCCTGCCAGCCCCAGGTGAAACTGATCGAACTCAAGCTCAGCCAGGGCGCCAAACCCGGCCATGGCGGCGTGCTGCCCGGCCCCAAGGTCACCGCCGAAATCGCCGCCGCGCGCGGTGTGCCGGAAGGCGTGGACTGCGTCTCGCCAGCGGCGCACAGCGCCTTTGCCACACCCACCGAAATGCTGCAGTTCATTGCCCGGCTGCGTGAACTCTCGGGCGGCAAGCCCACCGGCTTCAAGCTCTGCATCGGCCACCCCTGGGAGTGGTTTGCCATCGTCAAGGCCATGCTGGCCACCGGCATCACGCCCGATTTCATTGTGGTCGACGGCGCCGAGGGCGGCACCGGCGCGGCGCCGCTGGAGTTCACCGACCATGTGGGCGCGCCGCTGCAGGAAGGCCTGCTGCTGGTGCACAACACCCTGCGCGGCGTGGGCCTGCGCGGCCGCATCCGCCTGGGCTGCGCCGGCAAGGTGGTCAGCGCCTTCGACGTGGCCCGCATGATGGCGCTGGGCGCCGACTGGTGCAACGCCGCGCGCGGTTTCATGTTTGCGCTGGGCTGCATCCAGGCCCAGAGCTGCCACACCGGCCGCTGCCCCACCGGCGTGACCACCCAGGACCCGCTGCGGCAGCAGGCGCTGGTGGTGCCGGACAAGGCCGAACGCGTGTTCAATTTCCACCGCCACACGCTGGAGGCCTTGAAGGAGCTGGTGCAGGCCGCCGGCCTGAGCCACCCGGGCGCCATCACGCCCCACCACATCCTGCGCCGCGCCGCCCACAACCAGGTGATGCCGCTGGCCAGCCTGGTGATGCAGGTCGCACCAGGCGCGCTGCTGGACAGCCCGCTGGACGGGCAGCACGAGGTGTTCCGGCGCTACTGGCCGCTGGCCCGGGCCGACAGCTTCACGCTGGAGATGGCGTAGCCAGTTCGCTGGCCACGCCCAGGGCCAGCAGCCGCTTTTTCATGGACGTCACCGCGCGGTCTTTGCTGAGCAGCGTGGCCTGGTGGGCCACAGCGAGGTCGATGAACTTCTGGTCGTCGGCGTCCTTGCAGGTCACCGAAGCCTTGGGTGCGGCCGGCAGCACGCGGGCATGGCGGTCAAAGGCCGCCAGCACCGCGTCGGCATGGCGCTGGTGGAAGGCCAGGCGGGGCGCGATCTGCGGGTAGGCCAGCACCCGGGCCAGCTCGCTGCGCATCTCGGCGGTGGCCAGCCAGTCGATGTCGCCCGCCTCAACGGCAGTTTTCAGGGGTACCGAGGCGGGGTCGTCAAACACCCACAGGTCGAGCAGGATGTTGGTGTCCAGCACGACCGGCTGGCCCTGGCCTGGTGTCGGCACGGGCGATGTCATTCGCCGGCCGCCGCAGCCGGCTTCTGACGTGCCGAGCCGGCCACCATGTCGAACTTGAACAGCCGGCATTCGATGGGGCCGTTCCACATCGGCACCCGGCGCGACTCTTTCAGCCGCATGCGGCCGGGCAGCTTGAGGTCGGGTGTCAACACCCAGGCGGTCCAGCCGGCGTAGTTTTTCTTCCAGTGGGTGGCCAGCTGGGGAAAGAAGTCGTCGCCCTCATCGCGCTGGCCATCGACCTGGGCGGTCTCGCGGCCGGCACCGTGGCCGCGGCCGCTGCCGGCCACACCGGCCACCGCGATGCGTTCGCCATAAGGCGGGTTGAGCAGCATCACGCCGCCCTCGGCCGGCGGCATGCGCTGCAAGGCGTCGCCGCCGCGCAACTGCACCGCGTGGGCCACACCGGCCCGCTCGGCGTTGCGCTGGGCGAAGTCCACCATGCGGAAGGCCACGTCGCTGCCAAACACCGGCGCGGTGGGCGCGCACACGGCGGCCTCGGCCTGGTCGCGCAGCGCGTCCCACACATGGGCCTGGAAGGGCAGGTATTTTTCGAAGGCGAAGCGGCGCAGCAGGCCAGGCGCCTGGTGGCAGGCGATGGTGGCGGCCTCGATGGCGATGGTGCCGCTGCCGCAGCAGGGGTCGTACAGCGGCACCGTGGCGTCCCAGCCGCTGGCGGCCAGCATGGCGGCGGCCAGGGTTTCCTTCAGCGGCGCCTCGCCCTTGTCTTCGCGCCAGCCGCGTTTGAACAGCGGCTCGCCCGAGGTGTCGATGTAGAGGGCGCAGCGGTCGGTGGTCAGGTGGGTGTAGATGCGCACATCGGGCCACTGGGTGTTGACGTCGGGCCGCACGCCACCGCTCTTGGCCCGGAAGCGGTCACAGACCGCGTCCTTGACCTTCAGCGCGGCAAAGTTCAGCGAGGTCAGCGGGCTGTGCTGGGCGGTGATCTCCACCTTGATGCTTTGCCGCGGCGTGAACCAGATTTCCCAGGCCACCTCGCTGGCGATGGCATAGAGGTCGTTTTCGCTGCGGTAAAAGCCGTCCGCCAGCTGCACCAGCACCCGCTGGGCCAACCGGCTGTGCAGGTTGAGCAGCATGGCGTCGCGCCAGGAGGCCACCACCCGCACGCCGCCGCGCAGCTTGTCGGTGTGGCCGCTGCACAGCCGCCGCACCTCGGCCTCCAGCAGGTCTTCCACGCCAGCGGCGCAGGGCAAAAAAAGGTGAAGTTGGTTCATTGGTCAAAAGCCTGGATGTTTCGCCGCCGGGCCGCCCCTGGGCGAAACACGGCCCCCTCGGCGGGCAGCGAACCACACGCAGTGGGGAGCGTGGGGGTCATGTTCACAGTGCTTTGCGCAGGTTGGCGGGCGCGATGCGCAAGGCCTCGCGGTACTTGGCCACGGTGCGGCGCGCGCACTCAATGCCCTGCTCTTTCAGCATCTCGGAAATCTGGTTGTCGCTGAGCGGCTTCTTGAGGTTTTCGGCGCTGACAAACTGCTTGATCAGCGCCCGCACCGCGGTGCTCGACGCGTTGCCGCCGGTTTCGGTGCCCAGTGCCGAGCCGAAGAAATACTTCAGCTCGAAGGTGCCAAAAGGCGTGGCCATGTACTTGGCGGTGGTGACCCGCGAGATGGTGGACTCGTGCAGGCCCAGCTCGTCGGCGATCTCGCGCAGCACCAGCGGCCGCATGGCCAGCTCGCCATGGACGAAGAAGTTCTTCTGCCGCTCGACGATGGCGCTGCTGACGCGCAGGATGGTGTCGAAGCGCTGCTGGATGTTCTTGATGAACCAGCGCGCTTCCTGCAGCCGCTGCTGAAGCGCCTGGGCATTGCCGCCGCGGCTGGCCTTGAGCGCACCGGCATAGATGTCGTGCACCCGCAGCCGGGGCATGACGTCGGGGTTGAGCTGGGCCCGGAAACGCGGGTTGGGGCCACGCCCCACCTGCACCACGATGACGTCGGGCACGACGATGTTGCGCTCCACGTCCACAAAGCGCCGGCCTGGCTTGGGCTCCAGGGTCTGGATCAGTGCAATGCCCTGGCGCACCAGCGCGTCGCTGAGCTGGCACAGCTGGGCCAGGCGCTTGAAATCGCGCCGCGCCAGCAGCTCCATGGGCTGGGCGCAAATGGCCTGGGCGGCCTTGACCACCTCGCTGGGGGGCAAGGCCTTGAGCTGCAGGCTCAGGCATTCGGCCAGGTGGCGAGCACCCACGCCCACCGGCTCCAGGCTTTGCAGCAGGCGCAAGGCCATGCCAAAACGCTGCACCAACTCCTCGACCTGCTCGGCATCGTCGCCGGCCAGGCCGCGGGCCAGCAGGTCCAGGCTGTCTTCGAGGTAGCCGTCGTCGTTGAGCGACTCGATCAGGAAACGCAGCGCGGCGCGGTCGATCTCGCTCAGGCGCAGCGACAAGGCCTGGCGGTGCAAAAAGGCGGTCAGCGACTCCTGCTGGCGGGCCAGTTCGGTGGCGTCCATCGCGCCGTCGTCGTCCTGCCGCTGGTGGGCTGGCGCGTCGCCGCCCCACTCGCTGTCGTTGGGCGCGATCTCGGTGCTGCCGTCGCCGTCCCAGTTGTCGGGCAGGGCTGGCTCACCGTCGCCCACCCCATCGGCCACCGCCTCGGTCTCAGTGCTGCTGGACGATGACGAAAACGGCTCGTCGTCGGCCCGGGCATCGGCCTGGGCCAGGCCAAACTCCTCGCGCGGCGCGGTCTCGTCGGCCACGTCGAGGAAGGGGTTTTCGTCGAGCATCTGCTCGACCTCCTGGCTGAGTTCCAGCGTGGACAGCTGCAGCAGTCGGATTGACTGCTGCAGTTGCGGCGTCAATGCGAGGTGCTGGGAGACACGGAGGGAAAGGCCTTGTTTCATGCAGGCGAACAAGGGACTGCGAATGCCCCGCAAGACTCAAACAGGGGCGCTGGTTTTTCCGCCGGGCCGCCCCAAGGAAAAACGCGGCCCCCTCGGGGGGCAGAGAGCGACACGCAGTGCGCGAACGTGGGGGCCATGTTCACATGCGGAAATGTTCGCCCAGGTAGACGCGGCGAACATCGGCGTTGTCAACGATCTCGGCGGGCGTGCCCTGGGCCAGCACATGACCGTCGCTGATGATGTAGGCGTGGTCGCAGATGCCCAGGGTTTCACGCACGTTGTGGTCGGTGATCAGCACGCCGATGCCGCGCGACTTCAGAAAACCGATGATGCGCTGGATCTCGATCACCGCGATCGGGTCGATGCCGGCAAAGGGCTCGTCGAGCAGGATGAACTGCGGCTGGGTGGCCAGGGCGCGGGCAATCTCGACCCGGCGCCGCTCACCGCCCGACAGCGCAGGGGCCGGCGAATCGCGCAGGTGCTCGACCCGCAGGTCTTGCAGCAGCGCATCCACCCGCTGCTCGATGACCGCGCGGCCCAGCGGCCGGCCGCCCTCGTCGCGCTGCAACTCCAGCACCGCGCGGATGTTGTCTTCGACATTGAGCTTGCGGAAGATCGACGCTTCCTGCGGCAGATAGCTCAGGCCCAGCCGCGAACGGCGGTGGATGGGCATGTGCTCGACCGACTGGCCGCCAATGGAGATCACGCCGGCGTCGGCCCGCACCAGGCCCACGATCATGTAGAACGAGGTGGTCTTGCCGGCGCCGTTGGGCCCCAGCAGGCCCACGACCTCGCCTTTTTGCACGGCCAGCGAGACGTCCTTGACCACCTTGCGGCTGCCGTAGGCTTTTTGCAGGCCGCGGGCTTCCAGCCGGCTGGGCGCCTCTGTGCCGCTGGCCGCGACCGGCAGCGCACTCATTTGCCGCTCCCGGGCAGGCGCTCGCTGGACCGCAGTTGGGCTGGCGGCTGGGCCGGCGTGGCCGACGCCGCCGCCTTGGGGGTGAGCACGGCGCGAATCCGGCCGCCCGGGTTGTCAGAGGCGGCATTGACCGCGCCACCGTTGACGGTGAAGACGTCGGAGGTGTTGTCGTAGGTGATCACGCTGCCGCTGGTTTCGTCGGTGACGGTGTCGCCCCGGAAACGGCGCAGCGTGGCCCGGCGTGTCAGCTTGACGTTGTCGGCTTTGCCGTCGTAGTCGATCTGCTCGGCCTCGCCCTCGATGAACTCGTCCAGGCCCTCGCGTTTCTGGCGGAAGTAGGCCAGTTTGCCCGGCGCCGCGGTGGCCACGCCGAACTGCGCGCCCTGGCCATCCTGCCGCACATCCACCCGGGCGGCCCGGATCAGCAGCGTGCCTTTGGAGATGACCACGTTGCCGGTGAACAGACTGGTCTGCCGCAGGTCGTCGTAACGCAGGGCATCGGCCTCGACGTTCATGGGTTTGTCTTTGTCGGCCTTTTCGGCCTGGGCCGGGCCAGCCGCTCCCAGCGTCAGCGACAACAAGACCCCAGCCAGGCGAAGGAACAAACGGGTGTTTTTCATAAGGGCATGATTCTTGCTGGCATTGTAGCCCGCCACCCGGGCAGGATTGGGGTTTCCCGTGACCATGCTGCATTGCAGCAACAACACCCCCCAAAGCCAAGGCCCGCGCGGTGGCGGGCCTTGGCATGGGGGGCGCAGCGCAGGCTTATTTGGCCTTGCGAACCTCGGCCACCAGGTAGTCGGCGACGGCCAGGGCCTGCGCCATGGTGCCGCCGGCCAGCGTGCCGTCGGTGTAATAACGGCCGGCAATGCCCAGCGAGGGCACGCCCTGGACCTTGAAGGCGTCCTGCAACTGGGCCGCCTTGCGGGCCTTGGAACTGGCGCTGAAGGAGCTGAACTGCTCGGTGAACTTGGCCTTGTCCAGGCCTTGCTTCTCGGCCCAGGCGATGATGGCGGCGTCGGTGTTCAATGGCTGCTTTTCCACATGCACGGCGTGGAAGACCTTGCGGTGCATGTCGTCGACCCGGCCCATGGCTTCCAGCGCGTAGTACAGGCGCTGCTGGGGCACGAAGTCGGCCCGGAAGGCCACCGGCACCCGGCGCACCACCACGTCCTTGGGCTGGCGCTTGATCCAGGGCTCCAGCGTGGGCTCAAAAGCGTTGCAATGCGGACAGCTGTACCAGAAGAACTCGATCACCTCGACCTTGCCGGCCGGCACGTCCACCGCCACCGGCTGGTCCAGCGTCAGGTACTGCTCGCCGTTCTGCGGCTTCGCACCCTGCGCCCTCGTGGCGCCCGACAAAGCCAACATGCCCACCGCCAACGCGGCCGAAAATTCCCGACGTTCCATGACTCGATCTCTCCTGTTGATGGGGGTCTGACTGCGCGGTGGCGCAAAAAGTTCAGCGCTGCACCCGCACCAGCGCGGTTTCCACGCCATTGGTGTCGAGTTTGTCCTTGCTGCGGTCGGCGTCCTCGCGGCGCTCGAACGGACCCACCCGGACCCGGTAGACGGTGCGACCGGACTGTTCGCGCTCGGTGACCTTGGCCTCCACCCCCATCAGCGACAAGCGCACCCGCTGGGCGTCGGCCTCTTCGGGCGTGCGGAAGGCGCCGGCCTGCACAAAGTAGGTGAAGGGGTCTACCGGCGCGCCGCTGGGCGCGGCGGGAACGGGGTTGGTGGCGGTGACCTTGGGCGTGGCCGCCGGGCCAGCAGCCGCGGCGCGGGCCCGGGCCAGGTCGCCCAGCGGGTCGGCCGAGGCCGGGGCTTTGGCGTCGGCGCGGGCGGGCGCACCGGGCGCCGGCCTGGCCGCCTCGCCGGTGACGGCCGGCGTGTTGCCCAGCGCCACCGGTGGGCGCACCGGGTTCTTGCCCTGCAGCGCGGCGTTGGGGTCCCAGTCCTTGTTTTTCTGGGCCTCGGCCGCCTCCTGGGTGGCCGAGCGGTTGGCCGGGGCCTTGTTCATGAAGGGCACCGGCACCTTGGTGACGAACACCGCCACCGCCAGGGCGGCGCCCAGGCCCACCAGCACCCCGATGATGAAGCCCACAATGGCCCCGCTGCGTCCTTGCTTCATGGTCTCTTTCTGCTCACATCTTGGTCGGGGCACTGACGCCCAGCATCGCCAGGCCATTGTGCAGCACCTGGGCGGTGGCGGCCACCAGGGCCAGCCGGGCCAGCTTGACGGCCGGGTCGTCGACCAGGATGCGTTCGGCGTCGTAGTAGCTGTGGTAACAGGCGGCCAGTTCACGCAGGTAGAAGGTGACGTCGTGCGGCGCGAAGCCGGCCGCGGCCTCGGTCAGCATGGCCGGGTACTTGGCCAGCAGCAGCATCAGCGCCTGGGCGGCCGGGCTGTCCAGCGGCGACAGGTCCACGCCGGCCAGGCTGGCGCGCTCACCGCCCCAGGCCGCCAGCACCGAGCAGATGCGGGCATGGGCGTACTGCACGTAGTAAACCGGGTTGTCGTTGTTCTGCGCCAGCGCCAGGTCGATGTCGAAGATGTACTCGGTGTCGGGCTTGCGGCTGAGCAGGAAGAAGCGCACCGCGTCCTTCGAGGTCCACTCGATCAGGTCGCGCAGCGTGACATAGCTGCCGGCACGCTTGGAGATCTTGACCTCCTCGCCGCCGCGCATCACCCGCACCATGGTGTGCAGCACGTAGTCGGGGTAGCCCTCGGGAATGCCCACGTTGGCGGCCTGCAGGCCGGCGCGCACCCGGGCGATGGTGCCGTGGTGGTCAGTGCCCTGGATGTTGATGACCCGGCCAAAGCCGCGTTCCCACTTGGTGATGTGGTAGGCCACATCGGGCACGAAGTAGGTGAAGCCGCCGTCGGACTTTCTCATCACGCGGTCCTTGTCGTCACCGTAGTCGGTGGACCTGAGCCACAGCGCGCCGTCCAGCTCGTAGGTCTTGCCGGCATCGATGAGCTTTTGCACCGCCGCCGCCACCCGGCCGCTGGTGTACAGGCTGGACTCCAGGTAGTACTGGTCGAAGCGCACCTGGAAGGCCTTCAGGTCCAGGTCTTGTTCACGGCGCAAATAGGCCACGGCGAACTCGCGCAGTGAATCCAGATCGTCGGCGTCGCCGCTGGCGGTGAATTCACGGTCGTCGGACTTGACGGTCTTCTTGGCCAGGAAGTCGGTCGCGATGTCGGCGATGTAGTCGCCGTTGTAGGCACTCTCCGGCCAGCCGGCGTCACCGGGCTTGAGGCCCTTGGCCCGGGCCTGGGTGGACGAGGCCAGGGTCTGGATCTGCACCCCGGCGTCGTTGTAATAGAACTCGCGGTGCACCCGCCAGCCCTGGCTGTCGAACAGGTTGCACAAGGCGTCGCCCAGCGCGGCCTGGCGGCCATGGCCCACGTGCAGCGGGCCGGTGGGGTTGGCGGAGACAAACTCCACCAGCAGGCGCTGGCCGTTGTCGGCCTGGCGGCCAAAGGCCTCGCCACCGCTCAGCACCTCGCGCACCACCTGCTGCTTGGCCTCGGGCTTGAGGCGGATGTTGATGAAGCCCGGGCCGGCGATCTCGATCGCCGCCACCCAGCGCTCGAAGGCCGGTGCGGCCAGCAGCGCGCTGCGCAGGGTCTCGGCCAGCTGGCGTGGGTTGGCCTTCATGGGCTTGGCCAGCTGCATCGCGGCGGTGAGGGCGAAGTCGCCATGGGCGGCGACCTTGGGCGACTCGAAAAACGCCTTGCTGGCGGCTCCGGGGCTGAGGGTTTCCAGCGTCAGCGCGAGCGCTTCCAACAATTCGTTTTTGACAGACAACATGCGGCGGATTTTACGGGTCGGCCTTTGGGAGGAGGCGGGCCCGCTTGTTGGCGCCCTCAGAATGTGCTTGAATCAACCTCGCGCTTTCCCCCATCACCTTTGTGGAGAATCCATGAAAACCATTCTTTCCCTGATCACCCTGGGCTTTGCCCTGTCCGTGGGCACCGCCCAGGCCGCTGGCCACGCCGGCGCCCCGATGGCCAACGCCAGTGCGGCCGCACCAGCCAAGGCGGCCGACGGCAAGACCAAGCAGCAGTCCAAGATGGGCGACTGCAACAAGGAGGCCGGCGACAAGAAGGGCGACGAGCGCAAGGCTTTCATGAAAAGCTGTTTGAGCAACAAGCCTGCAGCCCCCGCCACCCAGCAGGACAAGATGAAAACCTGCAACAAGGACGCCACCGGCAAAAAGGGCGATGAACGCAAGGCCTTCATGAAGGAATGCCTGAGCAAGTGAGCGCCTGCGGGGCCCAACCGGTCCCCGACCTCACCGACCCCGCTGCGGCGGGGTTTTTTGTGCCCGCATCAAGGCCCGGCCACGCGCCAGAAGCCGGGCTGGCCGTAATGGTGCTTGAGGAAGTCGATCCACAACCGCACCCGCAGCGGCAGGTGGCGGCGCTGCGGGAACACCGCGTAAATGCCGTTGGGCGGCGCGGCAAAGCCGGCCAGCACCTCCACCAGCGCGCCTGAGGCGATCTCGGCCTCGACCTCCCAGGTGCTGCGCCAGGCGATGCCCTGGCCGGCCAGGCACCAGTCGTGCAACACCTGGCCGTCCGAGCAGTCCAGCGGCCCGCCGGGCTTGAGGTGGACCAGTTCGTCATCCTCACCGGCCTCGACCGGCAAGGCGGCCAGCGGGCCTTTGCCCGACCGGCCCAGGCTGCCGCGCGGCAGCCGGAACGCCCAGCCGCGGGCCTGGGAGGCGTCGGTGGACAGGGTCAGGCAGTCAAAGCGCTGCAAATCCTGCGGATGCTGGGGCGTGCCACGGCGCGCCAGGTAGGCCGGCGTGGCCACACACAGCCGCCGGTTGTCGGCCAGCCGTACGCTGACCAGCGATGAATCCGGCAGGTCGCCCACCCGCACCGCGCAATCGAAGCCCTCGACCGCCAGGTCCACCACCCGGTCGCCCAGGTTCAGCGACAGCGTGACCTCGGGGTGCAGCGCGCGGAACTTGGGCACCAGCGGCGCCACATGGCGGCGCCCGAAGCCGGCCGGCGCCGTGACCCGCAGGTGGCCGCTGGCCTTGACCCCGCCGGCCGACACGCTGGCCTCGGCATTGGCCACGTCGGCCAGCACCCGCTGGCAGTCTTCCAGAAAGGCGCTGCCCTCGTGGGTCAGGCGGATGCGCCGGGTGGTGCGCACCATCAGCTTGACGCCCAGGCGCTCTTCCAGCGCGTCCAGCCGGCGCCCCATGATGGCCGGGGCCACACCCTCGGCCAGCGCAGCGGCGGTCAGGCTGCCGCGGGTGGCCACCGACACAAAGGAGGCGAGTTGTTTGAACTTGTCCATGGGGTTGGCGTCAATTACATCTTAAAAGTCATTAATCAATCAACTTTTCATTGATTAATCGGCATTGAAGTATCAAATACATTAGTGCCATGGAAAAATCTTTGGCCTTTGGCTTCTCTGCGCCCAAAGCGGTGCTGTTTGATGCCTATGGCACCTTGCTGGATGTGTACAGCGTGGGCCTGCTGGCCGAACAGCTGTTCCCTGGCCAAGGCCAGGCGCTGGCCGTTCTGTGGCGCGACAAGCAGATTGAATACACCCGGCTGGTCACCACCAGCAACCATGGCGCGCATTACCAGCCGTTTTGGGAGCTGACGCGGGCCGGCCTGCGCTACGCGTGCAAGCGCCTGGGCCTGGACCTGACCACCGAGCGCGAACAGCAGCTGATGAACCAGTATCGCCACCTGAGCGCCTTCCCGGAAAACCGGGCGGTGCTGGCCGACCTGAAGGCGCGCGGCATCGTCACCGGCATCCTGTCCAACGGCGACCCCGAGATGCTGGCGGTGGCGGTGCGCAGCGCCGGCCTGGTGGACCTGCTGGACCATGTGCTCAGCGTCGATGCCCTGCGAAAATACAAGACCCATCCCGACGCCTACGCGCTGGGCCCGCAGGCCACCGGTCTGCCGGTGCAGCAGATCGGCTTTGTCAGCTGCAATGGCTGGGACGCGCTGGCCGCCACCTGGTACGGCTACCAAACCCTGTGGGTCAACCGCTACCAGCTGCCGTTCGAGGAACTGGGCACACCGCCCACCCACACCGGCAGCTCGCTGCGCGATGTGTCCCGCTTTTTTGCGGCCGCCTGATTCCGTTTTCTTTTTTCACTTCACTCATCACACCATGACCGAACGCACCGCCATCCACCGCCTCCAGGTTGCCACCGAACTGCAGCAGTTCATCGAAACCCAGGTGCTGCCTGGCACCGGTGTGGCGACCGACGCCTTCTGGGCCGGCTTTGACGCCATCGTGGCCGACCTGGCGCCCAAGAACATCGCGCTGCTGGCCGAACGCGACCGCCTGCAGACCGAGCTGGACGCCTGGCACAAGGCCAACCCGGGCCCGATCAAGGGCATGAAGACCTACCGCAAGTTCCTGGAAAAAATCGGCTACCTGGTGCCGGTGCCGGAGAAGGTCAAGGCCACCACCAAGAACGTCGACGACGAGCTGGCCGTCCAGGCCGGCCCGCAGCTGGTGGTGCCCATCCTGAACGCCCGCTACGCGCTGAACGCGGCCAACGCCCGCTGGGGCAGCCTGTACGACGCGCTGTACGGCACCGACGCGATCTCCGAGGCCGACGGCTGTGAAAAAGGCAGCGGCTACAACCCGGCCCGCGGCGCCAAGGTCATTGACTACGCCCGCAACGTGCTGGACCGCACGGCCCCGCTGAAGAAGGGCTCGCATGTGGGCTCGACCGGCTACGCCGTGGTGGGTGGCCAACTGGTGGTCACGCTGGCCAACGGCAAGACCAGCGAGCTGAAGAACGCCAAACAATTCATCGGCTTCCAGGGCGACGCCGCCGCCCCCTCCAGCGTGCTGCTGCAGCACAACGGCCTACACCTGGACCTGCAGATCAACCGAGCCCACGCCATCGGCGCGACCGACCCGGCCGGCGTCAGCGACCTGGTGCTGGAATCGGCGCTGTCCACCATCCTCGACCTGGAAGACTCGGTGGCCGTGGTGGACGCGGCCGACAAGGTCGTGGCCTACAGCAACTGGCTGGGCATTCTGAAGGGCAACCTCACCGAAAGCGTGACCAAGGGTGGCAAGACCTTCACCCGCGGCCTGAACCCCGACCGCGTCTACACCGCCGCCAACGGCCAGGGCGAAGTGAAGCTGCACGGCCGCTCTCTGATGTTTGTGCGCAACGTGGGCCACCTGATGACCAACCCGGCCATCCTCTACACCGCCGCCGATGGCAGCGTGAAGGAGATCCCGGAAGGCATCATGGACGCCATCGTCACCACCACCATCGCGCTGCACGACCTGCAAGGCCACGGTGAAAACGGCATTCGCAACAGCCGCAAAGGCTCGGTCTACATCGTCAAGCCCAAGATGCACGGCCCGGCCGAAGTGGCCTTTGCCGCCGAGCTGTTCGGCCGCGTCGAGAAGCTGCTGGGCCTGCCGGCCAGCACCGTCAAGCTGGGCATCATGGACGAAGAGCGCCGTACCAGCGTCAACCTGAAGGCCTGCATTGCCGCCGCCGCCAGCCGCGTGGCCTTCATCAACACCGGCTTCCTCGACCGCACCGGCGACGAGATGCACACCGCCATGCAGGCCGGCCCGATGATGCGCAAGGGCGACATGAAGACCAGCGCCTGGATCCAGGCCTACGAACGCAACAACGTGCTGGTGGGCCTGAGCTGCGGCCTGCGCGGCAAGGCGCAAATTGGCAAGGGCATGTGGGCCATGCCCGACCTGATGGCCGCCATGTTGCAGCAGAAGATCGCCCACCCCAAGGCCGGCGCCAACACCGCCTGGACCCCCAGCCCCACCGCCGCCACGCTGCACGCGCTGCATTACCACCAGGTGCTGGTGCGTGACGTGCAAAAGGAGCTGGAAAAGATCGACGCCGACGGCGAACGCGACACCCTGCTTGGCGGGCTGCTGCAGATCCCGGTGGTCAAGCAAGACAAGTGGACGCCGGAAGAAAAGCAGCAGGAGCTGGACAACAACGCCCAGGGCATCCTGGGTTATGTGGTGCGCTGGATCGACCAGGGCGTGGGCTGCTCCAAGGTGCCCGACATCCACAACGTGGGCCTGATGGAAGACCGCGCCACGCTGCGCATCTCCAGCCAGCACATGGCCAACTGGCTGCACCACGGCGTGGTGACCAAGGCCGAGGTGCGCAAGACCTTCAAGCGCATGGCCAAGGTGGTGGACAAGCAGAACGCCGGCGACCCGCTGTACAAGCCCATGGCCAGCAACCCGGACGGCGCCGCCTTCCAGGCCGCCAGCGAGTTGGTGTTCAAGGGCCTGGCCCAGCCCAGCGGCTACACCGAGCCGCTGCTGCACGCCTGGCGTCTGAAAGTGAAGGCCGGCCAGGCCTGAGCGGTCCGCCGCCCCGCGACAACGGCGCCCTCGGGCGCCGTTTTTTCATGGGCCGCCGGGGCCCCACGCCCGCGCAACGCCGACCTGCGACAATTTGCGCCCTTGTCCGGTTTGTTGAACCCATCCCCATGAGCCACGCCCACATCCTGACCCTGTCCTGCGCCGACCGGCCCGGCATCGTGCACGCCGTTTCGGGCTTTCTGCTGGAGCGCGGCGGCAACATCGAGGAAGCCGCGCAGTTCAACGACCCGGCCACCGGCCTGTTCTTCATGCGGGTGCAGTTCGCCTGCAGCCAGCTGACGTCGGACGACCTGCGGCTGCAACTGCACGACCTGGCCGGCAGCTTGCAGATGCGCTGGAGCCTGCACGCGGCGTCGCAGCCGGTGCGCACCGTGCTGATGGTCAGCAAGGAAGGCCATTGCCTGAACGACCTGCTGTTCCGCTGGAAGAGCGGCCTGCTGCCGCTGGACATCCGCGCCATCATTTCCAACCACCGCGAGTTCTACCAGCTGGCGGCCAGCTACAACGTGCCCTTCCACCACATCCCGGTGACGGCAGCCACCAAGGCCCAGGCCGAGGCCAGGCAGCTGGAGGTCATCGAGGCCGAGGGCGCCGAGTTGGTGGTGCTGGCGCGCTACATGCAAATCCTCAGCGACGAACTGTGCCGAAAGCTGGCCGGCCGCGCCATCAACATCCACCACAGCTTTCTGCCCAGCTTCAAGGGCGCCAAGCCCTACCACCAGGCCCATGAGCGCGGCGTCAAGCTGATCGGCGCCACCGCCCATTACGTGACAGCCGACCTCGACGAGGGCCCCATCATTGAGCAGGACGTGGCCCGGGTCGACCACAGCAAAACGGTGGAAGACCTGACCGCGCTGGGCCGCGACACCGAGAGCCAGGTGCTGGCCCGCGCCGTCAAATGGCACAGCGAGCACCGGGTGCTGCTGAACGGCCACAAGACGGTGATCTTCAAGTAGCCCCAGCCCCTGGCCCCAGGGGCACACCGGCCACGCACAAAGCGGGCAAATCGCGTAGCATCAAATCCATGAACGCCCCCACCACCGCCCGCGAAGCGCAGTCGCTGTTGAAGTCCGAGCGCGTCCAGCAGATCCGCCAGCGGCTGGGCACCGAGCTGCCCGCCCACGCCCTGCTGTGGCATGACGAGGACACCACGCCCTACGAGTGCGACGGTCTGACCGCCTACCGCCAGCGCCCCATGGCCGTGGCCCTGCCGGAAACCGAGGCCCAGGTGGCGGCGGTGCTGAAGGCCTGCCATGCGCTGGGCGTGCCGGTGGTGGCCCGCGGCGCCGGCACCGGCCTGAGCGGCGGCGCGATGCCACACGCCGAGGGCGTGACGCTGTCGCTGGCCAAGTTCAACCGCATCCTGAAAATGGACCCGCTGAGCCGCACAGCGGTGGTGCAGTGCGGCGTGCGCAACCTGGCCATCAGCGAGGCCGCCGCGCCGCACGGCCTGTACTACGCGCCCGACCCCAGCAGCCAGATCGCCTGCACCATCGGCGGCAACGTGGCCGAAAACTCCGGTGGCGTGCACTGCCTCAAATACGGCCTGACGCTGCACAACGTGCTCAAGGTCAAGGGCTTCACCGTTGAGGGCGAACCGGTGGAGTTCGGTGGCGACGCGCTGGACGCCCCCGGCCTGGACCTGTTGGCGGTGCTTGTGGGCAGCGAAGGCATGCTGGCCGTGACCACCGAGGTCACGGTCAAGCTGGTGCCCAAGCCACAACTGGCGCGCTGCATCATGGCCAGCTTTGCCGATGTGCGCCAGGCCGGCGAGGCCGTGGCCGCGGTGATCGCCGCCGGCATCATCCCGGCCGGGCTGGAGATGATGGACAAGCCCATGACGGCCGCGGTGGAAGACTTTGTGCACGCCGGCTACGACCTCGACGCCGCCGCCATCCTGCTGTGCGAAAGCGACGGCACGCCGGAAGAGGTGGAAGAAGAAATCGGCCGCATGAGCGAGGTGCTGCGGCGCTGCGGCGCCACCGCCATCACCGTCAGCGCCGACGAGGCCCAGCGGCTGCGCTTCTGGAGCGGCCGCAAGAACGCCTTTCCGGCCAGCGGCCGCATCAGCCCCGACTACATGTGCATGGACTCGACCATCCCGCGCAAGCGGCTGGCCGACATCCTGCAGGCCATTGCCGAGATGGAGGTGAAGTACGGCCTGCGCTGCCTCAACGTCTTTCACGCCGGCGACGGCAACCTGCACCCGCTGATTCTGTTCGATGCCAACAACGCCGACGAGCTGCTCCGCACCGAGCAGTTCGGCGCCGACATCCTGGAAACCAGCGTGGCCATGGGCGGCACGGTGACCGGCGAGCACGGCGTGGGCGTGGAAAAGCTCAACAGCATGTGTGTGCAGTTCACACCCGAGGAACGCGAGGCGATGTTCGCCGTCAAGCGCGCCTTCGACCCCAGTGGCCTGCTGAACCCCGGCAAGGTGATTCCCACGCTGCAACGCTGCGCCGAATACGGTCGCATGGTGATCCGCGGCGGCGCCCTGCCCCACCCCGACCTGCCCCGCTTCTGACCGTTCCATGCTGGCACTGCGGGGTCTGGCATGGCTGCTGTTGCTGCAATCGCTGGGCGAGGTGCTGGTGCGCTTGACCGGCTGGCCGCTGCCCGGCCCGGTGATGGGCATGCTGCTGCTGTTGCCCGCCCTGGGCTGGCCGCTGGTGCGCGAGCCGGTGGCGGCCTGTGCCGAGTTGCTGCTGACCCATTTGTCGCTGCTGTTCGTGCCGGTGGGGGTGGGCGTGATGACCCATCTGAACCTGCTGGGCGCCTATGGCCTGCGCATCCTGGTGGCGATTGTGGTCTCGACCTGGATCGGCATGGCCGTCACCGCGCTGCTGCTGCACCACCTGAGGGCAAGGCGCGATGGCCAGCTTCGTTGAGCTCTGGGTCTACCTCGCCTCCACCCCGCTGTTCGGCCTGACCGCCACGCTGGTGGTGTATGTGCTGGCGCAGGCCTTGTACGCCCGGGTCGGTCAAGCGCCCTGGGCCAACCCGGTGCTGTGGTCGGTGGTGACCTTGGCGGTGGGCCTGCTGCTCACCGGCGTGTCCTACCCCACCTATTTTTCGGGCGCGCAGTTCATTCACTTTCTGCTGGGGCCGGCGGTGGTGGCGCTGGCCTGGCCGCTGTGGCAGCGCCGGGCCGAGTTGCTGCGCCATGGCGGCCCGCTGCTGCTGGCGGCGGTGGTCGGCGGGGCGGCGGCCAGCGCCTCGGCGCTGGCCATCGGCTGGGCACTGGACTTGCCGCGCGACGTGCTGCTGTCGCTGGCACCCAAATCGGTCACAGCACCGGTGGCCATGGGGGTGGCAGCCAAGATCGGTGGTGTGCCGGCACTGGCGGCGGTGTTCGCGGTGGTGACCGGCATGGTGGGCGCGCTGAGCGCCAAAACCCTGTTTGACCGCCTGGGCATCCGCCCAGCCGGCGCCGGCTGGTCGACCCGGGGCTTTGCGTTGGGCACGGCCGCCCACGGCATCGGTGCGGCCCGCGCGCTGCAGGTGGACCCGGACGCGGGCGCCTACGCGGCGCTGGCACTGGGCCTGCAGGCGGTGCTGGCCGCGCTGCTGATGCCCTGGGTGTTCAAGCTGCTGCCACTGGGCTGAGCCCGGCGGCAGGCCCTTCAGGCGGCCCGGGCCAGGGCCGGCTGGGGCAGCACCTGGTCGAGCGCGGCTTGCAGGTGGGCCACGGTGCGGTCCACATGGTGCAGCTTTTCCAGACCGAACAGGCCGATGCGGAAGGTCTTGAACTCCGGGCCTTCATCGCATTGCAGCGGCACGCCGGCGGCGGTCTGCAGGCCGGCGGCGAGGAATTTCTTGCTGTTCTGGATGTCGGCATCGTCGGTGTAGCTGACCACCACGCCCGGCGCCTGGAAGCCCTTGGCCGCCACGCTGCGGATGCCACGGCTTTCAAACAGCGCGCGCACCCGCACGCCCAGCTCCGCTTGTTCGGCCTTGACCTTCTCGAAGCCGTAGGCACGGGTTTCCTGCATCACCTCGCGCAGCCGGGCCAGCGCGTCGGTGGGCATGGTGGTGTGGTAAACATGGCCACCGGCCTCGTAGGTCTCCATCACCTGCAGCCACTTCTTGAGATCGCAGGCAAAGCTGGTGCTGGTGGTGGCGTCGATGGCGGCGCGGGCGCGTTCGCTGAGCATCACCATGGCGCAGGCGGGCGAGCCGCTCCAGCCCTTTTGAGGCGCGCTGACCAGCACGTCGACGCCGGTGGCTTTCATGTCCACCCACATCGCGCCAGAGGCAATGCAGTCCAGCACAAACAAACCACCGACCGCGTGCACCGCGTCGGCCACCGCGCGCAAGTAGTCGTCGGGCAGGATCATGCCGGCGGCGGTTTCCACATGCGGGGCAAACACCACGTCCGGCTTTTTCGCCGCGATGGTGGCCACCACCTCGTCGATCGGGCAAGGCACCCAGGGGGCCTGGAGACCGTCACCGACACGGCGCGCTTTCAGCACCGTGGATTCGGCGGGGATGCCGCCCATGTCGAAAATTTGCGTCCAGCGGTAGCTGAACCAGCCGTTGCGGATGACCAGCGCTTTCTTGCCGGTGGCGAACTGGCGGGCCACGGCCTCCATGCCAAAGGTGCCGCTGCCGGGCACCAGCACCGCCGACCGCGACTGGTAAACCTCTTTCAGGATGCTGGCGATGTCTTTCATCACGCCCTGAAAGCGCTGCGACATGTGGTTGAGCGCGCGGTCGGTGTAGACCACCGAGAATTCAAGCAACCCGTCCGGGTCGATGTGGGGCAAAAGGCCTGGCATGAGGGCTCCGATTGGACAGTGTGGGGGCGACCATCGCCTCAGCCGTTGAGCTTATCACTGCCCCAGTGACCCGGCAGGCAGGGGTATTCCGCAGGGCGGGAGGCCCGGACGGTGGGCTTGTAAGCTGCTTCGGGTACCGTCAGAATGGTCTTTCGGCCTTTGCCGCACCTTCCCATGCCACCCACCTTGCCCCCTTCCGACGCCGGCTGGTCACTGCCCGACGACCTGGCCGCCCTGCGCGCCGACCTGGCCCGCGCTCATGCGGACAACCGGGCCTTGCGCGAACAGCTGCAGCAGCTGGCCACCCCGCCCGACGTGCAAATGGCCCGACTGGCGAGCCAGCTGGCAGCGACACAGCAGGAGCTCGAGGCGTTTTCCTACGCGGTGTCTCATGACCTGCGCTCGCCGCTGCGCCACATCGTCGGCTACATCGAGCTGTTCAAACAGCATGTGGGTGAGGTGGATGCCAAGGGCGGCAAATACCTGACCACCATCACCGACGCCGCCCAGCGCCTGGGCCGGCAGATCGACGGCCTGCTGTCCTACTCCCGCCTGGGTCGCGCCGTGATGGCCGAACGGGCGGTGGACAGCCAGGCCCTGGTGCAGTCGGTGGTGGCGGGCCTGGCCACGGCCACCGAGGGCCGCAGCATCGATTGGGCGGTGGAGGCCCTGCCCACAGTGCAGGCCGACCCGGTGCTGCTGCGCGAGGTGTGGACACGGCTGCTGGAAAACGCCGCCAAGTTCACCGCCCGCCAGCCACAGGCCCAGGTCACGGTGGGTGCACTGACCGACAACCCAGACAACACCATCTTTTTTGTCCGCGACAACGGCGCTGGCTTCGACATGGCCCATGCGGACAAACTGTTTGGTGTGTTCCAGCGCCTGCACCATGCGCGCGATTTTGATGGCATGGGCATTGGCCTAGCATTGGCACGCCGCGCCTTGGAACGCCATGGCGGCAAGCTGTGGGCCGAGAGCCAGCCCGAGCAAGGCAGCTGCTTCTACTTCAGCCTGCCGGCGCACGCGGCCGCGCAGACAGATGTAACATCTGAAACATCGCCTCAAGGGTCATCCCCACCCAACGGCCCCACCACCGACTGAGCGCCCGTTGAAACCGATACTGCTGATTGAAGACAGCCCCGACGACGCCGAGCTGACCATTGCCGCATTGACACTGGACTTGTCGGACCGGGTGGTGCACGCCCAAGACGGCAAGCAGGCCCTGGACTGGTTGCACCGGCGCGGCGGCCATGCCGGCCGCTCGGCCGAAGACCCGGTGGTGATTCTGCTGGACCTGAACATGCCGCTGGTCGACGGCTTCAGTGTGCTGCGCGACATCCGCAGCACCGAGTCGCTGCGCCACATCCCGGTGGTGGGGCTGACCTCCTCGGTCGCCGCCGCCGACATCGAACGGGCCTACGACCTGGGCATCAACGCCTATGTGGTCAAGCCGGTGGATTTCACCGAGTTTGTGGAAACCATGAAATTCCTCGGTCAGTTCTGGGCCACCGTCAACCGCACCCCGGCCCACACCGGGACCTGAACTCAACCGGCACGCGGCCGCACGCCGAAAATCGCTGATCCCACCCGCACCAGGGTGCTGCCGGCCTGGATGGCGGGCTCCAGATCCGAGGTCATGCCCATGGACAAGGTGTCGACGCGGGACAGGCCGGCCTCACCCCGCCCCCGCAACTGGTCGAACAGGGCACTCGCCTTCAGCAAGGGGCGCAGCTGCGCCTCGGGCTCGTCGGCCGGCTCGGGGATCACCATCAGCCCGCGCACCACCAGCCGGGGCAAGGCGGCGCAGGCCAGGGCCAAGGCGAGCGTGTCCTCGGGCGCCACGCCAGACTTGTTGGGCCCGCCATCGATGTTGACCTGCAGGCAGACCTGCAGCGGTGGCAACTCCGGCGGCCGCTGCTCGCTCAGGCGCTGGGCGATCTTCAGCCGGTCGATGGTGTGGACCCAGTCGAAATGCTGCGCCACCGCGCGGGTCTTGTTGCTCTGGATGGGCCCGATCATGTGCCACTCCAGCGGCAGGTCGCGCAGCAACAGGATTTTCTCCACGCCTTCCTGGATGTAGTTCTCGCCGAAAGCCTGCTGGCCGGCTGCGGCGGCGTCGCGCACGGCCTGGTCATCGAAGGTCTTGGACACCGCCAGCAAACGCACGCTGCCTGGGGGCCGGCCATGGACGTCACAGGCCGCCGCAATGCGCTGCCTGACCTGCTGGAGCTTGCTGCCAATCGTGGTCATAATAAGCCCGAGCGTAACAAAACATCGCAGATGGCCGGCCTGGCCAGGAACACGAGGGATTTGTGGACATCACCCAGTTGCTGGCCTTCAGCGTCAAGAACAAAGCCTCCGATTTGCACCTGTCGTCGGGCCTGCCGCCGATGATCCGCGTGCACGGGGACGTGCGGCGCATCAACGTCGAACCCATGATGCACAAGCAGGTGCATGCCATGGTGTACGACATCATGAACGACACCCAGCGCAAGCACTATGAAGAGTTTCTGGAGGTCGACTTCTCGTTCGAGATCGAGGGGCTGGCACGCTTCCGTGTCAATGCCTTCAACCAGAACCGCGGCGCCGGCGCGGTGTTCCGCACCATCCCATCCAAAATCCTGACGCTGGAGCAGCTCAACGCGCCCAAGATCTTTGCCGACCTGTCGCTCAAGCCGCGCGGCCTGGTGCTGGTAACCGGGCCCACCGGCTCGGGCAAATCGACCACGCTGGCGGCCATGGTCAATTACCTGAACGAGAACGAGTACGGCCACATCCTGACGGTGGAAGACCCGATCGAGTTCGTGCACGAGTCCAAGAAATGCTTGATCAACCAGCGCGAGGTGGGGCCGCACACGCTGAGCTTCAGCGCCGCGCTGCGGTCGGCGCTGCGTGAAGACCCGGATGCGATTCTGGTCGGTGAAATGCGCGACCTGGAAACCATCCGCCTGGCCATGACCGCGGCCGAAACCGGCCACCTGGTGTTTGGCACATTGCACACCTCCAGCGCCGCCAAGACCATCGACCGCATCATCGACGTGTTCCCGGCGGAAGAAAAGGAAATGGTGCGGGCCATGCTGTCGGAGTCGCTGCAGGCGGTTATTTCGCAGACCCTGTGCAAGCTCAAGGACGGTTCGGGCCGGGTGGCAGCGCACGAAATCATGCTGGGCACCTCGGCCATCCGCAACCTGATCCGCGAGGCCAAAGTGGCGCAAATGTACTCGTCCATCCAGACCGGCAACAGCGTGGGCATGCAGACGCTGGATCAGAACCTGTCTGACCTGGTGCGGCGCAACGTCATCAGCCCGGCCGAGGCCCGCGCCAAGGCCAAGATTCCCGAGAACTTCCCGGGGTGAACATGGCCCCCACGCTCCGCACTGCGTGTCGTTCGCTGCCCCCCGAGGGGGCCGCGTTTTGCCTTGGGGCGGCCCCACCCGATTGACCCAGCAGAGGTACCACCATGGAACGCGACCAGGCCAGCAAATTCATCAACGACCTGTTGAACCTGCTGATCACCCGCAAAGGCAGTGATTTGTTCATCACGGCCGAATTTCCGCCAGCCATCAAGGTCGACGGCAAGGTGGTCAAGGTGTCCCCGCAGCAGCTGTCGGGCCAGCACACGCTGGCCCTGGCGCGGGCCATCATGAACGACAAGCAAGCAGCGGAATTCGAGCGCACCAAGGAGTGCAACTTCGCCATCTCGCCCTCGGACATTGGCCGTTTCCGCGTCAGCGCCTTTGTGCAGCAGGGCAAGATCGGCATGGTGCTGCGGGTCATTCCAGCCAGCATTCCCACCATCGAAGGCACGGGCCTGCCCAAGATTCTGAAGGACGTGGCCATGTCCAAGCGCGGGCTGTGCATCCTGGTGGGGGCCACTGGCTCGGGCAAGTCGACCACGCTGGCCGCAATGGTGGACTGGCGCAATGAAAACGCCTTCGAGCACATCATCACCATCGAAGACCCGGTGGAGTTCGTGCACCCACACAAAAACTGCGTGGTGACCCAGCGCGAGGTGGGCGTGGACACCGAGAACTGGTTTGCCGCGCTGAAGAACACCCTGCGCCAGGCCCCCGACGTGATTCTGATGGGCGAGATCCGCGACCGCGAAACCATGGAGCACGCGATCGCCTTTGCCGAAACCGGCCATTTGTGCCTGGCCACCTTGCACGCCAACAGCGCCAACCAGGCGCTGGACCGGGTCATCAACTTCTTCCCGGAAGAAAAGCGGCCGCAGCTGCTGATGGACTTGTCGCTCAACCTGCGCGGCATGATTTCGCAGCGGCTGATCGCGCGCCAGGACGGCAAGGGCCGCATTGCCGCGGTGGAGATCATGCTGAACTCGCCGCTGGTGTCAGACATGATCTTCAAGGGCGAGGTCACCGAGCTCAAAGAGATCATGAAAAAGAGCCGCAACCTCGGCATGCAGACCTTTGACCAGGCACTGTTCGACCTCTACGAAGACAACCTGATCACCTACGAAGACGCCTTGCGCAACGCCGACTCGCTGAACGACCTGCGCCTGCAGATCAAGCTCAACAGCCAGCGCAGCAAATCGCCCGACCTGGCCGCCGGCACCGAGCACCTGGCCATCGTCTGACCCCCTGACACGCCCCGTCGGCCGGCCGTGGGCCTGCCCATGGGGCGTTTTCATTTCCCCCTGAAAGACACTCCATGAGCAGCATCAACCCCCGAGCCTACGCGCCGGTATCCCCCAGTCCAGTGGCCTTTCTGGGCCTGGGCGTGATGGGTTTTCCGATGGCAGGCCACCTGGCCCGTGCCGGCCACCACGTCGCGGTGTACAACCGCACGCTGGCCAAGTCCATTGCCTGGGCCAACGAGTTCGCCCCCCAGGCGGGCACGCCGCCGGCGCTGACACCGCGTGACGCTGCGGCTGGCGCCGGCATTGTCTTCAACTGCGTTGGCAACGACGACGACCTGCGCTCGGTCACGCTGGGCGCGGACGGCGCGTTCGCCGGCATGGCGCCGGGTTCGGTGTTTGTGGACCACACCACCGCCTCGGCCACGGTGGCGCGCGAGCTGGCCGCCGAGGCCAGCCAGCGCGGCCTGTTTTTCATCGATGCGCCGGTGTCCGGCGGTCAGGGTGGCGCACAGAATGGCCAACTCACCGTGATGTGTGGCGGTGACGCCGACGCCTTTGAGCGCGTGGCACCGGTGGCGGCGGCCTTCTCGCGGGCCTTCACCCGCATGGGCGACAGCGGCGCTGGGCAACTGACCAAGATGGTCAACCAGATCTGCATCGCCGGCCTGGTTCAGGGCTTGAGCGAAGCGATTGCCTTCGGCCAGAACGCCGGCCTGGACATGAACCAGGTGCTGGACGTGATTGGCAAAGGTGCGGCCCAGAGCTGGCAACTCGACAACCGGGGCAAGACCATGGTGGCCGACCAGTTCGAGTTCGGTTTCGCGGTGGACTGGATGCGCAAGGACCTGGGTTTGGTGCTGGACGAGGCCAAACGCAACGCCTCACGGCTGCCGGTCACCGCGCTGGTGGACCAGTTCTACGCCGACGTTCAGGCCATGGGCGGCCAGCGCTGGGACACCTCCAGCCTGGTCCGGCGGCTGCGCAAGGCCGGCTGAAGCCGGGCCCGCTGGTGACGGCTTATTTGGTGTTGGAGGGCAGCAGGCGCTGCAGCTCTTCTTCGCTGATGGTTTCGAACACGCGAATCACCTTCTGCACGCCGTTGACGCCACGCACCACCTCGGTGGCACGGCTTTGTTCACGCGCCGTCAAGCGGCCCATCAGAAACACCGTGCCGCGCTCGGTCACCACCTTGATGGAACTGGGGTAGAGGTCGCGGCTGTCCACCAAGGCGGCCTTGACCTGGCCGGTCACCAGCGTGTCGGACGAACGCTGGCCAATGGTAGAGTTGCCCATCACCCCCAGCTCGTTGACCACCGATCGCACGTTGTCGACCTTGGCCAGCACCTGCTCGGCCATCAGACGGTCTTGCTCGGTGGGCACCTCGCCGGTCAACAGCACCTGGCGGTTGTAGCTGGTCACGTTCAGGTGGCCGCGGCCGCCCAACGCATCGGCCAGCCGGTTGGCGACCCGCAATTCAATGCCTTCGTCTTCCAGTTGGGCACCCGAGGTGCGGCGGTCGGTGGCCACCAGCGCGGTGCCCACGGCGGCCGAGCCCAGCACCAGCGGCGCGCAGGCACTGAGGGCTGCCGACAGGGCGGACAGCGCGAGCACATGGCAGAGAAGTCGTTTCATGGAGCGGGTTCCTGGTCACCAAGTAGTTGAGCGTCCACGCCGTCGCAGATGCAGTGCAAGGCGAGCAGGTGGACTTCCTGAATGCGGGCGGTGCGGTCGTGCGGCACACAGACATGCACGTCGGTGTCGCGCAGCATGGCGCCGATTTTGCCGCCGCCCTTGCCGGTCAGCGCCACCACCGTCATGTCGCGCTCGTGGGCCACCTGGATGGCCGCGATGACGTTGGCCGAATTGCCGCTGGTCGACAGCGCCAGCAGCACGTCGCCGGCCTGGCCCAGCGCACGCACCTGTTTGGAGAAAATCACGCTGAAGTCGTAGTCGTTGCCGATCGCGGTGAGGATGGAGCTGTCGGTGGTCAGCGCAATCGCCCCGAGCTCGGGCCGCTCACGCTCGAAACGGCCGACAAACTCGGCCGCAAAGTGCTGGGCGTCGGCCGCCGAGCCACCGTTGCCGCAGGCCAGCACCTTGCCGCCGCTGGTCACACAGGCCAACACCGCTTGCACGGCGGCGGCCAGAGGCTTGCTCAGGGTTTGCGCGGCCTGGTACTTGAGGTCGGCGCTGTCAATGAAATGCTGCTGGATTCGCTGTTCAACCATGCAGGGATGATAACTTCGGCGGCTGGGCTTTTCATGAAGCTTGGATTGGCATGGCAATGCCGGTCCCGGCTAGCCGGCATCGAAGGCCGCCTTCAGCCACACCAGCCGCGGTGCCAGACCTGCTGCGGCGTCCCCGCCCTCCAGCCCGACCACGTCAAAGCGGCAGGCTGGGCAGGGAGACAGCCGCATCAGGTAATGGCGAGCGGCAAACACGATGCGCTGGCGCTTGGTCGCGGTGACGCTGGCCGCCGCACCCCCATGGGCGCTGCTGGCCCGCCGGCGCACCTCAACAAACACCAGCGTGCCATCGGCCTCGCGCATGATCAGGTCGATTTCTCCGCCACCGCGCCCTGGCGTCCGATAATTGCGGGCCACCAGGCGCAGGCCCTGCTGCTGCAGGTGGGCGACGGCGCTGTCCTCGGCGGCGTCACCGATTTTCTTTTTCGAGAGCCCCTGTGACTGCACTGTTTGCTCCTGCCCTGGCCGCTGCCGACGCCGCCGCCTCGGCCCAACTGTATCCGCCCGGCTGCCTTTATGTGGTGGCCACGCCGATCGGCAACCTGGCCGACATCACACTGCGGGCCCTGCATGTGCTGGGCCTTGTGGACGCCATCGCCTGCGAAGACACCCGCCACACCCAGGCCATGCTGCGTGCCTACGGCATCGACAAGCCCCTGCTGGCGCTGCACGAACACAACGAGGCCGAAGCCTCGCTGGCGGTCTGCGAGCGCCTGGCCCGCGGCCAGCGGGTGGCCTATGTCAGCGACGCCGGCACCCCGGCCATCAGCGACCCCGGCGCGCGTCTGGTGACGGTGGCGCGACAGCAAGGCCACCGCGCCATGCCATTGCCCGGCGCCAGCAGCGTCACCGCGCTGCTGAGCGTGGCAGGGCTTGGCGATGCCAGCGGTTTTGTGTTTGCCGGCTTTCTGTCAAGCAAAAGCGCGGAGCGGGCCCACGCGGTGCAGTTGCTGGCCAGCGAGGCGCGGGCGGTGGTGTTGCTGGAGTCACCCCACCGCATCGAGGCCCTGGCCCAGGCCTTGAAGCCGCTGGGCGCACGCCGGCTGACGGTAGGCCGAGAGCTGACCAAACAGTTTGAAGAAATCAGCACCGTGGCGGCCGAAGGCCTGGCGGCCTGGCTGGCAGAGAGCAGTTCGCGGCTGCGTGGCGAGTTTGCGCTGGTGCTCCACCCCCAGGCGCAGCAGAGCGACGGCATGGATGACACCGCTCGGGTGCTGACCTTGTTGCTGGCCGAGTTGCCGCTGAAAACGGCCGTCAAGCTGGCGGCCGACATCACCGGTGCGCCGCGCAACAGTGTCTACACCCTGGCCTTGCAGATGAAGTCCAGCGATTCCGACGAAGCCGAAGACAACGACTGAGTCAAACCGACGCCCCAACGCAAAACGCCCGCATCAGCGGGCGTTTTGGCGTCAGCAGCGAGGCTGACGAATTGGTTGCGCGAGTAGGATTTGAACCTACGACCTTTGGGTTATGAGCCCAACGAGCTACCAGGCTGCTCCATCGCGCGTCAAGCCTTGTAGTATAGCTTATTCTGCGGCAGCGGCGTCGCTGTTTGCAGATTCATTTGCAGTGCCGCGGTCAACCAGCTCCACCAGGGCCATGGGGGCGTTGTCGCCCACGCGGTAGCCCATCTTCAGGATGCGGGTGTACCCACCGGGACGAGTCTTGAAACGCGGGCCCAGGTCGTTGAACAGCTTGGTCACGCTGTCGCGGTCGCGCAGGCGGTTGAAGGCCAGGCGGCGGTTGGACAACGTGGCTTCTTTGGCCAGCGTGATCATCGGCTCGATGACGCGGCGCAGTTCCTTGGCCTTGGGCAGCGTGGTCTTGATGACTTCGTGCTCGATGAGCGAATTCATCATGTTCTGCAGCATCGCCAGGCGGTGCGAGCTGGTGCGGTTGAGTTTGCGGAGTCCGTGTCCGTGACGCATGGTGTGTTCCTTTCGTTATTGATTCAGAGGTGGCCGTGCGAGGTACCACCAATCCACCAGGGGCCGGGTTGAAACAACCCGGCGGTCCATTTATCGCTTGTCCAGACCGGCCGGGGGCCAGCTGTCGAGCTTCATGCCCAAGGTCAGGCCGCGCGAGGCGAGCACTTCCTTGATTTCGTTGAGCGACTTGCGACCCAGGTTGGGGGTCTTGAGCAGCTCGTTCTCGGTGCGCTGGATCAGGTCACCGATGTAATAGATGTTTTCGGCCTTCAGGCAGTTGGCCGAACGCACGGTCAGTTCCAACTCGTCCACCGGACGCAGCAGGATGGGGTCGAACTGCTGCGAGCTGCGCGGCGCCGGTGCATCGAAGGCGGCCAGTTCGCTGCCCTCCAGCTGAGCGAACACCGCCAGCTGTTCAACCAAAATCTTGGCCGAGGCACGGACCGCGTCTTCGGCGGTGATGGCACCGTTGGTCTCGATCTCGACCACCAGCTTGTCCAGGTCGGTGCGCTGCTCGACGCGGGCGCTTTCCACGGTGTAGCTGACACGCTTGACCGGGGAGAACGAAGCGTCCAGCACAATGCGGCCGATGGACTTGGTGGGCTCATCGCCATAACGGCGCATGGTGCCCGGCACGTAGCCACGGCCCTTTTCCACCTTGATCTGCATGTCCAGCTTGCCGCCGGCCGACAAATGGGCAATGACGTGGCCAGGGTTGATGATCTCGACGTCGTGTGGCGTCTGGATGTCAGCCGCTGTCACCACGCCTTCGCCGTCCTTGCGCAGGCTCAGCGTCACTTCATCACGGTTGTGGAGCTTGAAAACCACACCCTTGAGGTTCAACAGGATGTTGACCACATCTTCTTGCACGCCGTCGATCGACGAGTACTCATGGAGAACACCGGAAATGGTGACCTCGGTCGCCGCATAACCCACCATCGACGACAGCAACACCCGACGCAGGGCGTTGCCCAGCGTGTGGCCGTAGCCACGCTCGAATGGCTCCAGAGTGACTTTGGCATGGTTGGCCGCGATCTGCTCGACGTTGATGGTTTTGGGTTTCAGCAAATTGGTCTGCATTCAAACTTCCTCTCAATACCCCCGGCTCGTTACACCGGTAAGGCTGGTGAAGCGCCGGCCGCGTGCGCAGCCGGGACAAAAATTAACGCGAGTACAGTTCGACGATCAACGATTCGTTGACGTCGGAAGCGAATTCGTCGCGGTCGGGAACCTTCTTGAAGGTGCCTTCGGCCTTTTCCAGGCTGACTTCCACCCAGGCCGGGAAACCGACCTGCTGGGCCAGTTGCAGCGCTTCTTGAACGCGGCCCTGCTTCTTGGACTTTTCACGCACAGCCACCACGTCGCCGGTCTTGACCATGTAGGACGGGATGTTCACGCTTTGGCCGTTGACCGTCACACCTTTGTGCGAGACCAGCTGGCGCGCTTCGGCGCGGGTCGAGCCGAAGCCCATGCGATACACCACGTTGTCGAGACGGGACTCCAGCAGCGTCAGCAGGTTGGCGCCGGTGTTACCACGGCGACGGTCGGCTTCGGCAAAGTAGCGGCGGAACTGGCGCTCCAGCACGCCGTACATGCGCTTGACCTTCTGCTTTTCACGCAGCTGCAGACCGTAGTCGGAAGTGCGCTGACCCGAAGTGCGGCCATGCTGGCCGGGCTTGGAGTCAAACTTGGCCTTGTCGCCGATGGAGCGGCGGGCGCTCTTCAGGAACAGGTCTGTGCCTTCACGGCGAGAGAGTTTGGCCTTGGGGCCGAGGTAACGTGCCACGTGACTTTCCTTTTAAACATCTGCTGCAGCAATTCACTGCAGGAGCCTTCGGCGCGAAGCCTGTTGGCGGTGGGCTTGGGTTAGCGAAACTTCAAACGACAAGGGTGGCCGGCATCAACTGCCGGCCACCCGAATGCTCACAGCCTCAGATGCGACGACGCTTCTGGGGACGGCAACCGTTGTGCGGCACCGGCGTCACGTCGGCGATGACGTTGATGCGGATGCCCAGTGCGGCCAAAGCACGCACCGAGGACTCACGGCCAGGACCGGGGCCCTTGATCTCGACGTCCAGGTTCTTGATGCCCTGTTCGATCGCGGCGCGACCCGCCACTTCCGACGCCACCTGGGCTGCGAAAGGAGTCGATTTGCGCGAACCCTTGAAGCCCTGGCCACCGGACGACGCCCACGACAAGGCATTGCCCTGGCGGTCGGTGATGGTGATGATGGTGTTGTTGAAGGAGGCGTGCACGTGCGCGACGCCGTCGGCCACGTTCTTGCGAACCTTCTTGCGGACGCGCTGCGCAGCGCTGTTGGCGGGTGACTTAGCCATGGTGATCTTTCAGTTCCAATTATTTCTTCAGCGCCTGAGCCGCCTTGCGCGGACCCTTGCGGGTGCGGGCATTGGTGCGGGTGCGCTGGCCGCGCATCGGCAGGCCGCGACGGTGACGGAAACCGCGGTAGCAACCGATGTCCATCAAACGCTTGATGTTCATCGTGGTCTCGCGACGCAGGTCACCTTCGATGGTGATGGCGGCGATTTGGTCGCGGATTTTTTCGAGATCACCGTCCGTCAGGTCTTTGACCTTCTTGGAGTAGGCGATGTCGCATGCTTCGCAAATCTTGCGTGCACGGGTGCGGCCAATGCCAAAAATTGCGGTCAGCCCGATTTCAGCGTGCTTGTGCGGCGGAATGTTGATACCAGCGATACGTGCCATATACGTCCTCTAAAACTCGTGTCGATCAGCCCTGGCGCTGCTTGTGGCGCGGGTCTGTGCAGATCACGCGAACCACACCCTTGCGGCGGATGATCTTGCAGTTGCGGCAAATTTTCTTGACCGAAGCCGAAACTCTCATTTTTCTCTCTCCTTTGATTCCGAATCAACCATTGACTCGGAACAGACGCCAACCACTGGCGTGAAACACAATTTTCGTTGCGGCTGGCAGGTCATGAATGACCGCTCCACCGCACCGCCTGCCGTCAGCGTCCCGCCGACGTCTTGAAATTCGCCTTCTTCAGCAGCGAGTCGTACTGCTGCGACATCAGGTAGTTCTGCACCTGGGCCATGAAGTCCATGGTGACCACCACGATGATCAGCAACGAGGTGCCGCCAAAGTAGAAAGGCACGTTGTACTTCAGGATCAGGAACTCTGGCAGCAGGCAGACGAAGGTGATGTAAATCGCGCCCGCCAGCGTCAAACGCACCAGAATCTTGTCAATGTGCCGAGCCGTCTGATCACCCGGGCGAATGCCTGGAATGAAGGCGCCGCTCTTTTTCAGGTTGTCGGCCGTCTCACGGCTGTTGAACACCAGAGCGGTGTAGAAGAAGCAGAAGAACACGATGGCCGCAGCGTACAGCATCACGTAGACCGGCTGACCGGGCGACAGCGTGCTGGCGATGTCTTTCAGCCAACGCATCGAGTCACCGGAGCTGAACCAGCTCACCACGGTGGCCGGCAGCAGGATGATGGACGACGCGAAGATCGGCGGAATCACACCTGCCATGTTCAGCTTCAGCGGCAGGTGGGAGGACTGGCCGCCATACACCTTGTTGCCGACCTGACGCCGTGCATAGTTCACCAGAATCTTGCGCTGGCCGCGTTCCACGAAGACCACGAAGTACGTCACCAGACCCACCACCGCGACGATCACCAGGGCGATCAGGATGCTCATCGCACCGGTGCGCACCAGCTCCAGCAGACCACCGATGGAGGCCGGCAGACCGGCCGCAATGCCACCAAAGATCAGAATGGAGATGCCGTTGCCCAGACCACGCTCGGTGATCTGCTCACCCAGCCACATCAGGAACACCGTGCCGGCCGTCAGGCTGACCACCGCCGTCATGCGGAAACCAAAACCGGGATCAATCACCAGGCCTTGCGAACTTTCCAGCGCCACGGCAATGCCCAACGACTGGAACAAAGCCAAACCCAGCGTGCCGTAACGGGTGTACTGGGTGATCTTGCGACGCCCTGCCTCGCCTTCCTTCTTCATCTGCTCGAAGGTCGGCACGACGTAGGTCATCAATTGCATGATGATGGACGCCGAGATGTAAGGCATGATGCCCAGCGCAAACACGGTGAACCGTGACAGCGCGCCACCCGAGAACATGTTGAACAGGTTCAGGATGCCGCCCTGCTGGCCCTTGAACAGCTGCTGCAGCTGCACAGGGTCAATGCCAGGCACGGGAATGTGGGCACCAATGCGGTACACCACCAGCGCCAGCAACAGGAACACCAGCCGGCGACGCAGGTCGCCGTACTTGCCTGTCTTTGCGAGTTGCGCTGAGTTAGTGGCCACGGGTGATCGCCTTCAACACTCAGACCAGCGAGCCGCCAGCAGCTTCGATGGCAGCCTTGGCTGCCGCGGTGGCGCCAATGCCCTTCAGCTGGACGGCCACGGTGATTTCACCGGTCTTTATGATCTTGACCACCTTGGCCATCTGACCCACCAGGCCAGCGTGCTTCAACGTCAGCAGATCGACTTCGGCAGCGCCCAGCGCGCCCAAATCCGACAGCGTGACTTCGGCGTTGTACTTCAGCGTCTGCGACTTGAAGCCGCGCTTGGGCAGGCGACGCTGCATGGGCATTTGACCGCCTTCGAAGCCCACCTTGTGGTAGCCACCCGAACGCGATTTTTGACCCTTGTGGCCACGACCAGCGGTCTTGCCTAGGCCGGAGCCGATGCCGCGACCCACGCGACGCTTTGCATGCTTTGCGCCCGCTGCGGGCTTGATGTCATTGAGTTCCATCATCTACCTTCAGAGCACTTTGACCAGGTAACTGATCTTGTTGATCATGCCGCGCACGGCGGGCGTGTCTTCCAGCTCGCTTTGGCTGCCAAGCTTGCGCAGACCCAGACCGCGCACGGTGGCACGATGCGATTCCTTGCAACCGATGGGGCTGCGAACCAACTGGACCTTGACTGTTTGTGCTGTTGTCATTTTCTCAACTCCGCTCAGGCAAACAGGTCTTCGACCGTCTTGCCGCGTTTTGCCGCCACTTCGGAGGGCGTGGTCGAATGCTTCAGGGCGTCCAGCGTGGCACGCACCATGTTGTAGGGGTTGGACGAACCATGGCTCTTGGCCACGATGTCGGTGATGCCCATCACTTCGAAGACAGCGCGCATCGGGCCGCCGGCAATGATGCCGGTACCGCGGGGCGCCGGCGCCATCATGACCCAGGCGGCACCGTGGTGACCCATCACCTTGTGGTGAATGGAACCGTTCTTCAGCGACACCTTCTTCAGGTTACGACGGGCTTCTTCCATGGCCTTTTGAACGGCTGCCGGCACTTCTTTCGACTTGCCCTTGCCCATGCCCACGCGGCCATCGCCGTCACCGACCACGGTCAGTGCTGCGAAACCGAGAATACGACCACCCTTGACGACCTTGGTGACGCGGTTCACCGCAATCATCTTCTCCTTCAGGCCATCATCAGGAGTGTCGTTTTGCGCCTTAGCTTGAAATTTAGCCATTTTTGATTCCGATCCGCTTAGAACTGCAAGCCAGCTTCGCGTGCCGCGTCAGCCAGTGCCTTGACCCGGCCGTGGTAGGCAAAGCCCGCACGGTCAAAAGCCACTTTCTCAACGCCGGCCGCCTTGGCCTTTTCAGCAATGCGCTTGCCGATGGTTTCTGCGGCAGCGGTGTTGCCACCCTTGCCGGAAGCACCGAGGGTCTTGCGAATCTCGGCTTCGGCGGTGGAGGCCGTGGCCAGCACCTTGGTGCCGCAACCGGAAATCACCGTTGCATAGATGTGCAGGTTGGTGCGGTTCACCGTCAAGCGGGGCACACCCTGGTTCGCGATGCGAATGCGGGTTTGGCGCGCACGGCGCAGACGCTGCTCTTTCTTGGTCAACATCATGCAGCTCCTTATTTCTTCTT
Source organism: Rhodoferax sp. SPJ4 (assembly GCF_058216275.1). Lineage (NCBI taxonomy): Bacteria > Pseudomonadati > Pseudomonadota > Betaproteobacteria > Burkholderiales > Comamonadaceae > Rhodoferax > Rhodoferax sp. SPJ4. The sequence continues at coordinate 52,118 of NZ_JBYZMN010000003.1, forward strand.
GGTCTCTTTGATCGTGATCTTCTCGTCCGCGTAGCGGATGCCCTTGCCCTTGTAGGGCTCGGGCGGACGAATCGCACGAATCTCGGCAGCGACCTGGCCCACACGTTGGCGGTCCGCACCCTTGATCACCACTTCGGTGGGGGTGGGCGTGGCCACGGTGATGCCTGCAGGCATGTCCTTGTTGACGGGGTGCGAATAGCCCACCGCCAGGTTCAGCTTGGCGCCTTGCGCCTGGGCTTTGTAGCCCACGCCGATCAGGGACAGCTTCTTTTCGAAGCCCTTGGTGACACCGACCACCATGTTGTTCACCAACTGGCGCATTGTGCCGCTCATGGCATCGGCTTCACGGGAGTCGTTGGCCGGGGCAAACGTCAGTTTGCCGGCTTCGCTCTTGACCGTGACCAGCGGGTTGCTGGCCAGGGACAGGGCGCCGTTGCTGCCCTTCACATTGATCTGGTCCTGGGCGATCGACACATCGACACCAGCAGGCACCAGCACGGGCATTTTTCCAACACGGGACATCTTAATTTCTCCTCGGTGCCGGGCTTAGGCCACGTAACACAGAACTTCACCACCGATGCCGGTGGCGCGGGCCTTGCGGTCCGTCATCACGCCCTGGGGCGTGGTCACGATGGCCACACCCAGGCCGTTCATCACGCTGGGGATGGCGTCGCGGCCTTTGTAAACACGCAGGCCAGGGCGGCTCACGCGCTCGATGCGCTCGATGACCGGGCGACCGGCGTAGTACTTCAGGGTGATTTCGAGGTTGGCCTTGCCGTCTTCGGTTTTCACCTGGAAGCTGTCAATGTAGCCCTCGTCTTTCAACACCTGGGCAATGGCCACCTTCACTTTGGAGGAAGGCACCGACACCGTGGCCTTGGCCACCATCTGCGCGTTGCGGATGCGGGTCAGCAAGTCGGCAATGGGATCACTCATGCTCATGTTTAATCTCTCCTGCCTGGCTTACCAACTGGCCTTGACGATGCCGGGGATGTCACCAGCAAAGGCCATTTCACGGATCTTGGCGCGAGCCAGACCGAATTGACGGAACGTGCCGCGGGGGCGACCCGTGATCTCGCAGCGGTTGCGCTGGCGAGTCGGGTTGGCGTTGCGCGGCAGAGCCTGCAGGCCCAGACGGGCGGCTGCGCGCTCTTCGTCAGAGCGCTTGGCATCGTTGGCGATGGCCTTCAGTTCGGCGTGTTTCTGTGCGTACTTCGCGACCAGCTTGTCACGCTTAAGTTCACGCTGGATAAGTGCTGCTTTTGCCACAGGTCACCTCAATTCTTGAACGGGAAACGGAAACCAGCGAGCAGCGCCTTGCACTCTTCGTCGGTCTTGGCCGTTGTGGTGATGCTGATGTTGAGGCCGCGCAGGGCGTCAACCTTGTCGTACTCGATCTCAGGGAAGATGATCTGTTCTTTGACGCCGATGTTGTAATTGCCACGGCCGTCGAACGCGCGACCCGAGATGCCGCGGAAATCGCGCACGCGGGGCAAAGCGATCGTCACGAAACGGTCGAGGAACTCGTACATCTTCACGCCACGCAGCGTGACCATGCAGCCAATCGGCAGGTCTTCGCGGATCTTGAAGCCGGCGATGGCCTTCTTGGCCTTGGTGACCACCGGCTTCTGGCCGGCAATCTTGGTCATGTCGCCGACGGCGTTGTCCATGACCTTCTTGTCAGCCACGGCCTCGCTCACACCCATGTTCAGGGTGATCTTGGTGATGCGGGGAACCTGCATCGGCGAGGTGTAACCGAACTTCTTCATCAGTTCGGGCGCGACGGTTTCGCGGTACTGCTGGAGGAAACGTGCCATGCTCATGCCACCTTGATTTCTTCGCCGCTGGACTTGTAAACGCGCACGCGTTTGCCGTCTGCAGTCAGTTTGATGCCCACGCGGTCAGCCTTGCCCGTGGCGGCATTGAAAATGGCCACGTTGGACTGGTGAATCGGCATGGTCTTCTCGATGATGCCGCCGGTGATGCCCTTCATGGGGTTGGGCTTGGCGTGCTTCTTCACCAGGTTGACACCGTCAACCACGATGTAGGAATCGTCAGCGCGCAACGACACTTTGCCGCGCTTGCCCTTGTCGCGCCCTGCGAGCACGATGACTTCGTCGCCTTTGCGAATCTTGTTCATGACAGGTCCTTACAGAACTTCGGGCGCCAGCGACACGATCTTCATGAACTTCTCGGTGCGCAGTTCGCGCGTGACCGGTCCGAAGATGCGGGTGCCGATGGGCTCCAGCTTGGCGTTGAGCAGCACAGCGGCGTTGCCGTCAAACTTGACGAGCGAGCCATCGGCGCGACGGATGCCCTTGGCGGTGCGAACCACCACGGCACTGTAGATTTCGCCTTTTTTGACGCGGCCACGCGGTGCAGCTTCTTTGATGCTGACTTTGATGACATCGCCGACGCTGGCGTAGCGACGCTTGGAGCCGCCGAGCACCTTGATGCACAACACCGACTTCGCGCCGGTGTTGTCGGCAACGTCTAACCGAGATTCAGTTTGGATCATTTCTTTATTCCCAACTTGCACCACTGACAAGCCCGCTTGGCGCGGCACCCCTCAGTGATCAGTCTTGGGCCCGTTGGACTCCCCCCGAACCACTCGGGAAGCGCCTTTTTAATGGGCAGACACTGCGCTTTTTCAAGCGAAGCCTGTGATTATGGCAACAAATTGGCGCTGCGTCAACAGCCTTGTCAGCAAAAACCCGCATCGGGGCCCGAAATCGGCAAGCGGTAGGTCTGCGCCAGCGCCAAAAAGGGCGCTGCATCCACGGCATGCCCCAGTTCTTCCGACATCAAGGCCGCCACCGGCGGCGCCAAGACCTGGGCCGCGCTGGCGTCCAGAAACAGCAACCGGCTGCGGCGGGCCAGCATGTCTTCCACCGTGCGGGCGTACTCATGGCGACAGGCAAAACGCACCATGGCCTCGGTCAGGCCATGGCCCAGCGACCGGTCGGCCCCGGGCAGGCAGGCCACGGCGGCCGCCTCACTGCCGTAGGCCGACAGTCCCGGCCCGGCAGAGGGCTGCGGCCTGACCATCTCCCCGATGGGCGCACCCACCAGCCGCAAGTGGGTGGTCACGCCACCGGCACGCTGGTCCAGCAGGCCGGCCTTAAAGCAGCGCGCCAGCACGTCCTCGGCCATGGCGCGGTAGGTGGTCCACTTGCCGCCGGTCACGCTGACCAGGCCACTGCGGCTGGTGCGCACCGTGTGTTCACGGCTGACCTGCGCGGTGGCCTCTTCCGCGTCGGCCGGCCGCACCAGCGGGCGCAGGCCGACCCAGACGCTCTTCACATCAGCCCGGGTGGGCGCCCGGCGCAGCACCCGCCCGGCTTCACGCAGGATGAACGCCATTTCCTCCTCGTGTGCCTGCGGCTCGCGTGGCGCGTCGCTGCGCGGCGTGTCGGTGGTGCCCAGGATCAGCTGGCCCAGCCAGGGCACGGCAAACAGCACCCGGCCGTCAGCGGTTTTGGGCACCAGCAAAGCGTGGTCGCCGGGCAGAAAGTCGGCATCCACCACCAGGTGCACGCCCTGGCTGGGTGCCACCATGGGCCGGGACTGGGGGGCATCCTGCTGCCGCAGCGCATCAACCCAGACCCCGGTGGCGTTGACCACACAGCGCGCCTGCACCGGGTGTTCCAGCCCGGTTTCGGCGTCCTGGCAGACCAGCCCGGCCACCTGCTCACCTTCGTGCAGCAAACGGGTCACGGCACAGTGGTTCAGCAGCAGCGCGCCCTGGGCGGCGGCGGTGCGGGCCAGCGCCAGCGCCAGCCGGGCGTCGTCGAACTGGCCGTCCCAGTACTTGACGCCACCGCGCAGGCCCTGGGGCTGGGCGCCGGGCACACAGGCCAGGGTTTCGCTGCGGCTCAAGAACTCGGTGCCGGCCAGCCCCACCGCCGCCGAGGCGCCGCCGGCCAGCGCGTCGTACAGCTTCAAGCCCGCGCCGTAGAACGGCTTTTCCCACCACCGGTAGCAGGGCATCACAAAGGCCAGCGGGTGCGCCAGGTGGGGCGCGTTGCGCAGCAGCGTGGCCCGCTCGTGCAAGGCCTCGTAGACCAGCGGCAAATGGCCCTGGGCCAGGTAGCGCACGCCGCCATGGACCAGCTTGGTCGAGCGCGACGAGGTGCCGCAGGCGAAGTCGTGTGACTCGAGCAACACCACCTTGAAGCCGCGGGCGGCCGCGTCCAGCGCCACCCCCAGGCCGGTGGCGCCGCCGCCCACCACCGCCAGGTCAAAACGGTCGCCGCGGGCCAGCCGGGCGATCAGCTCGGCACGCCGGGTGGGCAGCGGGGCGGGGACGTCCATGCTCAGGCGGGCCGGGCCCAGCCGCGCGACCGCTCCACCGCCTCGCGCCAGCGGGCCCGCTTGGCCTGCCGCGCTGCCTCGCCGCCCTGCGGCTCAAAACGCCGTGGCCCCGAGCCAGCGGGTGCGGACAGGGCCGGCGCCTGGTCGGCCAGGCCCAGCATCTCGTCCACGCCAGCCCACAGCCCGCTGGCCAGGCCGGCCAGCCGGGCCGCCCCCAGCGCGGTGGTCTCGGTCACCGCCGGCCGCACCACGGCCACACCCAGAAAGTCGGCCTGCATCTGCATCAGCAGGTTGTTGCGGCTGGCGCCGCCGTCCACCCGCAGCTCGGCCAGCGGCAGGCCGGCGTCGCGCGCCATCGCGTCGAACACGTCGGCGCTCTGCAGCGCAATGGCCTCCAGCGCGGCCCGGGCCAGCTGGGCCTGGCCGGTGCCGCGGGTCATGCCCACCAACGTGCCGCGCGCATGGCCGTCCCAATAGGGGGTGCCCAGGCCGGTGAAGGCCGGCACCAGGTAGCAGTCGCCGCTGTCGGGCACGCTGGCGGCCAGCGGCTCGATCTCGTCGGCCGAGCGCACCAACTGCAGGCCGTCGCGCAGCCACTGCACGGTGGCGCCGCCCATGAACACGCTCCCCTCCAAACAGTAGGCCGTGGCATGGCCAGGCAGTGCCGCGTCAGCAGGCCCCTGCCAGCCCACGGTGGTCAGCAGCTGGTTGTGGCTGGCCACCGCCGCGGTGCCGGTGTTCATCAGCATGAAGCAGCCGGTGCCATAGGTGTTCTTGGCCATGCCGGGCGCGAAACAACCCTGGCCAAAGGTGGCGGCCTGCTGGTCGCCGGCCAGGCCTGCGATGGGAATGGCCTGGCCCAGCCACTGCGGGTCGGTCTCGCCCAACACACCGCTGGACGGCACCACCCGCGGCAGCAGGCTGGCCGGGATGTTGAACAGCTTCAGCAGGGCCGCGTCCCACCGCAGCGTGTGGATGTTGAACAGCAGGGTGCGCGAGGCGTTGCTGGCGTCGGTGGCATGGACACGGCCGCTGGTGAGCTGCCAGACCAGCCAGCTGTCCACCGTGCCAAAGGCCAGCTCGCCGCGTTCGGCCCGGGCCCGCGCACCGGGCACATGGTCCAGCAACCACTGCAATTTGGTGCCAGAGAAATAGGCATCCATCACCAGCCCGGTTTTTTGCTGCACCCGCCTGGCGTGGCCGGCGGCGCGCAACTGGTCGCAGCGGGCTGCGGTACGGCGGTCCTGCCAGACGATGGCGGGGGCCACCGGCTGGCCGGTGGCACGGTCCCACAGCACCGTGGTTTCGCGCTGGTTGGTGATGCCGATGGCGCGGATGGCCACCGCCCCACCCTGGGCCTGCTGGGCTTTCTGGATGCACGCCCGGGCCACCGCCAGCTGCGAGGCCCAGATGGCCAGCGCGTCATGCTCCACCCAGCCGGGCTGCGGAAAACCCTGGGCAAACTCCTGCTGGGCCATGGCCACCACCTGGCCATGGCGGTCGAACAGCATGGCCCGCGAACTGGTGGTGCCCTGGTCAAGCGCGAGGATCAAAGCCATGGCGCCTAGCGTAGCGCATTGCCGCCAGCACCACCCCGGTAAAACCACCGCGCCAGGCGGCGACAATCCAGTTTTTTCACCCTCACCCGCACCATGAGCCCCACACCCGCCCTGCAGCAGCAACGCATCGCCTTCATCGGCGGCGGCAACATGGCCAGCGCCATCATCGGCGGCCTGGTCAAACAAGGCCTGCCGGCCGGCCAAATCACGGTGGTGGAGCCGCTGGCCGAGGCCCGCGAGCGCCTGGCCGCGCTGGGCGTGGACGTGCATGCCGCCCCCGGCGCCGCGCTGGCCAACGCCAGCCTGGTGATCTGGGCGGTGAAGCCACAAAGCTTTGCCGAGGCCGCCGGCCAGGCCCGCGACCACACCGGGCGGGCGCTGCACCTGAGCGTGGCCGCCGGCATCCGCTCCGACAGCATCGCCCGCTGGCTGGGCAGCGAACGGGTGGTGCGCTCCATGCCCAACACGCCGGCCCTGGTGGGCCAGGGCATCACCGGCCTGTTTGCCCGCGCCGCGGTCAGCGAAGCCGACCGGCAGCTGGTGGCCTCGGTGATTGCCACCACCGGCCAGCACCTGTGGGTGGCGCAGGAGGAGCAACTGGACGCGGTGACCGCGTTGTCCGGCTCCGGCCCGGCCTATGTGTTCTATTTCATCGAGGCCATGACCCAGGCCGGCACCGACATGGGCCTGGGCCCGGACCAGGCCCAGCAGCTGGCGGTGGCAACCTTTGTCGGCGCCAGTGCGCTGGCCCAGGCCTCGGACGAGCCGCCGGCGGTGCTGCGCCAGCGCGTCACCTCCAAGGGCGGCACCACACACGCCGCGCTGACGGCGATGGAAAACGCCCACATGAAAACGCAGTTCATCGCCGCGATGCAGGCCGCCCGCGAGCGCGCCAGCGAATTGGGTGACGAATTTGGCAAGTCCTGAGGTGCCGATGCGGCACAATCAAATTGCCGTGCGCCCCGGGCGGGCGGCCCCTGTTTTTCAACGATTTCCGAACACCATGAAAAAAATCCTGACCGCGCTGATCAGCGCCGCCTTCATCGCCCTGCCCCTGGCGGTTGTGTCCACTCCGGCCGCCGCCAAAACCAGCACGGCCAAGAAGCACAAAAAGGCCAAGGCCAGCAAGACCAAGGCCAAAAAGGCACATGCGTCTTCGGTTTACTGAGCGCCGACCGCGCCCACAGGAAAAGCCGCCTCAGGGCGGTTTTTTCATGGCTCAGCGCAGCGCGTAGCCGGCGGCGATGCCCACAAACACCGTGGCACCCAGCCAGTGGTTGAGCCGGAAGGCGCGGAAACAGCCGTCGCGGGTGCGGCCACGGATCAGGCTGAAATGCCACAGCGCCTGGGCCGCCGCCGCGGCGATGGCCAACAGAAACACCCCGTGCCCCACCGGGTGGGCCAACGCCAGGGCCCAGAAAGACAGGAACAGGCCGTAGCACAGCATCACCACCGGCACATCCAGCCGGCCCAAGGTGATGGCCGAGGTCTGGATGCCGATCTTCAGGTCGTCGTCGCGGTCCACCATGGCGTACTCGGTGTCGTAGGCCAGCACCCAGAACAGGTTACCCAGCAGCATCAGCCAGGCCACCAGCGGCACCGGGGCGAACAGGGACGACAGGCTGTCCAGCGGCCCGGCCCGCACCGCGGTGAAGGCCATGGGCATGCCGACGCTGAAAGCCACTCCCAGCACCGCCTGCGGCATGGACACCACGCGTTTGGCATAGGGGTAGAGCAGCGTGATGGCCAGCGCGGCGAAGGACCAGGCCACCGTCACCGCGTTGGTGGTCAGCACCAGGCCAAAAGCCAGCAGTGCCAGCACCGCACCCACCGCCAGCGCCTCCTTCACCGGCAGCGCGCCCGAGGTCACCGGCCGCGCCGCCGTGCGTTTGACATGCTTGTCGAACTCACGGTCGGCCACGTCGTTGATGCAGCAGCCGGCGCTGCGCATCAGGATGGTGCCCAACGTGAACACCACCAGCAGATGCCAGCCGGGGAAACCGCCGGCCGCCACCCACAGCGCACTGAGCGTGGGCCACAGCAGCAGCAGCCAGCCGGCCGGCCGGTCCCAGCGGATCAACTGCAACCAGAGCGAGAAGCGCGAAGGCATGGTGGTGAATCGACGAAAGAGGATGGACATCAAAGACACCGCGGATCCGGCGTCGCCGGTCCGCCAGTGTTGTCCCCTTGACGGGGTGGCGCGAAGCGTCTCAGGGGGTTCAGTCTTCGAGCAGCGAGCGCAGCATCCAGGCGGTCTGCTCGTGCACCGTCAGTCGCTGGGTCAGCAGGTCGGCCGTGGGCTCGTCCCCCACCTTGTCGGCCAGCGGGAACAGTGCGCGGGCGGTGCGCGCCACCGCCTCATGGCCTTGCACCAGGATGCGCACCATCTCCAGTGCCTTGGGCGGAACCACCGGCGCGTCGGGCACCGAGGCCAGCTTGGCGAACTGGGCATACGAGCCGGGCGCTGGATGGCCCAGCGAACGGATGCGTTCGGCTACCGGGTCGACCGCGTTCCACAGCTCGGTGTACTGCGCCATGAACATGGTGTGCAAGGTGTTGAACATCGGCCCGGTCACATTCCAGTGAAAGTTGTGGGTGGTCAGGTACAGCGTGTAGGTGTCGGCCAGCAGGTGACTCAGTCCCTTGGCGATGCCGGCGCGGTCTTTCTCGCCGATGCCGATGTTGATGGGCGGCGCGCCGGCCGGTGCGGCGGCGGTGGTTTTGGGGGTGCTTTTGGCCATGGGTTTCTCCTCAACAGGCAAACAAAAAAGAAGGCATCAGGACAGCCGCTTCACGCCGGTCAGCGGGCAGGCGTAGACGGCGTTGCGCAGCGCGGCGATCGCCTCGTAGCGGGTGAAGCTGCGCCGCCACACCAGCACCACACGCCGGGTGGGTGGGTCGCCGTCGAACGGCAGGTAGGTGATGTGGCCGTGGTCAGTGGCTTTTTTTCGCTTGGCTTGGGCGCCCAGCGCACCGGCCGGCACGCCCAGCCGGGGCACCAGGGTCACCCCCATGCCGGCCGCCACCATGTGCTTGATGGTTTCCAGCGACGAGCCCTCAAAGCTGCGGCGTATGCCCTCGGCGTTGCTGGAGAAGCGGGCGAACTCCGGGCAGACCTCCAGCACATGGTCGCGGAAACAATGGCCGGCGCCCAGCAGCAGCATGGTTTCGCTTTTCAGCTGCTCGGCAGTGATGTGGCTCTGGCTGGCCAGCGGGTGGTTGGCCGGCACGGCAGCCATGAAGGGCTCGTCGAACAGCGGCGCCACCGCCAACCCGGTGTCGGGAAAGGGCTCGGCCATGATGGCGGCGTCGATCTCGCCGGTGCGCAGCATCTCCAGCAACTTGACGGTGAAGTTTTCCTGCAGCATCAGCGGCATCTGCGGTGTGCGGGCAATCACCTGGTGCACCAGCGCCGGCAACAGGTAGGGCGCGATGGTGTAGATCACCCCCAGCCGGAGCGGGCCGGACAGCGGGTCCTTGCCGCGCTTGGCGATCTCCTTGATGTTGGCCGCCTGCTCCAGCACGCTCTGCGCCTGGCGCACGATCTCCTCGCCCAGCGGCGTGACGCTGACCTCGCTGGCGCTGCGCTCGAAGAGCTTGACGTCCAGCTCCTCCTCCAGCTTCTTGATCGCCACCGACAACGTGGGTTGGGAGACAAAGCAGGCCTCGGCGGCCTTGCCGAAATGCTTTTCCCTGGCGACAGCAACGATGTACTTGAGTTCAGTGAGTGTCATGGGGAAACCAAGGTCTGGGCGCCGTGGCCGATGCGGTGCGAATCATGGACGCTCAGGCTTTCAGGAACTCTGATTTTCCACCCAACCAGCGATCGACGTGTTGCTGGGCCAATGCGGGATGGCGGGCCAGCATCTGCGGCGCCAGTTCGCGCGCCCAGGCCAGCCAGTCGGCATCGGTCACCAGGTCGGCGAAACGCAGCAGCGGCGCCCCGGACTGGCGGGCGCCCAGAAACTCGCCGGGGCCGCGAATCTCCAGGTCGCGCCGGGCGATCTCAAAGCCGTCGGTGGTCTCCACCATGGCCTTGAGCCGGGCCCGTGCCGTCTCGCTGACGCGGCCACTCTCACCGGCCGCGTACAGCAGCACACAGGCCGAGGCCGCTGCGCCCCGCCCGACCCGGCCGCGCAGCTGGTGCAGCTGGCCCAGGCCAAAGCGCTCGGCATGGTCAATCACCATCAGCGAGGCGTTGGGCACGTCCACCCCGACCTCGATCACCGTGGTGCTGACCAGCACCCCCAGCGTGCCAGTGGTGAACAAGTCCATCACCGCCTTCTTCTCGGCGGGCGGCATGCGGGAGTGCAGCAGGCCCACGAGCACCCCGGGCAAAGATGCACTCAGTTCCGCGTGGGTTTCGGTGGCGTTGCTCAGGTCCAGCGCCTCGCTCTCCTCGATCAGCGGGCAGACCCAGTAGACCTGCCGGCCATCGGCCACCTGGGCCCGGATGCGGGCAATCACCTCGTCGCGCCGGCTGTCGGACACCACCTTGGTGACGATGGGCGTGCGGCCCGGCGGCAGCTCGTCGATGGTGGACACGTCGAGGTCGGCGTAGTAGCTCATGGCCAGCGTGCGCGGGATGGGTGTGGCGGTCATCATCAGCAGGTGCGGCTCAGAAACGGGCCCCCTCGCTCCGCCGCTGCGCGGGTCGCTGCCCCCCGAGGGGGCTGCATCGCCTTGGGACGGCCCAGCGGCGACGCCCTCCCCCCCCATCTTCGCGCGCAGTGCCAACCGCTGCGCCACACCGAAGCGGTGCTGCTCGTCGATCACCGCCAGCGCCAGCCGCTTGAACTGCACCTGCTCCTGGATCACCGCGTGGGTGCCCACCACCAGCGCCGCCTCGCCGCTGGCAATCAGGCCCAGCATCTCGGTGCGGGCCTTTTTCTTCTGACTGCCGGTGAGCCAGGCCACCCGCAGGCCGCGCGGCGCCAGCAGCGGCTCCAGCCAGTGGATCAGCTTGCGGAAATGCTGCTCGGCCAGGATTTCGGTGGGCGCCATCAGCGCGCATTGCCAGCCGGCGTCCATGGCCACCGCCGCGGCCAGCGCCGCCACCACCGTCTTGCCCGAGCCCACATCGCCCTGCAGCAGTCGGTGCATGGGCTGGGGCCGGGCCAGGTCCAGCGCGATCTCCTGGCCCACCCGCTGCTGGGCACCGGTCAGCGCAAACGGCAGGATCGCCAGCAGCTGGTCGCGCAAGCCCCCCGGGGTGACCACCAGCCGCGGCGCCCGCAGCGCGTCGCGGCCTTGGCGGGCCTGGCATTGGGACAGCTGCTGGGCCAGCAATTCCTCGGCCTTCAGCCGCAGCCAGGCCGGGTGGCTGTGGTCTTCCAGCGTGGCCAGTGCCACGTCGGGCGTGGGGTGGTGCAGAAAGGCCAGCGCCTCCCGCAAAGGCCAGGCCGGCCCAGGGCGGTTGTGGTCTGACATGCCGGGCGGAAAGGTCTCTGACAAATCGGCCCGGGCCAGGCCGGCCAGCACCGCCTTGCGCAGCCAGGGCTGGGGCAGGCCGGCCACCGTGGGGTAGACCGGCGTCAGCGCCTGGGGCAGCGGGCCGCTGGCGCTTTTGCAGGCCGGGTGCAGCATCTGGTGGCCGGCAAAACCACTTTTGAGTTCGCCACGGGCGCGGATGCGCTGGCCCACCGCCAGCGCCTTCTGCTGCGAGGGGTAGAAGTTGAAGAAGCGCAGCGTGCAGCTGTCGCTGCCGTCGTCCACCGTCACCACCAGCTGGCGGCGCGGCCGGTAGCTCACCTCGCAGGCCGTCACCGTGGCCTCGATCTGCACCGTCTGGCCATCAAAGGCGTCGCGCAACCGGGTGATACGGGTCTCGTCCTCGTAGCGCAGCGGCAGGTGCAGCGCCAGGTCGATGTCGCGCACCAGCCCCAGCTTGCGCAGGGCTTTTTGCTGGGGGCTGGCCGCCTCGCTCAAGCGGCGGTGGCGGCGCTGCCGCAGGCGTGGCAGAAGCGCGAGAACGCGTTCTTGCGGGTCTGGCAGCGGCCGCAGCGGTCAAACAGGCCGATGCCGCAATGCGGGCAGAAGTCGATGGCCGTGTCCTTCAGGTCCACCGGCCGTTCGCAGCCGGGGCAGACCGACTTGGCCAGCCGGGCCAGCGCGGTGTCGTAACTCAGTTCCTCGCGCCGCTGGGCGTCGGGCTTTTGTTCGGCCAGCTTTTGTTTTTCGAGGTAGCGGTTCAGTGCCACGATGGCGTAGCGGCCCACCAGCACCGTGACCACAATGCCCACCACATAGCGCACATAGCCGCCATAGCTGGGCAGGTAAGGCACCAGTTCGACAAAGAAGGTGAACAGCGCAAACAGGATGAAGCCCCAGACAAAAGGCCACCAGGTGCTGTGGCGCTTTTTCACGAACAGCCAGCCGGCCACGGCCAGCAGCGGCAGGGCCAGCGCCAGCCGGTACAGAAACACCCGCAGCTCCTGGCGGCGCTGGGCCTGTTGCCAGCCCGCCTGGCCGGCCTGCTCCAGCTCGACCAGGCGCTCGCGGGCCTTGGCTGCGCCCTGCCGAGCGTCCAGTTCGCGCTGCTGCTGGGCCTCGACCTGGGCCAGCGCCTGGCGCTCGGCGGCGCGCAGCTTGTCGAGCGCGGCGGTGCGGGTGACCAGTTCCGGGTCTTGCTCGGCCAGGCCGGTGGCGCGGCGGGTGGCCAGCCAGTTGCCGAAAGTCTCGCGTGCGGCGGCCGAGTCGGCCTGGGCCACCTTCAGCGCCAACCGGGTTTGCTCCAGCGTGTCGCGGGCGTCCTTCTCCACGCCGCTGGCCGCCTTGACCTGGGCCCGCGCCGCCGCGGTCTGGGCCGGGTCCATGAAATCCTCCAGCCTGAGCCGCTGCTCCACCTGCGGCAGGTCGCCCACCACGGTGCTGCCCAGGCCGATCAGAAAGCCGGCAAACACCAGCGCCACCGCCCACAGGCCGCGCCGGTACCACTGTTCCGACAGCCGCAGTGCCTTGCCCATTCCCGCCCCCTTTGTGTTGTACCGCCGGCCGCCCCCATGGGGCCGTGGGACAATTCTGCCCTGAGTTGTTGCCCTCCCCGTCCTTCTTTTCCCCTTGGAACGGGCCTGTCCGGCCCTCAAGCGCATGACCGCCTTCACCGTTGCCGATTTCGATTTCGACCTGCCCCCCGCGCTGATTGCGCAGCACCCCGCGCCCGAGCGCAGCGCCTCGCGCCTGCTCGATGGCCGCGGCCCCAGCGCCATCGACCGCATCTTCCGCGAGCTGCCTGAATTGCTGCTGCCGGGCGACCTGCTGGTGTTCAACGACACCCAGGTCATCAAGGCCAGGCTGTTCGGTGAAAAGCCCACCGGTGGCAAGGTGGAGTTGCTGGTCGAGCGGGTGCTGACCGGCCCCGAGGTGGTGGCCCACATGAAGGCCAGCAAAAAGCCCCTGCCCGGCACCACGCTGGCCATGGACGGCGGCTTTCGCGCCACCCTGCTGGGTCGCTGGCCCGACGAGCAAGGCCGGCTGTTCCGCTTTGCCTTGGCCAACGACGCCGGCGACGACCCGCACGCGCTGATGGCGCGTCACGGCCATGTGCCGCTGCCGCCCTACATCGAACACAGCGACTCGGCTGAGGACGAACGCCGCTACCAGACGGTGTTCGCCAAACACCCGGGCGCAGTGGCCGCCCCCACCGCCGCGCTGCATTTCGACGAAGCCCTGCTGGCCCGGCTGGACGCCCGCGGCGTGCAGCGCGCCAGCGTCACCCTGCATGTGGGCGCTGGCACCTTCCAGCCGATGAAGACCGAGCGGCTGCAAGACCATGTGATGCACAGCGAGTGGTACCAGGTGCCCGAAGCCACCCAGCAGGCGCTGGCCGACTGCCGGGCCCGTGGCGGCCGGGTGGTGGCGGTGGGCACGACCACGGTGCGCACACTGGAGTCCTGGGCCCGCAGCGGCCAGGCCAGCGGCGACACCGCCATCTTCATCACACCGGGCTTTGAGTTCCGGGTGGTGGACCTGCTGGTCACCAACTTCCACCTGCCCAAGTCCACGCTGATGATGTTGGTCAGTGCTTTTGCCGGCCATGCGCCGGTGATGGCCTTGTACCGCCACGCGATCGCCCAGCAGTACCGCTTCTTCAGCTACGGTGACGCCATGCTGCTGCAGCGCCCCACCCCCTCCCCTTCGGACGCCGCCCATGCTGCACTTTGAACTGCTCGCCACCGACACCGGCACCCATGCCCGCCGCGGCCGCCTGACGCTGAACCACGGCGTGGTGGAAACGCCCATCTTCATGCCGGTGGGCACCTACGGCACCGTCAAGGGCGTGATGCCGCGCTCGCTGGACGAGATGGGTGCGCAAATCATCCTGGGCAACACCTTCCATTTGTGGCTGCGGCCGGGGCTGGACGTGCTGCGTCAGTTCGGCGGCCTGCACCGCTTCGAGAACTGGCACAAACCCATCCTCACCGACTCGGGCGGCTTCCAGGTCTGGAGCCTGGGCGAGATGCGCAAGATCTCGGAAGAAGGCGTCAAGTTCGCTTCGCCCGTCAACGGCGACAAGCTGTTCCTCACGCCCGAGCTCAGCATGCAGATCCAGACCGTGCTGAACAGCGACATCGTGATGCAGTTCGACGAGTGCACGCCCTACGACACCAAAGGCCACATCACCACCGAGGCCGAGGCCCGGGTGTCGATGGAACTCAGCCTGCGCTGGGCCAAGCGCTGCCAGGACGAGGTGGCGCGGCTGGAGAACCCCAACGCGCTGTTCGGCATCGTGCAGGGCGGCATGTTCGAGGGCCTGCGCGACGAATCGCTGGCCGGGCTGGAGGCGCTCGATCTGCCCGGCGTGGCCATCGGCGGCCTGAGCGTGGGCGAGCCCAAGGAAGACATGCGCCGGGTGCTGCAGCACATCGGCCCCCAGCTGCCCGCGCACAAGCCGCATTACCTGATGGGCGTGGGCACGCCGGAAGACCTGATCGAGGGTGTTTCCAACGGCATCGACATGTTCGACTGCGTCATGCCCACCCGCAACGCCCGCAACGGCCATTTGTTCACCCGCTTTGGCGACCTGAAGATCCGCAACGCCCGCCACAAGACCGACGAACGGCCGCTGGACGAGACCTGCAACTGCTACACCTGCAAGGGCTTTGGCGCGGCCTATGCCAATGACGACACAGTGCCCTCCGGTCAGGGCGGCTTCAGTCGGGCCTACCTGCACCACCTGGACCGCTGCGGCGAGATGCTGGGCCCCATGCTGGCCAGCATCCACAACCTGCACTACTTTTTGAACCTGATGCGCGAGGTGCGCGAGGCGCTGGACGCTGGCCGTTTCGGCGCCTTTGTGCGCCAGTTCCACGCCGACCGGGCGCGCGGTGTCTGAGCCGGGGCTTGCAATCCGGCCCCCTGTCCCCACCTGTCTGGCATGAACACGCCGACCCCCACCCCGGTCATTCCCAGCCTGACCGTCACCCATGTGCTGGCAGAAATGTTGGAGAAGCTCGACAATAGCGGGGTGCCGGTCGATCCTGACCAGTACCGGATGGTCGTGGACCGGCTGGCTGAGGCGTTGCGCCACACGCCACCGGGAAAGGGGTTGTCAGCTTTGCTGGACTCCCATCCCGCGGCCGTTGCGCTGTACGAGAACCTCCATTACCAGCATGCGGGCCTGTGCCGCTCGCCGCTTGACGCCTCGCTGGCCGCCGAACTGGCCGCCCAGCAGGCCCTGGCGAAGGCACGGCACCGACCCAAAGAAGGCACCCTTCATGGCAAGAACTGACACCAAAACCGCCGTCGTCGCCGACGGCCTGCGCTACAAGTCCAAGGCCTCTGGCTCGCCGTTCGGCGCCACCTCGTCGTTCGGCGCCGCCACCATGTCGTGTTTCCTGTGCGGCAAGCACCGCGCCCGCTCGCAAATGGGCACCCGCAAGGTGGCCGGCAAGTCGCAAACCGTCTGTTCGCCCTCTTGCAAGGCGCTCGACGGCGGCACGCCTCCCTGACGCCCCAGCCGGCCACCGCCGTTCGCCAAGGACGGCTGTGGTCAAATAGGGCTCTTTTTTGACCCCCTCAGAGCACGCCATGCCCCAGAAAATCCGCACCGAAGCCGACCGCAAAGCCACCCCGGCCCCCATCCCCGCACCGGGCCAAACCCGCACCGCCGGCCGCGGCCAGAAGATCAGCCTGGAACGTGGCACCGCCACGCGCAGCAAGAAAAACCCCGGCAAGCGCCCCACCAAAGGCGGCTAAAGCCCCGTCTGCGGCCCGCAGGCCGCAGGTTTCCGCCACGGCCACGCCACGCGCGCTGGCCTGGCCCCCTTCCCCGATTTTTGCGCCCCCTGACCTGCCCGCTGGGCCGGCCATGGCTTGGTTGCGCCTGCGCCACCCCGCGGGTGGTCGCTGCCCCGGCCAGCCGCCGCGCCAGGGCACCCGGCTCCAAGTAGCCCATTGGTTGACGCGCTCCGCCAACACCCCCCATCGCCACCGCGCCAACCAGCGGCTGGGCGAAAACACAGGGGCGGCCCCAATGGCAGTGGCCCGTTGCCCAATGCGACCTTCCGGCCTCATTCAGCCGGACTTCCCATGAAATAAGTCACAGAAGCACTGAGTACTGAAGTTAACAAAGCCTTCAGTTGGAACGTTGTGGGACCGATGTACAGACATCACCACCCACTTTCACGTCTGGAACCCCGCCATGAGCACCACCGAACTCGCCTCTGCACCCGTCACCGCCGTGGTTGGCGTTGACGCCCCCTTGCTGGCCCAGGCCAGCATCGCGCCCGCCACCGCGGCCACGGCCGGCAGCGCCATGGCCGCGCCCGCAGCGCCGGCCGGCGTCGGCATGCTGTCGGGCGCCAGCGCCGGCACCCAGATCATCCGTGGCGAGACCCGGGTGTCGGTGGAAGGCAATGCCGCGCTGCAGGCCGGTGACCGTGTCATCGTGCCCAAGGACGGCAGCGCCAACATCACCTTCCCTGGCCCCGGCGCCAACAAGACGCCGCTGAACGGCGTGCTGGCCGGCGGCACCGACGCCGTGATCGGCGTCAAGCAGCTCGCCACCGGGGTGGAGCAGGTGGTGGTGGACGTGAGCGCGGGTGATTTGTTCATGGCCCAGCCGGACGACCTGGCCGACGCGGCCTCGGTGGCGGTGCGCAAGAAAGCCGCCGCCGCCGGTGGTTCGCTGCTGGGTGATTTCGGCCTGGCCGCGCTGGGCATTGGCGGTCTGGCCGCCCTCGCAGGCGGCGGTGGCGGTGGTGGCATCGACACCGCCACCATGATGCCGCCCCCCGGTTCCGGCACCACCGGTGACGGCACCCCCAGCGGCGGCACCGCCGGTGGCACCTCGGCCGGCCTGCTGAGCCCCACCAGCACCGCGGTCGACAACGCCACCAACGCGCTCAACGGCGGCGTGCTGGCCGGTGCCGACCTGGGCACCATCGCCAAACCGGTCGACGACGCGGTCGCCATGGTGACCGATGCCCTGAACGACGCGCTGGCCCCGGTGGTCGGCGACAATTTCACCCCCAACCAAGCCAACAACCTCGACCCGGTGGACGACCTGGTGGGCAGCGTCACCGCCCCGCTCACCAGCGGCGTCAGCCCGCTGGTCGACGGCCTGCTGGGCCAGGGTGCCACCGGCTCGCTGGTGCACCCGGTCACCACCCAGATCGACTTCCTGACCGACGCACTGAGCGGCGGCGCCAACACGCTGGGCCTGTCGCCGCTGGTCAACGGCGTCTACGCGGTGGAAAACGCACTGACCCCGGTGACCGACCTCACCAGTGGCCTGCTGAACACCGTGGCTGGCACCACCAGCGGCCTGCTGACGCCGGTGGCCGACATGCTCAGCACCGTCAACCTGGGCGGCTTGCTGGCCCCGGTGACAGGTCTGCTGGGCGGCACCGATGGCGGCGGCCTGCTGGCGCCCGTCACCAACCTGCTGGACGGTGGCTCGGACGCCGGCAGCCTGCTGTCACCCATCTCCGGCCTGCTCGGCGGCGCGCCCAATGCCGGGGGTCTGCTGGCCCCGGTGACCAATTTGCTCGGTGGCGGCACCAGTGCCCCCCCGGTGGACCTGAGCAACCTGCTGACCCCGGTGACCGACGCCTTGGCCGGCGCCGGCGGCACGGGCAGCCCGCTGACCCCCATCACCGGCACCCTCTCCGGCCTGACCACCGGCGACACCGGCGGCTTGCTGAGCCCGGTCACCGGCCTGCTGTCGGGCGGCGGTGGACTGTTCAAGCCCATGACCGACATGCTGGGCGATGCCACCAGCGGTCAGTCGCTGGACAGCAGCATGTTGACCAGCCTGCTGACCCCGGTGACCGACACCGCCGGCGGCCTCACCAGCAGCCTGGGCGGCTTCACCGCCGGCGGCAGCTTCACCGGCAACCTGGGCGGCGCGCTGTCGCCGGTCACCGACCTGCTCGGCAGCGCCGACATCGGTGGCATGGGTGGCCTGCTGAGCCCCGTCACCGACGCGCTGAACGGCACCACCGTCAGCGGCTCCGGCAACCTGGAAACCACCAGCGGCTTGGGTGGCCTGCTGGGCTCGGTGGACGGTGTCAGCAGCGGCCTGCTGTCTGGCCTGCCCATCCTCACCTCGCCCAGCACCTCGCCCGCGGCGCTGCCGGGCACCGACCTGCTCAGCAGCCTGCTGAGCATCCTGGGCGACAGCGCCACCACCGGCACTGGCACGGTGGGCACCAGCGACCTGACGGCCCTGAGCGGTGGCCTGTTGGCCCCGATGGAAGGTTTGCTCAGCGCCGCGGCACCGCTGTCGGCCCCGGAAGCCAGCGCCTCCTTCGATGGCAGCGGCCTGCTGTCCAACGTCAGCACCACCGCCGACTCGCTGGGTCTGAGCCAACTGCCCAGCATCTCCAGCGTGGCCGACCCCACCCATGTGTCGCCGGTGGGCTCGGCCCTCAGCGGCCTGACCGGCCACTGACCCCCGCGCTTTGGCGCCCAGGCCACGCCCTGCACGCACCCACTGGGGCGTGAAGGGCGTGGCCATTTCCAGGTCCGAGAAATCAAAGCGACACCACCACCGGCGCCTGGCCCAGGCCGGCACGCAGCAGCCAGGCGAACACCGAGTCCACCGTGACCGTCTCGATGCGGTCGGCAAAGCGCTTCTCGTTGGGGTGGTCGTCGAAGGCCACGTTGGCCGCGCTGAGCCGGCCGCCCAGCCGGGTCAGCGGACCGATGCGCAGCACCGTGGGCTGGTAGCCCTTGAACTGCAGCCAGGCCTGGGCCCGCTGGCGGCTGGCGTTGAGCCCGGCGTCCGGCCCCAGCACCGTGGGCTCCATCGCCAGCGCCAAGGTCTCGATGGCCCACTGGTTGGACTGCTGGTATTTCTGGCTCCAGGGGTAGCTCACCAGGTTGTAGGCCGGCTGGTGCAGCGCCACCGCCCGTGGGTTGTCTTGCAACAGGGCCCACAGCCTGTCTTGCACCTCGGGCGCGGGCACGACCCAGGCCGCCTCGAAACGCCACAGGTCGTCCAGGAAGAACTCGCCCAGGCCTTGCCGGTACAGCGCCGCGCTGGCGCTGCCACATTGGTTGAGCTTGTGCAGCACCCGCCAGACCTGGCCGCCGGGCGCACTGGCGTCGGCCAGCCTGTAGGCATAGCCCAGGTGGGAGTAACGCAGGCCGTGGGCGCTGAGGTCCTGGCCGGCGCGGGCCAACACCACCACCCGGGCGCCGCTGGCGTCCAGCGCGGCGGCGGTGCGCTCGGCCAGCGTTAGGCCACGCACCAGGGTCTCGGTGGTCAGCGGTTTGGCCTCGCAAGAGCGGCCAGCCTGGGCCGCCGGGCCGGCCAGCAACGCCAGCGCCAACAGCAAGGCCTTGGTGAAGGTGAACACAGATCGCATGGCCGCCCCTTCAAAAAGTGACGCGCTCGTTGTACAGCAGCGCGCGGCCCAGGGCGTTGGGCAAAAAGGCCATCGCCTCACCGGCCACCGACAACACCACCCCGGCACCGACCACGCTGGTGGTGACCAGCGTGCCCACGCCCACCGAGGCCGCACCGGCCGCCCGGCCCGCCACCGCCACACTGGCCCGCGCGCCGTCCGAGGCGCGCTCCAGCACATAGACGGTGCCGCGGGCCGACAACGCCACCGCCCGCACCACCAGCACCGTGCCGGCGGTGGACAACACCACCGGCACCGCAACCACGGTGGCCGAGGCGGCGGCACCGGCCACCACCACCGAGGCGATGGGCAGGGCCGAGACCGCACTCAGCGCCGAAGCCTGGTCCTGGGCTTGGGCATGGAAGGGGGCGCCGGCCAAGGTGAACGCGGTGGCGGCAGCGACCAAGAAAGAAGCAAACTTGTGTGTCATGGCAATTCCTGTAAAGCAGCTGGGATTCATTGGGTTTCAGCGGCCTGGGCGCGGCGGCCGGCGGCGTGGGCCTCTGACAGGTCGGCCTCGTGCTGGTCACGCAGGGTTTTGGCCAGCGTAAAGCTGCTGGTGATCAGGTAGAGCCAGCTGACGCCCAGAAAACCCTTGTAGGCCGGGTTGATGGCCATCTGCCACAGGCCCCAGCCGGTCAGGACCATGGCCATGAAAAAGCCACCCCAGACCACCGCCTTGAACAGCGGGGTGTCGCTGCGGGCGCCGCGGGTGGCTCGGGCCTTTTCGTTGTCACGGACAAACTTGGCCAGCACAAAGGCGGCCGACAGGCAGAACACATAGCCCATCACCATGAAGGCACGCTCCAGGTCCTGGCCCGGCAGCCAGGCCAGGCCCACGGCACACAGGCCGGCGGCGGCCATGAAAGACAGCCACACCTGCAGGCGCCAGGCCGACGAGTCGCGTTGAATCAGAACTTGCATACATCCTCTGGGTTGGTTGAGAGGACTGCAGTGTCTGGGGATGGCGCCCAAAAAGGCGCTCAATGGATGCAAAGTTCAGTGAATATGAACTTCAAGTCTCTTTTAGCGATACTTTCACAGCCCCGTCCGGGGCTGTGAGGGGGCCGCTTCAGTGGTTGAAGCGGTTGGGTTCCTGGCTGTCTTGCACACACCAGTAAATCAACACCAGCCAGCCAATCAGCGGGATCAGGCCCACCAGCTGGAACCAGCCACTGCGGTTGGTGTCATGCAGCCGGCGGGCGGCCACGGCGATGTAGGGCAGCAGCGTGGCCAGCGCAAACACCCCACCGAGTTTGTAATTCAGCTCCCCCAACACCAACTGGCCCAGCGCGCAGAACAGCACCCACCACCAGTATTCGGAGCGGCTGGCCCGGCCGCTGAAGGTGGCGTATTTGCCAAAGCAGGTGGTGATGGATTCGACAAACGTCATGGGACTCCTCGGTTGGGTGATGGGTTGGGTTCAGGCCGCCAGCAGCGCCGCCACACGCTGGCGCAGGCCCTGTGGCGACACGTCGGCGGCGGCCACCGGGGCGCCGACGTTCAGGCCGACCCGGTTGAACAGACCGCGGCGGAAGGGCTTGGCCATGGCCGTGCCTTTTTCGACGCGGCTGAAATAGCTGCCCCACAGGTTGGTCAGCGCCATGGGCACCACCGGCGGCGCCACGCCGTCGGCGCGGGCCAGCTCGAGGATCTTCATGATGCCGCCTTTGAATTCCTGCAGCTCACCGTCCTTGGTGATGCCGCCCTCGGGAAAGATGGCCAGCAGGTCGCCTTCACGCAGCACCTGGGCGGCGGCCGCAAACGCCGCCTCGTAGGTGGCCGGGTCTTCCTTTTGCGGGGCGATCGGAATGGCCTTGCCCAGCCTGAACATCCAGCCCAGCACCGGCGTGGCGAAGATGCGGTGGTCCATCACAAAACGGATGGGCCGCGGACTGGCCGCCATCAGCAGCACCGCATCGACAAAGCTCACGTGGTTGCACACCAGCACCGCCGGGCCCTCGGTGGGAATGTGGTCGCTGCCCTGCACCTTGAAGCGGTAGACGAAGTGCGACACCACCCAGGCCACGAAGCGCAGAAAGTACTCCGGTACCAGCAGGAAGATGTAGGTCGCCACCAGCGCGTTGGCGATGCCGGTGAACAAAAAGATCTGCGGGATGGTGAAACCGGCCTTGAGCAGCGCGCCGGCGATCACCGAGCTGGCGATCAGGAACAGCGCGTTCAGGATGTTGTTGGCCGCGATGATGCGGGCCCGGTGGGTGGCGGCGCTGCGCAGCTGGATCAGCGCGTACATGGGCACGCTGTACAGGCCGGCGAACAGGCTCAGCAGCAGCAGGTCCGCCATCACCCGCCAGTGGGCGGCGATGGCAATGAACTGCGCGGCGCTGAGGGCCTCGGCCGGCGGCAGGCCGCGGCAGGCGAAGTACAGGTCGATGGCGAACACACTCATGCCGATGGCGCCCAGCGGCACCAGGCCAATCTCCACCTGGCGCCGGCCCAGCACCTCGCACAGCAGCGAGCCGATGCCGATGCCCACCGAAAACACCACCAGCAGCAGCGAGGCCACCTGTTCGTTGCCGTGCAGCACCTCCTTGGCGAAGCTGGGGAACTGGCTCAGGAACACCGCGCCAAAAAACCACATCCAGCTGATGCCCAGCAGCGAGCGAAACACCACGATGTTGCCGTGCGCCAGTTTCAGGTTGCGCCAGGTCTCGCTCACCGGGTTCCAGTTGATCTTCAGGCCGGGGTCGGTGGCCGGGGCGCTGGGGATGAACTGCGCCACCGTGCGGCCCAGCAGGGCCAGCAGCACACAGGCCACGGCCACGTCGCGGTGGCCGGTTTCGGGAATCGCCACCAGCAGGCCGCCCACCACGTTGCCCAGCAGAATGGCCACAAAGGTGCCCATCTCCACCATGCCGTTGCCGCCGGTCAGCTCGCGGCTGTCCAGCACCTGGGGCAGGTAGGCAAATTTCACCGGACCAAACAGCGTGGAATGCAGGCCCATCAGAAAGGTGCAGGCCAGCAGCACCAACACGTTGTCCTGCACAAAGCCCCAGGCGGCCAGCGCCATGATGGCGATCTCCAGGTTCTTGACGAAGCGGATCATCCGCGTCTTGTCGAACTTGTCGGTCAGCTGGCCGCTGGTGGCCGAGAACAGCAGAAACGGCAGGATGAACAGCGCACCAATCACCAGCCCAGCCAGCGCCGGTGGCATCCAGCCCACGCTGAGCTGGTAGGTCACCATCACGGTGAAGGCGAACTTGAACAGGTTGTCGTTGGCCGCGCCGGAAAACTGGGTCCAGAAGAAGGGCCCGAAGCGGCGCTGACCCAGCAGCGCAAACTGGCTGCTGTGGCCCGGGGTGCTGGGAGGGGAGACGGGGGACTCGGTGCGCATGCGTCAGGCCTTCGCAAAAGGGGTGCCAATCGGTTCGGCCATTCTGCACGGAATCGGTGACACCTCGGTCGCCCGCAGTACGGGTGCATCTGCAAAACGCCATCGGTATCATGTATCGATACTGGAGAGCCACGATGAGCACCACCGCCGACCTGGTTCTGGCCCTGAAGGCCGAACTCAAAGCGGCCCAGATGACCTATGCCGACCTGGCGCGGGCGCTGGGCATGGCCGAGTCCAGCGTCAAGCGCATGCTGGCCAAGGGCGAGATGCCGCTGTCGCGCATCGACGCCATCTGCCGGGCCCTGCGCATCGACTTTGCCGACCTGGCTCGCCGGGTGGCCGACAGCCAGCCGCTGCTGGCCGAGATGAGCCAGGCCCAGGAGCAGGCGGTGGTGGCCGACAAAAAGCTGCTGCTGGTGGCCATTTGTGTGCTGAGCCAGTGGACGCTGGAGCAGATCACCGGCAACTACCGGCTCAGCGAGGCCGAGGCCATCAAGTACCTGGCCCAGCTCGACCGGGTGGGCATCATCGAGCTGCGGCCATTGAACCGCTACCGGCTCAAGCTGGCCAAGACCTTCCGCTGGCGACCGCACGGCCCGGTGATGACTTACTTCCGCGAGCACGCGCTGATGGACTACTACGCCGGCGGCTTTGACGGCCCGGGCGAGGGCCTGCTGATGGTGCACGGCGCGGTGAGCCGGGCGCTGGCGCCCTCGTTCCTGGAGCGCATGCAAAAGGTGGCGCAGGACTTTGCCCAGCAGCACCTGGCCGACCAAAAGCTGGCCGAGGCCGACCGCGAGGGTTACACCCTGCTGCTGGCGATGCGGCGCTGGGAGTTCGAGGCGTTTGGCCTGCTGCGGAGGTAGATCGCCCCCACGTTCGCGCACTGCGTGTGGCTCTCTGCCCCCCGAGGGGGTCGCATTTTTCCTTGGGGCGGCCCGGCGGAAAAACAGCCCTTGGTTCGCCGGCTGCGTGTGGCGCTCTGCCACCGAGGCGGCCACTCTTGTGAGCGGCTTGTCTGTCTAGTCTGTCGTGAACACCGTCAACACCCCGGTGTAGCCGTAGAGGTGGTGGCGGGCGATTTCGCCTCCGGCAAAAAAGCCGACCAGGGGCACGTCGCCAAGGGCACGGCGGACGATTTGCAGTTCGGCGCTGGGGCCGCCGAAATGCGGGCCGCCGCGGCCGGAGCAGCTGACGTAGAGCGCGCCGGCGATGCGCCGCGCCGGATGGGGCGCCGATTCGGCCTCGGGCAGGGCCAGCGCCGCGGCGGTGGCCATGGGCATGTCTTCGGGTTCCAGTTCCTCGCGGATCTCGGCGCAGATGCGCACCAGGTCGGCCCGCGCCGCGCCCACGTTGCGCTGGCAAAACGCCACCCGCATGCCGGGCTCCAGCGGCTCGGCAATCGCCACCCCCCTGCGGCCCGGGTCCAGGCCGATGATGTGGCGCACCCGCACATCAGCGCCAAAGTTGCCGGCCCGGCCGACCGAGCCCTCGCCCACCGCGTCGGTGCGGGAGATCAAGCCGGCCAAGGTGCCGCGCAGCCGCTCGATCGCCGCCTCGGGCTGCTCCAGCGTGATGTCCAGGTCATTCAGCAACACGTCCAGCGCCGGTTCGGCCCCCAGGCCCAGCATCACATTGCCCTGCACCGTGGTGATTTCGCGCATCGGCGTGATGGGCTGGCAGCCCTGGGTAACCCGCGACACCAGGCGCACGCCTTCGCCAAAGGCCACGCCACACATGCCACCGGTGAACACACCGCGCGCCGCGCCCTGGCCCTTGACGTTGCCGTTGCCAGCCAGCGCGAACTGCACCGTCTGCGTGCGGCTGGACGACAAGCCGCCGAACAGGTAGCCGGTGGTGGTGCGCTCGGCCATCTCGGCCACCAGCTCGGCCACGTCGGGCATGCTGCTGTCGGCATGAACCAGCGCGGTGTGGGCTTCGAAGCCCAGGCCCAGCGGGGCCACGCCGGAGAACACACGGTACTGGTCGGTGGGCAACTCACACAACATCACCGCCAGCGCCGGCTCGTCGAAGTACTCGACGTTGTTGGCGGCAATGCCCACGCCCACGGTGCCGGTCCAGTCGGTGACCTCGGGCAGCTCGGCACCCAGATGGTCCAGGATGTCCTGGGCCTCGTCGGCGTAATGGTCGGTGATGTAGAGCAGGCCCAACGTGGGGTTGGGCGCGTAATCGGGGCTGGCCATCAGGGCCCGCAGCTGGGCCAGCACCAGACCGGCGGCCATGCGCCATTGCGGGTGGGTCGCGTGGCCGTAGGGGAAAAGCTTCACGGGGCGGGGTGTCGTGGATGGCGTTTCATCATAGACCACCGACCTGAAAGCCACAGGCCCCAAAAACCCCAGATGCGGGGCGGTTGGGCAAGGCGGGCCAGCCGCCAGCCTGTCAGCGTTTGCGGGCCGGTGTCTTGGCGGCCTTGCGGGGCGCCGCAGAAGCGCCCTTGGTGGCCGCCTTGGCCATGCCGGTGGCGCTCTTGATGGCTTCCTTGGCCAGGCCGGTGGCCAGGTTGCGGGTGGTGTCCACCGCGGTCTGGCGGGCCGCGTCCTTCATGGCGTTGGCGGCGATGCCCTGGAACTGCTGGGTCAAGGCGCCCCACCACTGCATGGGGTCAACCACGCCATTGGCAGGGGCTGCACCGGAGGCCGTTTTCTTGGCCGCCGGCTTGCGCGCGCTGCTGACCGCCTTGGCCGCACCCGAGGCCACCCCGGAGGCCATGCCCATAGCGGCCTTGGCGGTGTCGGCGGTTTTCTCGGCGGCCTTCTGTGCGCCACCCATCAGCACATTGCCCATGCTTTCGCCGGCCTTGAGCTTGAAGGCGTTGGCCACGTCGGCAAAGTTGAAGTTCATGCCTTTGAGCGTGGCCAGCGTCATCTTCTGCACCTCCAGCGCCTGGATGGTGGCGCCCAGGGCCTTGGAGTTCTGGTCCAGCCAGAAATGCACGGCCTTGAGCTCCTCGATGCGCTTGTCCAGCTCTTCCACGTTGAGCGTAGGCGCAACCCAGTTGGACAGGTTGGGCAATTGCGGGATGGCCTGCGAGGCGCCGCTGGTGGCCTGCTTGGCCAGGCCTTGCAGAAAGTCAAAGCCCGGCACAAATTTGCCAAAACCGAAGTTGGGGGTGTCGCTCATGGGCAAGTCCTCAAGGGGAGCTGTGTGATCAGAACAGCTTACCCCATGCCGCCCCCGCTGGCGACACGGGTTTATCAGTGTTTGTGCGCACCGTGGTCCATGCCGCCATGGGCCTCGTGGCCGGCCGGTGCCGCGGCGGTGCCTGGGGCGCTGGTGGCCACTGGCAGCTTCAGCGTCTGCTGGCTTTCCACGCCCTGGGCATTCTTCAGCACCAGCGTCAGCGCCACGCTGCCGCCTTTGGCCAGCGGCTGCTTCAGGTCTTGCAGCATCAGGTGGTGGCTGCCGGGCTTGAGTTCGACGGTTTTGCCGGCCGGCAGCGCCAGGCTGGGCACGGCACGCATGCGCATCACGTCGCCCTCCATCTTCATCTCATGGACCTCGGCCACGCCGGCGGCCGCTGTGCGCACACCCACCAGGCTGAGGTTTTCACGGGCGGTCAGGCTCATGAAGCCGCCGGTGGCCGGCTGGCCCGGCGCGCTGGCGCGGACCCAGCCGTTCTTCACATCGACCAGGGGGGTGGGCTGGGCCAGTGCGACCGCCCCCAGGCCCAGGGCGAATGCGGCAGACAGACAACGAAGGGATGCAAACATGGAAGCTCCTGAAGTGGCAAACGGGTCAGTGGTGGGCATGGGCGGGCGCGGCAGGCCGGACCTGCAGCAGCACGGCCGGCGTGGGCATGCCCCGGGTGTCGGTGCCGCGGGCCGGCAGATCGGCCCAGTCGATGGCGCCAGTCTCGCAGGTTTGCGCGACCTTGAACCACAGCGGGCCGGCGGTGGCCGGCAACTGGCCACGCAGCACAAACTCGTCGAAATGCGCGTCGGCCAGCCAGGCGCTGCGGTCCAGCGCGGTCCAGCGGACCTCGCTCACCTCGTCGGTCACCGTGCGGCCGTGGCTGGTGGTGGGCTGGGCCAGCGGCTGGCGCTGGATGGCCAGCGCCCAGCCCGGCTTGGGCATGGGTTTGACGCCCTGGAAACCGGCCGGCAAACGCACTGTGACGGTGTGGGTGGGCGAGCCCGCACAGCCATGACTGATTTGCAGCACCGCCTTGTAGGCGCTGCCGGCCTCGGCCTCGCGCTGGGCCAGGCCCACATGGGCCAAGGCGCTGGTGGCGGCAAACAGCGCCAGGGCCAACAAAGAAAGGGATCGGGTCATGAGGGGCTCCGGTTCAGAGGTCGAATTTCAGCTCGGCCGAGTAGCTGCGCTGGGGATAGGGGTGGAAGTTCCAGAACTTGTGGTTGTTCAGGTTGTCGATGCCGAAGGCCGCGCTCAGCTGCTTGTCGATTTGCCAGCGCACCCGGGCGTCCACGGTGAAGAAGCGGCTCACGCCCATGTAGGTGAAGCCGTTCACATCGCTGTTGTCCAGCGTGCGGAACTGCCGGCCGCTGTAGCGTGCGCCCAGGCTGGTGGTCCATTCGCTGTTCCAGCGGTAGCTGGCCAGCGCCGTGGCGCGCCACTTCGGGATGTTGGGCTGCTGCTTGCCCAGGGTGTCACCGGGCAGGGCCACAAAACCGGCGTTTTCCTTGATGACGGAATCGGCGCAGGTCACGCTGCCGTTCAGGTCCAGCCCACGGGTGAGCACATCGCTGCCGGTGAAGGCCAGTTCCACGCCGGTGGTGGCGATGCGACCGACGTTCTGCACCCGGCTGACGTTGCGGTTGGCCAGCGCGTCGAAGGTGGTTTGCGCGTACAGCGCGTCGCGGGTGTTCTCGGCGAACAGCGTGGCGCGCAGCAGGCCGGCGCCGAGGTCTTTCTCGGCGCTGAGCTCGGTGGTCCACGAGCGTTCGGGGCGCAGGTTGGGGTCGTTGATGTATTGCGCGTTGGTGGTGGACGTGGCGCCGTACAGCTCGCCCACCGTGGGGTTGCGGATGGCGCGGCCCAGCGAGGCCTTGAGCACGGTGTCGGCTTGCCATTGCCAGGACAGCGCGGCCTTGGGCGAGACATGGAACTCGCGGCGCTCGCTGTAGGCGGCGTTGACCGCCGGGCTGGCACCGGGAATCTGCGTCAAGCCGCCAGAGGCCGTCCACCACTCGGCGCGGGCGCCCAGCACCGTTTTCCAGCCCGGCGCGAAGCCCCAGGCGTCCTGGCCGTACAGGCTTTGCAGCCGGGTCTGGCCGCCGACCCGGCTGACCAAGGCGCCCGGCGCGTCGGCCAGGTGGTTGCCGCTGACGCTGGACGTCAGGTAACGCAGCGTGTAGCTGTCCTGCTGAAAGCCAAAGTCCACGGTGTGGGCGCCCTTCAGCCCCTGGGGCCGCCAGATGCCCTTGAGCGCCAGCGTGTTCCAGCCGGTACCGCTGCCGTCGGCCAGCGTGCCCGGGCCACCGGTCAAGGCGTTGGGCAGGGTGTTGGCTGCGCTGTTCTGGCGCTTGCTGTCGCGGGCGTAGTCGTACAGGCTGGCGGCCGCCTCCCAGTCCCATTCGCCCTGGGTGTGGCTCTTCACCGACAGGCCCTGCATCACATGGGTCAGGCTCTCGCGGGTGACGGCGAAGTCGGCGCCGGTGACGGCGGCAAACGAGCGTCCGTCGATGTTGATGACGCCGCTGCTCACCGGCTGGCCGGCAGCGTTGCGCAGGTAGGACACCGGCCGGCCGTCGGACTCGTTGCGCCACAGGCCCAGCACATAGCTGGCGCGCAGCGTGGGCGTGAGGTCGTAGGCCAGCTTGGCCTTCAGGTGGTCTTGCCGGGTGTGGTACTGGGTGCCGGTGCCCAGGATGTACCAGGCGGCATTGGCGTTGTTGCGCTCCAGCACCGCGCCCGTCACCGCGGTGCCGGCCGAGCCTGGCATGCCGGCGCTGACCAGCCGGGTGGCAAAGGTCAAAGGCTGGCCCTGGCTGTCGGTGTGGTTGGCGTTGAGAAACCACGACCAATCGCCGCTCCGGTTGCCCACCGAGGCGCTGGTCTGCCAGGCCTTGTCGGTCTCGCTGGTGTTGTAAAGCCCGAAGGGCTGCCACACCGCCCCCACCTTGCCATGGGCTTCGAACTTCGTCGGCATGCGGGTGACGTAGTCGACCACCGCACCCACCGAGTTGCCCGGGTAGGCGGCCGAGAACGGGCCGTACATCACGTCGACCCGCTCGATCTCCTCCGGCGTGACCAGGCCCCAGCGCGGCGGAAAACTCAGGCCGCCAACGCCGTTGCCCAGAAAATTGGACAGCAGGATGCCATCGGCATAGACCGCCGAACGGGCGCTGTTGCCGGTGCCCGAGGCCCGGCTGGACAGGATGGCGTGGTTGTAGTCGCCGATGTAGCGCTTGCGCACCAGCAGGCTGGGAAAGTACTTCAGCGCGTCTTCGCTGTCGGTGGCGTTGATGGCCTGCTCGACCTGCGCGCCGGTGATGCCTTCCACCGTGGTGGGGATCTGCGTGGGCAGCGAGGTCGGTTGGCCGCTGTGGATGGTGACGATGCCCAGCTGCCGGGTCGGCGCTTCTGCGCTCGCCGGGGTCGGGGGCGACGGGGGGTTGGTCTGCGCGAACACCGGCAGAACAGGGAAGGCCACGGCCAGTGCCGCAGCCACGCGTGTGAGACGCATGGAAAACTCCAGGAAACCAACGACATACAGCGCGGTCCAGCGGCGGCTGGACTCATGCGCCATGAAATGGCGAGTTCAGGAGTGCAGCGGCGGCCCGCGCGCTGGCAGTGGCGCGCCCACCAGCGCGGCGATGCGCGCGGCAGGGATGGGCCGGGTGGCATGGCCCAGCGGCTGCGCCGGTGGCTCCAGCCGCAGCGGCGCGGGCGGGGGCGCTCCGAGCGAGGCACACAGCGGGCAGTCGAGCTTGTGGCCCGAGCCTTCGACCAGTTTGCCGTCGACGTTTTTCACCAGCAATTTCATCACGCCGGCGCCAGCGCAAATCAGCTGGGTGTCTTGCGGGTTGACCAGCGGCGACGCCACGGCCACGCCCAGCGCCAGCGCAAACCACAGCAGCACGCAGCGTGCAAGCAGGTGGGCGGTGCGGAGGCGACTCATGGTGGGATTATCGTTGAGTGGAGTGAGGCGCCCATGGCCAGCCATGGCTCAATGCGCACGCAGCCGGCGCAGCGCCTGCGACGGCCACTCGTTGAAGCGGCGTTGGTAGGCCACACTGAACATCATCACACTGGCGAAACCCCAGGCCTTGGCAACGCTGGCCACCGTGGCGCCGGGTGGCGCACTCAACAGGGTCTGGCGGGCGCCCTGGAGACGGGCCGCGGTGAGGTATTCCATCGGCGACTGGCCAGTCTGGGCGGTGAAGGCTTGCTGAAGGGCACCGGCGGGCACACCCACCGCCTTGGCCGCCTCCGACACGGTGGGCACCTCGGCCGCATGCCGCAGCAGGTAGCTTGCGGTGGCGTCCACATCGGCCGGGCTGGGCAGGCGCCGCCCGCCCTGCGCCGCGCTCGCCGACAGCTGAGCCCGCCACTGGCTCAGCAGGAACAGGCCAATCTGCTGTTCCAGATGCCGGCCCAGTGGGCCGTTGTCAGTCTGCTCGGGCTCGGTGGCCACACAGCGGGCGCAGTAGGACAGCAAGGCCATCCAGCGCGACTGACGGCCGCCAAAGCTCAGGGTCTGCCGCCACAGCCGCTCGTCGGCCGCCTCGCCGTACCAGCGCAGGTGCAAGTCGGCCAGCAGGCGCTGCGGGAAAACCAGGTTGAGCTGCAGGTGGCGGTCTTCGAATTCCGCCCGGTAAGCCGTGTGGCTGGTGTCCACCAGGTAGGCCTCACCGGCCCGGGTTTCCACCGCGCTGCCGTCGTCGCGCCAGTGACGCACCGTGCCGCGCAGTCCGGTCAGCACCATGGCCATGCCGGCCTCGCGCGAGAACTCGGCCACCTCGATGGGAATGCGGTAGTGAAAGCGGCTCAGCGTGAAGCCCCCCACCGCGGCGGCGTGCAGGGTGGAATTGGGTTGCTGCGCCCGCCCGGTGGGGCGCACGGTGTAAGGCATGTAGACCTCGTCGGACCACAGCTTGATTTCATCCCAGTCGCGCGACGCCACCACCAGGTGGCGGCTGCTCGGCGCCCCCGAGGCGTCGTGCATCAAAGCGTTTTGAAGGGTGCGCACCGGTGGACCTGGGCGCTAGTGGGTACGCAGGCGACGCAGGGTCTGCGACGGCGACTCGCCAAACTGGCGTTTGTAGTTCACCGCGAACAGGCCCAGGTTGTTGTAGCCCCATTCGGAGGCGATGCTGGCCACGGTGCAGCCCAGTGGCGCCGCCATCAGCGCGGCCCGCACACCCTGCAGCCGTTGCTCGCGCAGAAAAGCCATCGGCGTGTGGCCGCGGAACTCGGCAAACGCCCGGTTCAGTGAACGCACACTGACGTGGATGGCCGATGCCACGGCGCTCAAGGTCGGCGCCTGCTGGGCGTGCTGGCGCATGAACGCCTCGGCACGCCGCACCTGCACCGGCGCCAGCCTCGGCACGGCCCGGGCCCCCAGTGACCCCAAGGCGCCCTGCCACTGCATCAGCAGGTGCATGCCCAGGAGCTCTTCCAGGTGCTTGCCCAGCGCACCATGCTCGGTCTGCTCGGGCATGTCGATCACGCAGCGGCTGGCATATTCCAGCAGCGCCATCCAGCTCGATTGCCATCCGCCGAACTTGACGGTCTGCTGCCACATGCGCGGGTCGGCTGGCGCGCCATGCCAGCGCTGGTACAGATCGGCCAGCATGTCGTGCTGAAAACTCAGGTTGAGCTGCAAATGCCGGGGCTGGAAATCAACCCGGTAGTCGGAGCGTGAGGCGTCGATCAGAAACGATTCGCCGAACGACGTGTCGTCAAAGCGGCTGCCGCTGGACCAGTGACGGGCTGGCGAACCCAACGTCGTCAGCACGATGCCGGTACCAGCTTCGGGCGACAGATCGCGGACGTTAACCGCGATGCCGTAGCTGAAGCGGCTCAGCGTGAACCCCCCGATGGCGGCTGCACGCAGCACCGAGCGCGGCTTGCGCTCCCGACCCCTTGGCGTGACGGTGAGGGGCATGTACACGGTGTCGGTGAAGGCTTCGATTTCCTGCCAGGAGTCAGACGCCACAAGGAGGTGGCGGTCGGTCGGTCCACCCTGTGCGTCCACCGTGAGGACCTGCGCCACCGCGGACCGTGGCGCCAGCCCGCGGCGACGAGGCAGGGGCGGGTGCATGGCGTTGTCGGACACATTCACCCCAGGGGTCAGTGGATGCGCAGCCGGCGCAGCGTCTGCGACGGCGACTCGCCAAACTTGCGTTTGTAGTTCACCGCGAACAAACCCAGGTTGGCGAAGCCCCAGGAGGATGCGATCAGGGCCACGGTGTGGCCTGGCGGGGCCACCATCAGCGACGCACGCGCCCCGCGGTAACGCTCCTCGCGCAGGAAATCCATTGGCGTGTAGCCACGGAACTCGTGAAAGGCCCGGTTCAGCGAACGCACACTGACCCCCACCGCATTGGCGATTTCGGTCAGCGTGGGCACCTCGGCCGCGTGCTGGCGCATGTGCTCCTCGGCGCGCCGCACCTGCGACGGGGCCAGCCTCGGCACCGCCTGGCCGCCGTCCTGGCCCAGGGCCTGGCGCCACTGCATCAGCAAATGCATGCCCAGCAGCTCTTCCAGGTGTTTGCCCAGCGGGCCGTTGGCGGTTTCTTCAGGCATGTCGATCACGCAGCGGCAGGCGTATTCCAGCAAGGCCATCCAGCTCGACTGGGCGCCGCCGAACTTGACCTTGCCACGCCACAGGCGTTCCTCGGCCGGCGCGCCATACCAGCGCTGGTACAGGTCGGCCAGCATGTCGTGCTGGAAACACAGGTTGACCTGCAGGTGGCGGGGATCGAAATCCACCCAGTAGTCGGTACGGCTGTTGTCGACCAGAAAGGTTTCACCGACGCCGGTGTCGGCCGATTTTTCTTTGTCTGCCCAGTGACGGGCCGAACCACGGATGGTGGTCAACACCATGCCGGTGCCGGCCTCGGGCGAGAAATCGCGGATGTTGACGCCGATGCCGTAGTTGAAGCGGCTCAGCGTGAAGCCACCGATGCCCGCGGCGCGCAACACCGATTTCGGCTTGATTTGCTTGCCCAGCGGGGACACCGTGTAGGGCATGTAGACCTCGTTCGAATAGGTGCGTATCGCGTCCCAGTCGCTGGAGGCCACCAGCAGGTGCCGGTCGGTGGGCTGGCCCTGCGCGTCCATCAGCAACACCTGATTGATGGCGTCCATCGTCATGTTGTGCTTCCCTCCACAGACCGCTGTGCCGCGGTTCTTACTCTGGGCAGCATAAACCGCTGCGGCGAAAAAGGAAAACGCCGGGGCGATCGAAAACGACCCGACGAACAAAAACTGAACAAGACCGCTTGCCTCAGCCCCCGGTTCTCCCCTGCATCAGCAGCGGTTGCTGGTCCAGCCGCTGCACCACCCGGTTGGGCGCGCCTTTCAGCGAGTCCACCAACGCCTGCAGGTCTGGCGGCGGCACCGGTTCCGGCAAGGGAAGGGCACCCAGGTTGCGCAACATGGCCAGCATCTGCATGGTTTCTTTCTGCTGGTCGATCAGCATGCGCCAGGCGGCCTGCCGCACCACCAGAGTCTCGGCATGCTGGGCCGCATAGACCAACATGGGTGCCCCGCCCTGGTGGTGGCGAACCATGTACTGCAGGTAGAGCACATCGGCCTTCTCGGGCTGGCCCAGTCGCTCCAGCGCAGCGATCTCGGCCACACTGGCCGCCCCCGGCATGCCGCCCGGGGTTTGGCGGCACAGTTCCAGGTAGTTGCTCAAAGCCACCGGGTCGGCGGTGTCCTTGCGCATGGGCATCCAGCTGGCCATGTCGGTGCTGGCGGGAATCCAGGGTTGGTTCCACAAGGCCAGCCAGCCCTTGAGCTGGCCGATCTCCACCAGCTGGTCGGACGCCAGCTTGCGGCCCAGGGCCTGGACCATGGGCGAGGCCCGCTTCTGCACCGCGTTGCCCAGCACCACCACCTGGTCGTGGTGCAACACCATCAGCTGGGAAAAGCCCACGTCCACCGGGCCGCTCTGCGGTACCGGCAGCAGCCCGGCCACCGGCGCGGCCTCAGGCCCGTTGGTGGCCCAGGGCATCACGGTGGCGGGCAGCGTCATCGCCAGCAAGCCGCCCACCACCATCAGGCCACCGATGCCAAACACCAACCGGGTGCGCATGGAAAGCACCGCCATCTCCCTTTACTCGCCCGCGCCCTGGGCGCTGCCCGCCAGCGGGTAGGCGTTGTTGGTGAACTCCAGGAACAGCGCGCCGTTGTCCTGGCAGGTGACCCACAGCTGCTGGCGACCGGTCTTCTTGCTCGGGCCCATGAAGAAGCCGCTGGACGAGCAGAAGTCGGTGGTCAGGTTGGAGCGAACTGCGGTGGTGCGCAGGATGGTGGACAAGTCCTTGTTGCCGGCCTCGGACAGGTTGGTCGGCGCGCCGCCGATGATGCCCCAGGCATGCTCGGAGCCGGCCAGCTTCTCGCGCGGCAAGTCCATCTGCGACGGTGGCACGTAGTAGGCAATCTCGCGTGGCTTGGCCGGGTCGCGGATGTCGAACACCCGGATGCCGGACTGCAGGAAGCCGCAGGCCAGTGCCGTCGGGTTGACCTTGCTGTCGGCCCGGCAGTAATGGGCCTCGTAACCGAACCAGCCGTTGCCGTTGATCTCGTCGCGCCGGGTCTTGGCGTTCTTGGGCAGCTGGGCTTCCAGCTGGATGTGCGACACCGTCTTGGGTTTGGTTTCGTCCGAGATGTCGATGATGCGCACACCTTCGGCGGCCAGTTCGTCCACCGCGATCACATAGGGCTTGTTGCCGTACTTGACCGGGATGGTCATCTGGCCCAGGCCCAGCGCGTTCCAGAACAGGCTGCCGACCTGGCGCACCACAGGCACCGGCTTGCGCGCCTGGATGTCGCTGGTGTCCAGGATCAGGATGCCGGCCGGGAAGGCCATGGACAAATACATCCGGTTGCCGTCGTCGCTGAGGTTGAAGCCGTGGTTGCTGATGCCGGTGGTGCCGGTGTAGATGGACTTGGGCGATTTGGGGTCGCTGACGTCGATGGCGTTCAGCGAGCCGGTGAACAAGCCCGTGGTGTAGTAAGTCAGGCCGTCCGGCGCCCAGTTGCCCTCGTGACCCAGCACGTTGGACGGCTTGCTGACGCGCGAGCTGCCCAGAAAGCTGTTCAGCAGCTTGGGCTTGGTGCAGTCTTCGCTGATGTCGTAGACGTCAAAGGCCAGCGAGTCGTAGCCGAAATTCACGCCCGCGCCGGCCAGCAGCTTGCGCTTTTCGTTGACCTTCAAGGTCTCCCAGGTGCCGCGGTAGAACGCCGGGCTGGCCAGGTTGGTGGCCAGTTTGGGGTGGCTGGGGTCGGTGGCATCGACCACCTGCACACCCTGCGATTTCTTGAAGTTGATGCCGGCCGAGGCGGTGCCGAAGTACTTGCAGCCCTTGTTCAGGTCGCGGCCCTGGGCGTCCACACCCTTGTCTTTTTCCATGTAGGCGGTGCTGTACCAGGTCGTGCCCTCGCCCTGGTACTGGCCCACCAGCTTCAGGTTGCAGCTGCGCGCCACCTTGTTGGCGCCGTTGAAACGCTCGGCCACCGAGGTCTGACCCTGCTGGCCCTTCTCAGGGTTGTCACCCTCGTCGCAAGACTCGGGCTTGGGCACGGCGGTGTTGGCGGCCGCCGACGGGTCGAGCAGCTGGCCGGCATTGCCGCCGTTGGGCATCAGCCCGGCCAGCAAGGCCGTCAGTGGGTTGCCAGCGCCGGCGCCACCGGTGCTGGCATTCGCGTTGCCGTTGGCGTTCGCGCCGTTGACATTGGCGCTGCCGCTGGCACTGGCGTCGGCGGCCGAGGTGGTGGTGGCAGAACCACCCGACATCAACACCCCACCCTGCTCGGGTGAAGCGGCGCCCACTGGCAGTTTCAGCGCCATGGCCGAGGTTTTGCCGGCATCGGCCACCGAAGAACCGTCTCCGCCACCCCCGCAGGCGGCCAGCACCGGCAACACCAGCACCGCCAATTTCAGACCCTTGTTCATCTTCATTGAAACCTCCATTGAATTCAAATTAAAACCATGCACCACGGCATTGCTCAACTGTATATAAATTGAATTCTGAAAAGAGGCCCGCAATCGCCTATATGAATACCTAGGTAGTAATACCGATATTTATCCCATCATCACCTTCGATGCAGCCGCCCGTCATGAAAACCATCATCTGAGATATTTTTCGCTCTAGAAAAAGCATTCACATCCTTTCTCAAGTCAGGGCACACACCTATCGGGTTTTCATGGATCGGAGTACGTACGTATTTCATAATGAATACAAAAATTTAATTACACATATTCACCAAAATATCTCGGCACAAATTACGTACGCAGTTTTTTTAAATCACATGTTGATGTGGAAAATCTAAGATGACATGTCAAAAATTTTTGGAGACTTGCTATGTCCACCGGTTTGCCCGCATTGAACGAACTGACCTCGTACGCCTACCTGCTGTCGAATATCCCAGGGGTGCCAGATGCCACCCCGCCGCTGGCCGGGCTGGCCCCGCTGGCTGACAGCCTGCCCATCAACGGCCTGGCTTCTTCCAACGGGCTGGCCATTCCCGAGGGAGCGGTCGGCATTCCCAGCGGCCTGCCCCTGGCGGGCGTTGGCCTGGTCCAAGGGTTTCCACCGCCGCTGGTGGACGGCCTGTTCACCGCCGGCAGCCCATTGACGCCGCTGTCCACCTTTTTGGCACCGGCAGAACCCACGCCCGCCTTCGGGGTGCTGCAGCCGGTGTCGGGTTTTCTGCTGTTCTGAGCTCCCGTTCTGCCTCCAAGGGCCCCGCGAGGGGCCCTTGTCGTTTCCGGACCGGCCCCATGGTTCTTTTTGACCATCCACTGACAGCCCCTGTCCAGAACCGAATAGCCGCCCCGTGATGCCGTCCCTAGACTGCATTTCAGGAACGGGAGGCACCATGACACACAACAACGCCGCTGACGGCGACGCCAACGAAGGCCAGCAAGGGCCGGCCAATGAAGACACCCTGGACGCCGAGTTGTCGGCACCGTACTTCCGGGTGGCCTTCGAGTTCGCCCCGCTGGGCATGATGGTGTTGCAGGACCACACCGTGGTGGCCTGCAACCAGGCGCTGTGTGACCTCTTCGAGCTGGCCGAATCCCGACTGCTGGGCACCCGCTTCAACACCTTGTTTCCGGGCGGCACCCCGTTCGAGGCCATCCAGTCGGCCATGCAGGGGTCCTGGGTGAACGGCGGCCGCTACCGCGAAACGCGCCTGATGCAGCCGGTGAGCGACGGCGCCTCCGCGCCGGACAGCCCGGTGCGCCAGGTCAGTCTGCAGTTTGTGGCGCTGGACGCCAGCCGGCAGCTGACCCTGTGCAGCGTGGAGTCGGCCAGCGTGCCCCTGGTCGACCATGGCAGCCTGACGCCGCGCGAGCGCGAGGTGGCCTCGCTGCTGCGCGAGCGCTACACCGCCAAGGAAATCGGCCGTTCGCTGGGCATCAGCCACCGCACGGTGGAAATCTACCGCACCCGGCTGATGAAGAAATACGGGGTGCGCAACGCCGCTGGCCTGGTGCGCATGCTGCTGCGGGAACCCGACGCCCTGGACGGCCCCGAGCCGGTCACCGTGACCGACGCCCTCGCCTCGCTGCCCACCATCGAACGGCAGCCGGCCACGCCGTCTGCAGGGCCGGAACGCCCGCGGCCCTGCCAACGGGTGGCGCGCCCAACCGTCAGCGACTGCCGACCCACGCTGAGCCAACTGCCCTGGCCGGCCATCGGCAGCCTGCCGTCGCGGGTGGCGTGCGCCTGACCGCTGGAGCCCCGCCCCGCAGACCTCAGCCGCGGGCAATCACCAGCAACCCCGCCACCACCAGCGCCCCACCGGTCAGCTTGGCCAGGCTCAGCGACTCGCCCAGCAGCAACACCGCCAGCAGCAGGGCCACCACCACGCTGCCCTTGTCGATCAACGCCACGGTGGACACCTCGCCCAGCTTGATGGCCCGGTAGTAACAGACCCAGGACACCGCGGTGGCCAGGCCCGACAAGGCCAGCCAGCCCCAGTTGCGGGCCGTGAGCTGGGCCCAGTCGGTGCGCGGCACCACCGCGGCGGCGAAGGGAATCACCAGCACAAACACCACAGCGGTGCGGATGGCCATGCCCAGGTCGGCCGAGATGCCCGCCAGGCCCAGCTTGGCAATCACCCCGGTGAAACCGGCAAACAGCATGGCGAGCAGGGCGTACAGCAGCCAGGTGTCCATGGCGATCTCCAGAAAATCAGCGTCAGCCCATTGCCCAGGCCGACAAGTTGGCTACACAAAGAAGCGCTGGGCGGCACCGTCACGGACGGGCCGGCACCACACGCGTCACCCGAAATCCACCGGTCCGCAGCAAGGCTGGCAGGCCTTGCGGCCCCACCATGTGCAGCGCGCCCACCGCGGCAAACACCGCCCGGCCGCCGTCGTGCAGGGCCATGATGCGCTCGGCCATCGGGCCGTTGCGGTCGTTCAGCACACGCTTCCACTGGGCCCGGTCGCGGGCGCTGTTCAGGCAGTGGCACCAGCGCGGGTAGTCGGCCAGCAGGCGCTCATCGCCGCGGGCCCAAGCCTGGGCCAGACGCTCGAGCTGGCGCGGCATGTGGCCGGATTCCAGTTCGTCGAGCGCGCCGTCCACCAGCTCGCCCTCTTCGGTGGCATTGGCACCGGCCAGCAGTTCCAGCTGGTCGGCCGCCGATTCCAGCGCCACCACGGGTTTGTTCAGCCGCTGGGCGGCCCCGGCCAGCAAGGCGTCGATGGCAAATTCGGCGTGCAGACCCACGGTCCGGCCGGCCATCACAGCGAGGGCCGCGGCCTGCATCGCCGGGCGCTGACCGTCCAGGGCGCCATCGGGCACACAGGCACTGGCCATGGCCTGGGCCAGGCGGGAACGGCGGGGGGCGGTCATGACCTGGCGGATGCGCTCGGGGTCGGCCGGCTCGGTCAAGGGTTTCAGCGATTCGGCGTCGAGCAGGTTGAGCTCCAGCGCCAGCGTGTCGCTGCCCTGAAACGCCGCACGCACCGTGGGCCCGGGCGCCAGCCAGTCCAGCCGGGCCAGGTGCAGCGTGCCGTAAAGCCAGGACACGCGACCCGCCTTTTCCACCCGCCACAGCAGGCCATGGTCGCGTGCGTTGCGCTGGGCCAGGGCGAGGCGCTCCGGCGTGAGCGCCGGCGCCGCGGGAGGGCAAGGGGGCTGGGCCCAGGCCGACCCGGCAAGCCACCCGACCGCGAACCCAAGGCCCAGCCGTCGAGCCCACCCCACCAGCCGCCGACTTGCCAGCGACCAGGCCCCGAGGGTCGGCGAGCAGCCCATCACGCGCGGCGTGGCAAAGCGACGCTCAGCCGGCGTCGATCTTCATGCCGGCGCTGCGCCACTCGGGGAAGCCGCCGCGGAACCAATGCACCTTGGTGTAGCCGGCCTTGATCGCGGCCTGGCTGGCCTTGAAGCTCTTCCAGCATTCGGCGCCATTGCAGCCGAAAATCACCGGGGTGTTGGGATCGATGGCCAGCTTGGCCAGCTCGAACTGGTCCAGCGAGGCGTTGAAGTCGGCGTCTTTGGCGCTCTTTTCCACATAGGGCATCAGCACCGCACCCGGCATGTGGCCGGCCTTGAATTCGGCGTCGGTGCGGGTGTCGACGTAGCGGGCGCCGGCGGCCATCAGCTGGGCCACCGCCTTGGCATCGACCACGGTGGCGCCCGGCAGGGCGCGCGGCGTGAAATAGCCCAGCGTGGACACGTAGTCAAAGGCCTTGGCGTCCAGCCCGGCGAGCTTGGCCCCGTCGCTGGCGGCGCCCAGCTGGCCGCCGCCGCCCATCATGGCGGTCAGCAAGGCCTCGGCGCCGGGACGGGCACCGTCTTTCAGGGCCACGCCCATGGCCGGCGCGGTCTTGCTTTCCATCACCAGTTTCACCGGTTCGTTGGCCGCCACCCAGCGGTCGTACACCGCGCGCTCCACCCCCACCACGTCGCAACGTTTCAGCTGCAGACAGCTCAGCAGCGCGTCCTGGTAACGGGTTTCATAGACGCCGCGGAAATGGCGCTTGAGCGTGGTGTTGGCGGCGTTCAACTCGCCCCGCACCAGGTAGGTCACCACGCTGTCCTGCAGCGGCAGGCCCAGCGACTTGCCCTGGGCCTGGGCCAGGGTGGTGATGGGGCTGTCCTTGGGCGCCACCAGCACCGCCTGCACCGGTTTGTCCAGGCCCAGCACCGGGGTGTAGCCATGGCGCACCGCGCTGCCGATCACATGGGCGGGGGCGATGAAGATGTCGGGAATTTTGGATCGGGTCAGGCCCAGGTCGGCGGTGGCGTCGGTCGACAGCGTGACGGCAATGTCGGTCACCTTCTCCTTGCGCAGCGCCTGCTCGATGGCCGTGCGCCAGGCGCTGTAGACCGCAAACCGCGATTGTTCGCCCCGGTCGCCCGGGTTGATCAGCACCTTGGTCTGGGCCAGGCTGGTGGTGGCCGTCAGCCCCACCAATGCCAGCAGCGAAACCGAGCGAAGCAGGGAGGACGTCAACATGAACAAACCTCAGGGCGTGAATGAACTGCCTCGGAGTGTAGGGTGAATTACTTTGGCCAGTCCGCCCCTGGGGACACTCCTGTGACAGCCGCGCTCAGGCGCCGGCCACGGCCTGGTCGATGGCGCCAAACAGGCTCAGGCCGTCGCGGCCCTTGAGCTCGTGCCGCACCCGGTCGCCAGGCTGCAGGTAACCGGTGACGGCCTGGCCGTCGGCCAACATCTCCAGCGCCCGCTTCTCCGCGATGCTGTGGTAACCAAACGCCGGGTCGGGGTGGCTCACCGGGCCGGCGCCCAGCACCGTGCCGGCGCGCAGTGGCCGCTGCGCCGCCGCGTGGGCCAGCAACTGGCCAAAGTGGAACTGCTGGCCGGCCGCTGCGTCGCCCAGACCGACCTTGCGGCCGTTCCAGCTGGTGAGCAACTTCAGCACCACCCGGCCATGGTCCCAGGCGTCGCCCAGCTCGTCGGGCGTCACCGCCACCGGTGCAAACGCGGTGCCGGGCTGGCTTTGCAGCGGCCCCAGACCGGCGGCCAGCTCATTGGCCAGCAGCTGGCGCAGCGTCAAGTCGTTGGCCAGCATCAGCAGCCTCACCCCTTCCAGGGCCTGAGCGGGCGGGCTGCCGGCCGGCACCTCGCCGGTCACCACCGCCAGCTGGGCACCAAAGTCCAGGCCCTGGGCGCACCAGGCCGCAGGCAACGGCGCCTCGGGCCCGAGGAACTGGCTGGCGTCGCCCAGGCGCATGCGCGGCCGCGATTTCAGATGGCTGGGCGGCTCGCGCCCCTCGGCCTGGGCCAGCCGCTCCACATGGCTCGGGTGGGCCTGGGCGGTCAACCAGCTGTGGGCCCGCGGCAGCGGCGCCAGGCACAGCGCGGCGTCAAAAGGAAAGGCATGGCGCGGCTTGCCGTGGTTCAGCGTGTCGGACAGGTCTTGCAGTTGCGGGCCGATGAAGTTCCAGTCGTCCAGTGCCTGCTGCAGCCGACTGGCGATGCCGGTGGCGTAATGGGCGCTGGCCAGGTCACGCGAGACAACAACCAGCTGGCCGTCGCGCGAGCCGTCTTTGAGGGTGGCGAGTTTCATGGCGCTATTTTCACCGGGCCGTTGGCGACAACGGGCCACACCGTTTACCGCGGCTTCACCGACCCCGGACCGGGCGGCGGCGTTAAGCTCCGATGTCACCACCTGAAAGCCCCTTTTGCCGCTGCGCCTGACCGCCCCTCCCCCCTTTCGACCGGCCTGGCCCGGTGGATCGACCTGGGTGCCGCTGGCCGGGCTGGCCGTGGCCGTGCTGGCGGTTCACCTGTGGCTGCTGCAGCGCGCCCCCGAGGCCTGGGTGCCGCCACCGCTGGCCCCGGCCACCACCCCGGTGCGCCTGCTGACCCGCAGCCTGCCAGGCCCGGAGCCGCTGGCCGCAGCGCCGGCGCCCACCCCCCCGGCCATCCAGGCGGGAGCCCCGCCCCGCGCCCGGGCGGTGGCCCCGGTGGCACGGAAAAGAGCGACCGAAGCTGCCGCACCCGCGCCGCAGACCACGCCGGAGCCCGCCCCCGCCAGCCCGGCCGAAGCCTTGCCCGACCTGGCCCCGCCGGCCACGCCAACCCCGGCCGCCACGGCCGCTTCGGCGCCCCCACTGGCCAGCGAGGCGGCACCCGCCCCCACCGCCGTGGCCAGCCAGCCCGATGGCGACGGGCCGGAAACCGGCCTGGCCGCGGCGGCCCCGGTGGTGGTGCCCGGACCGGTGGCCCTGCAGTACGTGGTCAAGGGCCAGGCCAAGGGCTTCCAGTACACCGCACACGCCGAGCTGCAGTGGAAACCCGCGGCCACCAGCTACGAGGCGCGGCTGGAGGTCAATGTCTTCCTGCTCGGCAACCGGGTGCAGACCAGCAGCGGCCGCTTGACGCCCCAGGGCCTGGCGCCGACCCGCTTCTCGGACAAGTCGCGCAGCGAGCTGGCGGCCCACTTCGACCGGGACAAGGGCAAGATCAGTTTCAGCGCCAACACCCCCGACGTGGCCTTGCTGCCCGGCGCACAGGATCGGTTGAGCGTGCTGATGCAGCTGTCGGCCTTGCTGGCCGGCGACCCGGGCCGCTACACGCCGGGCAAAACCATTGGTATTCAAACCGCCGGACCCCGCGAGGCCGAGGTCTGGCGCTTCACGGTGGAGCGCGAAGAAGGCCTGAATTTGCCCTATGGCGCGCTGCGCGGCCTCAAGTTGGTGCGTCCTCCGCGCCACGAATTCGACCAAAAAGTGGAACTTTGGTTTGCGCCAGCGTTAAATTTTTTACCAATACGCATCAAATTGACTCAAGTCCGCGGCGATTTTGTCGATCAACTCCTCGAAGGGGTGCAAACTCCTTGACCAGACCCCCGGTTTGTCTGCCATCCGGCACCCAGACCCCCCGGTCGGTCTTGAAGATGGCGCGAACGTTGCTACTTAAGGAGTACACACTGTGGAAATGATCGACAACATGCAAATGCTCTACGACTCGGAATCGTTCGCCGTCGTCCACATCCATCCCGACGCCGACCTGCCGGTGGCCCTGCACCCGCCGCTGGTTCGCCATGGCTTCGAGATCGTTGACAAACGCTCGGGCAAAGAGGTCTACCTCGACGGCTCCTGGGCCGAGCTGTTCCACCAGCACATCCGCGACTGGCAGGAAAACATGCCCACCGCCGAAGAGGTGGAAGACACGCTGGAGCGCTACACCGGCCTGGCGCAAAACCCGGTCATCATGCATTGAGGCGGCGGCCGGGCGCCCGGCCATGTCCGACGCGCCCGCCCCGGCTTTGCGCTGGCCCTAGCATGGGGCCATGCGCCACCTTCTTTCCCCTTCTCCCCGTGTCCCCGTCGGCTTGGCCCTGACCGGCCTGCTGCTTGCCAGCCTGCTGGGCTGCGCCACGCCCAGCGCCCCGGTGGCTGCCTCGCAGATCGACGCCCTGCTGCCCGCCGACGCGGTGCTGCTGGGCGAGCAGCACGACGCCCCCGAACACCAGCAGATCCACCGCGCCGTGATCGCCCGGCTGGCCGAACGCGGCCAGCTGGCGGCGGTGGTGATCGAGATGGCCTCCCAGGGCGCCAGCACCGCCGGCCTGCCACGGGATGCCGGCGAGGCCCAGGTCCAGGCCGCGCTGCGCTGGGGCGCCGACGGCTGGCCCTGGGCCGATTACGGCCCGGCGGTGATGGCGGCGGTGCGCGCCGGCGTGCCGGTGCTGGGCGGCAACCTGGCCCGGCCGGCGCTGCGCGACGCGATGAAGGCGCCCGAACTCGACACCCGGCTCAGCGCCGAGCGCTGGCAAGCCCAGCAGGACGCGGTGCGCGACGGCCATTGCGGCCTGCTGCCTGAGGGCCAGTTGCCGGCCATGGCCCGGGTGCAGGTGGCGCGCGACCTGGCCATGGCCCAGAGCGTGGCCGCCGCCGCGCGGCCCGGCCAGGTGGTGGTGTTGCTGGCCGGCAGCGCCCATGTGGACCGGACCCTGGGCGTGCCCTTGCACCTGCCGCCCACCCTGAAGGCCAAGGCGGTGCGGCTGTGGGCCGCGCCCGAGGGCAGCCCCCCACCTCAGGGCTACGACCAGGCCTGGCGCACCCCGCCGGTGCCGCCCAAGGACTACTGCGCCGAGATGCGCGAGGCCTTCAAGGCGCCGGCATCCACGCCGCGCTGAGCGGTTTCAGGCCGTGGCCCGCAGCGCCTCGGCCAGCGTGGTCACCATCTGGTCGATCTCGGCCGGGCTGACAATGTAGGGCGGGCACAGCACCAGGTTGTCGCCGGCCGG
Organism: Rhodoferax sp. SPJ4; assembly: GCF_058216275.1. Taxonomy (NCBI): domain Bacteria; kingdom Pseudomonadati; phylum Pseudomonadota; class Betaproteobacteria; order Burkholderiales; family Comamonadaceae; genus Rhodoferax; species Rhodoferax sp. SPJ4. The sequence goes on from NZ_JBYZMN010000003.1 coordinate 96,599, forward strand.
CCGCACCAGCAGGCCACGGTGGAAGCAGGCCAGAAACACCTCGTAGGCCCGACGGCCCGGCTGACCTTGCGGGTCCAGTTCCACCGCACCGGCCAGGCCCAGCGTGCGCAGGCCCACCACGCCGGGCAAGCCCACCAGCGCGCTGTGCATGGCGTCGCCCAACAGGTGGCCCATCTCACCGGCACGGACGAACAGGTCTTCCTGGACGAACAAATCCAGCGTGGCCACCGCCGCCGCGCAGGCCACCGGGTGGCCGGAGTAGGTGTAGCCATGGGCAAACTCGATGGCGTGGGCCGGTGACTGGGCGTGGGCCGCCATCACCGCCGCGTGCACTTTGTCGCGGCAGACCACGCCGCCCAACGGGATGACGCCGTTGGTCACGCATTTGGCAAAGGTCAGCAGGTCGGGCGTGACGCCGAAGAAGTCGGCGGCAAACGGCGTGCCCAGGCGGCCAAAGCCGGTGATGACCTCGTCGAAGATCAGCAAAATGCCGTGCTGGTCGCAGATCTGGCGCAGCCGCTGCAAATAGCCCTGTGGCGGGATGTACCAGCCGGCGCTGCCGGCCACTGGCTCGACGATGACGGCCGCCACGTTGGACGGGTCGTGCAGCGGCAGGATGCGCTGGGTCAGCTCGGCCAGCGGGTCGTGGTCCCATGCCGGCAGTTGGTGGTGGACAAAGGCGTGGCGCGCCGGGTCGTGGATGTGGGCCAGGTGGTCCACCCGCGGCAGCAGCGCCCCAGAGAAGGCCTTGCGGTTGCCGGCAATGCCGCCGACGCTCAAGCCGCCGAAACCCACGCCGTGGTAGGCCCGCTCGCGGCCGATGAAAACGGTGCGCTGGCCCTCGCCACGGGCCCGGTGGTAGGCCAGCGCCAGCTTGAGCGCGGTGTCGGCCGCCTCCGAGCCGGAGTTGCAGAACAGCACCCGGTTCAGGTCGCCCGGCGCCAGCGCGGCGATGCGGTCGGCCGCCAGACAGGCCTGGTTGTTGGTGGCCTGGAAGGCGGTGGCGTAGTCCAGCGTATCGAGCTGGCGCTTGATGGCCTCAATGAGGGGCCGGCGGTTGTGGCCGGCGCCCACACACCACAGGCTGGAAATGCCGTCCAGCACCCGACGGCCGTCGTGGGTGGTGAAGGCCATGCCGTCGGCGGCCACCAAGACCCGCGGGTCGAGCGCGAAGCTGCGGTTGGGGGTGAAGGGCAGCCAATGGTGGTCCAGGCTGAAATCGGTGGGGGCCACAGCGTCTCCTTGGGGTGCAGGCGGCACAATGCTACTTTCAAGCTGCCCTCCATGTCTGTTCACCCCACCGCTGAATCGCCCCACACGCTGAGCGCGCTGCGCCAGCGCTATGGCCAGCGCTACCGCTGGCTGCTGTTGCTGGCGGTGATGGTGGGCACGATGGCGTCGGTGATGTCGTCGACCATCGTCAACGTGGCCATCCCCGGCATGAGCCATTTTTTCGGCATCGGCCAGGAGCGCGCGCAATGGGTCAGCTCGGGTTTCATGGTGGCGATGACGGTGTCCATGCTGACCACGCCCTGGCTGCTGGCGCGTTACGGCTACCGCCGCACCTACGCCGCCGCGATGCTGCTGCTGATGGCCGGCGGCCTGTTGGGCGGCCTGTCGGGCCATTACGACCTGGTGCTGGTGGCCCGGGTGACCGAGGGCCTGGCGGCCGGCGTGGTCCAGCCCATCCCGGCCATCATCATCCTGCGCGCCTTCGAGTCCCACGAGCAGGGCCGGGCCAGCGGCATCTTCGGCATGGGCGTGGTGCTGGCGCCGGCGCTGGGACCCAGCATCGGCGGCCTGCTGGTGGACTGGTTTGGCTGGCGCTCGATCTTCTTCATGGTGGTGCCGCTGTGCCTGGCCTCGCTGTGGCTGGCCCACCGCTTTGTGCCCAACACCGCGCCCGGCGGCGTGGCGGCCAACCGCGACGGCCTGGGCCTGGACTGGCGCGGCCTGCTGCTGGTGGCGGTGGGCACGCTGAGCCTGCTCAACGGCCTGGTGGCGCTGCACGGCGGCTCGGCCACCGAGGCGGCGCTGCTGCTGGGTGCGGCGCTGGCCAGCCTGGTGGCGTTTCTGTGGTGGGAACGGCGGCTGGCGGGCGGTGGCGGCGAGCCGCTGATGGCGCTGGCGCTGTACCACCACCGGCAATTCACCATGGGCGGCATCGTGGCCTTCATCTACGGCACGGCGCTGTTCGGCTCGACCTATTTGCTGCCGGTCTACATGCAGCTGGGGCTGGGCCTGTCGGCCTCGCATGTGGGCACGGCGCTGCTGCCGGCCGGCCTGGTGCTGGCCATCACCATCGCGGTGGTGGGCCGGCTGGCCGACCGCCAACCCACCCACCGGCTGGTCAGCATCGGCCTGGCGCTGCTGGCGGCCTCGTTCGCGCTGATGGTCACCGTGGGCCTGGGCAGCTCGCTGCTGCTGATCCTGGCCTGGGCGGTGCTGGGCCGCATCGGCCTGGGCTTCATCCTGCCCTCGCTGAACCTGGGCGCGATGCGCGGCCTGCCCCAGGGCCTGATTCCCCAGGGCGCCAGCGCCATCAGCTTTCTGCGCATGCTGGGCGGTGCGGTGGGCGTGAGCCTGTGTGGCATCGTGCTGGAATGGCGGCTGACCGCCCATGGCGACTCGCTGGACAAGCCGCTGTCCAGCGCCGCCCGCATCGCGGCCTTTGACGAGGTTTTTGTGATGCTGGCCGGCCTGTGTGCGCTGGCCATGGTGGCGGCCTGGGGGCTGCGGGCGCCCCACCCCCGCCACGCCCCACCCGCGGCCAAGGACTGAGACCATGTGCCAATTGCTCGGCATGAACTGCAACACGCCGACCGACGTGACCTTCAGCTTCACCGGCTTCGCCCAGCGCGGTGGCCGCACCGACCACCACAGCGACGGCTGGGGCATCGCGTTTTTTGAGGGCGACGGCAGCGCCGAGGGCGACAAGGGCCTGCGCCATTTTGTCGACCACAGCGCGGCCTCGGAGTCGCCGGTGGCGGCGTTGATACGCAGCTACCCCATCCAGAGCCGCAACGTCATTGCCCACATCCGCAAGGCCACCCAGGGCCGGGTGGCGCTGCAGAACTGCCACCCCTTTGTGCGCGAGCTGTGGGGCCGCTACTGGGTGTTCGCCCACAACGGCGACCTGAAGGACTTCCACCCCCGGCTGCACGGCCAGTTTCGCCCAGTGGGTGGCACCGACAGCGAACGGGCTTTCTGCTGGCTGATGCAGGAGCTGGCCAAATCGCACGCCGATGTGCCCAGCGTGGCCGAGCTGACGCTGACGCTGGGCGAGCTGATGCCCAAGATCGCCCGCCATGGCACCTTCAACTGCCTGTTGAGCAACGGCCAGGCGCTGTGGGCCCATGCCTCGACCGAGCTGTACTGGGTGGTGCGCCAGCACCCCTTTGCCCACGCCACACTGAGCGACGAAGACCTGAGCGTGAACTTCGCCGAACACGCCCAGCCCGACGACCGGGTGGCGGTGGTGGTCACCGCGCCGCTCACCACCAACGAGGCCTGGACGCGTTTTGCGTCCGGTGAGCTGCGGGTGTTTGTCAACGGCCAGCCGCAGTGAAGGCCGGCTCCATCGGCCTGCCGGGGGCATGAAAAAAGCCTCTGCAACCGGGGTTGCAGAGGCCAATACCTTGGAAATCAAACCCCGGCGCACCGGGGGCGTGTCACATCAGAAATTGTGGCGCAGGCCCAGTTCGTAGCCGTTGGAGCTCTCGTTGGCGGCGGTGCTGGCACCGGCCAGACCGGCGCGGGTGCCGGCGGTCAGGGCGGCATTGTTCTTGTTGTTCAGGCGGGCCACGGTGGTGTAGATCGAGGTGCGCTTGGAGAAGTTGTAGACATAACCCACGGCGAACTTGCTGGCCTTGGGCTCGGTGCCCAGGCCCAGACCGTTGTCGATCTTGACGGTGCTGTAACCGACCTTGAACACACCCGAACCCAGCGGTGCGGTGGCGGCCAGCGCGTAGCCCTTGGCCTTGGTGTCCACACCGGCAGCGGCCACGCCGTAAGGCGCGGCCGACGGTGTCGTCAGCGCGGCGCCGATGTTGATGGTGTTCTCCAGCTTCTGCTGCGAGTACTCGCCGCTGAACTTGACCACGCCGAAGTCATAGGACGCGCCCAGGTTGGTCACGCTGCGGTCGGCGGTGTTGGAGGCGGTGGCGTCGCCACGCTTGATGTCTTGCTTGCCATAACCGAAGGCCACGTCCAGCGGGCCCTGGCGGTAGCCGAGCAACAGGCCGGCGTAGTTGCCGTTCTTGTCGGTGCCGAAGGTGGCGTTGGACGCCTGCTCACCCAGTGCGTAGTGCAAATGGGCGAAAAAGCCGCCGAGTTCGGGCGTGAAGTAGTGGAAGCCGTTGGAGGTGCGCTGCTGGGCCTGGCCGATCAGGTTGGCCTGCCAGTGCACGTCATCACCGACGCTGTTGGTACCAAAGGGGTTGCGGTCGTCGTTGTAGAACGAGGGCACATTGCGGCGGCCGAACTGGAATTCACCGAAGGAGCCGGCCAGGCCCACGGTGGCGATGCGGTTGAAGGTCAGGCCTGCGGCAGAGCCACCGCTGATGTTGTCAGCACTGGTGGCAGCGCCGGAGCCGTTGTCCACGCTGATGCCAGACTCCAGATTGAAGTTGGCTTTCAGGCCACCACCGAGGTCTTCGGTACCGCGGAACCCGAGGCGGCTGCTGGCCCAGTTGCCCGAGGTCTGACCGGTCACGCTGGCCAGGGAGCCGGTGATGCGGGTCAGCGTGGTGTCCACCACGCCATACAGGGTGACGGAGGACTGGGCGAAAGCACCACCGGCGGCGGCCAGTGCAGCAAGGGCGATGAGGGGTTTCTTCATGAGGCAATCCAAAAAAAGTTGAAACAAAACTACCAGTCAGGTTTGTAACCAGGCCGTATTACAAACAGGTGTCAGTGGTTTTGCCACAACATTTTTGGCATGAGTTCATGACCCAAAGATCGGACCGGCTGGGCTCAGAGCCGGGCCTCCAGCGCATCGGCATAGAGCGCGGCCACGTCGCAGCCGGTCTGGTTGAAGATTTCCTGGAAGCAGGTCGGGCTGGTGACGTTGATCTCGGTCAGGCTGTCGCCGATCACGTCCAGGCCCACCAGCAGCAGGCCGCGCGCCATCAGCACCGGCCCCAGCGCCTCGGCGATCTCGCGGTCGCGCGGACTCAGGGGCTGGGCCACGCCCTTGCCACCGGCCGCCAGGTTGCCGCGCACCTCGCCCCCCTGGGGGATCCGGGCCAGACAAAAAGGCACGGGCTGGCCACCGATCACCAGAATCCGCTTGTCGCCCTGGGCGATGGCGGGAATGAACTTCTGCACCATCACGGTTTCGGCGCCGCCACGGTTCAGGGTCTCCATGATGCTGCCCAGGTTCATGCCGTCGGCAGTGACCCGGAAGATGCCCATGCCGCCCATGCCGTCCAGCGGCTTCAGGATGATGTCGTGGTGCTCGGCATGGAAGCGACGAATGTCGGCCGGGTCGCGGGTCACCAGCGTCGGGCCGATGAACTGCGGGAACTCCAGGATGGCCAGCTTCTCCGGGTGGTCGCGCAGCGCCCGCGGCTTGTTGAAGACCCGGGCGCCTTCGCGCTCGGCCTGTTCCAGCAAATGGGTGGCGTAGAAGAATTCGGAATCGAAGGGTGGGTCTTTGCGCATCAGCACCGCGCCAAAGTCGGCCAGCGCCACCGGCCGGCAGTCGGCGCCGGGGTGGGCGTCGGCATACCAGGCCAGCGGGTCGCCGGTCAGTGTGATGTCGCGCACATAGGCGGTGACGCGGCCGCCGCGCTGCCACATCAGGTCTTTGGGCTCGCACACCGACAGGCGGTGGCCGCGCGCCTGCAGCGCACGCATCATCACAAAGGTGCTGTCCTTGGTGATCTTGAAGGAGTCGATGGGGTCGGCGATGAAGAGCAGGTTCATCGGCCCATTGTCGCCAAGAAGTGCGCGGCGTGCACCCCGGGGGGCAGCCGCGCCGGCTGCGTCAGATCTCGATCTTGGAGCCCAGCTCGACCACCGAGTTGCTGGGCAGGTTCAGGAAGTCGGCCGCCCCGCTGGCGTTGTGGTGCATCTGGGCGAACAGCTTTTCGCGCCAGGGCACCATGCCACCGCCGATGGTGGGGATGACGGTGTCGCGCGACAAGAAGTAGCTGGTGTTCATGGGCTCGATCTCGCAGCCCCGGCCCCGCATCTGGCGCAGCGCGCTGGGCAGGTCGGGGTCGTTCTTGAAGCCATAGTGCACCACCACCTGCCAGCAATGGTGGCCCAGCGACTGGATCTCCAGCCGCTTGTCCAGGCCGATCCACGGCACCTCGTGGTTGCGCACCGTGACGAACAGATTGGTTTCGTGCAGCACCTTGTTGTGCTTGAGGTTGTGCAGCAGCGCGTTGGGCACCGCGCCCACGTCGCTGGTCAGGAACACCGCCGTGCCTTCCACCCGCACCGGCGGGCTGACGAACACCGCCTCCAGGAAGCTGGGCAGGTCGATGGCGTCGGCGCGCATTTTTTCGTTGAGCAGGCGGCGCCCTTCTTTCCAGGTCACCATCAGCGTGAAAATCGCGCCGCCAATCACCAGCGGGAACCAGCCGCCCTGCGGCACCTTGAGCAGGTTGGAGGCAAAAAATGCCAAATCGACCGCGAAGAAAAAACCAGTGGCGGCCACACACAGCCACAGCGGGTATTTCCAGCCGTAGCGGATCACGAAGAAGGTCAGGATGGTGGTGATCAGCATGTCGGTGCAGACCGCCACGCCATAGGCCGCGGCCAGGTTGCTCGACGACTTGAACATGCCCACCGCCAGCACGATGGCGACAAACAGCCCCCAGTTGACGAAGGGCATGTAGATCTGGCCGGTGTCCTTGACGCTGGTGTGTTTGACCCCCAGCCGTGGCAGGTAGCCCAGCTGGATGACCTGCTTGGTGACGCTGAAAGCGCCGGTGATCAGCGCCTGCGAGGCGATCACCGTGGCCATGGTGGCCAGCACCACCATGGGCAACTGGGCCCAGTCGGGCACCATCAGGAAGAACGGATTTTTCACCGCCGAGGGCTGCTGCAGCAGCAGCGCGCCCTGGCCAAAGTAGTTCAGCACCAGCGAGGGCATGACCACGATGAACCAGGCCAGCCGGATCGGCCGTTTGCCGAAATGGCCCAGGTCGGCGTACAGCGCCTCGGCCCCGGTGACACACAACACCACCGCGCCCAGGATGATGAAGGTGATGCCCGGGAAATCGACCATGAAGCTCAGCGCGTAGTGCGGGCTGACCGCGCGCAGAATGGCCGGGTTGTCCATGATGTGAGACACGCCCAGCAGCGCCAGCACCAGAAACCACAGCACGGTGATGGGGCCGAAGAACTTGCCGATGCCGCTGGTGCCACGTTTTTGCACTATGAACAGCGCCAGCAGCACCACCAGGGTCAGCGGCAGCACATAGGGGTGCAGGCCGGGCGACACCACCTCCAGGCCCTCGATGGCCGACAGCACCGAAATCGCCGGGGTGATGACACCGTCACCGTAAAACAGCGCGGTGCCAAAAATGCCCAGCAACAGCAGCACCCGGCGCAGCTCGGGCTTGTCCTTCACCGCCTGCGAGGCCAGGGCCAGCATGGCCACCAGGCCACCCTCGCCGGCGTTGTCGGCGCGCAGCACCAGCACCACGTACTTGAAAGAAACGATGACGGTCAGTGTCCAGACGAACATCGACAGGATGCCGTAGACGTTCTCCGGCGTGAACGGCACATGGCCGCTGCCAAAGACCTCCTTCATCGCGTACAAAACGCTGGTGCCAATGTCGCCGTAGACAACTCCGATGGCGCCGATGGTGAGCGCCGCGAGCGATGATTTCGAGCTTTGCACTGGGGTCTGGGGCCCGGGTCAGCAGCCAGGGTGGCCGCGTTGGGAGTCCGTCACATGAAGAAAGAACGCCATTGTGCGCCGCTCAGCCCCCGCAAAACTGAGGTAAGACGCCAAAAAAACCGGCAATTTCGCAGATTTGTTGCGATGCAGCAACTGTGCCTGGCCGCCGCTTGACGGCCAGGCCGGGGCCCCGCTCAGTCGTAGACTTCGGCGTTGGGGTCGGTGGCTTCCAGCTCGTAGCTGGCGGCCAGCATGGCCAGCCGGCCAATCACGCCATACATGTAGAAGCGGTTGGGCGCGCTGGCGCCGGGCTTGATGCCGGGCTGCGGCAAATGGGTGGAGTTGGCAAAGGCCAGCGGCACAAAGCTGGCGCCGGGCGCGTTGAGGTTTTCGTCGATGCCACGCTCGGCGTGGATGCGGTAGAAGCCGCCCACCACGTAGCGGTCCATCATGTAGACCACCGGCTCGGCCACCGCGTCGTTCATGCGTTCGTTGGTCAGCACCCCCTCCTGGATGATGACCTCCCCCACCGTCTGGCCGTCCTTGATGACGCTCATCTTGTTGCGGGTTTTGCGGTTCAGCGCCTCCAGGTCCTTGACGTCGCGCACCGTCATGATGCCCATGCCATAGGTGCCGTTGTCGGCCTTGACCACCACAAACGGCTTCTCGTTGATGCCGTATTCCTTGTACTTGCGCTTGATCTTGGTCAGCAGCGCGTCCACGTTGCTGGTCAGGCAGTCCATGCCCGTGCCCTCGGCGAAATTGACCTCGCCGCATTTGTTGAACATCGGGTTGATCAGCCAGGGGTCCACGCCCAGCAGCTTGCCGAAGCGCTTGGACACCTCTTCGTAGCACTGGAAATGCTTGCTCTTGCGGCGCACGCTCCAGCCGGCGTGCAGCGGCGGCAGCAAATACTGCTCATGGATGTCCTCCAGGATGCCGGGGATGCCGGCGCTGAGGTCGTTGTTGAGCAGGATGGTGCAGGGGTCGAAGTCCTTCAGCCCCAGCCGGCGCTTGCTGCGGATCACCGGCTCCAGCGTCACGCTCTGGCCGTTGGGCAGGTTGACGACGGTGGGCTCCTTGATCTCCGGGCTGATGGAGCCGATGCGCACGTTCAGGCCGGCCATGTGGAAGACCCGTTGCAGCTGCACCAGATTGCTCAGGTAAAAGGTGTTGCGGGTGTGGTTTTCCGGAATCACCAGCAGGTTGCGGGCCTCGGGGCAGATCTTCTCGATCGCCGCCATCGCCGCCTGCACCGCCAGCGGCAGCATCTCGTCGGTCAGGTTGTTCCAGCCGCCGGGGTAGAGGTTGGTGTCCACCGGCGCCAGCTTGAAGCCGGCGTTGCGCACGTCCACCGAGCAGTAAAACGGCGGCGTGTGCTCCATCCATTCGAGGCGGAACCAGCGCTCGATGGCCGGCATGGAGTCGAGCACTCGCTGCTCGAGCTCGTTGATGGGGCCGGTCAGGGCGGTGACGAGATGGGGAACCATGCGGCCTCGCGAAGGGATGTCAAAAGGATTCTAAAAAGTGGGGACATTGTCCCCGCTTGCAAGCCCGCACCCCGCGGACCGCCCACTGGGCCGTCAGGCGCGCACTTCGCCCTCGCCCAGCACCACGTATTTCAGCGAGGTCAGGCCTTCGATGCCCACCGGCCCGCGGGCGTGGAACTTGTCGGTGGAGATGCCGATTTCGGCCCCCAGCCCGTACTCGAAGCCGTCGGCGAAGCGGGTGCTCGCATTCACCATCACGCTGGCCGAATCCACCTCACGTAGAAAGCGCCGGGCGTGCAGGTGGTTGGTGGTCAGGATGGCGTCGGTGTGGTGGCTGCCGTAGTGGTTGATGTGGGCGATCGCCGCATCCACCCCGTCCACCACCTTGACGCTGATGATGGGCGCCAAATACTCCTCGAACCAGTCCTGCTCGGTGGCGTCGGTCAAATGGGCCTGGGGCAGCGCCGCCAGAATGGCCTTGGCCTCGGCGTCGCAGCGCATCTCCACGCCCTTGGCGGCAAAGATGGCGCCGATCTGGGGCAGGAATTCGGCCGCCACGCCGCGCGCCACCAGCAGGCCCTCGCTGGCGTTGCAGGGGCTGTACTTGTGGGTCTTGGCGTTGTCGGCCACCGCCACCGCCATGGCGATGTCGCAGGGGTCGTCCACATAGGTGTGGCAGTTGCCGTCCAGGTGCTTGATGACCGGCACCTTGGCGTCGCGGCTGATGCGCTCGATCAGCCCCTTGCCGCCGCGCGGAATCACCACGTCCACGTACTGGGGCATGGTGATCAGCTGGCCCACAGCCTCGCGGTCGGTGGTGGGCACCAGCTGCACCGCTTCGGCCGGCAGGCCGGCCTCGGTCAGCGCCTGTTGCACCAGCCGGGCCAGCGCCTTGTTGGACTCGATGGCTTCCGAGCCGCCGCGCAGGATGCAGGCGTTGCCGCTCTTGATGCTCAGAGAAGCGGCCTCGATGGTCACGTTGGGCCGGCTCTCGAAAATCATGCCGAACACGCCAATCGGCACCCGCATCTGGCCCACGCGGATGCCGCTGGGCTGCTGCTTCAGACCAATCACCTCGCCAATCACGTCGGGCATGGCAGCCAGCTGCTCGCAACCCTCGGCCACGGTGGCAATCACCTGCGGCGTCAGGCGCAGCCGGTCCACCAGGGGGGCGGCCAGACCGGTAGCCTGGGCGCGGGCGATGTCCTTGGCGTTGTCCAGCTGCAGCGCGTCCACGTTGGCGCGCAGCCGCACGGCCAGCGCCTTCAGCGCCTTGTTCTTGGTGGCGGCAGAGGCCTTGGCCATCTGGGCCGAGGCCTGCCTGGCCTGCAGGCCCAGGGTCTGCATCAGTTCGGAGATGTTGAGCGCGTTCATGCCTGGGATTGTGCCGATTGCAGCAAATCGCGTGTTTTCAGGGCTTCCCGGCGTGCCGCGGCGGCGAAATCGTCGCCCGACGAAGCGTACAGGATGGCCCGCGACGAGTTCACCACAATCGGTGCATCGACCCGCCAGCCGGCCTTGACCGTGGCCACCGCGTCGCCGCCCTGAGCACCGACGCCGGGAATCAGCAGCGGCAGCGTGGGCGCCACCGCCCGCACGCGCTCGATCTCGGCCGGGTAGGTCGCGCCCACCACCAGGCCCAGCTGGCCGTTCAAATTCCACGGACCTTGCGCCAAACGGGCCACATGCTCGTACAGCAAGGGCTGGCCGTCGACCGAAGCCAGGCGCTGGGCCTGCAGGTCGTCACCGCCCGGGTTGGAGGTGCGGCACAGCAAAAAGGCGCCCTTGCCATGGTGCTTCAGATAAGGCTGGACCGAGTCAAACCCCATGAAAGGCGACAGCGTCACCGCGTCGGCGCCGTAGCGCTCAAAGGCCTCGATGGCGTACTGCTCGGCGGTCGAGCCGATGTCGCCGCGCTTGGCGTCCAGAATCACCGGCACCTGCGGCGCCACCTGGCGGATCTGGGCGATCAACTGCTCCAGCTGGGCTTCGGCGCGATGCGCGGCGAAATACGCGATCTGCGGCTTGAAGGCGATGGCCAGGTCGGCCGTGGCCTCGACGATGGCGGCGCAGAAGTCAAAAATCCGGCTGGCATCGCCCCGCATGGCCCCGGGAAACTTGGTGGGTTCGGGGTCCAGGCCCACACACAGCATGGACGCGTTTTTCTGCTCCGCCGCGCGCAGCATCTCGAGGAAAGTCATCCCCCGATTGTAAGGAGGGCCCCCACGGCTGCTCACTGCGTGTGCGCCCTGGCCTTGCAGGCCGCGGCGCCGCCAGAGTCAGCGCCTCTTCGGGCTGTCCAACACCCCCTTCAGGGCGTGCTCAACACTTCCAGCGCCAGGCACAGGTCAGCCCAGGCCTTGGCTTTTTCGGGCAGGGCGCGCAGCAGATAGGCCGGGTGGTAGGTCACCACCACCGGGATGCCGCGGTAACGGTGCACCCGGCCGCGCAGCTTGCCCAGCGGCGTGGTGGCCACGTCGGGCAGGGTTTCCTGCAGCAGCGCCTGCACCGCGAACTTGCCCGAGGCCAGGATGATTTTGGGCTGCAGCAGCTCGATCTGACGCGCCAGAAAAGGCTGGCACTGCGCCATTTCTTCCGGAGTGGGGTTGCGGTTGCCGGGCGGCCGGCATTTCAGCGTGTTGGCAATGAAAGCGCCCCGCAAACCGTCGCTGCCGCGGCGGCTCAGGCCCACGGCCTTGAGCATGTTGTCGAGCAACTTGCCGGCCTGGCCCACAAAGGGCTCGCCGGCCAGGTCTTCGTTTTCGCCCGGCGCCTCGCCCACCACCAACCAGTCGACCTGCGGCGGCGCGTCGGCCTGGGCAGGGGCCGGTCCAACGCCGAACACGGTGTTTTTGCGGCTCTGGCACAGGCCACAGGCCTGGCAACCGGCCACCGCCGCTTGCAACGCCGCCCAGTCCATGGTGGCCACCGGCCCGGCGTCAATGCGGATGGGTGCGGCACGGGCGGCCACAGGAGCGACCATGACCGGCGCTGGTTTGGCCTGCGGCACAGGCGCCACAGTGGCTGCGGCCGGTGCGGCCACGGGCGCAGGGGCCGCAGCAGGCAACGCCGGCTCGGCGGCCGGCCACCAGACCTGCACCCCCATCTCGGCCAGCATCGCGCGTTGGCGCGCGTCCAGATCCAGGCTCATGGCAACCTAGAGCTTGAGGCTCATCACCAGCGCGTGTTCACGCTGGCCGGCCGCGGCCGGGTAGTAGTTCTTGCGTTCACCGATGCGCTGAAAGCCGTAGCGCTGGTAGACCTCGTGGGCCCGGTCGTTGCTGACCCGCACCTCCAGCCACAGCCACTGGGCGCCGCGGCCACGCGACCAGATGGCCAGCGCGTCCAGCATCACCCGGGCCCAGCCCTGGCGCTGGTGGCCGGGGGCCACGGTGATGTTGAGCAGGTGCACCTCGTCCACACCCAGCATGGCCACGAAATAGCCCAGCACCTCGTCGCCGGCGCGCAGCAGCTGGGCCTCGTAGCCACTGGCCAGCGAGTCGCTGAAATTGGCCCGACTCCAGGGGTGGGTGTAGCAGGCCTGCTCGATGGGCAGCACCGCATCCAGCTTGCCCACGGTGAGCGGCTCGAACCAGGCCTCGCGGGGAGCAGCCACCGCGCTCATGGCGCCACCGCCTGGGTCACCACCGGAGCCGCTGCGCTGGCCTTGGCCTGGCGTTCGGCGGTGGTCAGCGCCACCTTGTCGCGCAGGTACAGCGGCAAGGCCTGGTCGGCCGGCAGGGTCTGGCCGGCGGCGATCAGCCCGGGCGCCAGCCGCAACATGGCCTCGGCGGTGGGCAGGGCCGGCAGGCAGACCACCCCGCTGGGCAGCCGCCCGGCGTAGGGGCCGCCCACGTTGCCGGCCAGCGCCCAGCCCGCCGGCACGGCGAGCCGCTCGGGCGCCACCAGGGCAACCGATTTCGGCAGCCCACCGTTGCAGGCCATGGTGAAGTCATATGTGGCGGTGTAGACCTCGTCCATCCGGGCGTCCAGCGCGGCCACCACCTGCAGCGCACCGTGGCGATGGCGGGCTTCGTCGGCCACGGCCAGCAGGGTGTCCATGGGCAGCGCCGGCACCGCAGCGCCACAGGCCAGACCCTGGGCCACGGCACAGGCGGTGCGCAGGCCGGTGAAGGAACCGGGGCCGCGGCCAAAGGCAATCGCGTCGAGTTCACGCAGCGTCAGGCCAGCCTCGGCCAGCAAGGCCAGGATGGCAGGGATCAGCTGGCTGGAGGCCAGCGCGCCGCCGGGCCCGCTGCGCGACCAGACCTGGCCCGCTCCGGCGGCGCCCAGGCCGCGGCCGACCGCGATGCTCAGGGTCTCGGTGCTGGTGTCAAAGGCCAGGATCTTCATGTGTCACCGATTTTTGCACCAATTGCGGCCGGTCCCGCCGACGTTGGCACTGCCCCACGCACCGCCTGTGCCCCGTCCGGCCCCTGGCCGCCGCCGGGCAGGGACTGGCGCACCGCCTGCACACCGAACAAAATACCGGCCGTCACCAGCCCCAGGCCAGCCCACAAATTCCACGACAGCGGTTCACCCAGAAACACCACCGCCCCCAAGGCCGACAGCCCCGGCACCAGCGCGGTGATCATGGTGGAGCGCACCGGGCCGTAGTGCTGGATCATGCGGGTGAAGGCAATGCCCGACACCACCACCGAGCCCAGGCCCTGGAACAGCACCTGGAACAGGATTTCGCTCCAGGGCGCGACCGCCAGCCGGCTGGGGCTCAGGCCCAGCAGCCCCAGCGCCGCGTAGGCCGGCACAAAGCTGACGCAGGCAAACACCGTGATGGCGATCGTGCCGCGCACCGCGTCCAGGCCATGGCGGCGGGCCAGCACGCTGTAAACCGCCCAGCAGGCCGCGGCCGACATGAACAGCAAATCACCCTTCCAGACCTCACCGCCGTCAAAGGCGCGCAACAGGCTGGCCCCACCCACCAGCAGGTCACCACCGACAATCAGCGCCAGCCCCACGGCGCGGAAAGGCGTGATGCGGTCGCCCAGCACCAGCGCGGCCAGCAGCGCGGTCCACAGCGGCAGACTGCCCGGCATCAGCACCGAGGCATGGGCGGCGGGGGCAAAAAAGAAGCCGCTGTAGGCCAGCATGGCGTAGCCCAGACCACCGAACAGCCCCACTGAGACCGTGACGCGGCGCGACAGCGGCGACAGGCCGAGCCATCCAGTGGCAGGGCTGCCGGCCATCTGCTGGCGCCGAGTCAACCACCAACCCCAAGGCACCAACACCAGACTGGCGCCGACGATGCGGCACAGGGCAATGTCAAAGGGGTGCAGGCTGCGCTGCGCCGAGGCGCGGGCAATGACGATGAAGGCGGTCCACACCACCACGGTGACCACCGCCGCCAGCAGGCCGATGGCCCGGGGCGACCAGTGAAAGGGGGAACGCATCCGACCATTATCCCGACCGCGGCCCGGCCCTGCACAGCACGCCAGATCGCCGCGCTAGACTCAGGTCGCCATGTCACACCCCCGCCCTACCCTGCACCGCAACCTTTGGCGGCTGGGCCTGTGGCTGCTGGCCGCGCTGCTGAGCCTGCCGGCCCTGGCCCAGACCCCCGCCGCGCCGCTGCCGGCCGAGGTCGAGACGGCCCTGGCCCGCAGCAAGCTGCCACGCGAGGCCTTCGGCCTGCTGGTGGTCGACACCGACACCAAGGCCACCCCCCGGCTGGCCTTCCAGGCCGGGCAGGCGATGAACCCGGCCTCGGTGATGAAGCTGCTCACCACCTACGTGGCGCTGGACCAGCTGGGCCCGGCCTACACCTGGCCCACCACGGTCTACACCGATGGCGCGCTGCGCGACGGCGTGCTGCAGGGCAATCTGTACATCAAAGGCCAGGGCGACCCCAAGCTGGTGGTCGAGCGGCTGTGGCTTCTGCTGCGCCGGGTGCAAGGGCTGGGCATCCACACGGTGGCCGGCGACATCGTGCTCGACCACAGCGCCTTCGAGGTGGCCGAGCAAGACCCAGGTGAGTTCGACGGCGAGCGGCTGCGGCCCTACAACGCCAGCCCCGACGCGCTGCTGCTCAACTTCAAGTCGCTGGTGCTGACCTTCGTGCCCGACCGGCGCGCCGGCACGGCCAGCGTGACGGTGGAGCCACGGCTGGCCGGGCTGCAGGTGCCCAGCCAGGTGCCGCTGTCAGCGGCCGACTGCGGGGACTGGCGCGGCGGCCTGAAGGCCGACTTCAGCGACCCCGGCCGCATCCGGATGGCCGGCAGCTACCCGGTGGCTTGCGGCGAACGCGCCTGGCCGATGGCCTACACCGACCCGGCCAGCCACGCCCGCCGCACGGTGGAAGGCCTGTGGCGCGACCTCGGCGGCCAGCTCGGTGGCAAGGTCCGCGACGGCCTGGTACCAGCCACGCTGAAACCGGCCTTCGAGCTGGCCTCGCCCACGCTGGCCGAGGTGGTGCGCGACATCAACAAGTTCAGCAACAACGTGATGGCCCAGCAGCTGTTTCTGACGCTGGGCCTGGCCAATTCGCCGCGCAGCGTGGGCACGCTGGAGGGAGCCCGGGCGGTGGTGCGCAACTGGTGGCGCGAGCGTTTTGGCGAGACCGAGCTTCCGGTGCTGGACAACGGCTCCGGCCTGTCGCGCCAGGAGCGCATCAGCCCGCAGGCGCTGGGCCGGCTGCTGCAGCACGCCTGGGCCAGCCAGGTGATGCCTGAGCTGATGGCCTCGCTGCCCATCACCGGCGTGGACGGCACCCTGCGCCGCAGCAAGCTGCGCCTGCCCGGCACCGCCCACCTGAAAACCGGCAGCCTGCGCGACGTGGTGGCCATCGCCGGCTATGTGGACACCGCCAGCGGCAAGCGGGTGGTGCTGGTGGCCCTGGTCAACCACCCCAACGCCAACGCCGCCCGCCCGGTGCTGGACGCGCTGGTGGAATGGGCGGCGCGCGACCAGTGAGCCCGCCATGAACAGCACCGAACTGGTGGGCAGCCTGGCCGCCTGCCTGACCACCCTCAGCTTTTTGCCGCAGGCCTGGATGACCTGGCGCAGCCGCGACGTCAGTGGCATCTCGCTGGGCATGTACAGCGTGTTCACGCTGGGCGTGGCGCTGTGGCTGGTTTATGGCTTGCTGCTGTCGGCCTGGCCGGTGGTGGTGGCCAACGCCGTCACGCTGGTGCTGGCCTTGGCCATCCTGGTGATGAAGCTGCGCTACGGCCGCCGCCCGCCCCGGCGCTGACACCTCGCCCCTGGCTGGACCGGCGCGCCATGAAAAAAGCCGACCCAACGGTCGGCTTTTTTTCGGGGCGCCAGCGCGCTCAGAAGCGGTTGCGCACCCGCTCGTAGGCGAAATCACCGAACAAGCGGTGGGCCAGCGGGGTGGCGTACACCGAGTCGGCGTACACGGTGCGGAGGTAGTTGACACCGGACGCGATGGTGCCGGTGTTGCACAGCTTGGACGTCACGTGGGCGCCGGCGCTGATGCCAATGCCATCGGTGCCGCTGCCGGTGCTGGTGCAAGCCACCGCGACGGAGGTGTCGAAGCCGAAGTTCACTGGCTGGTTGGTCATCAGGTTGAAGTAGTTGGCGGCGTCCACATACAGCACCGGCGCACTGACAGGCACCGAGGTGATGAGCTCGGCGTTGAAGGCAATCGCCAGGGCGCTCAATGCCGCGTTTTGACCGGTGGCCGTGGCCCAGGGGGTTTTGCCCAGGTCATACACACCGGCCAGCGCCACCTGCTTGGCGCCGGCGTTGATCAGCCGCACCACCTGCGCGGCCAGCTCACGGCCGGCTTGTTTGACGTTGGCCAGGCGCTGGGCATCGCTCAGGCCGGTGTTGACAGTCTCGGCAATCAGGTCGCTGAAACCGCCACTGATCACCACGAAATCGGTGGCCTTGAGCGAGTCGCTGGCCAGAAAGGCATCGACCTGGGCGGTGATGGTGGGGCTGCTGCCACCGCCGGCGTCGGGTGTGGCGGTGACGCGGGCATTGCCCTGGGCGTAGCTGGTGCCGCCGGCGGACTTGGGCGTCAGCGTCAGGCCATACCGTGCGGCGAGTTCCAAGGTCCAGTTGTTGACGCTGCCGTCGTTGACGGTGTACTTGACGCCGCCCACCTGGCCTGCATCGCTGAAGGCATCACCGAACACCACCAGGCGGGTCGGGGTGACCTGGCCCACCACCGAGCCACCGCCGCAACCGGCCAACACAGCCCCTGCGACAGCGGCTGTTGCCAGCACCAGACGGCGCAAAACCGGGAAATTCATCATGCACTCTCCAAACAAAAAACGGCCCGCGAGGCGGCACCCAAGGCGCAGCGGGCAAGGCCGACCATCTTAACGTGCCCCTGTCAACTTGCCGCGGCGCGCCGCAGTCGGTCGGCGACACCCGCCCATTCCGGCGTGTCGGGTGGGGTTTCGACCCAGATCAGCCGCACCCCCTGGTCATCGAACTCGCGCAGCACACCGAACAGCAGCTGCGCCACCGCCAGCGGGTCGTCGGGCATGCGCCGGGCCCGCACCGCCTCGGTCCGCAGCTTGAGGCCTGTGCGTGACCACAGCGCGATGGCGCCCGGCACGGGTGCCTCGCTGCCGGCCAGCAGGTCGGCCGCGGTCTGCAGCGCGGCGGCGTCCATCAGCCGCACCGGCGCACGCGGCGCGTAATGAGCCTCCAGCGTACCGGAGGCGCGGGGCGCGGCGGCCAGGCCGTTGTTGCCCACCAGCGGCAGGCCACACACGGCCTCAATCTGCCCGGCCGTCAGCACCCCCGGCCGCAGCAGCACCGGCGCGCCGCGGGTGCAGTCAACGATGGCCGACTCGATGCCCACCGCACAGGGGCCGCCGTCCAGCACCAGCAGCCCGTCGCCGAACTCTCCCGCCACATGGGCGGCGGTGGTGGGGCTGACCCGACCGAACAGGTTGGCACTGGGCGCGGCCAGGCCGGCCACGCCACGCTGGGCACAGGCGGTCAGCAGGGCCAGCGCCACAGGATGATTGGGGCAGCGCAGGCCGACCGAGGCCTGGCCGCCGGCCGCGGCCGCGGCCACCTCGGGGCGGCGCGGCAAGATCAGGGTCAGCGGGCCAGGCCAGAAGGCCGCCATCAGCTGGCGCGCAAAGGCCGGCACCTCGGCGGCGAAGGCGGCTGCGCCTTCGGCGTTCGCCACATGGACGATCAGCGGGTGGTCGGCCGGCCGGCCCTTGGCGGCAAAAATCTGGGCCACCGCGTCCGGGTTGCTGGCGTCCGCCGCCAGGCCATACACCGTCTCGGTGGGCAAGCCCACCAGCCCACCAGCGCGCAGCCGCTCGGCGGCGTCGGCAATCGCCGCAGGGTCGTGGCCGGGCCGGATCATGGTGGGTGCGCTCAGAACGGCGCGATGCCCAGCAGCGCGGCGGCCTGCAGCGCCCGCTCGCGCACCACCGCCACCGTGGGACCGGTGATGTTCAGATGGCCCATCTTGCGGCCGGCCCGCGCCTCGGTCTTGCCATACAAGTGCAAATGCATGCCGGGCAGCGCCAGCAACTCGGCCCAGGGCGGCGTGCCCGCCGCCCACAAGTCACCCAGCAGATTGAGCATGATGGCGGGGCTGTGCAAACGCGGCATGGCCAGCGGCAGGCCCGCCATGGTGCGCACCTGCAGCGCGAACTGCGACACATCGCAAGCGTCCATCGTGTAATGGCCGCTGTTGTGTGGCCGCGGCGCGATCTCGTTGACCACCAGCGTGGGCTGGCCATCGGCGCCCTCGACCACAAAGAATTCCACACACAGCACGCCCACATAGGCCAGGCCATGGGCCACCGCCAGCGCACCGGCGATGGCCTGGGCGGCCAGCTCGGCCGGCAGGTTGCCCTCGTGGACCTCGGTCACGGCCAGGATGCCGTCGCGGTGCAGGTTGCGCTGCGGCGGGAAAAACACGGCCTGGCCGTCGCGGCCCCGGGCCACGATGACCGAGCACTCGGCCTGTAGCGGCAGCATCTTCTCCAGTACACAGGCCACACCGCCCAGGCGCTGCCAAGCGGCGGCCAATTCGTCGCGGCTGCGCACCCGCACCTGGCCCTTGCCGTCGTAGCCCATGCGGGCGGTTTTCAGGATGCCGGGCAGCAGCCCGTCGCCCACCGCGGCCAGGCTGGCGGCGTCGCTCACCACCGCGTGCGGCGCACAGGGCACACCGCAGCGCTGGAAATGGGCTTTTTCCTGGGCCCGGTCCTGGGCGATGGCCACCGCGTCGGCGCCGGGCGCCACCGGCCGGCGGGCCGCCAGGGTGGCCAGCGCCGGTGCCGGCACGTTCTCGAATTCGGTGGTGATGGCCGCACTCAGCGCGGCCAGCTGCTGCAGGCCGGCCGGGTCGTCGTAGGCGGTCAAAACATGGTGGTGGCTGACCAGCCCAGCCGGGCTGGTCGGGTCCGGGTCCAGCACCGCGGTTTGGTAGCCCATGGCCTGGGCGGCGTGCACGAACATGCGCCCCAGCTGGCCGCCCCCCATGACCCCGAGTGTGGCCCCCGGCAGGATGACGGGATCGTTCATGCGACCGGCGGCAAGCTCATGCCCCGCGCCACCTCGGTCTGCTCGGCGCGGAAGCGGTTCAGCTGCTCGCGCAAGGCCGGGTTGCCGTGCGCCAGCAGGGCCACCGCGAACAGGGCCGCGTTGGCGGCACCGGCCGCACCGATGGCGAAGGTGGCCACTGGCACGCCCTTGGGCATTTGCACGATGCTGTGCAGCGAGTCCACGCCTTGCAGGTGCTTGCTGGCCACCGGCACGCCCAACACCGGCACCGGGGTCTTGGCTGCCAGCATGCCGGGCAAATGCGCCGCGCCGCCGGCGCCGGCGATGATGGCGCGCAGGCCACGCGACTCGGCGGCTTCGGCATAGGCAAACATGTCGTCGGGCATGCGGTGGGCCGAGACCACCCGGGCCTCGTGCGCCACGCCGAACTGCTGCAGAATCTGCACCGCGTGCTGCATCGTGTCCCAGTCGCTGCTGGAACCCATCACCACGCCGATTTGAATTAGAGTCATAGGCCCCAACCTGAAGAACACCGCTCAATGGGCGCATCGGCGCCCCGCGGAAACCCCCGATTTTACTTTTTGGCTCCGCCCCCTTTTTCCATGACCGATGTGACCCTGCAAAACTTCGAGGCCGACGTGATCGTCGCCTCCCAGACCACGCCCGTGCTGGTGGACTTCTGGGCCGACTGGTGCGGCCCCTGCAAGGCCCTGGGCCCCATCCTGGAAAAGCTGGAAACCGCCTACGACGGCCGCTTCACGCTGGTCAAGGTCAACGCCGACCAGGAGCAGGAGCTGTGCAGCGCCTTTGGTGTGCGCAGCCTGCCCACCTGCATCCTGGTGGTGAACGGCAAACCGGTGGACGGCTTCATGGGCGCGCTGCCCGAAGGCAAGGTGCGCGAGTTCCTCGACAAGCATGTGCCCACCGAGGCCGAGCTGGCCGCCGAAGACCTGGAAGAAGAGGCGCTGGACGAGCTGGCCGACGGTGACATCGACACCGCGCTGGCCAAGCTGCAGCAGGCGCTGGCCGCCGACCCGGCCAACGACGGCGTGCGCTTCGATTGCGTCAAGCTGCTGATGCAGCTGGGCCGCAGCGACGACGCCAAGGTGGCCTTTGCCCCGGTGATCGCCAAGGCCAGCCAGAGCCAGCCGCTGGATGCCTTGCAGCGCTGGATGAATGCCTCTGATTTCGCAGCAGCGCTCCCAGACCTGGCAACGGCCCTGGCCGGTTTTGATGAAAAAATTGCCGCCAACAAGCGTGACTTTGACGCCCGCTTTGCCCGCGCCCAGCTGCTGATGGCCCAGCAGCGCTGGACCGAGGCGATGGACGAGTTGCTCGACATCCTGATGCGCGACAAGGCCTGGCACGAGGACCTGGCGCGCAAGACCTTCATCGCCATCCTGGCGCTGATCGAGCCGCCCAAGGCCAAGGTGGCCGACGGCCAGATCCCGCCACAAGACCCCACCGTGGCCAGCTACCGCCGCCGCCTCAGCAGCGTGGTGCTCAGCTGAGCAAACTCAACGGCCGTCTTTTACCGGGGAGGCCAGCGGCCAGCCGCTGAAAAAGCGCCAGGCCACCTCGGCGGCCTCGACATCGTGGTTCTGCGGCCCCACCAGCTTCTGGTAAAGCTTGCCGATGCGTTCGCTGCGGCTGGGCTCCACATGGCCACCGCCCTGCACCGTCACCAGCGCCACCCGGGCCGCCGAGCCCGCTTCGGGACCATAGGCCAGGCGCTCGAGCCGGGTGTCCGGCTCACTCGCCGGCACGGTCAGGCGGCGGGCCGGGCCAGGGGCCTGGTTGAAGCCCTGCCAGGCTGCGGCCGTCTGTTCGGCGCTGAGCACGCCGCCGCGCTGCGAGCGACCGGCTTTCACCTGGCCGCCCCCATAGGGCACGATGGGGTCGTCGGTGCCCATGAACAGCAAAGCCGGCACGGCCTGGGTGGGTGACGCACAAACGCTGTCGGCGGCCATCAGCCCGGACACTGCGGCAAAACCGGCCAGCGCCGGCTGCAGTTCCTGCGCCAGCCGCAAGACCATCATCGCGCCGTTGGACATGCCCATGGCGTACACACGGCGGGGGTCGACCTCGCCAGCGGCCACCAGCTTGTTCACCACCGCGCGGGCAAAGGCCACGTCGTCGGAGGCGGGCCGGCCCTCACCGTCGCGCCGGCAGTCGTTCCAGCCGGTCTGGCCGTCGCTGCCACGCAGGCCGTCGAGCGCGGCCACCAGCCAGCCTTCGCGGTCGGCAATGCGCAGCCAGACCGCCATCGGCGCGGCACTGCGGCGCTGACCCAGCACCTGGGCGGCATTGCCGCCATGGCCGTGCAACAGCAGCACCAGCGGGCGCGGGCTGGCCGTGGTGGTGGCCTGCGGCCGCCCCAGCAGAAAGGCCCGCGCGCCGTCGGCGGTGTCCACACTGTCGGGCGTGACGGTGGCGGCCGCGGCCGACAGGCTGGCCAGGGTCAGCAGGCCGGCGGCCAGCCAGCAGGTCAGGGACGGCTGGGCCATTCGGTGCCGCTCAGCCCAGCAGCCGCTGCATGGCCTCGAAGTACTTGGCGGCGGTTTTCTGCGCCACCTCGGGCGGCAGCGTGGGGGCCGGTGGCGACTTGTCCCAGGGCTGGCCGTTGACCTGGGCGGTCTCCAGCCAGTCGCGCAGAAACTGCTTGTCGAAGCTGGGCGGGTTGCTGCCTTCCACGTAGCGGTCGGCCGGCCAGTAGCGCGAGGAGTCGGGTGTCAGCACCTCGTCCATCAGCACCAGCGTGCCGTCTTTGTCGAGGCCGAACTCGAACTTGGTGTCGGCAATGATGATGCCCTTCTTGGCGGCGATCTCGCTGGCCGCGCTGTACAGCGCGATGCTCAGGTCGCGGATGCGGGTGGCCAGGTCCAGGCCGATCATCTCCACCGTGCGCTCGAAGGTGATGTTCTCGTCGTGCTCGCCCACCGCGGCCTTGGCGGCCGGGGTGTAGATGGGCTGGGGCAGCTTGCTGGCGTTCTGCAGGCCTTCGGGCAGCGGCACGCCGCAGACCGAGCGGCTGTCCTGGTACTCCTTCCAGCCGCTGCCGGCCAGGTAGCCGCGCACCACCGCCTCCACCGGGATGGGGTTCAGGCGCTTGACCAGCATGGCGCGGTCCTTGACCTGCGGCACCTCGGCGGGGCTGACCACGCTCTCGGGCGCCTGGCCGGTCAGGTGGTTGGGGCAGATGTGGCCCAGCTTGCCAAACCAGAACAGCGCCATCTGCGTCAGCAGCGCGCCCTTGCCGGGAATCGGCTCGCCCATGATGACGTCGAAGGCGCTGATGCGGTCGCTGGCCACCATCAGGATGCGGTCGTCGCCCACCGCGTAGTTGTCACGCACCTTGCCGCGCGCCAGCAGCGGCAAAGAGGTCAGGGTGGAGGTGTGCAGCGAGGGGCTCATGGGAGTGCAAACAGGCCAAAAGCACAATCATCGCATGGCTTGCTGAACGGCCTGCCGGCCCCCGGGGGCCGCCGCTACACTGGCGCGATGCAACGCATGGCCATCCTCACGAGCGGCGGCGACGCCCCCGGCATGAACGCGGCGATCCGCGCCGCCACCCGGGCCGCGCTGGCCCAGGGCTGGGAGGTGTTTGGGGTGCGCCACGGCTACGCCGGGCTGATCACCAACACCCTGACCCCGCTCACCGCCCGCGACGTGGGCGGCATCATCAACCAGGGCGGCACGGTGCTGGGCAGCGCCCGCAGCCCCGAATTCCGCACCCCCGAGGGCCAGGCCCGCGCGCTGGCCCACCTGGCCGCCCTTGGCATCGACAAGCTGGTGGTGGTGGGCGGCAACGGCTCGCAAACCGGCGCCCACGCGTTGTCAGCCGCTGGCCTGCAGGTGGCCGGCGTGGCCTCCACCATCGACAACGACCTGCTGGGCACCGACGTGACCATCGGCGTGGACACCGCCATCAACGTGACGCTGGAGGCCATTGACCGGCTGCGCACCACCGGCTCCTCGCACCAGCGTGGCTTTCTGGTGGAAACCATGGGCCGCGACTGCGGCTACATCGCGCTGATGGCCGGCATTGCCGGCGGTGCCGAGGTGATTGCCACGCCGGAATGCGAGGTCGACCCCCACAGCGTGGCCGAGCGCCTGCTGGCCGCCTACCAGCGCGGCAAGACCCACGCCATCGTGGTGGTGGCCGAGGGCGCGAAGCACGGCGCCCAGGCCATGCTGAAGCACTTTGCCGAGCACCGCGACCGGCTGGGCTTCGAGCTGCGCCACACCACGCTGGGCCATGTGGTGCGCGGCGGCATCCCCACCGCCGCCGACCGGGTGCTGGCCAGCCGGCTGGGCGCGGCCGCGGTCGAGCACCTGGCGCGTGGCGACCATGGCCGGCTGATGGGCCTGCGCGGCACCGCCATCGTGGCCACGCCGCTGGCCGAGGTGGCCGGCCAAACCAAACCGATTGACCTCGGCCTGGTGGCGATGGCGCGGGTGCTGGCGCAGTAGCCGCGCCAACTCAGCGGCGCGGGGCGGGGGGGAGCGTGTTGCCGGTGGAGCAGGCCACGCCGCCCACCGCGTTGGCACAGAACTGGCCGGTGGAGGTGACGAAGCCGCCCACCGCGGGCTGGGTGGCGGGCAGCGATTGCGGCTGGGGCCCGGCCTGCGGGCGCGGCCGGATGAGCAGCGGCGCCGAATAAGGCGCGGGGTAGGGCGCTGGCCCCACCTCGCGCACCACTTCACGCACCCCCTCATGGGTCGGCTCGGGCAGGCCACAGGCCACCCGCATGGCCTGCTCGGCCGCCCGCTGGCGGCGCGGGCCGGCCGACGAGCCGGCCACCAGCTCCTGCTCCCGGGCCGCCTGCCGGCATTCCGGGCTGCCCGATTTCTCAGCCTGCAGGTCGGCCGCGGTGCGACCCACCTGCGCCGCCGCCGGGATCGCAGCCGGTGTTTGCCGCTGCTCCAGCTGCTGACGCAGGCGCTGGTTCTCCTCGCGCAAGGCCGCCTCGCGGCCGGCCGACATGTCGATGGCGTTGGGCGTGATCTCCACCCGCCCGCCGGCACTGCCGCTGGCACAGGGCTGGTCGGTGTAGGTCAGCTGGCCGGCGCCGTTGCGGCACTGGTAGACCTGGGCCTGGGCGGGTGCGGCCAGGGTGATGAGCCCGGCCACCAGCCAACCGACGATGTGCGTGGGGGTCATGGGTGTTTCCTCAATTCGCAGGCGGCCGCGTGCCACCGACCCTTTACTTTACGAGCATTGCCGCGCGTTTGCAGCCCCCATCGCCGATGCCATGCAAAACGCGGCCGAAGCCGCGTTTTGCATGGGTGGGTTTGTGGCTCAGTTCACCACCTGCGCCAGCTCACCCTTGGCGTACTGCGCCGCCACCACCTGCAGGCTGTGGCCCTTGACCTTGGCGCCCTGGCCTTCACAGCCGAACTCGATGTAGCGCTGCTTGCAGATCGCCTTGGCGGCTTCGCGGGCCGGCTTGAGCCATTCGCGGGCGTCGAACTTGTCGGGGTTCTCGGCCAGGAACTTGCGCACCGCGCCGGTCATGGCCAGGCGGATGTCGGTGTCGATGTTGATCTTGCGCACGCCGTAACGGATGGCTTCCTGGATTTCCTTGACCGGCACGCCATAGGTCTGCTTCATCTTGCCGCCGTACTGGTTGATGATGTCCAGCAGGTCCTGCGGCACGCTGGAGCTGCCATGCATCACCAAATGGGTGTTGGGAATGCGGCGGTTGATTTCCTTGACCCGCGAAATCGCCAGGATGTCACCGGTGGGCGGGCGGCTGAACTTGTAGGCGCCATGGCTGGTGCCAATGGCAATGGCCAGCGCGTCGAGCTGGGTGGCCTTGACGAACTGGGCCGCCTCTTCGGGGTCGGTCAGCATCTGGCTGTGGTCCAGCTTGCCTTCGGCGCCGACGCCGTCTTCCTCGCCGGCCTCGCCGGTTTCCAGGTTGCCCAGGCAGCCCAGTTCACCCTCGACGGTCACGCCAACCTTGTGCGCCATGTCGACCACCTTGCGGGTCACGTCAACGTTGTAGGCGAAGTCGGCCGGGGTCTTGCCGTCTTCACGCAGCGAGCCGTCCATCATCACCGAGCCGAAGCCCAGGCCAATGGCGCCTTCGCAGATCTTGGGGCTGGTGCCGTGGTCCTGGTGCATCACCAGCGGAATGTGGGGGTAGGCTTCGCAGGCGGCCTGGATCAGGTGCTTGATGAAGGACTCGCCGGCGTATTTGCGGGCGCCAGCGCTGGCCTGCAGGATGACCGGTGCGCCCACTTCGTCGGCGGCGGCCATCACGGCCTGCACCTGTTCCAGGTTGTTGACGTTGAAAGCCGGAATGCCGTAGCCGTTGGCGGCGGCATGGTCCAGCAGCTCGCGCATCGAGACGAGTGCCATGGTGGTGGGTCCTTGAGGGAAGGGGCGGGCGCCCCCGGATTGAAACTCCCCCGATTTTACTTGGCCGCCACCCCGGCCTCGCTGACAGGCTCGCCGCGCACAAAGCGGGCCACCATGTCGGCCACTGGCGCCAGGAAGTTCAGCGGTGTGGCCACCGCCCCCAGGATGGTGATGTGGTTGACGCTGTCGAACAGCTGCACCGTGGTGGCCACGCCGGCCTGCTTGAGCCGGTTCGCCAGCGCCAGGGTGTTGCGGCTGGGGCTGACCAGCTTGTCCTCGCGGGCCGCCAGCAGCAGGGTTTTGGGCGCCGCCGGGCTGGTGTGCGCCACCGGCTGCGAGTCGGCCGGGGTGTCGGGCCAGTTGAAGGCCACCTGCACCTCGGGGATGCCGATGGGCAGAAACTCGTAGGCGCCGGCAATGCCGGCCCAGCCGGCCAGCTGCGCGGGCTGCAAACCCACCGCGCCCAGCCAGCGCGGGTCCAGCGCCACCATGGCGGCGTTGTAGCCGCCAGCGCTGTGGCCCACCACAAAGATGCGCTGCGGGTCGGCCCCCAGCTCGGCGGCGTGGTCAAAGGCCCACTTCACCGCGGACGCGCTGTCCTGCACAAAGCCAGGGTAACGCACCGCCGGGCTGAGCCGGTAGTCGGCCACCAGCGTGGCAATGCCGCGCGAGGCCAGGGCCTCGCCGACAAAGCGGTAGTCGGCGCGGTCGCCGGTGGTCCAGCTGCCGCCATAGAAAAACACCACCAGCGGCGGCTTGGTGGCGCCCACAGTGGCCGGCAGCGGCAGGTAGATGTCGAGCTGCTGGCGCGGGTCAGGCCCGTAGGCTGCGCTGGGCCGCGACACATAGGTGCTGGTGGGCACCAGTTTGTCGAGGATGGCGGTGGACGAGCAGCCGGACAGCAGCGCCATCAGCGCCGCCCACAGTGCGCCCCAGCGCAACCAGCGGCGGCGCGAGGCGGGGGGGACAGGAAGAACCAGGGTCATGGGGACAGTACGGCGCCGGCGATGCGGTGGTTTCAGCCGGCGCGGCAGATTTTCAGCATGTTGGTGCCGCCCGGTGCGCCCATGGGCTCGCCGCAGGTGATGGCGTAGACATCGCCGCTTTGCACGATGTCACGGCTTTTCAAATGGGCTTCGGCCTGGGCCAGCGCGGTGTCGCGGTCGATGCTGGTGTCCATCAGCAGCGGCCGCACGTTGCGGTACAGCGCCATCTTGCGCTGGGTGGCGATCTTGGGCGTCAGCGCGTAGATGGGCACATGGATGCGGTGGCGGCTCATCCACAGCGCGGTGGAGCCACTCTCGGTCATGGCCACGATGGCCTTAGCGCCCAGGTGGTGGGCGGTGAACAGCGCGCCCATGGCAATCGACTGGTCGATGCTGCGGAAGGTGCGGCCGGTGAAATCGGCGTCCAGCTCCACATGCTCGGCCTCTTCGGCCACCGAGCAGATCTTGGCCATCTCCAGCACGGTTTCCAGCGGGTAGCGGCCGGACGCGGTTTCGGCGCTGAGCATCACCGCATCAGTGCCGTCCAGCACCGCATTGGCCACATCGCTGACCTCGGCGCGGGTGGGCACCGGCGCGGAGATCATACTCTCCATCATCTGGGTGGCGGTGATGACCACCTTGTCCATCTCGCGGGCCAGCTTGATCATGCGTTTTTGCAGCGCCGGCACCACCGCGTTGCCCACCTCCACCGCCAGGTCGCCGCGGGCCACCATGATGCCGTCGCTGGCCTTGAGGATTTCCTCCAGCAGCGGGATGGCCTCGGCGCGCTCGATCTTGGCAATCAGGTGCGGCCGGTGGCCATAGGGCGCGGCCGCCACGTTGCACAGCTGGCGGGCCATGGCCATGTCGGTGGCGTTCTTGGGGAAGCTCACCGCCACATAGTCGGCCTGGAAACTCATCGCGGTGACGATGTCTTCCATGTCCTTGGCGGTGAGGGCCGGCGCGGTCAGGCCGCCGCCCTGCTTGTTGATGCCCTTGTTGTTGGACAGCTCGCCGCCCACCTTGACGGTGGTGTGCACCGCGTCGCCCTGCACGCTGTCCACGGTGAGCACGATCAGGCCGTCGTTCAGCAGCAGCAGGTCGCCGCGCTTCACATCGCGTGGCAGCTCCTTGTAGTCCAGACCCACGCCCGACAAATCACCTGGCGTACTGCGCGAGGCGTCCAGCACAAAGGCCGCACCCGACACCAGCATCACCTTGCCCTCGGCGAACTTGCCGACGCGGATCTTGGGGCCTTGCAGGTCGGCCATGATGGCCACCTCGCGGCCGGCCCGTTGCGAGACCTCGCGCACCAGCGTGGCGCGGTTGATGTGGTCTTGCGCCGAGCCGTGGCTGAAGTTCAGCCGCACCACGTTGACCCCGGCGCGAATCATCTGCTCCAGCAACACCGGGTCGCTGGAGGCGGGGCCGAGGGTGGCAACAATCTTGGTGGCGCGTTGGGCCATGGGGGAACACTCCTGGGGAAATCGGTGGGGCGCCAGACAGCGCCTCGGGCACTGATTCTGGCACCGACGGTGTGACACCGTCCGGCCCGGGGGCAAGGCCACCGGCCCGGACGGCCCGGCCGGACTCAGCTGGCGCGCTTTTGCAGCACCTCGAAGGCCGGCAGGGTTTTGCCCTCCAGCACCTCCAGAAAGGCGCCGCCACCGGTGGAGATGTAGCCGATGTCCTTCTCGATGCCGTACTTGGCAATGGCGGCCAGCGTGTCACCGCCGCCGGCGATACTGAAGGCCGGCGAATGGGCGATGGCCGCGGCCAGCGTGCGGGTGCCGCCGGCGAACTGGTCGTACTCGAACACACCCATCGGGCCGTTCCACACCACGGTACCGGCCTGGGCAATGATGGTGGCCAGCTGGGCCGCGGTGCGCGGGCCGATGTCCAGAATCAAATCGTCCTCACGGACCTCGGTGGCGGCGACCTTGTTGGCCCGGGCCATGGCGGCGAACTCGTTGGCCACCACCACGTCGACCGGAATCGGCACCTCGGCGCCGCGGGCCCGCATCATCTCGATGATGGCCTTGGCCTCCCCCACCAGGTCGGGCTCGGCGAGGCTCTTGCCGATGGGAAAGCCCTCGGCCAGCAAAAAGGTGTTGGCGATGCCACCGCCGACGATGAGCTGGTCCACATTGGCGGCCAGGCTTTTCAAGATGGTCAGCTTGGTGCTGACCTTGGAGCCGGCGACGATGGCCACCAGCGGGCGCTTGGGCGCCTGCAAGGCCTTGGAGATGGCGTCCATCTCGGCCGCCAGCAGCGGGCCGGCACAGGCCACGGGTGCGTACTGGGCGATGCCATAGGTGCTGGCCTCGGCGCGGTGGGCCGTGCCAAAGGCGTCGTGCACAAAAATGTCGCACAGCGCGGCCATCTTGCGGGCCAGCGCCTCGTTGTTCTTTTTCTCGCCGGGGTTGAGGCGGCAGTTCTCCAGCATCACCACCTCGCCGGGCGCCACGGTCACGCCGTCGACCCATTTGGCCACCAGCGGCACCGGCCGGCCCAGCAACTCGCCCAGCCGCTTGGCCACCGGGGCCAGCGAGTCCTCGGGCTTGAACTCACCCTCGGTGGGCCGGCCGAGGTGCGAGGTGACCATGACCGCCGCACCGGCGTCCAGCGCCATGCGGATGCAGGCCACCGAGGCGCGGATGCGGGTGTCTTCGGTGATGTGACCGGCCTCATCCTGCGGCACGTTCATGTCGGCACGGATGAAAACACGTTTGCCAGTGGCTTGGCCCTGGGCACAGAGGTCGGAGAAGCGGATGAATTGCATGACAGGGGGCGCGTTGGCCGCGCAACGGGGGTAAAACGAGAAGGATAAGGCGAAACCCGGGGGTCTGGCTTCAGATCGGCTTCAGCAAGCGCTCACTACACTCGCAGGTTATCTCGAACGCCAGTTCGAATTTTCCCATGCCCGCCCCCTCCTCCCCGCTTCTGTCCGCCGCCACCTCCTGGCCGGCGGAAGCGCCGTCGCCGCTGCGACGGCGGCTGGGCATTGCCTGGCTGGC
Source organism: Rhodoferax sp. SPJ4 (assembly GCF_058216275.1). NCBI lineage: Bacteria > Pseudomonadati > Pseudomonadota > Betaproteobacteria > Burkholderiales > Comamonadaceae > Rhodoferax > Rhodoferax sp. SPJ4. Next base: position 126,784 of record NZ_JBYZMN010000003.1, read on the forward strand.
GTGCCTGTTTCTCACCATGGCCTGGGACGCGTCGGGGCTGGACATCGAGGTGATGCGCGGCCTGGGTGGCCCAACCGGCTTCCCGTTGGCCCACCATTGGCTGCTGCAAACCGTGTTGCACCAGAGTGTGCAAAAGCTCAGCACGCTGGTGTTTGTGGCCATGTGGTTGACGGTGGTCTGGCCGCTGGGCCCCTGCCGGGCCTGGTCCCGACCGGAACGGCTGGCGGTGGCCGTCAGCGTCACGCTGGCGCTGGCCACCATCAGCGGGCTCAAGCAATTCAGCCACACCAGCTGCCCCTCCAGCCTGATCGAATTCGGTGGCCCGGCGGCCTATGTGTCGCACTGGGCCTGGGGCGTCAGCGACGGTGGCACCGGCCATTGTTTTCCCGGTGGCCATGTGTCGTCGGCCTTTGGGTTCATCGCCCTGGCCTTCCCCTGGCTGGCCCGCCGCGATGCGCGCAGCCAGCGGCTGGGCGCATCGCTGTTGGGCGGCCTGGTGCTGTTCGGCCTGGTGCTGGGGCTGTCGCAAACCCTGCGCGGTGCGCATTTCCCCAGCCACACGCTGTGGAGCCTGTGGCTGTGCGCCACCGTCAGCGAAGCCAGCTGGCGGGCCTGCCAGTGGCTGGCCCGCCGCCCGGCTCACCGCCTGGGCTGAACGGCCGCTTCACCAGCCCCAGAGCAGGTGCAGCGGCAGGTAGACCGCCATGCCGGCCAGAATGGTGCCCAGCACCGCCTGGCCCCGTCCCCGACGCCAGAAAAAGAACAAGGCCCCGGCGGCCGCACCGAACAGCCGCGCGTCCTGCCAGGTGGTGGGCAGGCCACCGTTCTGCATCACCACCTCGGGCGCAATGACCGCCACCAGCGCGGCGATCGGTGCGTACTGCAGGCCCCGCTGGGCCCAGTCCGGCAGGCGCCAGGGCCGGCTGGAGATGAAAAAGAAGGCGCGCGACACCACCGTCACCACCGCCAGGCCGGCGATCACCGTCAGCGTCCACAGGTCGGTGACGCCGGGCGTGCTCATGGTGGCGGGGCCTCGGCGGGCGGCCTGGCGCGCTCCAGCACCAGGCACAGCGCCACGGCGGCGGCGATCGCCACCACGATGTTGAGCTTGAACGGCAGCGCAAAGGCCGCCACCGCCGCCGCCCCGGCCACCCCGGCGGCCACGCCACGCAGCGGGCTGGTGGCCAGCGAACAACCGATGCCCAGCAGCGCCAGGATGCCGGCAAAGCCCAGGCCCCAGGCCATGGGCACCGAATGGGCCAGCGCAATGCCCAACAGGCTGGCGCCCTGCCAGCTGAACCAGTTCAGCACATTGCCGCCGGCCAGGTAGGCCTGCTCGCTGGCCCGGCCGGCGGGGTCTGTGGCTGGCCGCGGGTGGCGGCGGGTGAACAGCACATAGCTCAGGTCGGTGGTCAGGTAGCCGGTGGCCAGCCGGCGGGCCAGCGGCAAATGCATCATGTAGGCCCGCAAATGGGCGCTGAACACCACAAAGCGCAGGTTGACGCAAAAGGCGGTGACCAGAATCACCAGCATGGGCGCACCGGCGGCAATCAGCGGCATCGCGGCCAGCTGCGAGCTGCCGGCAAACACCAGCAGCGTCATGGCCACCGCTTCGACCAGGCTCAGGCCCGACTTGACCATGGCCACGCCGGTCATCAGCCCCCAGGCCGCCATGCCGGGTGCGACCGCCATCATGTCCCGCGCGCCGTCGCGGAAGGACGGGTTGGCCAGGGCCTGCCGCAGCGGGGCCATTCAGCCGCCGAGCCGCTGGCCCGCTTGCAAGGGGAAACCGTGCAGAAACTCGGCCACCGGCAGCCGCTTGCCGCCGGCCCGCTGCAAGGCGGTCAGCCGCAGTGCGCCCTGGCCGCAGCGCACCGTCACGCCCTGCGGGTTCACCGCCAGGATCTGCCCCGGGGCGGCGGCGAGGTCGCCATGGTCGACCTCGACCTCGGCACACCAGAGCTTGATGGCCACCCCGTCCAGCGTGGTCGCGGCCACCGGGAAGGGGTCGAAGGCCCGCAGCTGGCGGGCGATCTGTCCGGCCGGCAAAGCCCAGTCCACCAGCGCCTCGTGTTTCTCGATCTTGTGGGCGTAGCAAACACCGGCTTCAGGCTGCTTCACGGGATGGAACCCACCGCAGGCGGCAATCTCCAGCGCCTCGACGATCAGCCGGCCGCCCAGATGGGCCAGGCGGTCGTGCAGCGTGGCGGTGGTGTCGGTGGGCCGGATGGCCAGGCGCTCCACCAACAGCATGTCGCCGGTGTCCAGGCCGGCGTCCATCTGCATGATGGTGATGCCGGTCTCGGTGTCACCGGCTTCGATGGCCCGGTGGATGGGCGCAGCGCCGCGCCAGCGCGGCAGCAGCGAACCATGAATGTTCAGGCAGCCGAGCCGGGGGGCGTCCAGGGTCCACTGCGGCAGGATCAGCCCATAGGCGGCCACCACCATCACGTCGGCCTGCGCCCCCAGGATGGCCTCGCGGGCCGCAGCGGCGTCTTCAGGGAATTTCCCGTCCAGCCGCAGGCTGCGCGGCTGGGCCACTGGCAGGTGGTGGTCGAGTGCGAACTGCTTGACGGCCGAGGCCTGCAACTTCATGCCGCGGCCGGCCGGCCGGTCGGGTTGCGTCAGCACCAGCGGGACGCTGAAGCCCGCGCGGTGCAAGGCCTCGATCGCGACGCGGGCGAATTCCGGGGTGCCCGCGAAGACGACCCTCAACGCGCAACCTCGCGCTGCGCCTTGACCATCTTGGTCTTGATGCGGTTGCGCTTGAGCGGTGACAAGTACTCCACAAACACCTTGCCCAGCAGGTGGTCCATCTCGTGCTGGATGCACACCGCCAGCAGGCCGTCGGCCTCCACGGTGCGGCGCTCGCCATTCAGGTCCAGCGCCGAGACCTTGACCGCCACCGAGCGGGCCACGCCGTCGTAGATGCCGGGCACCGACAGACAGCCTTCGTCACCGACCTGGGTTTCGGGGCTGGCCCACACCAGCTCGGGGTTGATCAGCACCAGCGGCTGGTCGCGCTCTTCGCTGGTGTCGATGACCACCACCCGCTCGTGCACGTCGACCTGGGTGGCGGCCAGGCCGATGCCACTGGCGTCGTACATCGTGGCCAGCATGTCGGCCACCAGGGTGCGGATGCGGCCGTCGACGGCGGCCACGGGCTGGGCCACCTTGTGCAGGCGGGCATCGGGATAACAAAGAATGGGCAGGAGGGCCATGGAATGAAGAGAGAATCGGTGTGGGTATTTTCGCTACTTTGGGATGGTTTGGCCCATTGCCAGCCCGATAAGCGTTGCCCAATCCAGGGCTTGGGCGCAAAATTCGAGCCAATTTGTAAAAGTTTTCAACCACGCCAGACCCTGTCACCAGGGCCTGGAGACCGGGTCCGCCGGGGGCAACTCTTGAAAAAGCACCACACCCAATCGCACCAAACGTTTCCGCTGTGGGCCCTGCGCACCACCGCCGCCGTCCTCTTCGCTGGCGGTCTGACCACCGCCCTGGCGCAGGCGGTGCCGAATTTCCCCATCACCGCCGGGCAACGCGCCACCGCCCAGCAGGTGGCCAGCACCGGTGTGCCGCTGAGCGAGCTGGCCCCCAACGCGCCCGACACCTACGTCATCAAAAAAGGCGACACGCTGTGGGCCATCTCCGGCCTGTTCCTCAAAAGCCCGTGGCGCTGGCCCGAGCTGTGGGGCATGAACCTGGATGACATCCGCAACCCCCACCTGATCTACCCGGGCCAGGAGCTCTACCTGGACAAAACAGGCGGCCGGGCCCGGCTGCGCATGGGCCGGGCCGGCGCGTCCGACGCCACCGACGCGTCGGGCACGGTGCGGCTCTCGCCGCGGGTGCGCAGCACACCGGCGCCGGGCGACGCCATTCCCACGCTGTCGCCCAACCTGATCGAGCCCTTCCTGGCCGACGCCACCATCATCGAACCGGCCGACATCGAGGCCGCACCGCGCATCGTGGCCGCCCCCGATGGCCGGGTCATGCTGACCCGCGGTGACCGCGCCTATGCCCGTGGCAAGCTGATGGCCGGCGACCAGGCGCCGCGCTACCACCGCATCTTCCGCAACGCTACCCCGCTGAAGGACCCGACCACCGGCGAAATCCTGGGCTACGAGGCCATGCTGGTGGGCCGCTCGGAGCTGGTGCGCAGCGAAAGCAGCCAGCCCATTCCAGGCAGCGACAAGGGCACGGAAATCGTGCCGGCCACCATCGACATCCTGGCCGCCAAGGAAGAAATGCGGGTCGGCGACCGGCTGCTGCCCGAGCCGCCGCGCGACTTCTTCGTCTACGCGCCCCGGGCCCCTGAAACCCCCATCAACGCCCAGGTGGTGTCGATCTACGGCAGCGCGGTGCGCTACGCGGCGCAAAACCAGGTCGTGACCATCAACAAAGGCCAGCGCGACGGCGTCGAGCGTGGCCATGTGCTGGCCATCCTGAAGGAAGGCGGTCGCATCGTCGACAAGACCGACCCCAGCCGGCCGACCATCAAGCTGCCCGACGAACGCAACGGCCTGCTAATGGTGTTCCGCACCTTCGACCGGGTGTCCTACGCGCTGGTGCTGCAGATCGCCGAAGGCGTGAAGGTGGGCGACCGGCTGGTCAACCCACGCTGAGCCCCATGGCCCTCCCCGAGCGCACCGCCTGGCTCAGGCTGGCGCTCACCGAGGGCATTGGCAACGACACCGCCCGTCGCCTGCTGGCCGCCTTCGGTCCCCCGGAGGCGGTCTTTTCCCAAAGCCTCACCGCCTTGCGCCAGCTGGTCAGCGCCGCCCAGGCCCAGGCGCTGCTGACAGAACCCCCCACCCTGACCGAGCAGGTGGCGCTGACCGAGGCCTGGCTGGCCGGCGCCGAGCCCGGCATCCCGCGCCAGCTGCTGACCCTGGCCGACCCGGCCTACCCCACCGCCCTGCTGCAGACCGCCGACCCGCCGCTGATGCTGTACACCCAGGGCAGCGTGGCGGTGGCCGAGATCGGCCCGGCCATGGCCATCGTGGGCAGCCGCAACCCCACGCCGCAGGGTGCGGCCAACGCCCAGGCCTTTGCCAGCGCCCTGGCCCAGGCCGGACTGACGGTGGTGTCGGGCCTGGCACTGGGCATCGACGGGGCGGCCCACAGCGGGGCGCTGGCGGTGGGTGGCGCCACGGTGGCGGTGGTGGGCACCGGGCTGGACCGGGTCTACCCACGCCAGCACCGCGAGCTGGCCCACCGCATCGCGCGCTGCGGCTTGCTGGTGAGTGAATTTCCGCTGGGCACACCGCCGCTGGCCCACCATTTCCCGCGCCGCAACCGCATCATTGCCGGGCTGAGCCAGGGCACGCTGGTGGTCGAGGCCGCGCTCGCCTCGGGCTCGCTGATCACCGCCAAACAGGCGCTGGAGCAGGGCCGCGAGGTGTTTGCCATCCCCGGCTCCATCCATGCGCCGCAGTCGCGCGGCTGCCACGCGCTGATCCGCCAGGGCGCCAAGCTGGTGGAGTCGGCGCAAGATGTGCTGGAGGAACTGCCCTTGTTCACCGCCAAGGCCACCATGCATGAACCCGCAGCGGTGAGCGACCAAAATGGCCAGGAAGACCCGCTGCTGGCCGCGCTGGGCCACGACCCGGTGAGCCTGGACGCGCTGCAGGCCCGCACCGGCCTGCCCACCGCCCGTCTGCAGGCCGGGCTGCTGACGCTGGAGCTGGACGGCCAGGTGGCGCGCTTGCCGGGCGGCCTGTTCCAACGTCAGGCCCAGGGCTGATGCCGGCCACCAGGGCTGCCCCAGCCCATGTGCGATACCATCGGAGCTATGTTTGAAGTGCTTGTGTTCGTCTACGAAAACTATTGGCGTGGTGACGCCTGCCCCGAGTTGCCCCAGCTGGGCCGCAAACTCAGCGCGGTGGGTTTTGACGCTCATGAGATCGAAGACGCGCTGCACTGGCTGGACGGTCTGAACCTGGCTGCGGTGGCCGAGGCCTCGAACAGCCCGGTCCACCCCCAGTCGGCACACAGCCTGCGGGTCTACTCCGCGCAGGAACAAGACCACCTGGGCGCCAAATGCCTGGGCTTCGTGAGCTTTCTGGAATCGGCCGGCGTGATGACCGCCTCGCTGCGCGAGATCGTCATCGACCGCGCCATGGCCGCCCCCGGCGGCCCGGTGTCGGTGGACGACCTGAAGATCATCGTGATGATGGTTTACTGGCGCTTCGGCCAGGCGCCCGACGCGCTGGTGCTGGACGAGCTCACCGACGACCGCAGCGCCCGCCTCGCGCACTGAGCGCCCCTGCCCGCCTGCGGTGGGATTCAACCCAGCAAACGCGCCGGATCGGCCTCGATCTGCTGCATGGCCTCGCGGGTGGCGCGCACGGTGAGGGCGTCGTTCTCCTCCGGCAGCAGCTGGCCTGCGGCCAGGCAGGCCGCCAGCCGACGCCGTTGCAGCAAACTCATCCGGCCATCGGCCGAGGCGAACAAGAACAACTGACCCCGCTCACTGCGCCAGACAAACTGCACCTGGCGGCTGCGCGGGCCCAGCACCAGCTGGTGCCAGGTGCCCAGGGCCAGCCGCCCCACCGCGGCCAGTGCCAGTTCGTCGACCGGTAAGCCGTCATCGGCCAGCACCTCCAGGGTCGAGGCGTCGATGCCCACCATCAGCTCGATGCTCTCGGCGTCCAGCGGCAAGCCGTCCAGTTCCTCGTCGCCCAGGCAGTCTTCCAGGTTGGCCAGGCGCGCGGCCAGGGCCTGCAACTGGCCAGCGCCCACCGCGTCGGTGCGGTCGTTGAAGGCCTCGGCCAGCGTGGCGCTGATGGCCTCGATGTGGACCTGCTGCCTGTCCTCGGCCAGGTTCAGCAAGGCCATGCCGCGGCGCAGCTTGGCCAGCAGGTCGGGCATGCCGGCAATCACCTGGGCCCGCTCGTGCCGGCTGGGTTTGGCGCTGGCGGCCCAGACCAGGTCGGTGGCGGTGCGCTTCAGGGCCAGCGTGTCGGCATGCTGGGCGCCGTACTTCACCGAGGCCAGGGCCATGACCTCGGCCCAGACCTTGAACAGGAAGTCGCGAATGGCATCGCGCACCGGCATGTCGCGCAGCAGGTTGCGCAGCTCGATGGTGTACTGCACCGTCATGGTTTCGCGCTGCTCGACCTGGCGCGCCACGCTCACCACCCGCTGCGCCGGCGCCTGGGCCACCAGGTGTTTGGTGAGGAATTTCTCGAACTCGCCCAGCACAAGCTGAAAGCCGCGCCGGCCGGTTTCGGGGTATTGCTCGATGACCTGCACGATGCGGCTGATCTCGGTTTCCAGCGCATGGCCGCTGATGGCGCTGGCGTCAAAGCCCATCACGCAGGCACCCATGCGGTCGATCAGCAAACGCGCCGGGTGGGTGGCGGTTTTCAGGAAATCGGCCTCCGACACCGCCACCCGCAGCACCGGGATCTGCAGCCGCGCAAACCACACGCGGATGGCGGCCGGGATGCGCTCCTCGGTCAGGATGCTCTGGAACATCAGCGCCACCACCTCGATGGTGGCCTTCTCGGTGGGCGTGCCGGCCACCGCCTTGAGTTGCTGGCTGCGCACCTGCAGCTGCTGCGCCACCTGGGCCACATGGGCCGGTGAGTAGTCGTCGTCGGGCGGCGCCGAACCCAGCAACGGCAGCACCGCCGGCTCGGCCAGCGCCCGCGCCAGGGCCGGCGACGGCGGCTGGGGCTGGGTGGCGTCAAAGCCGCTGGCGTTGCTGCCCAGCACCTGCATCAGTTCACTGAGCACGCTCTCGGCCCGCTCGCGCGCCATCATCATGCCGCTGGACAGCGTGGCCGGTTCGGTGGGCAGGCCGCCCGAACGGCTCAGCGGGGCGGGCTGCGAGGGCGCAGGGGCCAGCCTGGACGGCCGGGTGACGGTGCCGGTCACCCGCACCAGCGGCCGCAGGTCGATTTCGGGCATCACACCCTGGCCCATCAGAAAGGCGTTGGCCTCGTGGTAAGCCAACACCAGGCCGGGGGCCAGGTGCTGCGGCGGCAGGTCTTGCACCAGCGCCCAGGCCTCGGCGCTCAGGCCATGGGCCAGCCATTGCTCCACCAGCAGCTGGCTCAACACCTCGGGCCGCAGCAGGTCGCGCGCGGGCAGCTCGGCCAACCCCTGCAGGTGGCGCACGCGCAGCCGCAGGTCGTTGAACTCCCAGGACACCAGGTCGAGCAGGCCCAGGCTCAGGCGCGACCACAGGATGCGGGTCTCCACTGCGTCCTTGCCCATCAGTTCCAGCGCGCCGCGGCGGGTGGTGACGGGTTCGCTGGCGGTGGGGTTCAGCGCCGCTTGCCAGGCCTGGGCAACGCCGCGGGTCCAGCCGGCGGCGTGGCTCAGGAAGGCGGTGCGGGTGTCGCGGTGGGTTTGGGCGTCGCGGGCGTTGGCCGGCTGGTCGGTCAGTTGGTCCAGCCGCGCCTGCATGGCGGCGACCAGGCCGTCCAGCGCCGGCAGCGCCGCGGCCACGAAGCGCTCTCTGGCCTGCAAGGCCAGGGTGGGGGCGGGCGTGGGCGAGGGGCTCACACCGTCAGGGCATCAGACCGTGGCGCCGGCGTTGGGGTCGTCGGGGTTGGCCTCGCCCTTTTTCGCCGCCGTGACCTTGATCAGGTCTTCGCGCTTCAGGCCCAGCCACATGGTGATGCCAGCCGCCACGAACACCGACGAGTAGATGCCGAAGCAGATGCCGATGGTCAGTGCCAGCGCGAAATAGAACAGCGTGGGGCCACCGAACAACAGCATGGACAACACCATGATCTGCGTGCTGCCATGGGTGATGATGGTGCGGCTGATGGTGGAGGTGATGGCGTTGTCGATGATCTGCACCGTGTTCATCTTGCGGAAACGTTTGAAGTTCTCGCGGATGCGGTCAAAGATCACCACCGACTCGTTCACCGAATAGCCCAGCACCGCCAGCACCGCCGCCAGCACCGACAGCGAGAACTCCCACTGGAAGAAGGCGAAAAAGCCCAGGATGATGACCACGTCGTGCAAATTGGCCACGATGGCCGCGACCGAGAACTTCCACTCGAAGCGCAGCGCCAGGTACAGCATGATGCCGGCCACCACAAAGGCCAGCGCCTTCAGGCCATCTTCCACCAGTTCCTTGCCGACCTGCGGGCCGACAAACTCGGTGCGGCGCAGGCTGACCGTCTTGTCGGCGCTGGTCAGGGCCGCCAGCACCGCGTCGCTCTGCTGCGCCGAGGTCTGGCCCTTTTGCGCCGGCAGGCGGATCATCACGTCGCGCGAGGTGCCAAAGTTCTGCACCTGCACGTCGGTGTAGCCCAGGCCGGACACCACGTCGCGCACCTTGCCCAGATCGGCCGACTGGGTGTAGGCCACCTCCATCACGGTGCCGCCGGTGAACTCCACCGACAGATGCAGGCCGCGCGAGAACAGGAAGAACACCGCCAGCAGGAAGGTGATGAAGGAAACGGCGTTGAACACCAGGACATGCCGCATGAACGGGATGTCTTTTTTGATGCGGAAAAACTCCATGGCTTGTTGTCTCCGTCCGCTTATTCAGGCTTGGCCACAGCACCATTCGGGCGCCACACCGTGCCGATCGACACGCTTTTGAGTTTCTTCTGCCGACCGTACCAGAAGTTCACCAGGCCGCGTGAGAAAAACACCGCCGAGAACATGCTGGTCAGAATGCCGATGCAGTGCACCACCGCGAAGCCACGCACGGCGCCCGAGCCAAAGGCCAGCAGCGCCACACCGGCGATCAGCGTGGTGATGTTGGAGTCCAGGATGGTGGCCCAGGCCCGCTCGTAGCCGGCGTTGATGGCCGCCTGCGGCGAGGCGCCCAGGCGCAGCTCTTCGCGCACCCGTTCGTTGATCAGCACGTTGGAGTCGATGGCCATGCCCAGGGCCAGCGCCATGGCGGCCATGCCGGGCAAGGTGAGCGTGGCCTGTAGCATGGACAGCACGGCGATCAGCAGCAGCAGGTTGACCGCCAGCGCCACGCCGGAGAACAGGCCGAACAGCATGTAGTAGGCCGCCATGAAGGCGACGATGACACCAAAGCCCCAGGCCACGCTGTGGAAACCCTTGGTGATGTTGTCGGCGCCCAGGCTGGGGCCGATGGTGCGCTCTTCGATGATTTCCATCGGCGCGGCCAGGCTGCCGGCGCGCAGCAGCAGCGCGGTGTCGCTGGCCTCGGCGGTGCTCATGCGACCCGAGATCTGCACCCGGCCACCGCCGATTTCGCTGCGGATCACCGGCGCCGTCACCACCTCGCCCTTGCCCTTTTCGAACAGCAGGATGGCCATGCGCTTGCCAATGTTCTCGCGGGTGATGTCGCGGAAGATGCGGGCTCCCTTGGCGTCCAGCGTCAGATGCACCGCGGCCTCCTGGGTCTGGTTGTCAAAGCCGGCCTGGGCGTCGGTGAGGTTCTCGCCGGTCAGGATGACCTGCTTCTTCACCACCACTGGCTGGCCGCTGCGCTCCAGGAAACGCTCGTCGCCAAAGGGCACGGCGCCGTTGTTCAGCTCGGCGTTGCGGGCCTCGGCGCTGTCGTCCACCATGCGCACTTCCAGCGTGGCGGTGCGGCCCAGGATGTCCTTGGCCTTGGCGGTGTCCTGCACGCCGGGCAGCTGCACGACGATGCGGTCCAGGCCCTGCTGCTGGATCACCGGCTCGGCCACGCCCAGCTCGTTGATGCGGTTGTGCAGCGTGGTGATGTTCTGCTTGATGGCCTGGTCCTGCACCTTTCGGGCGGCCTCGGGCTTGATGCTGGCGGTGAGCTTGAACTCGGCGCCGTCGGGCGCCCCCAGCGTCTGCAGGTCGGGGAACTGGTCGGCCAACAGGCCCTTGGCGGCCTCCAGCGTGGCGGCCTCGCGGAACTTCAGCTCGATGGCCTGGCCGTTGCGGGCGATGCCGCTGTGGCGGATGTTCTTCTCCCGCAGCACGCTGCGCAGGTCGCCGGCCAGCGAATCGGCCTTTTTGGTCAGCGCCGCCTGCATGTCCACCTGCAGCATGAAGTGCACGCCGCCGCGCAAATCCAGACCCAAATACATGGGCGCGGCGTGCAGCGCGGTCAGCCAGGCCGGTGAGCGCGACAACAGGTTCAGCGCCACCACATAGCTGGGGTCGGCCGGGTTGGCATTGAGCGCTTTTTCGATCGCGTCCTTGGCCTTGAGCTGCTGGTCGGTGGAGGCGAAACGCGCCTTGACCGAGTTGCCGTCAAAGCTCAGGCCGTCGGTGGCGACATTGGCCGCTTTCAGGGCCTCGGCCACCCGGTCGGTGGTGGCACTGTCCACCTTCAGCGTGACCTTGGCGCTCGACACCTGCACCGCGGGCGCCTCGCCGAACAGGTTGGGCAGGGTGTAGACCAGACCCACCAACAGCGCGAACAGGATGATCGCGTACTTCCAGACCGGGTAACGGTTCATGGCGACTCGCCGGGCGGGTTAGATGGAGCCCTTGGGCAGCACCTGCACCACCGCGCTGCGCTGCACCTGCACCTCGACGCCAGACGCGATTTCCAGCGTGACGGCGTGGTCGCTGAGTTTGGTGATCTTGCCGAGCAGGCCACCGGCGGTGGCCACCTCGTCGCCCTTGGCAAGCGCGGCGATCATGGCCGCGGCTTCCTTCTGCTTCTTCATCTGGGGGCGGATCATGATGAAGTACAGCGCGCCAATCATCAGCAGCGGCAGGGCCAGTTGGGCGATGTCGAAGCCACCGGCGGCAGCGGCGGCCGGGGCGGCCTGGGCAAAAGCGGAAGAAATGAACAAGGGAACTCTCCAGAAAGACGGTCGGAACGCCGGCCAGACCACACTGGACGGCGCGGAGGCAGGCAATCCCGGATTGTATGCCGCCCCCTTTCGGCGGCCCGGCCACTCAACACCACACCGAACAGGGGTTCAGCGCGGTGACGCACATGGCCCTGGCGGGCCACCGCCGCTCCCGCTTCAGGAGCATCAAGCCCAGAGCGGGCGGTGGTCAGCGGGAGATGGGATGGTCAAGCCGGAGACAGGGGCGCCGCCGGTGTTGGCGGTGCGCCGTGGAAGGCGGCCAGCCGCTCGGGCCAGACCGCCCTCACCGCCGCCAGGTGGCGGGCCTTGACATGGCCAAAGCCCTTGATGCCCTCGGGCAGGCTGGCCACCGCCACCGCGGCGGCGTGGTTGGCGGCGCCCAGCCGCGGCAGCAGGCCGGCCACCGCCTCGCGGTACTCGGCGACCAGCGCCCGCTCGGTGCGCCGCTCCTCGGTGTGGCCAAAGGGGTCGAACACCGTGCCACGCAGCACCTTCAGTGGCGCCAGCAGCCGGAAGGCGGTCGACACCCAGGGGCCATAGGGCTTTTTCTGCAACTCGCCTTGCGCGTTCTTGTTGGCCAGCAGCGGCGGGGCCAGGTGATGGCGCAGCTTGAAATCACCCTCGAACTGGGCCGCGATGCGGGCATGGAACGCGCTGTCGGTGTGCAGCCGGGCCACTTCGTACTCGTCCTTGTAGGCCATCAGCTTGAACAAATTGCGCGCCACCGCCTCGGCCACCGTGGTCTTGCCCAGCGGCGCCTCGGCCTGGCGCACCTGCTCGACGAAGGCGCGGTAGCGCGCGGCGTAGGCGGCGTTCTGGTAGGCGGTGAGGAAATCCACCCGGCGATCGACCAGGTCGGCCAGGCCCTCGCGCTTGTGCAGCGTGACGGTCTGGGCAGGTTGCAGCAGCCGGGCCACGCTGGCCTCGTCCACCGCGGCGCGGCGGCCCCAAGCAAAGGCCGCCTTGTTGGCGTCCACCGCCACCGCGTTGAGTTCGATGGCGCGCTGCAGCGAAGCCAGCGCCAGTGGCACCCAGCCCTTTTGCCAGGCATAGCCCAGCAGCATGGGGTTGGTGTACAGGCTGTCGCCCATCAAGGCCACGGCGGCCGCGTCGGCGTCGAAACGGGCCACCGCCTCCGGGCCCACGGCCTGGGCAATGGCCTGGGCGCAGTCCTCGGCCGGGTTGGCCCAGTTGGCGTTTTTCACAAAGGCGGCGGTGGGCGTGCCATGGCTGTTCAGCGCCACATGGGTGCGGCCGGCCCGCATGCGCAGCGCGGTTTCCTTGCCGGCGGCGACGATGGGGTCGCAGCCAATCACCAGGTCGGCCCCGGCCATGCTCACGCGGGTGGTGCGGATGTCGTCCGGGTGGGCGGCGATCAGCACATGGCTCCAGGTGGCGCCGCCCTTTTGCGCCAGGCCACCGGCGTCCTGGGTGACGATACCCTTGCCTTCCAGGTGGGCGGCCACGCCCAGCAATTGCCCGATGGTGATGACGCCAGTGCCGCCGACACCGGCCACCACAATGCCCCAAGCCCCTTCTTTGCGGGCGTCCAGGCTGGGAATCGCCGGCTCGGGCAGTGGGCGGCCAAACAGCGCATCGTCATGAGGCGACAGCGCCGTGGCGGTCTTGGCCCGCTTTTTCAGCTGGCCGCCTTCCACGGTGACAAAGCTGGGGCAGAAGCCCTTCACACAGCTCATGTCCTTGTTGCAGGTGCTCTGGTTGATGGTGCGCTTGCGGCCCAACGGGGTTTCCAGCGGCTCGACGCTGAGGCAGTTGCTCTGGGTGCTGCAGTCGCCGCAGCCCTCGCACACCAGCTCGTTGATGACCACCCGCACCGCCGGATCGACCAGCGTGCCGCGTTTGCGGCGGCGCCGCTTCTCGGTGGCACAGGTCTGGTCGTAGATGATGACGGTGGTGCCGGCGATCTCGCGGAATTCGCGCTGCACCGCGTCCAGCGTGTCGCGGTGCTGGATGGCGATGCCCTCGGGCAGGCCGACCACGCCCTCGTACTTCTCCGGCTCGTCGGTGACGATGGTGATCTTGGCCGCGCTCTCGGCCCGCATGCTCTGGGCGATCTGCACGACCGAATGCCCTTCCGGTCGTTCACCCACCGGCTGGCCGCCGGTCATGGCCACGGCGTCGTTGTAGAGCAGCTTGTAGGTGATGTTGACGCCGGCCACGATGCTCTGGCGGATGGCCAGGATGCCGCTGTGGAAATAGGTGCCGTCGCCCAGGTTGGCGAACATGTGGCGCTCGTGGCTGAAGGGCTGCTGGCCCACCCAGGGCACGCCCTCGCCACCCATCTGGGTGAAGCCGGTGGTGCTGCGGTCCATCCACAGCGCCATGAAATGGCAGCCGATGCCGGCCATGGCGCGCGAGCCCTCGGGCACTTTGGTGCTGGTGTTGTGCGGGCAGCCCGAGCAGAACCAGGGCGGACGGTCGGCGCCCTTGCCGCCCAGTTCCAGCACCTGCATGGCGCGCTCCTTGGCGTCCAGAATCGCCAGCTGGGCGTCGATGCGGGCGGCCATGTCGCCGTCCACACCCAGCTTTTTCAGCCGCTGGGCAATCGCCCGGGCGATGATGGCCGGCGACAGGTCGGCGTTGGCGCGCAGCAGGGTGTTGGCGCTGGGGTTGGGCATGCTCCATTCGCCGCCGGAAAAATCGCCCTCGACCTCGTTGAACTTGCCCACCACGTTGGGCCGCACGTCGGCGCGCCAGTTGTACAGCTCTTCCTTCAGCTGGTACTCGATGACCTGGCGCTTTTCCTCCACCACCAGAATTTCCCGCAGACCGGTGGCGAACTCGCGTGTGCCCTGGGCCTCCAGCGGCCAGACCACCCCCACCTTGTGCAGTCGGATACCGAGCTGGCGGCAGGCCGCGTCGTCCAGGCCCAGGTCGAGCAGGGCCTGGCGGGTGTCGTTGTAGGCCTTGCCACTGGCGATCAGGCCAAAGCGGTCGTTGGCGCCTTCGATGGCGTTGTAGTTCAGCCGGTTGGCGCGGATGTAGGCCAGTGCGGCATACCACTTGAAGTCGAACAGCCGCGCCTCCTGGTCCAGCGCGTTGTCGGGCCAGCGGATGTGCACCCCGCCCGGTGGCATGGTGAACTCGGGCAACACAATGTTGACCCGCTCCGGGTCGATCATCGCGGTGGCGCTGGACTCCACAATCTCTTGAATGGTTTTCATGCCGGCCCAGACGCCGGAGAAGCGGCTCATGGCCCAGGCGTGCAGGCCCAAATCAAGGATCTCCTGCACGCTGGCCGGGAAGAACACCGGCAGGCCACAGGCCTTGAAGATGTGGTCGCTCTGGTGGGCTGCGGTGCTGCTCTTGGCCACATGGTCGTCACCGGCCACCGCGATCACGCCACCCCAGGGCGTGGTGCCGGCCATGTTGGCATGTTTGAAGACGTCGGCGCAGCGGTCCACCCCCGGCCCCTTGCCGTACCAGATGCCGAACACACCGTCGAATTTGTGGCTGCCCGGCGGCGCAAAACCCAGTTGCTGCGTGCCCCACAGCGCGGTGGCCGCCAGCTCCTCGTTGACGCCGGGCTGGAACACGATGTGCTGCGCCTTCAGGAAAGGTGCGGCTTTCCACAGCGCCTGGTCGTAACCGCCCAGCGGCGAGCCCCGGTAACCGCTGACGAAGCCGGCCGTGTTTTTGCCCACCAGCGCGTCGCGCTGGCGCTGCAGCATGGGCAGCTTGACAAGGGCCTGCACGCCGCTCATGAAGGCGCGGCCATGGTCCAGGCTGTACTTGTCGTCCAGCGTGACGGTCTCCAGCGCTTGGCGGATGTGCTCGGGCAAAGGGGCGTTCATGGTGGGCGTCTCCTGATGCCGGAAAGTGTAGGCCTCCCTGGCCGATAAGTCTTTGCGTTCTTTTCCTGTAAAACCGAACCAAACGAAAGAATATTGCTGTCAAATAGCCATTGTGGAAACAATCGACAAGTTTGATCTGGCCATCCTGCATGAACTGCAAACCGACGCCCGGCTCACCAACACCGAGCTGGCCAGCCGTGTGGGCCTGAGCGCCGCCCCCTGCTGGCGGCGGGTGCGGGCGCTGGAGGAGGCCGGTTTCATCACCGGCTACCGGGCCGAGATCAACAGGCACAAGATCGGTCTGGACGTGCTGGCCTTTGTGCGGCTGGACGCCGAGCGCAACACCGGCGACGTGACCCGCGAGCTGGAAGAGGCGATCCGCAAGATCCCGGAAATCGTGTCCTGCCACTACATCAGCGGCACGGGCACCTTCGAGCTGCAGGTGGTGAGCCGCGACCTCAACACCTTCAGCCGGTTTGCGCGCGAGGTGCTGATCAACCTGCCCAAGGTCAAAGACATCCACACCAGCTTTTCGCTGGGCGAGGTCAAGGCCAGCAGCGCGCTGCCGCTGGGGCATTTGACGCCTGGGCGCTGAAGGCCGCCCGCCGGCACGTCACCAGACTGTCACGGGGCCGTCGCACCCCTGTCATGCCGCACCCCTAACTTCACTGGGTTCACCACTGTGGAGTTTCCATGTCGCATTCCCCCCTGCCCCCTCACGCCCCGTTCATCGATCCCGATGACCTGGACAACAACGCCAGCGCCAACGCCTCCATCCACGAGGTGATGGCCGCCCGCCTGCACCGCCGCCACCTGCTCAAGGGCGGCGTGGGTGCACTGGCCACCGCCGGCTTCAGTGCCGTGGCCTTGTCGGCCTGTGGCGGTGGCGGCTCGGCCACCCCCGCGCCCACCGCTCCGCCGGTGGCCCCCGAGAAGACCCTGGGCTTTGCCGCCGTCTCCAAGGCCCTGACCGACCAGGTGACCGTGCCCGCCGGCTACACCGCCACCGTGCTGTACGCCACCGGCGACAGCATCGACCCGGCCGTGACCGACTACAAGAACGACGGCACAGACGACAACTTCGCCCGCCGCAGCGGCGACCACCACGACGGCATCCAGTACTACGGCCTGAGCGCAGACGGCACCCGCTACGACCCGACCAGCAGCGACCGCGCGCTGGTGGTGATGAACCACGAGAACATCGCCGGCACGGTGGTCTTCATGCACCCCGCAGGCCAGACCAACGCCGGCAGCGGCGCCCGCCCCGAAGCCGAAGCCCTCAAAGAAATCGAGGCCCATGGCGTCTCGGTGGTGGAGCTGCAGAAAACCGCTGGCGCCTTCGCGCTCAACAAGGGCTCGCGCTACAACCGCCGCATCACCGCCCGCACACCGATGGCGATCACCGGCCCGGTGAACGGCACCGACCTGGTGAAAACCGTTTACTCGCCCACCGGCAGCCTGACCCGCGGCACCGTCAACAACTGCGCCAACGGCTACACACCCTGGGGCACCTACCTGACCTGCGAAGAAAACTGGGCCGGCTATTTCCAGCGCGTGACCGGTGACGACACGGTGCGCACCGCCAAGGAAAACGCCGGCTTTCTGCGCGTGGGCCTGCGCCCGGGCAACGCCGGCAACAACCGCTGGACCAGCGTGGTGCCGGCCGACCCCAGCAGCACCGAGTTCAGCCGCTGGAACACCAGCAAGACCGGTGTCTCCACCGACGGCACGGACGACTTCCGCAACGCCGCCCACACCTTCGGCTGGGTGGTGGAGATCGACCCGCTGGACCCGTTGTCGGTGCCGCGCAAGCGCACAGCACTGGGCCGCTTCGCCCACGAAGGCGCCTGGCCCAGCAACCCGGTGGTGGGCAAGCCGCTGGCCTTCTACATGGGCGACGACTCGCGCGGCGAGTACATCTACAAGTTCGTCTCCACCGCCAACTGGAGCGCCGCCGATTCCACCGGCGGCCTGAACGCCGGCGACAAATACCTGAACACCGGCACGCTGTACGCCGCCAAGTTCAACGCCGACGGCACCGGCAGCTGGCTCAAGCTGGACCTGAGCAACGCCGCGGTGGCCGGTGCCAGCTTCGGCTTTGCCAGCCTGGCCGAGGTGCTGGTTCACACCCGCATCGCCGCCGACGCCGCCGGCGCCACCAAGATGGACCGCCCGGAATGGACCGCGGTGAACCCGCTGACCGGCGAGGTCTACATCACCTGCACCGAGAACCCGGACCGCGGCAACACCGGCACCAGCAGCAACAACAACCCCAACCCGGCGGCGGATGCGGCCAACCCGCGCTACTGGCTGGACAACAAGGGCAGCACGCCACAAAAGGGCAACATCAACGGCCACATCATGCGGCTGCGTGAAACCGGCGACGATGCCGCCGCCACCAGCTTCGCCTGGGACATCTTTTTGTTCGGCGCCCAGGCCAAGGCCGACACCGGCCTGGACGACGTCAACTACCAGGCCAACGTCAACCTGTCCGGCCTGACGGATGCCAACGACCTGTCCAAGCCCGACGGCTGCTGGTTCTCGCGCGCCAGCGGCATTCTGTGGATAGAGACCGACGACAACACCTACACCGACGTCACCAACTGCATGCTGCTGGCCGCCCTGCCCGGCACGCTGGGTGATGGCGGCGCAGTGACCGTGGTCAACAAGGCCAACGGCAGCCCCAACGCGGCCGTGACCACCGACGTCAGCGTGGCCACCCGCATGGGCAAGAAGCTGGGCGACACCAAGCTGCGCCGCTTCCTGGTTGCACCCAAGGGCGCCGAGGTCACCGGCGTGGCCGAAACGCCGGACGGCAAGACCCTGTTCATCAACATCCAGCACCCGGGTGAAAACACCGCCGTGGCCAACATCGGCGACCCGACCAAGTACGAGAGCCACTGGCCCGGCAACGGCGGCGGCGTGGCGGCCTACGGTGCGGGCGGTGCCAGCGCCCGTCCGCGCTCAGCCACGGTGATGATCACCAAAAACGACGGCGGCATCATCGGCCTGTAAAAGCCCAGCCCCCAACAAAAGCGGCGGCGCCCGGAAGGGCCCGCCGCTTTTTTCATGGCCGGGTGGCTCAGGCCGCCAGCTGCCGCGCGTGGTGGGCGATGTGGTCGGCCATCACGCTCTGGATGAAGTAGTAGCCGTGGTCGTAACCGGCATGGCGGCGCAGCGTGAGCGGCTGGCCCACCTGGGCACAGGCCGCCTCGAGCCGCTGCGGGTACAGCTGCTCGGCCAGGAATTTGTCGTCCAGACCCTGGTCGATCAGGATGCCGCCCGGGTAGGGGGCGCGGACCTGCGCTGCCATCAAGCGGCTGGCGTCGTGCGCCGCCCAGGCCGTGCGGTCGGGCCCCAGGTAGCCGGCAAACGCCTTCTGGCCCCAAGGGCAGTCCATGGGCGCACAGATCGGCGCCAGCGCCGACAGCGATTGGAAGCGGCCCGGGTGCCGCAACGCCAGCGTCAGCGCGCCATGGCCACCCATGGAATGGCCCATCAGGCCGATGCGCTCGGGGTCGATGGGCAGCTCTTCACACTCGGGTTCGATCAGCCCCAGCAGCTCGCGGACGACATAGCTGTCCATCCGGTAATGGGTGGACCAGGGGGCCTGGGTGGCGTCGAGGTAAAAGCCAGCGGCCAGGCCAAAGTCCCAGCTGTCGGCCTCGCCCGGCGCCTGGGCGCCGCGCGGGCTGGTGTCGGGCATCAGCAGCGCCAGCCCGGCCTCGGCCGCCCAGCGCTGGGCGCCGGCCTTGATGGCAAAGGTTTCCTCGTTGCAGGTCAGGCCAGCCAGGAAGACCAGCGCCGGCACCCGGCCACCGGCGGCGGCGATCTTGTCGGCCGGCGGCAGAAACACGCCGAAGCGCATCGGCAAACCGATCTCGCGCGACTCGTGCTGGTAGAAGCGCTGCACACCGCCGAAGCAGGCGTGCTGGCTGAGCAAGTTGATGAACACTGCCCTCTCCAGCTCAGAACAGAACCACGCCGCGAATGCTCTCGCCGCGCTTCATCAGATCGAAGCCCTTGTTGATGTCTTCCAGCGGCATGGTGTGGGTGATCAGATCATCGATGTTGATCTTGCCTTCCATGTACCAGTCAACGATCTTGGGCACGTCGGTGCGGCCACGTGCGCCGCCAAAGGCCGAGCCTTCCCATTTGCGACCGGTGACGAGCTGGAACGGCCGCGTGCTGATTTCGGCCCCCGCCTCGGCCACGCCGATGATGATGCTGCGGCCCCAGCCCTTGTGGGTGCATTCCAGCGCCTGGCGCATGATCTGGGTGTTGCCGATGCACTCGAAGCTGTAGTCGGCACCGCCGTCGGTGAGCTGAACGATGGCGTCGACGATGTTGCCGCCCGCGGCCTCGATGTCCTTCGGGTTCAGGAAATGCGTCATGCCGAACTGGCGCGCCATGGCCTCGCGGGCCGGGTTGATGTCGACGCCGATGATCTTGTCGGCGCCCACCATCTTGGCGCCCTGGATCACGTTCAGGCCGATGCCGCCCAGGCCGAACACCACCACGTTGGCGCCCGCCTCCACCTTGGCGGTGAACAGCACCGCGCCAATGCCGGTGGTGACGCCGCAGCCGATGTAACAGACCTTGTCAAACGGTGCGTCGCTGCGGATCTTGGCCAGCGAGATCTCCGGCGCCACCGTGTAGTTGCTGAAGGTGCTGGTGCCCATGTAGTGGAAGATCGGCTTGCCGTCCAGGCTGAAGCGGCTGGTGGCGTCGGGCATCAGGCCCTTGCCCTGGGTGCCGCGGATCAGCTGGCACAGATTGGTTTTGCGGCTCAGGCAGAACTTGCACTGGCGGCATTCCGGCGTGTACAGCGGAATGACATGGTCGCCCTTTTTCAGGCTGGTCACGCCGGGGCCGACGTCGACCACCACGCCCGCGCCCTCGTGGCCCAGGATGGCTGGGAAGATGCCTTCGGGGTCGGCGCCGGAGAGCGTGTAGTAATCGGTGTGGCAGATGCCGGTGGCCTTGATCTCCACCAGCACCTCGCCCAGCTTGGGGCCTTGCAGGTCCACGGTTTCAATCGTCAGGGGCTGGCCCGCTTGCCAGGCAACGGCGGCTTTGGTTTTCATCGGTGGACCTTGTGTTCAGGGCGGAAAGAAGACGGCGTGGCCGCAGTGAGCCCGCACTATAAGACCAGCCGCCGCGCCGCGCTGGCCCCGGGTCGGATGGCCCTTGGCGGCGTCAGCGTGGCCACAGGGCCCACAGCCGCAGCGGCTGCTTGACCCGCGCCGCCAGCTCGCCGGCCTCGTCGCCCCAGCCGGCGAAGTAATCGGCCCGCACCGCGCCGACGATGGCGCCGCCGGTGTCCTGCGCCAACACCAACCGGTTCAGCCGCAGCACCGGCCCGGGCGAGGCCAGCCACACCGGCGTGCCATAGGGAATGCTGTCGCGGTCCACCGCGATCGAGCGGCCCGGCGTCAGCGCCACGCCCTGGGCGCCGCGCGGGCCGAAGGCCGACTCGAAGGCCGGCAAGGCCTCTTCGCGGAAAAACACCACCCGGGGGTTGCTCCACAGCAGCTCCTGCACCCGCTGCGGGTTGCGCGCCGCCCAGTCGCGGATGGCCCGCCACGAACCCTCGCGCACCTCGCCGCGGTCCATCAGCCAGCGGGCCACGCTTTTGTAAGGCTGCTCGTTGGTGGCCGCATAGGCCAGCCGCACCAGCTGCGACTGGCCGTCGGCCTCGGTCAGCTGCAGCCGGCCCGAACCCTGGATCTGCAGCAGCAGGGCATCCACCGGGTCGGCCAGCCAGGCGATCTCGCGGCCTCGCAGCGCCGCCTGCGGCGCATCCTGGGTGTCGATTTCCTGCCGGCTGTACCAGGGCTTGCGGGTGGCCAGCCCGGCCGGCGGCCGGTACAGCGGGATGCTGAACTCGGCGCTGCGCTGGCGCCGCGCCACCAGCAGCGGTTCGTAGTAGCTGGTCAGCAGGCCCTCGGCGTTGCCGTCCATGGCCTCGACCCGGTAGGGCTGCAGGCGGTTCAGCATCCAGCGGCGCTGGGCGCCCTCGTCGGCGATGCTGAGCTGGCGCACCTCGCTGCACAGCGGCGCAAAGGTCGGGCCGGGGCGTTCGCAGCTTTTGATCCAGGCGTTCCAGGCCTCGAAGTAGTTGTCGTCGGCCAGGCCGGGCAAATCCGTCCAGGGCACCGGCACCCAGCGGCTCTTGCCACGCACCATGGGGCTGCCCGAGACCGGCGGCAGCTCACCCAAACCGGGGTCGGCCGGCGCGGGACGCGGCGCGGCCACCGCGGGCGCAGGTGGCAAAGGCCGCACAGGCGCTGGGGGCGGCGCGCTGGCACAGCCGGCCAGCGTTCCTACAATCAGCGCTCGCCACAGCAGGGCGCCGATTGGCCGCCAGAGAAAGTTGCTCATGACCTTGATTTTGCTTGAAGCCCTGGCCGCCGGCGCCCTGCTGGTGCTGATCGTCTGGTGGACCATGTTCTCGGGCCGCAAGAACGGTGAGCCGCCATCGGCCGGCACCCCCTCCAAAGACCCGCAAGACCCGCCGGCCTGAAGCGCCACCGCTGGCCTGGGCCTCAGCCCAGGCCCTGCAGCAAATTCACCAGCTCCACCGCCGAGCGCACGCCCAGCTTCTCGAAGACCCGGGAGCGGTGCACCTCCACCGTGCGCACGCTGATGCCCAGCTGGTCGGCGATCAGCTTGTTCAACAGGCCCTCGGCCACGCAGCGCATCACGTCGCGTTCGCGCTCGGTCAGCTCGGCCACCCGGGCCAACACCGCCTCGCGCTGCTGCCGCCGGGCCTGGGCCTGTGCGGACGCCGACAAGGCCTGCTCAATGCGGTCGACCAGGGCGTTGTCGGAAAACGGCTTTTCGCAAAAATCAAAGGCACCGCGCCGCACCGCGTCCACCGCGGTGGGCAGGTCGGCATGGCCGCTGAGAAAGATCACCGGCATCTCGGCCAGCACGCCGGCGGCCAGCAAATGGTCAAACAACGCCAGCCCGCTGAGGCCCGGCATGCGCACGTCAAGCACCGCGCAGCAGGGGCCGGTCAGCCGGGGGCCGGCCCCGGTCAGCCGCGGCAGCACCAGGCGCTGAAACGCCTCGGCGCTGTCGAAGGCCTCGCTGGCCACGCTGCGGGTGCGCAGCAACCAGGCCAGCGCATCGCGGGCGCCGCCATCGTCGTCGACGATGAACACGGTGGCGGCGGAGGCAGGCTTCATGGCACGGTGGGCAAAGAGAACCGGAAGATCGTACCGCGCGGCGCTTGGGGCCCATGGCTGAGCGTGCCGCCATGCTGCTCCACCACCGTGCGGCACAGGCTCAGGCCCAGCCCCATGCCATCGGGCCGGGTGGTGAAGAAGGGGGTGAACAGCTGGGCCGCCACCGCATCGGAAATGCCGGGCCCCAGGTCGGCCACGCTGAACACCACCCGAGGCGCTGCGCCCTCGGCACCAGATTCCAGCGCCGCGGCCAGACTCAGCACCATCGCCAGCCCGGGCGTGGGCTCGGCCATGGCCTGCAGGCCGTTGCGGCTGAGGTTGAGCAGCACCTGCTCCACCAGCGTGCGGTCGCACAGCACCGGCGGCAGCTCGGTCGCGCAGTCCACCTGCACCGCCACGCCGTGCTGGCGGGCCTGCAGGCCCACCAGCGGCAGCACCGCGTCGAACAGGCTGCGCGGCGCCACCGCCTCGCGCACCGGCGTGCTGCGGCGCACGAAGTCGTGCACGCTCTTGATGGTGCGGCCGGCCCGCTCGGCCTGCTCGGCGATGCGCACCATGGCCTCGCTCAGAAAGCCTTGCCGGTCGGGCGGCGGCGCGGGCGATTGCAGCAGGTTCAGCGAGCCGCTGGCGTAGCTGGCAATCGCCGCCAGCGGCTGGTTCAGCTCATGGCTCAGCAGCGAAGCCATCTCACCCAGCGTGGCCAGCCGGGCGGTGGCCTGCAGCCGCTCCTGGCTGGCGCGCGACAAGGCCTCGGCGCGGCGCTGCTCGCTCAGGTCCACACAGGCACTCATCCAGCCGGTTTGCTGGCCCTGGGCGTCGATCAGCGGTGCCTCGATCACCAGCACCGGGAAACGCCGGCCGTCCTTGTGCATGAAGACCGACTCGAAGCCCTCGCGCGGCGGCAGCTGGCCGGCCAGCCGCACCGCCTGGCGCTGCTGGTAGGCCGCCACCTGCTCCACCGGCCAGTAGGGCGCCGGCGCCAGGCTGCCCAGCAGCTCGGCAGGCTCGAAGCCCACCATGACGCAAAAGGCCGGGTTGACGTAGGTGATGCGGCCTTGCAGGTCGCGGGCTCGCAGGCCGGTGACCAGCGAATCCTCCATGGCCTTGCGAAAGGCCAGCGCGTCGGCCAGGCCCTGCTCGGCCGCCTGGCGCCGGCGCGTGTCGCGGGCCAGCAGCGCCAGCACCGCCAGCAGGGCCAGCGACAAAGCCACGGCCATCGCGGTCAGCACATTGGGCAGCAGTGCGGGTGCCCCGCGCCAGCTGTCCAGCCGCAGCACCAGGGTGTTGCCCGGCAGGTCGAACAGGCTCTGCGCGGTGTAGGCCCGGCCGCTGCGCAGCGGCTGGCCGGTGACGGCCAGTCGGGAACCGTCAGGCTCCAGGAAAGACAGCCAGCGCCCGGCCGTTTGCGGCAGCGTGGGCAGCTCGGCCAGCAGGCTTTGCAGGCCCAACGTGGCCACCAGGTGGCCACTCAGCTGGCCATGGCGCAGCAGCGGCACACACAAGGCCATCACCTCCACCCCCAGGCCATCGGCCTGGGCCACGAAATGGCTGGCGCCGTAGACCGGGCTGCCCAGCCGGCGGGCCGCGGCGCAGGCCTGCTCGGCCTCGGCCGGCAGCGCGGTGGGCCAGGGCTTGTCGGACAGGGGCGCGCGGTAGGGGGAATCGACCGCGGCCAGCGGGGCCAGCGCGGCGTCGCGCCAATCCAGCCGCCACAGCTCGCGGTGCTGGCGCAGCATCTCGGCCGCGTCCTGGCCCCAGGCACCGGCCGTGGGCTGGCCGAAATGCAAGGCCTGCAGGCCTTGCAGGTCGCGCGCCAGCAGGCTGTGCAATTCCGACACCACCTGGCTCAGGTCGTCTTCCAGCCGGGCCTGTTCGCGGGCGATCTCGTAGCGCCCGGCCAGCCAGATCAGCGTGGCCAACACCACCGCCACCAAACCCACCAGCCAGACCCACAAACCCCAGCGCGGGGCGGGACGGTCGGCCGGGCGGGCGCTGGGCATCAGAACACCCGGTGGCGCAAGGCCGGCAGCTGGCGTCGCACCTCGGCCAGACGCTGCGGCTCGCAATCGCCCAGCACCACGCCCGGGCCCTCGGGCCGCTGCGCCACCAACACGCCCCAGGGGTCGGCCAGCAGGCTGTGGCCCCAGGTGTGGCGGCCGTTCTCGTGGCGGCCGCCTTGGGCGGCCGCCAACACATAGGCCTGGTTCTCGATGGCGCGGGCGCGCAGCAGCACCTCCCAATGGGCCTGGCCGGTGGTGTGGGTGAAGGCGCTGGGCACCAGCAGCAGGTCGGCCGCCAGGGCCCGGTACAGCTCGGGAAAACGCAGGTCGTAGCAAATGCTCAAGCCGACCCGCCAGACCTGGCCGTCGCGCGACGGCAAATCAAACGCCACCGGCTCGCGGCCGGCCACCAGCGTGCGGGCCTCGTCGTGGCGCTCGCGGCCGTTGTCGAAGTTGAACAAATGCACCTTGTCGTAGCGCGCCACACAAGCCCCTTGCGGGTTGTAGACCAGCGTGGTGTTGTGGGCCTTGTCCGGCTCGCTGGTGGTCAGCGGGATGGAGCCGCCCACCAGCCACAGGCCGTGGGCCTGGGCTGCGTTCTGCAAAAAGGCCTGGATGGCACTGCCGTCGGCCGACCGGGTGGGTGCATAGGGCTCGGCAATCGCCAGCTTGTCGGTGTCGCGCTGGCCCAGCAGCGCAAAGTGCTCGGGCAGCAAGGCCAGCTCGGCGCCGGCCGCAGCGGCCTCGGCCAAGAGCGCGCCAGCCGCTGCCAGGTTGGCCTGCAGGCCGGTGCCCGACACCATCTGCAAGGCCGCGACCCTCATGGCGCCACCCGGGGTTTGCGGTCGACCTTGGTGATCTTGGGGTCGTCCCAACGGCCTTCGATGTGGAACTCCTGCGTCGCCGCCTCGATGACCGGCTGGCGCAGAAACACCTGGGCCAGGAAAGTGCCTATGCCCACCGCCGGGTTGATGACGGCGGCCACCAGCGAGGCGGTGCCGGCGTTGATCTCCGGAACCACC
The DNA here is from genome assembly GCF_058216275.1 of Rhodoferax sp. SPJ4. Lineage (NCBI taxonomy): Bacteria > Pseudomonadati > Pseudomonadota > Betaproteobacteria > Burkholderiales > Comamonadaceae > Rhodoferax > Rhodoferax sp. SPJ4. The sequence continues at coordinate 152,567 of NZ_JBYZMN010000003.1, forward strand.
ACCGCCTTGATGTCCTGGGTTTCCTTGTCGATGTCGGCCGTGCCTTCCATCAGCACGGCGGCGTTGACGCCCTTCATCTGCAGGTTGTTGGTGGTGGCCACGCCCTGGTTGATGCGCACGTCGCCACGGATGAAGTCGTAGGCAAAACCGTCGCTGAAGACGTCGCGGAAATCCAGCGTCAGCCGGCGCGGCAGCGACTGCAGGCTGAGCACCCCCAGCAGCTTGGCCAGGCCGGGGTCGGCCTTCAGAAACTGGCCGGATTCCATGCGCAGGTTCAACTCGCCGCCCAGGCTGGGGTAGTCGATGGACTGCGGTGAACCCATCCAGGCCACCTGGCCCTCCAGCTGGCCCTTGCCACGCTGCAACACCCCGGGCATGCCGAAGCGCTTGAGCAGCTCGCCGGCATCGGCCACGTCCAGCGTGAAGACCATGCGGGTCTCGCGCCGGTCGGCCCGGGCCGCGCCGCTGCGGGGCCCACTGGCCGCCCAGCTGCCGCGGGCGGTGAGGGTGGCCTCGGGCACGGCGATGCTCAGTTCGCGCAGCTGCCACTCCCGGCCGCCGCTGTCGCGCACCACATTGACCGCATCGACCTGCACCCGGCCCAGCTTGCGGCCCTGCAGCTCCAGGTCGTCCACCACGACGTCCAGCGCAGGGATGCTGCGGGGCTGGCGGTCCAGGATTTGTTCCACCTCGCTGGCCACGGCCGACGCCATCTTCAGCCGCGCCAGCCGCGCATAGACCCGGCCGGCCGCCCGGCCGCCCGAGGGCCGGTATTCGACATAGCCGTTCAGTTCGGCCGCGTCCACATTGGCGCGCCAGACGCCGCCCTCGCGCGAGCCGCCCACCACCAGGTTGTTGAGCCGCTGGCCCTCCAGCAGCAAGGTCTTGGCGCGCAGCGCCACCGTCTCCGGCACATAGGCCGCGCCCTCGCTGCCGGCCGACGCCGTGGCGGGGCCGGCCACCGAGGTCGCCAGCCGCTCCCAGGCCGCGACGTCCAGCGTGTCGAGCTGCAGCTTGGCCGCCACCGTGCCGTCCTCGGCCAACGGCAGCTCGCCCGCCGCCAGGCCCACCCCCAGGCTGCCGCGCATCACCACCGGCTCAGGCCCCGACACATCACGCAGGTAGCGGGCCGAGGCGAGCGAGCCGATCTCCAGGCTCAACTGGTCGCGCAGCAGCTGGCCGGGCGCCATGGACTCGCGCTGCAGCGCGCTGTCAAACCGCACGGGCAAGCTGCTCTCTGCCGGCTTGGTGAAAGGCGGTGGCAGGTTGCTGGCCAGGCCTTGCAGGTTGCTGGTGATGTTGAGCTCGGGCCGGCCGCGGCGCACACCGAACACCGCGCTGTAGCTGGTGCTGCCGCTGAGCTGCTGGGCCAGCTTGGCCAGCGGGCCCAGCTCGCTGGCCTGGCGCAGGCCCTCGGCGCTGACCGTGCCCTGGCCGCGGAACTGCAGCACGGCCTCGGGCGCGGCCGGCCGGTTGGCGGGCTGGGTCAGGCCGCCTTCGAAACGGATGTCGCCGCCCAGCATGCGGGCCTGGGCTTGTGGCACGGTGAAGCCGGTGTCGCTGAAGTTCAGCACCCCCTGCAGTTTGGACAACACCGGCGTGTCCGGCGTGACCTGCAATTCGCTGCCGGCCAGCACCACGCTGCCCTGGACTTTGGACTCCTGCAGGCTGTTCAGCGGCAGCGTCAGCTTCAGTTTGTAGTCGGCATTGCCCGAGGCGGTGGCGCGGGCCAGGGCCTGGCTGGTCATGCGGTTCAGCGGCGAGGTTTTAACCAGGCCCAGCAGCTCACCCACCGAACCGCGGGCACCGGTGCTGACCGCCACCACCGGCTGGTGGCCGAGGTCGGGAATCCGCGCCTCGATGCCCTGCAGCTCCAGGTTGGGGGCACCGGCAAAACGGGCGCGGGCCTTGTTGACGGCCATGCTGGCATGGTCAAACACCAGCTCGCCGCGAAGCTGGGTCAGCGCCGGCCAGCGCGCGCCGTCGGCACCGGCCAGCGACGGCGGCACGTAGTCGTAGACCACGTCCTGCAGCTGGGCGGCGATGCGGAATTCGCCGGCGGCGTCGTCGCGGGCCGGCATGTCGTGGATGGCGCCGCGGGCCTTGAAGCTCACCGCGCTGGCGCGGCCTTGGCTGATGGCCTCGCGCACATAGTCGCGCACCGGCTTGGGAATGCCCAGCGGCAGGTAGCGGTGGACCCGGGTGGCGTCGGCCCGGCTCAGGCTGCCCTGCAGGTCCAGCACGCCGGGGAAACGCGGCTGAGCGCCCTCGCCGGTCTGCCAACGGGCCTGGGCCTGGCCCTCGGTGTCGGCGTTGGCGAAGTTCAGCTGCGCCACCTGCAGCGCAATGCGGGGGCCGTCCAGCCGCCAGTTGACATCGGCAGCGAGCCGGTCGAAAGGCACGCGGGCTTCTTCAAACACGCCGGGAAAGTCCAGCCAGCCGCCGTCCATGCGCAGGCTGGCCTGGCCGCCGGTGTGGGTCAGCTCGAAACTCAGTTGGGCACCCTGCAGGCCCGGCCGGCCCAGCACCGGCGAGGTGGAGGGAGACGCCGACGCTGGCAGCACCTCGGGCGCCAGGCCCAGGCCACGCACCTTGCCACTGGCCTGCAGCTGCTTGAGCTGGGGCAGGCTGCCCTGCCATTGGGCCTGCACCGTCTCGACCACGCCGGTGGGCGCGTAGGCGGTGAGGGCGGCATGGGCCTCCTTGCCCAACGGCAGGCGCTGGCCGATGTCGGCCAAGGCCGCCAGATCGAGGGTGTCGCCGCTGAACTGGCCTTGCGCCGACCGGTTGCCGCTGGCCTCGCTGTAGCGCAGGCTGGCGTTGCCGCCGGGCCAGACCAGGCCGTCGCTGGTGCGGAACTGCAGGCCCTGGGTGAACAGCTCAAAGCCGTCGGTCTGCAGCCGGCCGCCCAGCCGGCCGGTGACCGAGCGCAAGGCCAGCGCCGGCAGGTGCCGGCCCAGCCGGGCGTCGACGTCGGCCAGCGCCAGGTCGGCCACGCCGCCGGTGATGCGGGCCTGGTCCAGGTCCACCCAGGCCCGCAGCGTGCCCTGGCCGGACACCAGGTCCAGGCCGAGGTCGGCATGGCGGCGCAGCTGGGCCACATCGACCTTGGGGAATTCCACATAGGCCTGGCCGCGCCAGCCGCGCCAGCGGTCGGGGCTGACCAGCCACAGCGGCTCGGAGAAGGCGCCACGCACGCTGAAACGCTCACCCCAGGCCGGCGGCGGTGTGGCGTCCAGCCGCAGCTGGTGGCGGCGCAGGGTGTTGCGCATGACGAAGTCCACCTGGTCCAGCGTGACGGTGGGGGCGTCGCGGCGCAGCTCGTCGGTCCAGCGCACCGTGCCGCCGCGGATGATGAACTCGGTCTGGGAGAAAAACCAGTCGGCGGCGCCGGCGTCGGCCTCGGCACCGCGGGCCATGTCCAGCCCGGCCACGGTGATGTGGCCGGCCGCGTTGCGGCGGATGTCCAGCCCGGGCTGCTCGATCACCACCTGCTCAAAGCCGTAATTCCACAAGGCCCGAGGGGACAACACCGCCAGCACCCGCGGCAGGGCCAGCGCGGTGCGGCCCTGCTCGTCGATCAAGGCCACGTCGCGCAGCTCGATGGTGGGCAGCAGGCCGGTGGACTGGGCCACCACCGCACCGATGCGCACCGGCACGCCCAGCACCTGGGTGGCGCGCGCTTCGAGCAGCGGACGGAATTCGCCGATTCGCGGCACAATCACTTGGTGAAGCACGATCCAGCCGAGCGCCAACACCCCCCATGCGGTCAGCACCAAACCGGCCAGAATCTGCACCGCCCGCGAAAGGGGCTTGAGGTGACGGGACAACAGTGTTGAGAAGACGTTCATCAAAGCCGGAATGTGGCGCGAATTATGACCCGCAGCGACCCCGCGGACGCGTCTCCCGACGGTGAAGCATTGTGACAAGAACCCATTCCGGCATGGCACCCACCCCCTCGCTTTCCACTCCGCTGACGCTGGCGTCGCCGCCGTCGGCCCATGCCCGCTTTGTGCAGCGCCTGCGGCGCCGCTACGCCGACCACTTTGCCGCCCTGCCGCCGGGCCCGCCGGTGCTGGCCACCATGCAGGCCGCGCTGGCCACGCTGCGCACCGACCATCCCGCGCTGGGCACCGCGCTGCGGGTGCTGCGCCAGCTGGTGATGGAACGGCTGGCCACGCTGGACTGTGACGAGCAGGCCGAGCTGGCCGTCATCACCCGCGGCGTGACCGAGCTGGCCGAGCTGGCCCTGCAGGAAGCCTGCGCCGAGTCGCAGCGCGAGCTCGACGCGGTGCACGGCAGGCCGCTGCGGGCCGACGGCCAGCGCGCCCAGCTGTGGGTGGTGGGCATGGGCAAGCTGGGCGCACGCGAGCTCAACGTGTCCAGCGACATCGATCTGATCTACGTCTACGACGAGGACGGTGAGACCACTGGCAGCGCCGAGGGCCGCGGCCGCATCAGCAACCACGAGTACTTCGGCAAGATGGTGCGGCAGCTCCATGCGCTGGTGGGCGACACCACCGAGCACGGCTTTGTGTTCCGCGTCGACCTGGCGCTGCGGCCCAATGGCAACTCCGGCCCACCGGCGGTGTCGCTGGACGCGCTGGAAGAGTATTTCCTGGTCCAGGGCCGCGAATGGGAGCGTTTTGCCTGGCTCAAGAGCCGGGTCGTGGCCTCGGGCGGGCCCATCGACGAGGCCACCGCCACGGCCTTGCGCGGCGTGGTGCTGCCCTTTGTGTTCCGCCGCTACCTGGACTACAGCGTTTTCGATTCGCTGCGCAGCCTGCACCAGCAGATCCGCAGCCAGGCCGCCCAGAGGGCCGCCGGCCACCCGGAACGGGCCAACGACGTGAAGCTGTCGCGTGGCGGCATCCGCGAAATCGAGTTCACCGTGCAGCTGCTGCAGGTGGTGCGCGGCGGCCAGTTCCCCGAGCTGCGCACCCGGCCCACGCTGGACGCGCTGCAGCGGGTCAGCCGGGCCGGGCTGATGCCGGTCGAGACCGCCGAGGCCCTGGCCCGGGCCTATGTGTTTTTGCGCCGGGTCGAGCACCGCATCCAGTACCTGGACGACCAGCAGACCCATGTGCTGCCCACCCGCGACGACGACCTGCACTGGATCGCCCAGACCATGGGCTATGCCAGCTGCTGCCCCTTTCTGACCGAGCTTGATGCCCACCGCGAGCTGGTCGCCCAGGAGTTCGACCGCCTGCTGGCCGGCGCCGGCAAGCCGGAATGCAAGGGCTGCAAAAAAGACGGCAGCGCCGCCCTGCCCGAGCTGGCCGACCTGCTGGCCCAGCTGCCCGATGGTTTTCGCGAACGGGTGGCCTTGTGGAGCGCCCACCCCCGGGTGCTGGCGCTGCGCGAGGAGACCAGGCAACGGCTGGTGCGGCTGGTGCAACGCACCGGCCAGTGGCTGCGCGAGGGCAAGGTCAGTGAGGCCGCGGCGGTGCGCATCGCCGACTGGATAGAGCCGCTGCTGCGCCGCGAAAGCTATTTGGCTTTGCTGCTGGAGCGCCCCTCGGTGCACGAGCGGCTGCTGCGGCTGCTGGGCGCGGCCAAATGGCCGGCACGCTACCTGATGCAGCACCCCGGGGTGATCGACGAGCTGGCCAGCGCCGACATGCTGTCCGAGCGCTTCAGCGCCAGCGACTTCGAGGGCGAGCTGGCGCGCCGGCTGGCCGCGCTGCAGTCGACCAACGAGGACGACGAAGAGACCCTGATGAATCTGCTGCGCCGGGCCCACCACGCCGAGGTCTTCCGCACCCTGGCGCGCGACGTCGAAGGCCGCATCACGGTGGAGCAGGTGGCCGACGACCTGAGTGCGCTGGCCGACAGCATTCTGCGCACCACCACCCGCTGGTGCTGGCAGCGGCTGCGCAACAAGCACCGCACCGAGCCGGGCTTTGAGCCGCCGTTTGCCATCATTGGCTACGGCAAGCTGGGCGGCAAGGAGCTGGGCTACGGCAGCGACCTCGACATCGTGTTTGTTTACGAAGACGAGGACGAGCGTGCGCCCGAGGCCTATGCGGCACTGGTGCGCAAACTGATCAACTGGCTGAGCGTGAAAACCGCCGAGGGCGACCTGTACGAAATCGACACCGCGCTGCGGCCCAACGGCAGCTCGGGCCTGCTGGTCACCACCTTCCAGGCCTATGCCAACTACCAGCAGCGGCGCGGCAGCAACACCGCCTGGACCTGGGAACACCAGGCCATGACGCGCGCCCGTTTCGTGCTGGGCAGCGACACCCTGCGCGAACGCTTCGATGCGGTGCGCGAGAACGTCATCACCGCGCCGCGCGAGCGGTCCGCGCTGGCCACCGAGATCGTCGCCATGCGCGACAAGGTACTGGCGGCCCACCCGGTCAGGGGCCAGCAGTTCGACGTGAAGTACAGCCCCGGCGGCATGGTGGACGCGGAGTTTGCGGTGCAGTTTCTGTTGCTGTCCAGCGCCGCTCAGCACCCGGCGCTGCTGCCGAACGTGGGCAACATCGCGCTGATGCAGCGGGCCGAGCAATGTGGGCTGCTGCCCACCGGGGTGGGCCAGGCGGCGGCCGACGCCTACCGCGACCTGCGGCGCATGCAGCACGCGGCCCGGCTCAACGAGGCGCCTGCCGAGGTGGCGCCGGACTCGGTGGCCAGCCAGCGGGCGGCCATCCAGGCCTTGTGGCACGCGGCCATGGGGGTGTGAGGCACCGACCGCGACAGCGGCGGCCGACTCAGGGCTGGTGGGCGCGGATCTTGGCCACCAGCGCGGTGGTGGAGTAACCGTCCACAAAGGGAATGGCCAGCGCATGGCCGCCGTAGGACTCGACCACCCGTGTTTCGGCCAGGGTTTGCATGTCGTAGTCGCCGCCCTTGACCAGGATGTCGGGGCGCAGCTCGGTGATCAGTTCCAGCGGCGTGTCTTCGTCGAACCAGGTCACCAGGTCCACCGCACCCAGCGCGGCCATCACCACCGCGCGGTCGTCGGCGTTGTTCAGCGGGCGGTCTGGTCCCTTGCCCAGGCGCTTGGCCGAGGCATCGGTGTTCAAGGCCACCACCAGGCTGCCGCCCAGGGCGCGGGCCTGGGCCAAATAGCTCACATGGCCGCGGTGCAACACGTCGAACACGCCGTTGGTGAAAACCAGTGGCCGGGGCAACAGCGCCGCCCGGGCGGGCAGCTCGGCGCGGGCGCTGAGCTTGGCGAAGAAGGCGGGCAGCGTCACGCCGGCTGCGCGCCAGCGGCCGGGCCCGACAGCGTGGCCAGGTCTTTGACCAGTTCCTTGCGGTAGCGGTTGAGCTCCTGCACGGTGCCGAAGCTGCGCTCCATCAGCAAGCTCATGTTGTGCAGAATGCGCTCAACCACCTTGGTCTCCCACACGGCGTCGAACTTGATCTGCGTGTCCAGCCAATGCTCCAGCCACTCGGGGTTGGGCAGCCGGCTCTGGATGGTGTCGCGCGGGAACAGGTTTTTGTTGACGTGCAAATTGGTGGGGTGCAGGGCCTGCGCGGTGCGACGGGCGCTGGCCATCAGCACACCGACCTTGGTGAAGGCGGCCTTGGCTTCGTTGCCGAACTTGCCAATGGCGCGCTTCATGTAGCGCAGGTAGGCGCCGCCGTGGCGGGCCTCGTCCTGGGAGAGCGTGGTATAGATGTGCTTGATGACCGGCTCGGTGTGCCATTCGCTGGCGCGGCGGTACCAGTGGTTGAGCCGGATTTCGCCGCAGAAATGCAGCATCAGGGTTTCCAGCGGCGGCGCGGGCTCGAACTCGAAGCGCACGTCGTGCAATTCCTGCTCGGTGGGGGCGAGGTCGGGACGGAAGCGCTTGAGGTACTCCATCAGCACCAGCGAGTGCTTCTGCTCTTCGAAGAACCAGATCGACATGAAGGCGGAAAAGTCGCTGTCGTCCTTGTTGTCACGCAAAAACATCTCGGTGGCGGGCAGGGCCGACCACTCGGTGATGGCGTTCATCTTGATGGTTTGCGCCTGCTCGTCGCTGAGCTTGGAGGGGTCGAACGACGACCAGGGAATGTCTTTGTCCATGTCCCAACGGACGGACTCGAGTTGTTTGAAGAGTTCTGGGTACAGCATCGGGTTCTTTCGAAACTGCTGAGATTTTAAGCAATTCACATGTCATGCGGGTGACGCCCGGGTCAAGCAGGCTTGCATCTGCTCACTTTTTTCACTCCGCTTTTGTTTTACGCACCGGCCACGGCGCTGGATTCGGCGGCCGGTTTGACTCCAAGCCGCTCCGGGCTGCGTATCCTTTGCGATGGCGCATGGCCCCAGGACGCGGGTCCGGCCTTGCATTGCCCTTCACACACCCCAGGAGCCCTCCATGTCTGTCCAACGGATTGCCGCCACCTTTGCCACCACCGCCCTGCTGACCGGCCTGCTGGCCCTGCCCGCTGCCCGCGTGGCCCAGGCCGCCCCCGCCGCCACGCCGGCCGCCTGCCCGGCGCTGATGCAGCACAGCTTCCCCCGGCTGCAGGACGAAAAACCACAGAACCTGTGCCAGTACGCCGGCAAGGTGGTGGTGGTGGTCAACACCGCCAGCTACTGCGGCTACACCCAGCAGTACCAGGGCCTGGAGGCGCTGTACAGCAAGTACAAGGACCGCGGCCTGGTGGTGCTGGGCTTTCCGTCCAACGACTTTGGCGGCCAGGAGCCGGGCGACAACAAAAAGATTGCCGACTTCTGTGAGAACACCTTTGGCGTGAAATTCCCCATGCTGGCCAAGAGCACGGTCAGCGGCAACAACCCCAACCCGCTGTACCAGCAGCTCGCCGCCAAGACCGGCCAGCGCCCGGGCTGGAACTTCCACAAATACCTGATTGCCCGCGATGGCAGCAGCGTGACCAGCTTCCCCAGCGCGGTGGAACCGCTGGACAAACGCTTCCTCGCCGAGATCGAGAACCGCTTGCTTGCCCAATAAATTACTAATCAGTCATAATGTGACTAATCAGTAATTTTCTGGAATCTCATGGCGCATCCCGCGGTTCGTTTGTTGTCAGCCCCTGCGGTTCCGCACCGGGGGCGGAACTTTTCACGCGCGGCGGCGCTCCCATGCAAGGGCAAGGGTGTGATGGCCTTGCCTGCGTTTTCTGTGTTGCGAAGCCTTCCTGGCCACAGTTGCCTGGATGCAATCCCGGGGCGTGTCTCCTCCTCCCTCCCTCCTTCATTCGCGTCGGGGCGCTTCGCAACCTTTTTCTTCTCCAGGGCTGCGGCATGAGCGCCCCCCTGAAAATCGCGATCATCGGCTCGGGCATTTCCGGCCTGGCCGCGGCCCACACCCTCAAAGACCGCGCCGACATCACGCTGTTCGAAGCCGGCGACTATTTCGGCGGCCACACCCACACGGTGGACATCACGCTGCCCACGACGCGCGGCAACATCACCCACGGGGTGGACACCGGCTTTCTGGTCTTCAACGAGCGCACCTACCCCCATCTGATCAACCTGTTTGCCGAACTGCAGGTCGACACCGCGCTGTCGGACATGTCGTTCTCGGTGAAAGTGCCGCAGGCCCTGGGCGGGCGCACGCTGGAATGGAGCGGTTCCAGCCTCAACACCGTGTTTGCCCAGCGCGGCAACTTGCTGAACCCGCGCTTTCTGCGCATGCTGGCCGACCTGATGCGTTTCAACAAGCTGGCCACCCGGCTGGCCGAGAGCGGCCAGGAGGCCGAGCTGGCCCAACCGCTGGGCGACTTCCTTGGTGATTACCGCTTCAGTAACGAATTCCGCGACTGGTATTTCCTGCCCATGATCGGCTGCATCTGGAGCTGCCCAACCGACCAGATGCTGCGGTTCCCGATCGCCACCATGATCCGCTTCTGCCACAACCACGGGCTGATCCAGGTCAGCAATCGGCCGCGCTGGTTCACCGTGCGCGGTGGGGCCAAGCACTACGTGGACAAGATCGTCGCCGGCATCGCCGACAAGCGGCTCAACACCCCGGTGCAGCTGATCGAGCGCGACAGCGAGGGCGTGCGCGTCATCACCGAAGGCCGCGCCGAGCGCTTCGACAAGCTGGTGCTGGCCACCCATTCCGACCAGGCCCTGGCCTTGTTGCGCCAGCCCAGCGACGCCGAGCAGGCGGCCCTGGGCGCCATCCGCTACCACCCCAACCGCGCGGTGCTGCACACCGACGCCTCGGTGCTGCCGAGCAAGCGCATGGCCTGGGCGGCCTGGAACTACGAGCGCGCCCAGAACACCGACCGCGAATCGGCCCGGGTGTGTTTGCACTACCTGATCAACATGCTGCAGCCGATTCCCTTCGAGCAGCCGGTGGTGGTGTCGCTGAACCCGCTGCGCGAGATTCCGAAGCGGCATGTGCTGGGCGACTTCGAGTACGCCCACCCGGTGTTCGACCTCGCCGCCATCCGCGCCCAGGGCCAGATCGCCGAGCTGCAAGGCCAGCAGCACACCCATTTCTGTGGCGCCTGGCTGGGTTACGGCTTCCACGAAGACGGCCTCAAGTCTGGCCTGGCCGCGGCCCGCCGGTTGCTGGTCGACATCGAGCAACGCGCCTGAACCCCATGCAAGCCGCCGCGCCCGTCCTCACCCCGTGGATCGCCCAGCCCCAGCCCCTGGTGGGTTTTGGCCAGGTGCGCCACACCCGGGTGCGGCCGGCACGCAACGCCTTTGCCTACCCGACCTACTTTCTGCTGCTGCCGATGCGGCAGATCGCCCGCGAAGGCGCCGGCGCCTTGGCCTGGAACCGGGCCGGCTGGCTGAGCTTTTTCGACCGCGACCATGGCGACGGCCGCGAGGCGGCGGCCGGGGGTGCGTTGGCCTGGCTGGACGAACTGCTGCGGCGGGAAGGCGTGCTGGACGCCACCGGCGAGGTCTGGCTGCACTGCTATCCCCGGGTGCTGGGCTACACCTTCAAGCCGGTGAGCTTCTGGTACTGCCACCGCCCCGACGGCACGTTGCGCACCATCGTCGTCGAAGTGAACAACACCTTTGGCGAACGTCACTGCTATCTGCTCAACGAGCCGGCTTACGGCAAAGAGTTGCAGGCCGACAAGGTCTTCCATGTCTCGCCTTTCTGCAATGTCGAAGGCCAGTACCGCTTTCGCTTCATGTGCACACAACAGGCTGGTGTGGCCCGCACCGTGGCCCGCATCGACTACCACGACAACGACGGCCTGCTGATCCAGACCAGCGTCAGTGGCACGCTGGCGCCGCTCACCCGGCCGGTGCTGCGCCGCGCGCTGTGGACCCACCCGGCCATGACGCTGGGCGTGATGGCCCGTATCCATTGGCAGGCCTTCAAGCTGTGGAAAAAGCGGGTGCGCTTTTTCAGCAAGCCGCAGCCGCCCGAACAGTTTGTCACCCGCTAACCCGCCCCTTCCTCCGACAAGGCCCCACTGCCATGAACACGACCACCAGCGCCTCCCCCTTCGCCCTGCCCCAGGGTGCGCCGGCCGCGGCCCGGGCCACCATCAAGCTGCTGCAGCGGCTGCGCCATGGCAGCCTCACTGTGCACTTTCCCAACGGGGCCCATTACCGCTTCGGCCAGGCCGACCTGTCGGGCGACCACCCAGCGGCCAGCATCACACTGCACAACTGGAACGTCTGCGGCGCGGCGCTGAAATCGGGTGACATCGGATTTGCCGAAACCTACATCGCCGGCGACTGGACCACCCCCAACCTGACCGATCTGCTGAAGGTGTTTCTGGGCAACCGCAGCGAAATCGAGGAGATGATTTACGGCACCTGGATCGGCCGTTTCATCTACCGCATCAAGCATTTGCTGAACCGCAACACCAAGGCCAACAGCCAGAAGAACATCCAGGCCCATTACGACCTGGGCAACAGCTTTTACGAGCTGTGGCTGGACGACACCATGAACTACTCGTCGGCCTGGTTCGAGGGCGACCTGGACAAACCGCTGCGCGAGGCCCAGCACGCCAAGGTGCGGCGCGCGCTGCGCATGGTGGACCTGAAGCCGGGCGAGCGGGTGCTGGAGATCGGCTGCGGCTGGGGCGCGCTGGCCGAGATGGCCACCACCGAATTCAATGCCCGCATCGCCGGCGTGACGCTGAGCCACGAGCAGCTGGCCTTTGCCAACCAGCGCATGGCGAAGTTCGGTGTGGCCCAGAAGGCCGACCTGAGATTGCAGGACTACCGCGACATCAACGACGGCCCGTATGACGCGGTGTGCTCCATCGAGATGGTCGAGGCCGTGGGCCGCGAGTACTGGCCCACCTATTTCCAGACCATCGCCCGGCTGCTGAAGACCGGTGGCAAGGCCTGCATCCAGAGCATCGTCATCGACGACAAGCACTTTGACCAGTACATCGCATCGACCGACTTCATCCAGCAGTACATCTTCCCCGGTGGCTGCCTGCCCTGCCCCAGCGAGTTCCGCAAGCAGGCCAACGCCGCCGGACTGGATGTGGTGGACGAATTCTCGTTCGGCCTGGACTATGCTGAAACGCTGAAGCGCTGGCGCGTGAAGTTCATGGCCGAGAAGCAACGGGTTCTGCAAGTGGGTTTCGACGAAAGGTTCATGCGCATATGGGAGTTCTACCTGGCCTACTGCGAAGCGGCTTTCGCCAAATCGAGCACCGACGTGGTTCAGTACACGCTGCGCAAGCGCTGACCCTGGCCTGCGCACTGGCGCTGGGCCTGGCCACGGCGCAGGCCCAGACCACCCCGCCGGCCGTGGCCAGTGTGGTGCCCGAGGCCAAGCTCAGCGGCGAGCGCCTGTTCCGTTACTTCGGCTTTGCGGTCTACACCGCCCGGCTGTGGGTGTCACCGCAGTTCAAGCCCGCCGAGCTGACGGCCCAGCCGTTTGCGCTGGAGCTGGAGTACCAGCGTGACTTTGCAGGCGCCGACATCGCCGACCGCTCGCTCAGCGAGATGAAGCGGGTCGGCGGCTTCAGCGAGGCCCAGGGCGCACAGTGGCTGGCCACGATGAAAGCGGCCTTTCCCAACATCAAGAAGGGCGAGCGCCTGACCGGCCTGCACCTGCCCGGTGTGGGCGTGCGATTCCTCCACAACGGCCAGCCGCTGGCCGAGGTGAAGGACACCGAGTTCGCGCGCCGCTTCTTCGGCATCTGGCTGGCGCCCACCACCTCGGAGCCGGCGCTGCGCTCGGCCCTGCTGGCCGGGGTGGGCCCGTGAGTGCCGCGCCGCCAGCCCACCGGGCCTGGCAACGCGGCTGGCGCGATGGCCTGGGCTACGGTCTGATGGGCCTGCCACTGGCCTTTGTGGCGCTGCCGCTCTACGTCATCCTGCCCAACCACTACGCCCGCGAGTTCGGCGTGCCGCTGGCTACGCTGGGCGCGGTGCTGCTGGGCGCGCGCTTGTTTGACGCGCTGATCGACCCCTTCATCGGCCGCTGGTGCGATCGGCTGTTTGCCCGCGCGCTGCCGGCGGTGCTGGGTTTTGCCGGCGTGGCCGCGCTGCTGCTGGCGGCCGGTTTTGCGCTGCTGTTTTTCCCGCCCACCCGCGAGCCCACCGCGCTGCTGGTCTGGGCCAGTGTGCTGCTGGTGCTGACCTACGCCGCCTACAGCGCGGTCAGCGTGGCCCACCAGTCTTGGGGCGCGATGCTGGGCAACCTGCATGGCGGCAACGACCAGCAGCGCAGCACCGTGGTGGCCTGGCGCGAGGGTCTGGGGCTGGTGGGCGTGATCCTGGCCTCGGTGGCACCGGTGGCCCTGGGCCTGCCGGCCACGGTGGCGCTGTTCTGGCTGGCGCTGGGCGTAGGCTGGTGGGCCTGGGCCCGGTCGGGCCGGCCCGCCGAGCGCCCCCGCACAGCGGCCGCCGACGCGGCCCTGCCGGCCAGCACCTGGCTGCCCTTTCGCGACCCGGCTTTCAAGCGGTTGCTGGCGGTGTTCATGCTCAACGGCATCGCCAGCGCGGTGCCGGCCACGCTGGTTCTGTTTTTCATCCAGGACCGGCTGCAGGCCCCGAAGGCCATGGAGCCGGCCTTTCTGGGCAGCTATTTTCTGTTTGCCGCGCTGTCCATCCCGCTGTGGCTGAAACTGGTGGCCCGCACCGGCCTGGCCTGGGCCTGGCTGGGTGGCATGCTGCTGGCGATTGCCGTCTTCGCCTGGGCCACCCAATTGGGTGCCGGCGACAGCGGACCGTTTCTGCTGGTCTGCGCCCTGTCGGGCGTGGCGCTGGGCACCGATTTGGCCTTGCCCGGCGCGCTGCTGGCCGGCGTGATTGCCCAGGCGCCGGCCCGGCGACCCCACGGCGAGCCGGTGGCTTCGATCACTGGCGTTTATTTCGGCTGGTGGAACTTTGCCACCAAGCTCAACCTGGCCCTGGCCGCTGGCCTGGCCTTGCCGCTGCTGGGCCTGTTTGGCTACCAACCCGGCGCCACCGACCCGGCGGCGCTCCAGGCACTGGTCACGGCCTACTGTGTGTTGCCCTGCGCTTTGAAACTGCTGGCGGTGGCCGCGCTTTACACCCTGGTGATCCGCGCGCCCCGCACTGCATTGACGCTGAAGGAAGCCCCATGAACAAACGCCAACTCCTCACGCTGGCCCTGGCCGGCGGCAGCCTGGCGCTGGCCGGTTGCGCCAGCCCGCAACCTGGCGACTACGCCCAGGAAAAACCCACGCTGGACCTGCGCCGTTACTTCAACGGCACGCTGGACGCCCATGGCCTGTTCACAGACCGTTCGGGCAAGGTGGTGAAACGCTTCACCGTGGTCATGACCTGCGCCTGGAAAGGCGACGAGGGCACACTGGACGAGGACTTCACTTACGCCGACGGGACCAAACAACGCCGCGTCTGGCGCCTGACCCGCACCGGTGAGGGCCGCTACATCGGCCGCGCCGACGATGTGGTGGGCGAAGCCATCGGCATCGAGGCCGGCAACGCGCTGAACTGGCACTACACGCTGGCGCTGCCGGTGGACGGCCGGGTCATCGAGGTGCAGTTCGACGACTGGATGTACTTGATGAACGACAGGGTCATGCTGAACAAGGCGGTGATGCGCAAGTACGGTGTGACGCTGGGCGAGGTCACGCTGGCCTTCACCAAGCGCTGACACAGCCGTCCCCCATTCACCCCCTCTGACATGAGCAACCCGGACCTTTCATGGCCTTCAATCCTCCCCTGACCGACTGGCGCGGCCGCACCGTGTGGCTGGTCGGTGCCTCGACCGGCATCGGCCGCGCCACCGCTTCGGCCCTGCATGCCCAGGGGGCGCGGGTGGTGGTATCGGCCCGCAATGCCGAGGCGCTCAACGCCTTTGTGGCCACCCACCCCGGCGCGCTGGCGCTGCCGCTGGACGTGGCCGACGCGCCGGCGGTGAAGGCCGCCGCGGCACAGATTCTGGCCAGCGCGCCGATGGCGCTGGTGATGTACTGCGCCGGCCATTACAAGGAGCTGCGGGCCACCGACTTCTCGCTGGACGAGATGCTGCGCCACCAGCAGGTCAACTACATCGGTGTGCTCAACGTGCTGGCCGCGGTGCTGCCGGCCATGGTGGGGGCCGCGCGCCAGGGCCAGGGCGGCCACCTGAGCATGATCAGCAGCGTGGCCGGCTTCCGCGGCCTGCCCAAGAGCCTGGCCTATGGGCCCACCAAGGCCGCGCTGATCAACCTGGCCGAGACGCTGTACATGGATTTGCACGACCTGGGCCTGGGTGTCAGTGTCATCAACCCCGGTTTTGTGGAAACCCCGCTGACCGCCCACAACGATTTCAAGATGCCAGCGCTGTTGACGCCAGAGCAGGCGGCCGGCGAAATCCTGGCTGGCTGGGCGGCGGGCGCGTTTGACATCCACTTTCCCAAGCGCTTCACCGGTTGGCTCAAGTTCATGCGGCTGCTGCCCTACTGCCTGTATTTCCCGCTGACGCGCAAATTCACCGGGCTGTGAGCACATGACCCCCCTGACCACCGCCGAGGCCGTCGAACGGCTCTGCGTTTTCTTTGAGGCCTTGCAGCCCGACAGCGTGGCGGCCTTCGACCGTTACTACACCGCAGACGCCTATTTCAAGGACCCGTTCAACGAGGTCACCGGCCTGGCCGAGATCCAGCGCGTCTTTGCCCACATGTACGTGGCGCTGGACGGCCCGCGCTTTGTCATCACCGGCCGGGTGGTGGATGGCGACCAGTGTTTCCTGACCTGGGATTTTGTGTTCGCCTTCAAGGCCTTCAAGAAAGGCCAGACCCAGACCGTACGGGGCAGCTCCCACCTGCGTTTCGCGCCCGACGGCCGGGTCAGTTTCCACCGCGACTACTGGGACACCGCCGAAGAGCTGTACCAGAAGGTGCCGCTGCTGGGCGGGGTGGTGCGCTGGCTCACCCGCCACGCCGGCAGCTGACGCCCGGTCCTCCGAGAACCGGCGTCAGGCCGGCGTGCCGCTGAACAGCCTGGCCTTGGCCGCCTTGGTGATGGCCACCACACAGGGGTGGCTGATGCGCCGGTCGACCGAGATGGCGAAAAACTCCTCCACCAGCTCGTCGGTGCGGCTCACCACCTGCACCCCGAACTGCGCGCAGGTTTCGGCCTCCAGCACCGTGGGCGCCATGAACACACCGCGGCCCTCGCGGCCAAAGGCGTTCATCAACGCACTGTCGTCGAACTCGCCGACGATGCGCGGCCGCAGCTGGTGTTTGGTCAGCCACTGGTCCAGCCGCTGCCGCACCGACGAGGACGAGCCCTGCACCAGCATGGGCACACCGTCCAGGCAGCGTGGGAACCGTCCCTGCAGTTGCGGCAGCAGCGAGGGCGCGGCCAGGAAACTCATGGCGCTGGTGCCCAGCGGGTGGTTGAAGGCCTTGACGCTGATCTTGCGTGACACCGGCTCGTCGGCGATCACCAGGTCCAGCCGGTGCAGTGCCAGTTGCGCCATCAGGTCGCCGAACTTGCCCTCGTGGCAGATCATCCGCACCTGCTCGGGCAGGGCCAGCGCCGGTTCCAGCAGGTTGTAGGCCACCGACTTGGCCACCGAATCGGCCACCCCGACCCGGAACTCCAGCGTGCGGGCGCTGCCACGGGTCTGCCGCACCGCGGTTTCCAGCTCGGCGCCCAGCGTGAAGATGTCGTCCGCATAGGCCAACGCCACCCGGCCCTCGTCGGTCAGTTCGAGCTGGCGGCCGCTCTTGCGGAACAGCGGGTGGCCCAGCCAGTCTTCCAGCAACTTGATCTGACCCGACAGGGTTTGCGGCGTGGTGTGCAGCTGTTCGCTGGCCCGCATGATGCCGCCCGCATGGGCCACCACCCAGAAGTAGCGCAGGTGTTTGAAGTTCAACAGTCACCCCTGATGATTCGTTTTTTACGAAGTGATTTCTTCATAAATACGAATATACGCGAAGTGTTTAAAACCCTAAAGTTCGTCTGTGTCTGGGCATGACGAGCGGTTCTGAAACGCCGTCAGTGCGCAAGACGACCGACGTTGCCAACCGGCAGCGCCACACTTTGAAGCAAGGAGATTGCCATGCGTTTGACCACCAAAGGCCGTTTTGCCGTGACCGCGATGCTGGACCTGGCGCTGCGCGAGCAGCACGGTGCGGTCACGCTGGCCGCCATCGGGGCGCGCCAGCAGATTTCGCTGTCCTACCTGGAACAGCTGTTCAGCCGCCTGCGCCGCGCCGAGCTGGTGGAAAGCACCCGCGGCCCCGGCGGCGGCTACTCGCTGGGCCGCAAGGCCGAGGACATCACCGTGGCCGACATCATCCTGGCGGTGGACCAGGCCGACGACGAACCCGGCACACCCGAGCGCGGCCAGGGCCTGACCCGTGACCTGTGGGCCCGCCTGAGCACCAACATGGTGGACTACATGCGCTCGGTGACGCTGCGCGAGCTGGTGCAGGAGCAACTGGCCAAGGGTGTGGTGGTGGAAGCGGCCGCCAACTCCCGGCGCGCCATTTTTTCCCGTCCCGCCACCCAGCAGGCCCTGGTGAACGCGCCAAATTCGGTGTTCGCCCTGGGCCGGGTGCTGCCCGCCGCACGCTGAGCGCGACGCCGCCAAAGGCGGCGTTCCCTGCCCGCCAGGGCTGCTGGCTTTTCATTCCCGCTGGACCGTCCGGCGGGCTTTGCCTTGTGTTGACCCGAGCCTGCCATGATTGAACTGCTGACCGACCCCCAGGTGTGGATTGCCTTTGCCACACTCACCGCGCTGGAGCTGGTGCTGGGCATCGACAACATCATTTTCATCTCCATCCTGGTGGACAAATTGCCCAAGCACCAGCAGGCGCTGGCACGCCGGCTGGGCCTGTTCATGGCCATGTTCATGCGCATCGGCCTGCTGCTGGTGTTGTCGGCCATCGTCGGCCTGACCGCGCCGCTGTTCACCGTGTGGACGCAGGACATCTCCGGGCGCGACCTGGTGCTGATCCTGGGTGGGTTGTTCCTGCTGTGGAAAAGCGCCGGCGAAATCCACGAGGCGGTGCAAGGCCACGAGGCCGGTACCCAGAACGTGGTGACCACCACCTTTGCCGCAGCCATCGTGCAGATCATGCTGATCGACATCGTGTTCTCTCTGGACTCCATCATCACCGCGGTGGGCATGGTGGATCAGATCCAGGTGATGATCGCCGCAGTGGTGGTGTCGGTGGCGCTGATGATGCTGTTCGCCGCCCGCATCGGCCGCTTTGTGTCCGACCACCCGACCATCAAGATGCTGGCCATGGCCTTTTTGCTGGTGGTGGGCGTGGTGCTGGTGGCCGAAGGCTTCGGCTACCACGTGCCCAAGGGCTTTGTGTACTTCGCGATGGCCTTCTCGCTGGGGGTGGAGATGCTCAACATCCGCTCCCGCAAGAAGGCCGGCCTGGCCCAGGTGCTGCCCGACGAGGTGGCCGACGAGGCAACCCCGACCCGCTGAGCCGGGGGCTCAGACCGGCTTGGTGTCGGCGAAGCTGGGCCGCAGCGCCAGCTTGTCGGCGTGGCGGGCCAGGTTGGGGTAGGTGTGGCGCCAGGTGATCTGCGGAAAGCGGAAGGCCAGCCAGTCGAGCGCACACACCACGGCGATGTCGGACAGGCTCAGGTGGATGCCGCTGCAAAACGGCTTGTCGCCCAGGCCCTGGCTCATGGCCTTCAGGCTGGCGTCGACCTTGGCCAGCTGCCGGTCTGTCCAGGCCTGGCTGCGTTCACCGTCAGCCCGGCCGGGCCAGGTGGCCTCCAGCCGCGCCAGGATGCCGGCGTCCACCGCGCCGTCGGCCAGTGCTTCCCAGGTCTTGACCTCGGCGCGCTCGCGGCCGCTGGGCGGGATCAGCTTGCCCACCGGCGACAAGGTGTCCAGGTACTCGGCGATCACCCGCGAGTCGAACACCGCCTCGCCACCTTCCATCACCAGACAAGGCACCTTGCCCAGCGGGTTGGACTGGCCGATGCTCGTGGTGGCGGCCCACACATCTTCGGTGATGAACTGGTAGTCGAGCTTTTTCTCGGCCATCACCACACGCACCTTGCGCACGTAGGGGCTGGCCAGGGAACCGATCAATTTCATGGGGGCGCTCCGCTTCTGTTCTCACGTCAAACGACGCTGGGATTCTATCGACGCCCCCCACCGCCGCCCGGGGCCGAGCGGCCCGCCGTGGCGCGCAACCTACAATTGAAGGATGACCTTCTCCACCATTTCCGCGCTGTCGCCGCTGGACGGCCGCTACGCCGCCAAGCTCAGCGCCTTGCGCCCCCTGCTCAGCGAACTGGGCTTCATGCACCGCCGCGTTCAGGTGGAAATCGCCTGGTTCATCACGCTCAGCGACGCTGGATTTGCCGAATTCAAGCCACTCACCCCCGGAGCACGCACTTACTTGCTGGGTCTGGTGAAGAACTTCTCCGAAGCCGATGCCAAGGCCATCAAGGAGATCGAGAAGACCACCAACCACGACGTCAAGGCGGTCGAGTACTGGATCAAGTCCAAGTTCGAGGCCCGGCCCGAACTGCTGGCCGCCGCCGAGTTCGTGCACTTTGCCTGCACCAGCGAAGACATCAACAACACCAGCCACGCGCTGCAGCTCAAGGCCGCACGCAGCCAGGTCATCCTGCCGGCGCTGGACGCGGTGATTGCCAAGCTGCGCGAAATGGCCCATGGCTATGCCGACGTGGCCATGCTCAGCCGCACCCATGGCCAGACCGCCAGCCCCACCACCGTGGGCAAGGAAATGGCCAACGTGGTGGTGCGCCTGATGACCGTGCGCACCCAGATCGCTGGCGTGGCCATGCTGGCCAAGATGAACGGCGCGGTGGGCAACTACAACGCCCACCTGAGCGCCTGGCCTGACTTTGACTGGGAAGCCTTTGCCCGCAAAGTGGTGGAAACACCCGAGCCGCTGGGCCTGGGCCTGAACTTCCAGCCCTACAGCATCCAGATCGAGCCGCACGACTACATGGCCGAGCTGTTTGACGCGCTGGCCCGCGCCAACACCATCCTGATCGATTTGTCGCGCGACATCTGGGGCTATGTGAGCCTGGGCTACTTCAAGCAGCGCCTGAAAGAGGGCGAAATCGGCAGCTCCACCATGCCCCACAAGGTCAACCCCATCGACTTCGAGAACGCCGAAGGCAACCTGGGTCTGGCCAACGCGCTGCTGCGCCATCTGGCCGAGAAGCTGCCGATTTCGCGCTGGCAGCGCGACCTGACCGACTCCACCGTGCTGCGCAACATCGGCGTGGCGGTGGGTTACAGCACCCTGGCCTTCAACGCCCTGCTGGTGGGCCTGAACAAGCTGGAGCTGAACCAGGAAGCCCTGGCGGCCGACCTCGACGCGTCGTGGGAGGTGCTGGCCGAACCCATCCAGACCGTGATGCGCCGCTTCGGTGTGCAGGGCGCTTATGAAAAGCTCAAGGAAGTCACCCGCGGCAAGACCGTCTGCGCCGACGACCTGCACGCGCTGATCCGTTCGCTGGAGATCCCGGAAACCGAGAAAGCCCGATTGCTGGCGATGACGCCTGCCAGCTACGTCGGCAAGGCCGCCGAGTTGGCTCGCCGGGTGTGATGACCCCCACGCTCCCCACTGCGTGTGGTTCGCTGGACGTGTCGCTTCCAGAGGCCGCGACTCATCGAGCTGTCCAAACCTGCGCAGGCAGGTTTGGAGCCGCAGCCCTCTGCCCCGAGGGGGCCATGCCTTGCTCGGGGCGACCCGTCGCTGCGGCACCCTGATCCATGGCCCTCAAATCCACCATCTTCAAGGCGGCGCTGCAGATCGCCGACATTGACCACGCCTACTACGCCGACCATTCGCTGACCCTGGCCCGCCACCCCAGCGAGACCGACGAGCGCATGATGATCCGGCTGGTGGCGCTGGCCTTGCACGCCCACCAGTTGCAAAGCGTCTGCAACGGCGACGGCACGCTGGCCTTTGGCGCCGGCCTGTCCAACCCGGACGACCCCGACCTGTCCCTGCGCGACTTCACCGGCCAGACCAAGCTGTGGGTGGAGGTGGGCCAGCCCGAGGACAAGCCCGTCATCAAGGCCTGCGGCAAGGCCGATCAGGTGGTGGTGTACTGCTTTCACCATGCTGCCGAGGTGTGGTGGCGCGGCATACAGACCAAGCTCACCCGGCCGCAAAACCTGCAGGTCTGGCGGGTCCCCACCGAGGCCTCGCAGGCCCTGGTGGCGCTGGCCCAGCGCAGCATGTCGCTGCAGGCCACGGTGCAAGAAGGTGTGCTGAGCCTGGGCGACGACAAACGCACGGTGGACATTGAGCCGGTGCGCTGGCTCTGAACCGGTATCGTTGAAATCAGGGCATCAGCGCCCCGCAGGCCCAGCACTGCTCGAAGCCGCCTTCCACCGTTTCACCACAGGCACAGCGCCACAAGCGCTGCGGCACCTGCTGCAGGTCGTCCAGCAGGGTGCGGGCGCGGGAGAACTGTTCGTCATGGCGCAGCCAGATTTCAGGCAGGCACTGGTCGGGCGGCAATTCGCCGGCCACGCTGCTGAGGTATTGGCGCTGCACCGAGGCATCGATGCCGGCCTCGCGCAAACAGTCCACCCACACCGTGGCCAGCGCCATGTTGGGTGCCTGCGCGAGCCGCTTCATGGGCTGGGGGGTGTCGGCCCGGCCCGTTCCGCGTAGCGGTTGAAGCGCCAGGCGTCGCCGACCATGGTGATGCGGCGCCAGGTGGCGCGTTTCTCGGCCGGCGTCATCTCCGGCCACAGCTGCACCTCGCCGAAGCTGCGGCCACAGCCCTTGCAGGTTTCGTCGCCCTGGCTGGTGGAGCAGATGGCGATGCAGGGCGTGTCGGGTGTGGTGGCGTACCAGGCCAGCCAGGCGGCCTTGGCGGCGGCGGGCAGCGTGTGCTCGTCGGCCTGCTCTTCGTGGAAATACACCAGCAGCGCGTACACCTCGGCCAGCGCACGCAGCTCGGGCGCCAGCGTCACGCCGTCGGGCGAGGGTTTGAGGTGGCGCCAGTGGTTGATGGCGGCCTCGATGTCGGTGATGTGGATGCCGGCCATGGTGTGCGTGAGGGAGGCCGATGATACAGCGCACGCCATGGCCCCGCAGCACCATGGCCGCAGGCCTGCAGTGCTATCCTGCCTCGGTGTTCCACACGGAAGGTTTGCGATGAAACTGATTGCCAAATGGCTGCTCAGCGCGGTGGCGTTGCTGGCGGTGGCCCACCTTTACAGCGGCGTGCAGGTGAGCAGCTTCACCTCGGCGCTGGTGGCGGCCTTCGTCATCGGGTTGCTGAACACCGTGCTGCGGCCGGTGCTGGTGGTGCTGACGATCCCGGTCACGCTGGTCACGCTGGGGCTGTTTCTGTTTGTCATCAACGCGCTGATGTTCTGGGTCGCGTCGTCCCTGCTGGCGGGCTTTCAGGTCACCGGCTTTGTGGCGGCGCTGATCGGCTCGCTGCTGTATTCGCTGATCAGCGTGGTGCTGGACTCAGCGCTCGAGCGCCTGTTCCCGCGCTGATTCGCGCACCTTCTCCTGCAGCTCGCGGGTCCGCAGGTCGATGATGGACGCCTCGATGTAGTCGTTGCCGCCGGGCTTGTTGCCGGCCTTGCGCAGCATGTCCTGGGCGGCGCGGAAGCGGTCGAGGGCGGCCTGCCAGTCGTACTGGGCGGCCCTGGCCTCGCCGCTGGCGCGGGCGGCCTGCACCGGCCGGCCCTGGGCCGACTCCACCGAGGACAGCAACTGCCAGGCCTGGGCATCGCGCGGGTACAGCGCCACCCAGCTTTGCAAACGCTGGCCGACCTCGGCCAGGCCGGTGGTGCCCAACATCAGCCGGGTCTGGGCCCACAAGAACAGCTCGGGCCGGCCTGCCTGCAAGGCCGAAGCATCCACCTTCGCCGCGCTGGCGTCAGGGTTGAGCAGCGGCAGCGCCTGGGCAGGCCGGCGCTCCAGCAGTGCGATTTCCGCCGCCAGCAGGTTGGCCAAGCGCTGGGCCTCGGCATCGCCAGCCACCGCGGCGTTCAACCGTGCCAGCAAGGCCCGGGCCTGGGCCGGGTCACGCTGCTTGGCTGCACTGTAGGCGCCGGCGTACAACACCCCCACCTTGCGCGCCACCAGCTGCAGGGCCGCGGCGCCGTTGGCGGTTTTGCCATTGCTGGCCGCCACGGCAGGCGCGGCAGCCGGCAGGGCATTGGCCTCGGCCACCCAAGCACGCAAGGCGTCCACCGAGGGGTCGGCCAGCACCCGGGCCCGGGCCGACAACATGCCATGCGGCAAATCGGCGGTGGTGCGGCGCGGCGTGGGGGTTTGCAGCTGCATCCGGGACTGGGCCTCGGCGATGCGCTCGGTGGTCAGCGGGTGGCTGCGCAAATAGGGAAAGGCGCCGTTGTCGTTGAGGCGGTTGGCCTGCTGCAGCTTTTCGAACATGCTGGCAAAGCCCTGCGGCTCGAAGCCGGCACCGGTCATCACGCCGTAGCCGATGCGGTCGGCCTCGCGCTCCATGTCGCGCGAGAAATTCAGCTGGTTCTGGATGGCCAGTGCCTGCCCTCCGGCAATGGCAGCGTTGCCAGCGTCGGGGTTCTTGCGCCCGGCCAGCACCCCCAGCAAGATGGCAGCCAGCACCAGCGGCATCTGCTGCTTGTCCTTGGCGATCAGCCGGGAGATGTGGCGCTGGGTGATGTGGCTGAGCTCATGGCCCATCACCGCCGCCAGTTCGTCGCGGCTGGCCACCAGGCCCATCAGCCCCAGGTTGACGCCCATGTAGCCGCCGGGCAGCGCAAAGGCGTTGATGCTGCGCTCGCGGTTGAGCACAATTTCCCAGGCAAAGCGCTCGTCCAGTTCGGGCACCAGCTCGCCGCGGCCGCGGGCCGAGGCCATCAGCGCCAGCCAGATTTCGCGCACGTACTCCACCAGCAGTGGGTCGTCCAGGTAGTCGGGGTCGCGGTAGATCTCGCGGGCGATGCGGTCACCCAGCCGGCGCTCGGTGCTGGTGGTCATCTCGGCCCCGTCGCCCAGGCTGGGCAACTGCGCCCAGGCCAGCGGCGTGGGTGCGATAACCCCGACGGCCAGCAGCGCAGCCAAAAGACCGGGCAGCAGGCGACGGGGTGGTGTGAGTGTGGTCAAAACGAGTCCACCGCCGCGTAGCCCAGCACCTGCGCGGTGCTGGCGTCGAGCAAGGCGGTCCAGAACAGCTTGCGGCCCACCAGGGGCAGGTACACCAGCCGGTCCACCGGCTTGCCGGTGGCGGCCACCGCGGCGTCGATCACCGCGGCCTGGGCCGGCAGGCGCTGGCGCAGCGCCGCCACCGGCTTGGCCTCTTTCAGCACCTCGGCGCGGGCCGCCTCGTAGGACTGCCACAACGCGGGCTGGGCGCTCAAGCCGTCACCGGCCAATGCCGCCAGCGTGGCATTGGACTTTTCGATCGCGTCCTTGAAAGGTCGCAGCGACAGCAGCGTGGGCCCGGTCAGCGGCAAGGCAACGATGCCCTGGGGGGCCTTGGCCAGCGCCTGATCGGACAGTTCAATCGCATGCACCACCCGGAAGCGGTCGTATTCAAACACCAGGTGCACCGGTCGGGCCACCGCCACCGTCCACAGTCCATAGCTGAGCGCGGCCAGCTGCAGCAGACCCACCACCGCCAGGTCCAGCCGCAGTTTGGGCCAGGGCTTGGCGCGGTTGAAGATGGCAAAGGTGATCAGCGGGCCCATCACCACGTCCACCGCCACCACCAGCAGGAACAGCTCGCGCCCATCGGCCAGTTCGGTGTAGGGCGGCGGGTACCACAGGCCGAACACCAGGCCAGCGGCCAGCGCGGCGACGCCGAGACTGAGGAGGAGGTGGATGGCCGCGGCGCGCAGCCTGTCTTTCCAGGAGAACATGGCTCTATGATCGTTGGAAATTGTCACTGTCATGTAAATGGCTTTTGCCCCGGATTTTTCAACCATGAGCACTCTCACCCATTTTGACAGCCAGGGCCTGGCCCACATGGTGGACGTGGGCGGCAAAGCCGCCACCCACCGCATCGCGGTGGTGACTGGCCGCATCGTGATGCTGCCCGCCACGCTGGCGCTGATCGAAGGCGGCACCGCCAAGAAGGGCGATGTGCTGGGCATTGCCCGCATCGCCGGCATCCAGGCCGCCAAAAAAACCAGCGACCTGATTCCGCTGTGCCACCCGCTGGCAATCACCCGGGTGGCGATTGACTTCCAGTTGAACCATGAACAGTCGGCCGTGCACTGCACCGCCACCGTGGAAACCGTGGGCCCCACCGGGGTGGAGATGGAAGCCCTGAGCGCCTGCAGTGTGGCGCTGCTGACGATTTACGACATGTGCAAGGCGGTGGACCGCGGCATGACGCTCACCGACATCCGGCTCGAAGAAAAGCACGGCGGCAAGTCGGGCAGTTTTGTGAACCGCTGAGCGGTTCACCCCCGTCATTCAGGTTCCGGCTCGGTAGGCCTCTTGCGGCTGGGCAACCAGGCCGCATAGGCCTTGGGGAAAGCCGCCCGATAACGCGCCATGTGTGCGATGGCGTCGTCGTCCAGGCCCAGCATCACCGCACTTTCAATGCGTTTTTCGATCACCCGGGGCTCGGGTGAATAGTGCAGCATCTCGCCGGCCAGGCGATGCTGCTCGGCCGCGTTGGCCCGGGTCAACGGCGTGGTGCTGAGGTCGGCAAAAGCCACCGGGTTGCGAAACAGCCAGGAGGCCCGGGCATGGGCCATGGCGTCGTCGCGGTAGGCCGGGTCGCGCTGTTCCAGCGGTTTGTAGATCTGGCCGATGCGGTGGTAGTCCCAGGCGGCATAGGCCGTGCAGGCCAGCAGGGCCAAGGCCACCCACAGCGGCGCGGTGCGCGGCACAGCCAGCACCGGACTGGCCGGCGCTTGCGCGCGCGGCCACAGCATCCCCACCGCCAGCCCGGCCGCCATCTGGAAGGGCCCGTACCACAGCGGGTATTCCAGCAGGCTGTGCAGGCCAATCACCAGCAACACCGCCCAGGCCAGCTGGCGCTGCGGATCGTCCTCGCGCCAGGGCCGCGCCCGCCACACCGCCCAAGCCAGAGCGGCCAGCAGCAGGGCGGTGACCGGCAGGCCCAGTTCCACCGCCAGGTGCAGCGGCAGGTTGTGTGCGTTGTCGAGGATGTCGCAAAAACGCGGCCCGTCGTACAGCGTCATGTAGTGGGCGTGGTCCAGCTCACCCCAACCCCAGCCGGCCAGCGGGTGCTGGGCGATCAGGTGCAGCACATTGGCCCACAACACCCCCCGGCTGCTGCAACCCAGGTCTTGCGAGAGGCGGGTGAACACGCTGGGCGCGTGGCCGCGCCCGATGGCCGCCAGCAGCTCGGGCAAGGCCAGCGCTGCCAGCACGTACACCACCAGCGCCAGCAGCATCAGCCGCACCGCCGGGGCGCGCCAGGAGCGTTGCCACCACAAGGCCAGCAGCACGAGACATAACAGTTGCAACAAGCCAGTGCGCGAGGCTGACGCGGCCGTGCCCAGCGCCAGCAGCACCGCCACCGGCAGAGCGACACGCCATCGCCCGCCAGGCGCACTCAGAAACAGCAGCGCCACCAGCCCCAGCGTGGTGAGGGTGGCAAACTGGTTGCGCTGGCGCAGGTTGGCGAAAGCCTCCCCTGCGATGGACAGATTGACCCAGGGGAACAGCGGGGCCTCGAAGTGGAAATACTGCAGCAGGCCCATGGCCGTGCTGAGCAGCGCGGCCGCCAGCCAGCCCCAGGCCACCACCCGGGGCAGCGTGGCCGAGGAATGGGCGACACCCCAAGCACACACCCCGCCCACCGCCAGCGCCGCCAGTAAACCCGCGCCCTCGTGGGCAGGCAACCCGATGGCGGCGTTCAGCCCCATCAGGGCCCAAGCCAGCCCGACGGCGGCAATCAGGGCGACGGGTTGGAGAGGCGCTTCAGCAACCTCCCAAGCGCAGCAGGCACACAGCATCGCGGCGCAGGCGATGCTCAGCAGCAATGGGACAACCGCCGCGCTGGGGCCGGGAGCCCAGGGCGCCAGCCAAGGCAAGGCCACCAGCCATCCCATGGCCAAGCCGCGCGCGGCTGGCATGGACACCTTCGGATCACGCATAGCGCGACGGCACCCTAGTCCTTGGGCCACACTACAGCGGCCATGCCGGGGTTGTTTTCGGACTCCTGTTTCCAAAGTGCCTTCAACAGCACACAGCCACGCTCATCGGCAAATTTGCAAAGTTTGCCCAGCCACTCAGTGGCCTCAACAGGGCGTTCATTCAAGGAGTATGTCTTGGCAACCCGGTAAATCGGTCCCGGGCTGGGAAACCGCCGGGCCAATGCATCCAGCGCCTGAAGTTCTTCCGCCGTTGCACCGGGCTTGGGTTCGTAGCGCTCTGCCCAAATCAACGCTTTCATGTGCGTCAACGCCCACACATCGGGCGGCTTTCCAATGCCGTTTTCGGGCAATTTGATGCGGGCTTTTTCAAAGCGCAGCGCATAAAAGGAGGACTCCACTCGGAAATAGTCCCTGACAGTGACGGTCACTGCCGCTGCAGCCACCAACCACAGGACCACCAAGCTCCACCATGGGGACTGCAGTTGCCGTTTGTTGTCGTGGCAGGCGCTCAATACGCCCACCAGCAGCCCAGTGGGAATAAGAAAGAAAGCGTGGTGTAAGGGCAGTTCCAGCATTGCATGCACGCCCAATACCCCCACCGCCAAGAAAGTGATGCGCTGCGGATTAGTCCGCAGTGCCCGGGCCGTAGCAAGCACCCACCAGCACACGAAGACCGTCAACGCCAGGCCCAGAGGCAGGCCCAGCCACAAGAAAAAATCGAGAAACAGGTTATGGGAGTGACCAAACACGGTTCCCAGCGCAGGGAACCTCTCTGCCATCTGAAGCTGCGCATGAGCAACCTCGGTCAAGCCATAACCCCACAGGGGTCGCTCCAGCGTTGCGGTCACCAGCACCCGCCATGCAGCGAGCCTAGCCTCCCCGGTGCTGACACCCCGAAGGTAGCTGTCGGGCTCAGCTACCAGAAGAAAACGTGTCACCTCGGGCAAAAAGACCAGCAACATCCAGAAGGCTACGTACAATCCAATAGCCACCCAAGGCAACGCGCGGGAGCGCCATTGGCCCCGCCACAGCCACAGGGCGACCAAGATAAGAGTTAAGGAAAGCTGGCCAGAGCGGGACTGGGTCAGCGCCAAGCCAACCAATAGAAACGCTGCCAGCAGCACAGCAACCAACCCGCGCAAAGCCCCATATTGGTAACCCATTAACGCTGCCAACACACCCCACAACAGGAGTGACGCGAGCAAATTGGGCTGGCCGACATTGGCATAAGGGCGGTCACCCACCAAGCCCATGGACCAAATGCTGGTGACATCGGTGCTGTGCAACCCCAGCCAAGTGAGAAGCTGCAAACCCACAGAGGCCACCCCTGCAATGGCCGCCGCAGCCAAAACGGCCGAGCCTGCTTGGCCGGGAATGTCGCGCTCCCAGCGGAAACCCACCACAACCGCCAAGGTCAGTCCCAGCAGGTAGGCCGATGACATCCAGGCCTGCCCAGCAAAAAAAAGCAAGCCTGTAGCCCACTGAAGCCATGGCACAACGGCCAGTGACAGCGCCGCCCAGGCAAACAAGGGCCAGATCAATGGCTGCTGCCGCCCCCTGAACACCACCGCCGACGCACCCAGCAACGACACCACAGCCACCCAGGCATCGGTGTGAAAGGTGCTCCAGGGCGGAAAATGGTTGGGCACCAACCAAGTCACCGCGAGGGCAATGATCCAGAAAGTCAACCAAAGAATGGACATGAAAATCGCAAGCGCGGTTTGCGGGTAAGTGATTCGAGAAAATAAAAAAGCCCCCGAAGGGGCTTTTGCAGCAGTGCTGTCAAGATTCCGACAGAATCAGACGCCCTTGCAGCTTGCCGGCAGATACTTGGAAACAATCGCCGTCTGGAATGTAGTGGGGTTGCTGGCAGTGACAGGGCCGCAAACCCAAACCACCTGACCATTTGTTTGCAAAGAACCTGCGAGCTGGAGAGCAGCGCCGGAAATTTTCGGCTCAACCGTGCTTGCTGTCACGGTCACATAAGCAGTTGAAGCGTCTTTATAGTCATATGTTACGCCTGAGGTGTATTTCCCAAGCTGAGTATCCACGCTGAAGGAGACGCTTGTAGGATTTGGCATAGCGCCGAGCACCTGAGCAGCTTCGGCAATGTTGGTCTTGGCCGACGACGCAGCCAGCACCAGTTCCGACACCTTGGCACGGACGGTGTAGTCTTGGTACGCGGGCAGGGCCACGGCAGCCAGAATGCCGATAATCGCCACGACGATCATCAGTTCGATCAGGGTGAAACCCTTTTGGATGGAACGCTTCAGTTGCATTGAGATAACTCCTTTTGGTTGATCCGGTGAATGGACCCGGTGACTATGCAGGTTCCATGCCACGGGCGGGCAGCGGGATTACCCCCAAAAACCCACCCACTTGGCTTACAAAGCCGCGTCAAAGTTTGACAATTTTGTCAGCTGCTGCAGCGGGTGGACAAGGGTGAGCCCCATTTGTCACCCGACATGCCCGGCCTCACTTGATGCACACCGACCGCACCTGTTTCAAATCGGTCAGCCCCAGCATCACCTTCTCCATGCCGTCCATCTTCAGCGTGCGCATGCCCGACTCCACCGCGGCGGCGAAGATCAGCGTCACGCGGGCGCGTTCCTGCACCAGTTGCTTGATGGTGTCGTCGTTGATCAACAGTTCGTGCAGGCCCACTCGGCCCTTGTAACCGGTCTGGCTGCATTGGTCGCAGCCCACCGCGCGGTAAAACTGCAAGGGTTTGCCCTGGCTGTAGGCAGCATCCCACGAGGCGCGCAGCTTGCGCTCTTCGCCTTCCGGGTCCACTGTCCAGGCGGGGGTGGGGCGCAGCTCTTCGGCGTACTCGTGCACGAAGCGGTCCAGTTCGGCCGCGTCGGGGGTGTAGGCCTGTTTGCAGGCGCACAACTTTTTGGCCAGGCGCTGGGCCAGCACACCCAAGAGCGCGTCGGCAAAGTTGAAGGGGTCCATGCCCATGTCGAGCAAGCGGGTGATGGACTCGGGCGCCGAGTTGGTGTGCAGCGTGGAAAACACCAGGTGGCCGGTGAGCGAGGCCTCCACGCCCATGGCCACGGTTTCGCGGTCACGCGACTCGCCCACCATGATGATGTCGGGGTCGGCGCGCAGAAAGGCGCGCATCACCATCGCGAAGTCGATGCCGGCCTTGCGGTTCACCTGCACCTGGCGCAGGCCCTTCTGGGTGATTTCCACCGGGTCTTCGACCGTCCAGATCTTGGTATCGGGCCGGTTGAGGTGGCTCAGCACGCTGTGCAGCGTGGTGGTTTTGCCGGAGCCGGTGGGGCCGCACACGTAAAACAAGCCATAGGGCTTTTCGATGGTGCGGCGCACCCGCGCCATGTTGTGCGGCGACAGGCCCAGCTGGTCCATGGGGATGGGCTCGCCGCTGGTCAGCACGCGCATCACCACGTCTTCCACGCCGCCGGTGGAGGGAATGGTGGCCACCCGCAGCTCGATGTCGAGCGGGCCGAACTTCTTGAACTTGATCTTGCCGTCTTGCGGCTTGCGGCGCTCGGAAATGTCGAGGTCGCACATGATCTTGAGCCGGGTGATCATGGCCGAGCGGAACTGCGCCGGCACCTCGATGTAGGGCAGCAGCGTGCCGTCGATACGAAAGCGGATGCCGGTTTTGGCCTTGCCGGGCAGTGGCTCGATGTGGATGTCGGAGGCCTTCTGGCGCACCGCGTCCACGATGACCTTGTTGACGAACTTCACCAGTTCGTTGTCGGACGCGGCAGAGGCCGAATAGTCTTCGGCCGCGTCTTCGTCGAGCGGCATGTCCATGTCGGCCAGCATCTTGTCGATGCTGCCGTCGGCCCCGCCGTCGCCCAGCAGCTGGCTCAGGGTTTCGTCAAACTCGGCCTGGGTGGTGACGCGGTACAGAAAACGGCCGATGCGCGGATAGACCTGCGGCAGCATGCGCGAGGCCCGGGTGGCCTCGGGGTCCAGGCACATCACCACCAGGCCATTGGGTGTTTCTTCCAGCGGCACCCAGCCCTGGCGCTGCGCAAACTCGCGCTTGATCGCGCCATGGATGGGGGGAATGCTGAGCCGTCCGGCCATGAAGGGCTCGTAGGGCACCCCAAAAAAGCGCGCCAGCGAGGGGCCGATCTGCGCCGGCCGCACCTGGTACTGCGCCGTCAGCATGTGTTCCACGGTGAGGCCGCGTTCGCGCGCGCCCTGGGTGCAACGCTCCAGCTCCTCGGCCAGCAGCACCCCGTCATTCACCAGGCCGTCGTACTTGGTGGGGCGGCGGCGCTTGGCCTCGGCGGCCCGCTCGGCGCGCTGGCGGATGGCAATGGCCAGGGTTTTGCACAGCTCGGCCACGCCTTCGAGTTCCAGCGGGCCGAAAGGCAGGTCGTTGCGGGTGTTGATGACCTGCAGCACGCCGAACAGCGTGCGGCCGTCCAGAATGGGGAAGACCAGCATCTGTTTGGTGCGGTAGCCGGAACGGCGATCGACCTCGCGCAGAAAGGTCAGGTCGCGGTGGATGGCCTTCAGCGCGACCTCGTCGTACACGTCGGCGATGTTCAGCGGCTGCTGGTGCAGCGCCACGTAGCCGGCGATGCTTTGCGTGTCGATGGGCAGGCGCAGTTCCTGGCTGGTGTTGAGGCCGGTCTTGACCTTGGAGACGATGTAGTCCTTTTCATCGGCCACCGCGTACAGCGTGAGCCGGTCGGCGTTGAGCACGCGGCAGATGTCGGCGCTGGCCTCCAGCATCAGCTGGTCGAGGTTTTCGGTTTCGTGGATGGCGGCGGTGACATGCTGCAGCTGGCGGTAGAACATGGCCTCAAAGGCCGCATCGCGTTTTTCGGGGGGCAGCATCTGCGCGGCCTGGAAGGCCTGGGTGGCCATCAGTTCAGAGGTCGGTTTCATCACAGCGTTCACAGGGCAAACTCCTGGCCGGCACGCAGCCAGCGGATGTCGTGGGCGACCGCACCACTCGGGCGCGCCACCGGGTCGAATTGGGCAATCTCCCGCATGATCAGCTCGGTTTCGGCCGGCTTGGTGTGGGTAATGTAAATGGGGTAACGCCGGCCGGCGTCGATGCGGTCCAGCTCTTCGGCCAGCGACTGCGGCGACAGGTGCTGGCTGCGCTCGGCCAGCTCGGCCTCACGGCTGCTGAACGCGGTTTCCACCACCAGCATGCCCACCTCCAGCTGGTTGACGCGGTCCCAGAAGGCCGGGTTGCGCCCGGTGTCGCCGGAAAACACCCAATGCGGCCCGCCGCCGCTCACCGCATAGGCCACCGCCGGCACGGTGTGCACCGCCGGCAAGACCTCGATGGCCTTGCGCCCGATCTGCAGCACCTGCCCCACCTCGATGGGCAGCAGCGTGATGAAGGGCGCCTCGGTGCTGGGCAGGACGGAAAAATCGGGCCAGATGACGTTGTTGAACAAATGGGCCTTGAGCGCGGCGATGGTGCCAGGCAGGGCGTACACCTGCAGGGGCTTGTCGCGCTGGGCGGCCACCGCGTCCACCATCAACGGCAGCGCGGCCACATGGTCAAGGTGGGCGTGGGTGAGAAACACATGGTCGATGGCGCGCATCTCCTCCAGCGTGAGGTCACCCACGCCGGTGCCGGCGTCCACCAGCAGGTCGCTGTCGAGCAGGAACGCGGTGGTCCGGCAGTCTTTGGCAATGGCACCGGAGCACCCGAGCACGCGCAGCTTCATCCCTCAGGCCCTACTTGACGTCCAGGTTGGTGGTGGCATCCCAGCCCAGCTCTGCGGGTTGCAGACGGCGGGCAGCGACGCGGCCAGTGTAGACCTGCAGCAGGTTTATTTTTGTGCCGAATTGCCGCAATTCGTGCAACACGGCGTCACAGGCGGGCCAGTCCTGGGCCCGGTAAGCGGCCAGCAGGCGGGCCCAGGCCGCCAACTCAGCCGTGGGCACCGCGTCGCCGGCCAGCGGGTCGGCCAGCGGGCTGTAGACCGTGACCGCATGGGCCCGGCCATGGACACGCACCCGGTCCAGCTCCAGCCAGGCGAAGTCGGGCGCGGCGCGGCGGGTGGCGTCGCTGGCCACGATGTCCACCCCGTAGGACTTGGACAGCCCCTCCAGCCGCGCCGCCAGGTTGACGGCGTCGCCGATCACGGTGTAACTGCGCCGCACGTAGGAGCCCATGTCGCCGACACACATCACGCCGGTGTTGATGCCGATGCCCACCCCCACGCCGGGCAGGCCGCGGCGGCGCAGGCCGTCGTTGATCTGGCGGATGGCCTGGTCCATCTGCAGTGCGGCGCGCACCGCCAGCCGGGCATGGTCGGGCGTGTCCACCGGCGCGCCCCAGAAGGCCATGACGCAGTCGCCCATGTATTTGTCGATGGTGCCGCGGTGGGCCCGGATCACGTCGGTGAGCTGACTGAACACGCCGTTGAGCAAGGCCTGCAGCGCGGTGGGCTCCATTTCTTCCGACATCTGGGTGAAGCCGCGCATGTCGCAGAACATCACCGTCATTTCCTTGCTAGTGGCCTGCATGCTGTAGTTGTCGGGGTGCTGCAGCATCTCGTTGACCAGCTCGGGCGGCACATAGGTGCCGAACAGCTGGGCCAGCTCGCGCTTGGAGCGGCTTTCCACAAAATAGCCGTAGCTCATGTTCAGCGCAAAGGCCATCAGCACCATGGCCACCGCCGCGGCCAGCGGCAACACCAGCCCGCCGCCCAGGTAGAGCGCCACGTTCAGCCCCACCACCGAGGCCAGCACCCCCAGGCTGAGCACCACCGCACTGGCCGCGGTGAGCAGCGGCAACGCCACCACCAGCGTCAACCCGGCCAGCACCAGCACCAGCACCTCGTAGCCCACCGCGTAGTCGGGACGGACCAGCAGGCGGTGGTCCAGCAGGCCCGAAATCACATTGGCATGGGTTTCCACCCCGGGGTAGGTTTCACCCACCGGCGTGACCCGCAGGTCCAGCAGGCCGGGGGCGGTGGTGCCCACCAGCACGATCTTGCCCAACAAGGCCTTGGCCGGCACCCGCCCGGCCAGCAGGTCGGCCGCCGACACATAGCGGAACGAGCCGCCGCTCACCCCGCCGGGGCCGCGGAAGGGCACGCGCAGCGCGGCCCGGTCGTCGACCGGGATGTCCAGCCGGCGCTCGCCCAGTTGCAGCACGATGCGGTCCATGGGCGCGCCCGAGCCGGGCTGGGCGTCGCCGGCAAAACCGGGCCGCACCGCCGGGTGGCCCACCAGCGCCCGGTAGACCGCCAGCGACAGCGCCTCGTAGTGCCGACCGCCCAGCTCCGCCACCAGCGGCACCGAGCGCACCACGCCGTCAGGGTCGGTGATGGAATTGAAGAAGCCGGCCCGCGGCGCCGCCTCGGCCAGCAGCTCCAGGTTGGCGCCATAGCCGGTCCACTGGGTGAAGCCGCCCGCGGGCCGGCCCTGCAGCAGCGACGCATCAAACACCGGGGCCGGCAGGGCGCCGCTGGTGCGGGCCTCGCGCTCGCGGCTGAGGTAATAGCCCAGCACCACCGGCTTGTCACGCAGCGCGTTGGCGAAGGCGGCGTCGTAGTCCAGGATGGGCGCCATGCGGCCCACCTGCTCGATGAATTTGGGCTCCTCGCGCAAATCACCCTGGGCCAGCTGGCGCAGCTGTTTGAGGCCGGAACTTTCATCGGCCTCGGCAAACACCACGTCGAAACCCACCACCGCCGCCTGCTGACGGTTCATCAGCTCCTTGACCAGCGAGGCCAGCCAGTTGCGGCCCCAGGGCCAGCGACCCACCTCAGCCAGGCTTTTCTCGTCGATGTCGACGATGACGATGCGCTCGTCCAGGGTGTGGGGGGCGGTGGCACGCAGCCGGGCGTCGTAAATGATGGCATCCAGCCGGTCCAGCACGTCCAGGCGCTGCAGGCCCATGGCGTGGAACAGCGCCAGCAGCAGCGGGATCAGGGTCACGGCCACCCGGGGCCAGTGTCGTCTCACGCCCTGCATGGCCTGCGGTGCCGGCTCAGCGCACGAACTGCATCTGGGTGCTGCCCAGTTCCAGCAGGTCCCCGTGCTGCAACGTCACCGGCGTCGCGCCCAGCTCCCGGCCATTGACGCGGAAGCGCTCCGGCCCGGACAAATGCGCCAGCGTGTGGCCCGCCGCCCCGCGCGTGAGCGTGGCCACCGACTCGCCGGCCTTGCCGATGGTGGTGCTGTCCTTGGTGAGTGCCAGCTCCCGCCCCTTGGCGGGGCCGCTGAGGATCTTCAGGGAGGCCGGGGCCAAATCCACCGGGGAATGGTCGACGTCGTCGGCCAGCCGGACGCGGAACTTGCCAATTTCCACCGTGTCGTGGGACTGCAGCCGCTGCCGGATGATGGCCTCGCCGTTGACGCGGGTGCCGTTGGTGCTGTGCAGGTCTTCGATGTACAGACCGTCGTCTTCGCGCAGAAAGGCGGCGTGCTCGCCACTCACGGCCAGGTGGTCGATCACGATGTCGTTGTAGGGACGCCGGCCCACGGTGATGCGGTCCTTGGAGACCGGCATGTCCTTGATGACCGCTCCATCGAGCGAGACGATCAATCTGGTCATGCAAAGCTCCCGTGGGCGAAAAATCGGTGGCAAATCGCCAGGGTCAAACCCGGCCGGTGGGCGTCAAACCCGGGGGGTGGCCGGTGACGGTGCTGCCAGTATCACCGAAATATTGTCGCGCCCGCCGCGTGCGTTGGCCGCCGCCACCAGGGCTGTGGCTTTTTGCTCAAGCCCACCGGGAGCGGCCAGCAACTCGGCCAGTTCGGCGTCGGCCAGCATGTCGGTCAGGCCATCTGAACACAGCAGAAACAGGTCGTCAGGCGTCACCGGGTGCACATGGACCTCCACCTCCACCGTGGCCATCACGCCCAGGGCCCGGGTCAGCAGGTTGCGCTGCGGCGACAGCGCTGCCTCTTCGGCGCTGATCAGGCCGGCATCGAGTTGCTCCTGCAGCAGCGAGTGGTCGCGGGTCAGTTGGCGGAACTCGCCGTCGCGCAAGCGGTAGGCCCGGGAATCGCCCACATGGGCCAGCACCAGGCAGTCCGGCAGGAACTGGGCCACCACCACGGTGGTGCCCATCTGGTGGTACTCGGCATGGACCTGGGCGGCCGACCAGATGGTCAGGTTGGCGTTGTCCACCGCCTGGGCCACCGTGCGCGCCACCGGCAGCAGGACGGCGTCGCCGCCAGCAGCGGGCCCACCGTCGGGTCGCATCGCCCAGCGCGCCATTTCGGCGCCAATCAGCGAGATCGCCATGCCGCTGGCCACCTCACCGGCGCTGTAGCCACCCATGCCATCGGCCAGCACCGCCAGCCCGGTGTCGGCATCAACCAGCACCGCGTCCTCGTTGTTCTCCCGCAGTTGCCCGCGGTCGGACAGGGCAAAAAACAGGCCGGGCATCAGGGGGTTCCGGCCGCCGCCGCCTCGCTCCGGCGCTGCACCCACCAGCCCAGGGCCAGCACCAGCACAGCCCCCACCGCGGCCGCGGCGTACTCCCAGGCCTTGTCGGCCGGCAGCAGCGGTCGGACGGCCGGATCGGTCACCGCCATCTGGCCGGCAATCCAGCCCAGCAGCATGGCGCCCAGCGTGATGACCACCGGGAAACGGTTCATCAGCGTCAGCACCAGCTGGCTGCCGCCGACGATGATGGGAATGCTGACCAGCAGGCCGAAGATCACCAGCAGCAGTTGGTGCTGGCCCGCGCCATGGGCCGCGCCAGCAATCGCGATGACGTTGTCGACGCTCATCACCAGGTCGGCCACGATGACGGTGCGCACCGCGCTCCACAGCTTGTCGCTGGAGCCCACGGCATGGTCGCCCTCGTCCTCGTGCTGGAACAGCTTGACACCTATCCACACCAGCAGCACCGCGCCGGCCAGCTTCAGGTAGGGAATGGCCAGCAGCGCCAGCGCAAAGGCGATCAGCACCACCCGCAGCACGATGGCGCCGGCCGTGCCCAGCACAATGCCCCGGGTGCGTTGGGCCGGCGGCAGGTTGCGGCAGGCCAGCGCGATGACCACGGCGTTGTCGCCGCCGAGCACGATGTCGATCAGGATGATCTGGCCCACGGCAACCCAGAATCCCGCGCTCAGAAATTCTTCCATCGGTGTCCTGTCAAAACGACAAAGGCCGATTGTCGGTCAAGACAATCGGCCTTTGGTCGGTGACCCGCGCAGCGGCGCCCGAAGGCCACCGCCCCGCTTGCCAATCAGAGCAATGC
This sequence comes from Rhodoferax sp. SPJ4, assembly GCF_058216275.1. Classification (NCBI taxonomy): domain Bacteria; kingdom Pseudomonadati; phylum Pseudomonadota; class Betaproteobacteria; order Burkholderiales; family Comamonadaceae; genus Rhodoferax; species Rhodoferax sp. SPJ4. The sequence continues at coordinate 190,134 of NZ_JBYZMN010000003.1, forward strand.
CTTGAGCAGCTTGGCCATTTCCGACGGGTTGCGGGTCACGGTGAAACCACACTCTTCCATGATGGCGAGCTTGGCATCGGCCGTGTCGGCGCCGCCAGAGATCAGCGCACCGGCATGGCCCATGCGCTTGCCCGGGGGGGCGGTCACACCGGCGATGAAGCCGACGATGGGCTTCTTCATGTTGGCCTTGCACCAGCGGGCGGCTTCGGCTTCGTCCGGGCCACCGATTTCACCGATCATGATGACGGCATCGGTGTCGGGGTCGTCGTTGAAGGCCTTCATCACGTCGATGTGCTTCAGGCCATTGATCGGGTCACCACCGATGCCGACGGCGCTGGACTGGCCCAGGCCGATTTCGGTGAGCTGGGCCACCGCTTCGTAGGTCAGCGTGCCGGAGCGCGAGACCACGCCGATGCGGCCCTTGCGGTGGATGTGGCCGGGCATGATGCCGATCTTGATCTCGTCGGGCGTGATCAGGCCAGGGCAGTTGGGGCCCAGCAGCAGGGTCTTCTTGCCGCCGGCGGCTTCCTTGGCCTTCATGCGGTTGCGCACTTCCAGCATGTCGCGTACCGGGATGCCTTCGGTGATGCAGATCGCCAGATCGAGGTCGGCCTCAACGGCTTCCCAGATCGCGGCGGCAGCGCCTGCGGGCGGCACGTAGATCACCGACACGGTGGCGCCGGTTTCGGACGCGGCTTCCTTCACCGAGGCGTAGATCGGGATGTTGAAGATGGACTCACCGGCCTTCTTCGGGTTCACACCGGCGACAAAGCAGTTCTTGCCGTTGGCGTATTCCTGGCACTTTTCGGTGTGGAACTGACCGGTCTTGCCGGTGATGCCCTGGGTGATGACCTTGGTGTTTTTGTTGATGTAGATCGACATGTGATTAACCTTTCACCGCTTTGACGGCCGCTTGGGCGGCTTCTGCCATGGTGTCCACGGCAATGATGGGCAGACCGGAGTCGGCCAGCATCTTCTTGCCGAGGTCTTCGTTGGTGCCCTTCATGCGCACGACCAGCGGCACGTTCAGGTTGGTGGCCTTGCAGGCGGTGATGACGCCGGTGGCGATGGTGTCGCACTTCATGATGCCGCCGAAGATGTTGACCAGGATGGCCTTGACCTTGGGGTTCTTCAGCATGATCTTGAAGGCTTCGGTGACCTTCTCCGGGGTGGCGCCGCCGCCCACGTCGAGGAAGTTGGCCGGCTCGGCGCCGAACAGCTTGATGGTGTCCATGGTGGCCATGGCCAGACCGGCACCGTTGACCAGGCAGCCGATGTTGCCGTCCAGGCTGATGTAGGCCAAATCAAACTTGCTGGCTTCGACTTCGGCCGGGTCTTCTTCGTCCAGGTCGCGGAAGGCCACGATCTCGGGGTGGCGGAACAGCGCGTTGGAATCGAAGTTGAACTTGGCGTCCAGCGCCATCACTTCGCCCTTGCTGTTGCGGTTCAGCGGGTTGATTTCCACCAGCGACGCGTCGGTGTCCATGTAGCACTTGTAGAGCTTCTGGAAGATGTCCACGGCTTGCGCGGTGGAGTCGGCCGGCATGCCGATGGCGTCCGAAATCTTCTTGGCCTGCTCGGCACCCAGACCGGTCAGCGGGTCGATGAACTCGGTGATGATCTTCTCGGGGGTGGAATGCGCCACTTCCTCGATGTCCATGCCGCCTTCGCTGGACGCAATGAAGGCCAGCTTCTGCGTGGCGCGGTCGGTCACGATGGAGACGTAATACTCTTTGTTGATGTCGGCGCCGTCTTCGATGTAGAGGCGACGCACCTTCTGGCCTTCGGGGCCGGTCTGGTGGGTCTTGAGCTGCATGCCCAGGATGTCACCGGCCAGGCGCTTGACGTCGTCAATGCTCTTGGCCACCTTGACGCCACCGCCCTTGCCGCGGCCGCCGGCGTGGATCTGGGCCTTGACCACCCAAACCGGGCCGCCCAGTTTCTGCGCGGCCTCCACCGCCTCCTGCACCGTGAACGCGGCAATGCCGCGTGGCACTGGCACGCCAAACTGACGCAAGATGTCCTTGCCTTGGTATTCGTGAATTTTCATGGGGCCTCTTTCGGTGGCGTCGAATGGTTGCGTGGTCGCGCGGCGTCGGTTGGAACCGGCCGGACAGACAGGACACGGGCATGAAGCCGCGCAAACTGTATCATGATGCGCTGCACAAATACGGCGACCGCATTTGTGTAATACATAATTATATAAACCCCACTGAACCCAAACTGACGGCGCTCCGCGGACTCCCCATGGCCAAAATTTTCATTGACGGCGAGGCCGGCACCACCGGCTTACAGATACGCGAACGCCTGCAGACGCTGCCCGGCATCGAGCTGGTGAGCATTGCGCCCGAGCGCCGCAAAGACCCGGCCGCCAAGCGCGAACTGGTGGCCGGTGTGGACCTGGTGGTGTTGTGTCTGCACGACGATGCGGCGGTGGCGTCGGTCGCCTTGATCGACGACGTGGCCCGCCAGACCGGCCGGCCCGGCCCCAAAATCATCGACGCCTCCACCGCCCACCGCACCGCGCCGGGTTGGGTTTACGGTTTTCCCGAACTCGCGGCTGGCCAAAAGGCAGCTGTGGCCAGTGCCAGCCGGGTGGCCAACCCGGGCTGCTACGCCACCGGGGCCATTGCGTTGCTGCGTCCCTTGGTGGACGCGGGCCTGATTCCGGCCGATTTCCCGCTCGCCCTGCCCTCGGTCAGCGGCTATTCAGGCGGCGGCCGGGCCATGATCGAGGCCTATGAACGCGGCGAGGCGCCGTTGTTCGAAGCCTACGCGCTGACGCTGCAGCACAAGCACCTGCCGGAAATCATGCGCTACACCGGCCTGAGCCGCCGGCCGCTGTTTGTGCCCTCGGTGGGCAATTTCCGCCAGGGCATGCTGGTGCAACTGCCGCTGCACCTGGACCAATTGCCCGGCCAGCCCACAGCCGCCGCCCTGCAGCAGGCGTTGGCCGCGCATTACGCCGGCAGCCGCTGGGTGACGGTGGAGCCGGCCGCCGAGAACGGCAAGCTGGACGCCACCGCGCTGAACGACACCAACAAGATGGAATTGCGGGTGTTCGGCAACGCCGAGCACCGCCATGCGGTGTTGTTTGCCCGGCTCGACAACCTGGGCAAGGGCGCCAGCGGCGCTGCGGTGCAAAACCTGATGCTGATGCTGGGCATGGACGGCGCCTGAGGCGCCGCCGGGCCCATCACCAGTTGGCGTCGCGGTCGGCGGTGGCGCCGATGCGGTGGATGGACAGGTCGGCGCCCTCGTACTCTTCTTCCTGGGTCAGCCGCAGGCCCATGCTGAACTTCAGGAGGCCATAAATCACCGCCCCGCTGAGCAGCGCCCAGCCCACGCCCATCAGGCTGCCGATCAGCTGGGCGCTGAAGGCCACGCCGCCCAGGCCGCCCAGGGCCTTGGCACCGAAGATGCCGGCGGCCAGGCCGCCCCAGGCGCCACACAGGCCGTGCAGCGGCCACACACCCAGCACATCGTCGATCTTCCAGCGGTTCTGCGTCAGCGTGAACATCACCACGAAGATGGCGCCGGCCACCGCACCCACCACCAGCGCGCCCAGCGGGTGCATCAGGTCGGAGCCGGCACACACCGCCACCAAGCCGGCCAGCGGGCCGTTGTGCACAAAGCCCGGGTCGTTCTTGCCCAGCGCCAGCGCCACCAGCGTGCCGCCTACCATGGCCATCAGCGAGTTCACCGCCACCAGGCCGGAAATCTTGTCGATGGTCTGGGCGCTCATCACGTTGAAGCCAAACCAGCCCACCGTCAAAATCCACGCGCCCAGCGCCAAAAAGGGGATGTTGGACGGCGGGTGGGCCGAGATGGCGCCGTCCTTGCGGTAGCGGTTGCTGCGTGCGCCCAGCAGCAGCACCGCCGGCAAGGCGATCCAACCGCCCACCGCATGCACCACGATGGAGCCGGCAAAATCATGGAATTCCTCGCCGGTCAGCGCCTTGATCCAGGCCTGCACGCCGAAATGCTGGTTCCAGACGATGCCTTCAAAAAACGGATACGCCAGCCCCACGACCACCGCGGTGGCGATCAGCTGCGGCCCGAAACGGGCCCGTTCGGCAATGCCGCCCGAGATGATGGCGGGAATGGCCGCCGCAAAGGTCAGCAGAAAGAAGAACTTGACCAGCTCGTAGCCGTTCTTGGCCGCCAGCACCTCGGCGCCCACAAAGAAGCTGGTGCCATAGGCCACGCTGTAGCCCACCACAAAATAGACCACGGTGGAGACCGAAAAGTCCACCAGGATCTTGACCAGCGCATTGACCTGGTTTTTCTTGCGAACCGTGCCCAGCTCCAAAAAGGCAAACCCGGCATGCATGGCCAAGACCATGATGCCGCCCAACAAGATGAACAAGGCGTCTGAGCCCTGTTTCAGTGCATCCATGAGGCTTTACTCCGAATAATGCGCGTGTTTGGTGCGAAATTACCCAAATCAACCGCACTGCACCGAAGTTAAGCAAAAAGCGCGCCAAATTCGTGCGGATCGACGATTTCGGTGCACTTTTCCAGCAAGACGCCCGTTTTTGGTCAGAGATGAGCACCATCTTGGGCGCCCAAGGCGCCATGCGGCGCGGGCTCAGGCCTCAGGAGCCGGGGCTGGCCCGCCTTGCAGGGCCGCCAGCTTGTCGGCCGCTTGCCGCTTGCTCAGGCCCCGCACCGCCGCGATGGACTCCAGCTGGGCCGCCCTGGGTCTGGCCTTGCCGGCCTCCCATTTGTAAACCGACTGGTTGGACACGCCCAGCAGCAAGCCAAAGGCCTCGGCCGACAGGCCCAGCCGCTTGCGCTGGGCCACCAGGCGCGCCGCACTGAAGCGGCGTGAGGGCTGGGCATCGTCGGCCGGCGGGGCGGCACCAGGCCGAGGCGCCTTGCCGGCTGGCGCGCGCAGCTGCTTTTCCAAGGCGGCCAGCTGGCGTTTGAGCCCCGCCAACTCCTTGCGCTGCGACACCCCTCGCGCCTGCAAGGCCTCGGTTTCACGTCGCACCTCCTTGCGGACGATTCGCGTGATTTCTTCTTTCAGCACCGATGCAATGTTGGCCATGACACAAACTCCCTCAACGAAACCGCATTGTCACCGCTTTGAACCGCGGGTCTTGAGACCGACCGACTGGACGCTTTTACGCGGCCCATCGTGAACCTTGCCTGACGCAGCCTACACCCTAGGGCCGCTGGCTTCCAGTGGCAAGCCTGGCGACGCGTCGGCAGCAAAAGACAACACCTCGGGTCATCCCGAAGCTGACAAGGAAAATATGTAACCTAAAGGTGTCATTTGCCAGTTTATCGCTGTTGATTGCATACTTAAGCACTCTTTTTGTCCCCCGATTTCCCTTGCCAAGCGCCCTGCGGGGTCCGCACAATCGAAGCATCGCCGCCCATGGTGCATGGGGGGCACGGAGAAACGATGCAGATTCTGTTGATTGACGACCACCCGCTGTTCTCGCAGAGCCTGCAGTTCCTGTTGATGGAGCTGGATGCCACGGTGCGAGTGGCGGCCGTGGGCTCGGTGGAAGAGGCCATCCGGCATCCCGACCATGTCGACCTGGTGCTGCTGGACCTGCACCTGCCCAACACCCAGGGGCTGGAAGGCCTGATGACGCTGCGCACTCACCGCGAAGGGGTGCCGGTGGTCATCGTCTCGGGCGACGAGAGCCCGACCACCATCCAGGCGGCCATTGACGCCGGCGCCATGGGCTATGTGCCCAAGTCGTCCACGCCGCAGGTGCTGCTGGCCGCCATCCAGCTGATCCTGGCCGGCGGCATCTACCTGCCCGCCCATATGCTGCCGGGCGGCCGGGACGAAGTGGAGTCGGAGGCCGCCAGCAACGCCGCTGCCTCGGGCGGCCTGGCCATGCTGACCCGGCGCCAGCGCGAGGTGTTGATGAAGGTGGTGCAGGGCAAGCCCAACAAGGTGATTGCCCGCGAACTCAACATCGCCGAATGCACCGTCAAGTCCCATTTGTCCACCGCCTACCGCATGCTGGACGTGGACAGCCGCACCGAGGCGGTGTTCAAGACCGCCCGGCTGGGTTTCAAGGTCTGAGCTAGGGCAGGCGGCTTCAGCCGCCCTTCAGCCGCGCCGCCCGATAATCGGCTCGCCGGTTTCCCACGGCGACCGCGGTCAGCGCCGACCCTGCGCAGCTTTCTCACCCCCTCATGGAAACACTTCTGGTCTCGACCAGCGTGGTGGCCCTCGCCGAAATCGGCGACAAAACCCAGCTGCTGGCCTTCATACTCGCCGCCCGCTTCAAAAAGCCCTGGCCCATCATTGCCGGCATCCTGGTCGCCACGCTGGCCAACCACGGCCTGGCCGGCGCTCTGGGGGCCTGGATCACGGCAGCGGTCAGTCCAGAGCTGCTGCGCTGGGTGCTGGGCGCGTCTTTCCTCGGCATGGCGGTGTGGACGCTGATTCCCGACAAGATCGAGGAAGAAGAAACCCAGGTGGCCCACAAGCTGGGCGTGTTTGGCGCCACGCTGGTCACCTTTTTTCTGGCCGAGATGGGCGACAAAACCCAACTCGCCACCGTGGCCATGGCCGCCCATTACCCCAACCCCTGGTTGGTGGTGGCCGGCACCACGCTGGGCATGCTGATCGCCGACGTGCCGGCGGTGTTTGTTGGCGACCGGTTCGCTGCCAAGATCCCGATGCGGCTGGTGCACGGCATCGCCGCCGCCATCTTTGCGCTGATGGGCCTGGCCACCTTGCTGGGCGCTGGCGCCCGGTTCGGCCTCTGACCAGGCCCGCCGGCCATTCCCCGCCCGGATGGCAGCCTATATACTTCCCCCACGCGCCGATTTGCTCCAGCTTGCGGGCGCTTTAGAAATTCAGCTAAAGACGGTCGCCACCCCACCCACCCGGCCCCGCCTTCAGCGATGCCGGGTTTTTTCATGTTTGCCACACCTCAATCGATGCATTTTGCCGAGCCGCTGCCGCTGCAGAGCGGGGCCTCGGTGCGCAGCTACGAACTGGCCTACGAGACTTATGGCCAGCTCAATGCCGACCGCTCCAACGCGGTGCTGGTTTGCCACGCGCTCAACGCCTCGCACCATGTGGCCGGCGAGTACGCCAACCAGCCCAAAAGCGAGGGCTGGTGGAGCAACATGGTGGGGCCGGGCAAGTCGGTCGACACCAACCGCTTCTTTGTCATCGGCGTCAACAACCTGGGCTCCTGCTTCGGCTCCACCGGCCCGATGCACACCCACCCGGACACCGGGGAGGTTTATGGCGCCGACTTCCCCGTGGTCACGGTGGAAGACTGGGTCAATGCCCAGGCCCGGCTGCTGGACCGGCTGGGCATCCAGACCCTGGCCGCGGTGATGGGCGGCAGCCTGGGTGGCATGCAGGCGCTGTCCTGGACACTGCAATACCCTGAACGGGTGCGCCACGCGGTGGTGGTGGCCAGCGCGCCCAACCTGAACGCCGAGAACATCGCCTTCAACGAGGTGGCCCGCCGCGCCATCGTGACCGACCCCGACTTCCATGGCGGCCATTTCTACCGCCACGGCGCCGTGCCCAAACGCGGCCTGCGCATCGCCCGCATGATCGGCCACATCACCTACCTCAGCGACGATGTGATGAACGAGAAGTTCGGCAGGCAATTGCGTGACGGCCTGGTGAAGTACACCACCCAGGACGTCGAATTCCAGATCGAAAGCTACCTGCGCTACCAGGGCGACAAATTCAGCGAGTACTTCGACGCCAACACCTATTTGCTGATCACCCGGGCGCTGGACTATTTCGACCCGGCCCGCGCCCATGGCGGCGACCTGAGCCGGGCGCTGGCGGTGGCGCAGGCCAAGTTCCTGCTGGTGAGCTTCAGCACCGACTGGCGCTTTTCGCCGGCCCGCAGCCGGGAAATCGTCAAGGCGCTGCTCGACAACCGGCACGACGTCAGCTACGCCGAGATCGACGCGCCGCACGGCCACGACGCCTTTTTGCTGGACGATCCGCGCTATTTGTCGCTGGTGCGCAGCTACTTTGAGCGCGAGGTCGGTGCCGGCCTGGCCACCGGGGAGACCGCATGACCGACCGCGCCATGATGGAAGCCATCGCCCGGCTGGTGCCGGCGGGTTCGCGGGTGCTGGACCTGGGCTGCGGCAACGGCGAACTGCTGGCCCATTTGCAAACCACCCGCGGCTGCACCGGCTACGGGGTGGAGTTGGCCGACGGCAATGTGCTGGGTTGTGTGAACCGCCGCGTCAATGTGCTGCAGCTCAACCTGGAGGCCGGGCTGTCGATGTTCGACGACCATTCCTTCGACGTGGTGCTGCAGATCGACACCTTGCAACACCTGCGCAACGCCGAAACCATGCTGGTGGAAACCGCCCGCGTGGGCCGCATCGGCATCGTCGCCTTCCCCAATTTCGGCCACTGGCCCAACCGCCTGGCGGTGCTGCGCGGCCGCATGCCGGTGACCAAGCGCCTGCCCTACCAGTGGTACGACACGCCCAACATCCGGGTCGGCACCTTCCGTGATTTCGAGGCCCTGGCCCAGAAAAACGGCCTGCGCATTCTGGACGCCCATGGCCTGCAGGACGGCCGCGAGGTGCGGCTCTGGCCCAACGCGCTGGCCGGCACCGCGGTGTTCAAGGTTCAAAAGGCCTGAGGCCGGCCAGCGCCTCAGGGCCTCAGGTGCAGACGCGGTTGCGGCCGCTGCCCTTGGCGCGGTACAGCGCCATGTCGGCCTGGTGCAGCAACTCGCTCATGTCGCTGGTGGACGCCCCCACCATCGCCACCCCGGCGCTGACCGTCACCGGCCCGCAGGGCAGCTGCAGCGCCGCCACCGCCTCGCGCAGCATGTCGGCCACCGACACCCCACCCTCCAGGTCGGTGTCGGGCAGCAAGGCCACGAACTCCTCGCCGCCCACCCGCGCCAGCACATCGGCCTCGCGCAGACGCTCCTTCATCAGCCGGGCCAGCGACACCAGCACATAGTCCCCGGCGTCGTGGCCGTGCTCGTCGTTGACCACCTTGAAATGGTCGATGTCCAGCATCATCACGGTCAGCGGCCGGCCAGCCCGGCGGGCCAGGGCCAGGGCCGGTTTGGCCAGGATGTCGAAGCCGCGGCGGTTCAGCAGGCCGGTCAGCGGGTCGGTCTGCGACAGCCGGTCCAGCGCCGCGTTGGCCACCTGCAGCTCCGAGGTGCGCTGCTGCACCTCGGTCTCCATCTCGAACTTGGCGTCGATCAGCCGCTGGGTCATGCGGTTCAGCGAGGTCGACAGGCTTTGCAGTTCGGTGCTGCTGTTGAGCAAAGGAATCTGCGCGCCGCTGACCCCGGCCTCCACGTCGCGTGCTGCCTGGGCGATCGACGACAGGTGCCGACTGACACGGCCGGCCACCCACCAGGCCAGCAGCGAAGCCAAAAAGGCGGTGGCCAGGCCAATGCCCAGGGCCTGCCAGGTGGCGGTGCGCACCGCGGCAAAGGCCAGCGCCTCGGGTTCCCGCGTGGCCACCTGCCAGCCCAGGTCACTGACCGGGTTCAGCGCCTGCACCCGGAACACCGAGGTCAGGTAGTCCTGGCCGTCGGCCCAGCGCATCACGGCCACCACCGGCGCCTTGGTCAAGGCCAACTGCTCGGCGGGCAACGGCATGGGCATCTTCTGGCCGATGGCCGCGTAAGGGGCCAAACGCCCATCGGGGCCCAACACCAGTTCGCCCTCCTTGTCGAACACAAACACCTCCATCTGCCGCGCCATGGCGTCCGATGGCAGCAGCTTGTCGATCAGCTTGTGCAGCCAGTCCACGCTGCCGTGGATGCCCAGCACCCCCACCGTCTCGCCCTTGACCTTCAGCGGGGCCGCGAAATCCACGAAGCGCACCGGCTCGCCACTGGCCGAGGCCGGCAGGTACTTCGCCAGCAGCTTGGCGGGGTGCACATCACCCACCATGTGGGACTTGAGCCCGGCCGCATACCAGGGCCGCTGGCCGACGTTCTGGCCCAGCAACACATCGCCGGTGGACGCGCGCACCACGCCCCGCAGGTCGGCCACACCGGCCCAGGAAATGTAGGGGCTGTTGGCCTGGTTCAGGGCCAGCATGTGGGCCACATCGGGCGTGGCCAGGCCCTGGCTCCACAGCACATCCAGCCCGGCCATCTTCTGCACCTCGTTGCTGCCATTGAACAACTCGCTGGCCAGGGTGCGGGCCACATTGAGGGTGACCACGTTGAGCGACTGTTCGGTGCGCTCACGCACCCGGTTCTTCAACACCTCGCCGCCGGCAAAGGACAGCAGCACCGCGGTCAGGCTGACCAAGGCGCCGAACACCAGCGTCACCTGCAGACGAAAGCTGCGGCGACCGCCAGCGAGGGCCGAGGGGGGTGCAGCGTCGGAAATGTCGAGAGAGGTGTTCATTCGGTGGCGGGATAACAAAGACCAGGGCACAGGCACTGGTCCCTGAATGGGGGAAAACCCCGCCAGTGTGCCGCGTGTTCGGGCCGGGCCCATCGGGGCAAACGCGAGTGTCCCGCGGCTTGTGTCACACCCGGCCCCAGCTGGCCGGGCACCACCGGACGCCGCTGTCGGCGTAAGCTGTGAGGCATGCCACTTGATCGCTCTCCCTGGACCCACCCCGGCATGGCCGCCGCGCTGGGTGCCGCCGTGCTGTTTGGTGCTGGCGCACCGCTGGCCAAAGGCCTGCTGACCAACCTCAACCCCTGGCTGATGGCCGGCCTGCTGTACCTGGGCTCTGGCCTGGGCCTGGCGCTGTACCGCCGGCTGAGCCGGGCGCCCGCCGTGCAACTGCCCCGGGCCGAGCGGGGCTGGCTGGCCGGCGCGGTGCTGGCCGGCGGGGTGATTGGCCCGGTGCTGCTGATGGCGGGCCTGGCCCATCTGCCGGCGGCCTCGGCCTCGCTGCTGCTCACCGCCGAGGGGGTGTTCACCGCGCTGCTGGCCTGGTGTGTGTTCGGTGAAAACGTCGACCGCCGCATCGCGGCCGGCATGGGCTTGATCGCCGCCGGCGCGACCGTGCTGGGCTGGCCCGGCCCGGGCGGCGTCGCCGGCCTGGCCTGGTCATGGCCGGCGCTGCTGGTGCTGGGGGCTTGCCTGGCCTGGGGCCTGGACAACAACCTGACCCGCAAGGTGTCGTTGCACGACGCCAGCTGGATCGCCATGGTCAAGGGCCTGGTGGCCGGCAGCACCAACCTGGGTCTGGCGGTCCTCGCCAACGCCATGGGCTGGGTGGCCCCCTGGCCGCCGCTGGCCCAGTGGGCGCCCTGGCTGCCACTGGCCCTGCTGCTGGGCCTGCTGTCCTATGGCGTGAGCCTGAGTCTGTTTGTGTTCGCGCTGCGGGGCCTGGGCACGGCACGCACCGGCGCGTATTTTTCGGCCGCCCCCTTCTTCGGCGCGCTGCTGGCGGTGGCGCTGGGTGAACCGCTCACCGCCCCGTTGCTGCTGGCCGGTGCGCTGATGGCCATTGGCGTGTGGCTGCACCTGACCGAACACCACCACCACGAGCACGGCCACGCGGCCATGGCCCACAGCCACGCCCACCGTCACGACGCCCACCACCAGCACAGCCATGACTTTGCCTGGGATGGCCGGGAACCCCACAGCCACCCCCATGCCCACAGCCCGCAACGCCACAGCCATGCCCATTACCCAGACATGCACCACACCCACGAGCACTGAGCCCGCTGTGGTCGGACAAGGGTCCGAAACTGGTAGCATTTCGGCGCGGGGTTTCAGCCTCCCGCACTGCACAGAAAGACGGTGTCCCGTCCAAGCGCTGGCAACCGACCGGAGACCCTGCCGTGGACACCGCACGCCCCAACGACCTTTCCCCACCCGCCGCCGTGGGCTTCAATGAGGCCTTGCGCTTCTGGCTGAAACTGGGCTTCATCAGCTTTGGCGGCCCGGCCGGGCAAATCGCCATCATGCACCGCGAGCTGGTCGACCAGAAACGCTGGATTTCCGAGGCCCGCTTCCTGCACGCGCTCAACTACTGCATGCTGCTGCCCGGCCCCGAGGCCCAGCAGCTTGCCACCTACATCGGTTGGCTGATGCACCGCACCTGGGGCGGGGTGGTGGCCGGTGCGCTGTTCGTGCTGCCCTCGCTGTTCATCCTGATCGCCTTGAGCGGCATCTACATGGCCTTCGGCAACCTGCCCTGGGTGGCCGGCCTGCTGTACGGCATCAAGCCGGCGGTGGCGGCCATCGTGCTGCAGGCGGTGCACCGCATCGGCAGTAGAACCTTGAAAACCCCGCGCCGCGCGCCGCTGCTGTGGGCCATCGCGCTGGGCAGCTTCATTGCCATCTATGGGCTGGACCTGCCCTTCCCGGCCATCGTGCTGAGCGCGGCCGTGATCGGCTGGCTGGGCTCGCGTTTTGCCCCGGCGCAGTTTGCCGGCGGGAGCGGCCACGGTGCGGCCAAGGCCGGCCAGGGCCCGGCGCTGATCGACGACCACACGCCCACCCCGGCCCATGCACGCTTCAAGAAATCGCGGCTGGCCCGGGTGCTGGTGGTGGGCGCGCTGCTGTGGCTGCTGCCCATGGCCTGGCTGTGCGCCACCCAGGGCTGGCAAGGCACGCTGACCCAGATGGGCTGGTTTTTCACCAAGGCCGCGCTGCTGACCTTTGGTGGCGCCTACGCGGTGCTGCCCTATGTCTACCAGGGTGCGGTGGAGCAGTTCGGCTGGCTCACCGGGCCGCAGATGATCGACGGCCTGGCCCTGGGCGAAACCACGCCCGGCCCGCTGATCATGGTGGTGGCCTTTGTCGGCTTTGTCGGCGGCTGGACCAAGGCGGTGCTGGGCTCGGGCACGCTGTTCCTGGGCGGCGCGCTGGCCGCCACGGTGGTGACCTGGTTCACCTTTTTGCCGTCGTTTCTGTTCATCCTGGCCGGCGGGCCGCTGGTGGAATCCACCCACGGCAAACTGCACCTGACCGCGCCGCTGACCGCCATCACCGCCGCGGTGGTGGGCGTGATCGCCAGTCTGGGCCTGTTTTTCCTGGCCCACATCGCGCTGCGGGCGCCCGGCACGGGCTGGTTCGGCTCGTCCATCGACGGCCCGGCGCTGGTCCTCACCGGGCTGGCCGCGCTGGCGCTGCTGCGCTACAAACAGGGCGTGATCCCGGTGATTGCCGCCTGTGCCGGCGCCGGCCTGCTGCTGCGCCTGGTGGGTTGGGCTTGAGGCCGCAGCAGGCCGGCGCTGATAAGCTAGGTGACCTCGTTGTTGCCCGACCCACGCCATGCCCCGCTTCGCCGCCAACCTGAGCCTGATGTACACCGAGCGGCCCTTTCTGGACCGCTTCGAGGCCGCCGCGCTGGACGGCTTCCGCGCCGTGGAATGCATGTTCCCCTACGAATGGCCAGCCGCCGAGCTGCAGGCCAGGCTGCGCCATTTCGACCTGCAACAGGTGCTGATCAACGCCCCCGCCGGCGGCGCCGACCATGCCGCCATGCAGGGCGCCTGGGCGGCCGGTGAGCGTGGCACCGCCGCCCTGCCGGGACGTGAGGCCGAGTTCCGCACCGGCATCGCCTATGCGCTGCACTACGCCCAGCAAATGGGGTGTGCCCAGGTGCATGTGCTGTCGGGCGTGCTGCCGCCAGGCCAGGAGCGGGAAGCACTGAAACCGCTGGTGGTGGCCAACCTGCAATGGGCGGCGGCCCAGGCCGCCGAATTCGGCATCACGCTGCTGCTGGAAGGCATCAACCAGCGCGACTTGCCGCGCTACTTCCTGAACCGGCAGGACCATGCCCACGAGCTGATTGCCGCGGTGGGCGCGCCCAACCTGAAGGCGCAGATGGACCTCTACCACTGCCAGATCGTCGAGGGCGACGTGGCCATGAAGCTGCGCAAATACCTGCCCACCGGCCAGGTGGCCCACATCCAGGTGGCCAGCGTGCCCGAGCGCCAGGAGCCCGATGGCGGCGAGCTGAACTACCCCTACCTGTTCGACCTGCTGGACGAGCTGGCCTACCCCGGCTGGGTGGGCTGCGAGTACCGACCGGCGCGCGGCAATGTGCCCAACGCCACCCGCGACGGCCTGGGCTGGCTGAACCGCTGGCGCGCCGACCACCGCTGAGCCCGCCACCCACCGACGGTGCGCAGGCCAGCCCGGCCTGAGGCCCTGACTCCCCATGCCCTACAGCCTGGCCGCCCCGGTGCACAGCGAGTTGCTGCTGAAGAAAAGCCGCTTCATTGGTTGCGTGCAGGCCGTGGCCGACCGCGCCGCGGCCTTGGCGGTGGTGGCGGCGCTGCGGCGCCAACACCCGCAGGCCACCCATGTCTGCTGGGCGCTGATGGCCGGTGGCCAGTCGGCTGCCGTAGACGACGGCGAGCCCGGCGGCACCGCCGGCCGGCCCATGCTGGAGGTGCTGCGCCACCAGGACCTGGACGGCGTGCTGGCCACCGTGGTGCGCTACTACGGTGGCATTCAGCTCGGCGCCGGTGGCTTGGTGCGGGCCTACACCGACGCCGTGGCACAGGCCCTGCTGCAGGCCGACAAGCGGCCCATCCAGCGCCAGGTGGTGCTGGCCTGCAGCATGCCCTACGCACTGGAAGGCATGGCACGCCGGGCCCTGGAGGCGGCCGGTGCCGAGCTGCTGGAGGCTCGCCACGACAGCCTGGCCACCTTGCGCTTTCGCCTGCCCGACGGCGAGGCCGTCGCGCTGATGGCCCGGCTCAACGAGGCCGGTCAAGGCCGGCTGGTGTGGCTGGACACCGACGGCTGAGCCGCTGCAACGGCTGGTCTGCGCCATGGGCACTTTCTGCCTCTTTTCAGACCACCCCGGCGCGCGGTTGTCAGTCAAAAGCCTGCAATAAATGCCAGCGGGAGACAGCCCCCTGCCCGCCAGAGGCGGCGCGTGCGGCATCCCCTTCCTACGATGAATCCGTCTGCCCCCACAGCGCCCCGATGGGGCTTGGCGGCAAACGCATTCCAACAATCGCCAGGAGACAACCGCATGAAAAAACCCCGCATTCTCAACAGCCTGGGCCCGTTGGCCGGCCTGCTGATCACCGCCTCGGTCGCCCTCGTCACCGCACCCGCGAACGCCCAGCTGTCGCTGTCAGGCAGCTCGTCGGTGGGCGGCCCGCTCAGCGTCAGCGGCCTGGGTGGCCTGACCCAGATCAACAGCCTGGTCAATGGCGATGTGCTGACCAGCGCCCAGAAGATTTTGTATGGTGGCCGCAACGACCCGTTCTACGAGGTGCCCGCCACGCTGCCTTCGTCCAAGCCCGGCGCCATCATCAAGAGCCGCGTCGTGTTGGCCCCGCATTTCCCCGAGGCCACGGTGACGCAGGTGATGTACGTGTCGCGCGACGTCAACGACAAACCGGTGGCCGTGACCGGCACCGTGCTGGTGCCCAAGCTGGACCTGAGCGGCACGGTCAACGCGCCGGTGGGCAGTGTGCAAGGCCCTTTGCCCACGCTGCCCGTGGTCGGTGAGCTGGCCGGTGCCAACCTGGGCTTCCCGGTAGGTGGCCCCAAATACGGCTCGCGCCCGGTGGTTGGCATCACGCCGGGCACCCGGGGCATGGGCGACCACTGCGCACCCTCCCAGGGCTTCAACGCCACGACGCTCACGCCCTTCATGGTGGACTACTCGGTGGCCGAATACCACCAGCTGCTGCTGCGTGGCTATGTGGTGGCCGTCACCGACTATGTCGGCGGTGGCACCAAGGTGCCCGAGAGCTACCTGGTCGGCAGGCCCGAAGCCCATGCCGGCCTGGACATGATCCGCGCCGCGCTGAACCTGCCGGGCACTGGCGCCAGCAAGGACAGCATGGTCGGCCTCACCGGCTACTCGCAGGGCGGCCAGGCCGCGGCCTGGGTGGCCGAGCTGCAGCCCACCTACGCGCCCGAGCTGAACATGAAAGGCGTGGTGGCCGGCGGCGTGGTGACGGACATGGTGGCCCTGACCGATTTCTTCAACCAGGGCGGCGCCATCAACGGCGGCGTGCTGTTGGCCATCATGCTGGGCATCGACAACGCCTACCCCGAACTCAACCTCAAGGCCCACGTGAAGCCGGGCTCTGAAAAGCTGTTCGAGGCGGCCCGCACCCAGTGCATTTACCAGGAGCTGCTGACCTACCCCGGCCTGCGCTCGGCCGACGTGACCTCGCCCGACTTTGCCCAGCTGCCGGCGGTGCGCGAGCGCCTGTCGCGTTCGCTGCTGGGCACCAAGGCACCCAAGGTGCCGGTCTACCTGTACCACGGCAACCTCGACAACGTGGTGCCCTACCAGTTCGGCACCCGGTTGCGCGACGCCTGGTGTGCCAAGGGGGTGTCGGTCGAGTTCCGCTCCGGGCCCTACGAGCATGTGGGGGGCATCTTCCTGGGCGCGCCCGGTGGCGTGCAGTTCCTTGCCGACCGTTTTGCCGGCAAGGCCCCGCTCAGCAACTGCAACGCCAACTTGAATTGAACGGTTTGGTTTCTGCGGCCCGGCATCCCCGGTTCAGTGTTCATCCCATCCCCCGCAACCGCGGGCCCGCAGAACCCCCTCTGGCCCGAGGCGCAGCCCGCCCTGGCCAGAGGGTTTTTCCGCTGGGGTCGGGTGGCCCCCGGCGGCTAAGCTGAACGGGATTTTTGATCCGGTGGAGGAGAGCTTGATGCTGTCATCGTTGCGCCACGCGCTGCTGCTGGACGGCACCGGCGCGCCCACCGACCGCCACCTGATCCTGAAGTCCCACGACTGGGACGAGGTGATGGCCAGCACGGACGCGGTTTACATGCCGTTTCGCGTCACGCCCCAGGGCAGGGTGCGCCGGCCCGACTCCTTCCACTACACCTGCGACATCGGTGGTTTCACGCTCAGCCGCTTCCGTTACGGGGTGCCGGTCTACCTCGACGACTTCGCGCCCGATCCAGGCCGCGGCATCGCCCTCACCACGCTGCGCGGCAACGTCCGCCACTGCGACCTGGCCAACACCGGCGCAGGCGAGAGCTTTCTGGTCGACAACAGCCGCACCGGCTACTCGCTGGCGGCCGACAAAGACCACATCCAGCTCAACCTGAGTTTCTCCCACCAGCTGCTGGCCGACCTGTACGAACGCTGGCACGGCCTGCCAGCGCCCGAGGCCATGTGGCAGCAGAAATTCAAGTTCGGTGGCCCCGGCTCCAGCTGGCTGGCCTTGCTGGAGTACTGCGCCCGCTGCGTGGCCGAGATGCCCGAGCAGATCGAGCGCGGCCCGATGGGCAAACACCTGGAAGAGATGCTGGGCATGAGTTTGCTGACCCAGTGGAGCCAGCAGTACGGCGATGCCGCCTTCCGCCGCTCCGGCACGCTGGCGCCGCGCTTTGTGAAGCAGGCCGAGGAATACCTGCGCCAGCATGCCCGCGACGCGCCCACGTTGACCGAGGTGGCTACGGCGGTGGGGGTCAGCGTGCGAGCCCTGACCCAGGCTTTCCGCGCCTTCCGCGATCAATCCCCCATCGGCCACCTGCGTGAGCTGCGGCTGCAAGGCATTCGCGCCGAACTGATGGCCGCACCCCAAGGCGCCACCGTGTCGTCCATCGTCAGCGGCTGGGGTTATGTGAACCAGGGCATTTTTGCCAAGGCCTACGCCCAGCGTTTCGGCGAGTTGCCCTCGCAAAGCCTGCGCCGCCTGCGCGGCTGAACCCCGACCCGGCCGCCCCGGGATAATGCCCTTATGACTTCCAGGCCCTCTGCCTGGCGCACGGGACTGGCCAAGGCCTGGGCCCCGTGGCGCCCCGCTGCCACCACCGCCAACCTGCACGAGCAGCTGCGGGTGGTGGTGGGCGCCTTGCTGGGCATTGCCATCACCGCCGGGCTCAGCCATGCGCTGATGCCCGGCCTGTCGCCCTGGCTGGTGGCACCCATGGGCGCGTCGGCGGTGCTGGTGTTCGGGGTGCCGACCAGCCCGCTGGCCCAGCCCTGGGCGGTGGTGGGTGGCAACACCTTGTCGGCATTGGTGGGTGTGGCCTGCGCCCAGAACATCCCCCACATGGCCAGCGCCTGTGCCTGCGCGGTGGCCGGCGCCATCGCGGTGATGTTTGCACTGCGCTGCCTGCACCCGCCGGGCGGCGCCAGCGCCCTCTACCCGGTGCTGGCCGGGCCGGCCGTGGCCAAGCTGGGCTACAGCTTTGTGCTGGCGCCGATGCTGGTCAATGCCCTGCTGCTGGTGGCCTTTGGCGTGCTCTACAACACCGCCACCCGCCGGGCTTACCCGCACCGACAACGCGCGCCTGCACCCACGCCGGCCGAGGCCGATCGCCCCGGCTTCACCAGCGGTGACCTGGACGCGGTGCTGCGACGCCACAACGGCCTGATCGACATCGCACGCGACGAACTGGAAGGCCTGCTGCGCGAGGCCGAGCTGCAGGCCCACCGGCGCCGCCTGGGCCAGCGCAGCGTGGCCGCGGTGGCCCGCCGCGACCAGCCCACGGTGGCCTTCAGCACCCCGCTGGCCGAGGCCTGGGCGCTGCTGCGGCCGGGCGGCGTGAAGGCGCTGGCGGTGGTCAACCGCTTCCAGCGGGTCGAGGGCATCGTGACCCGCGCCGACTTCCTGCGGCTGGCCAATCTCGACGTGCACGAAGGCCTGGCCGACCGGCTGCGCCAGCACCTGCGGGCCTCCGGCCGCAGCCACAGCGAGCGGCCCGAGGTGGTGGGCCAGGTGATGCAGGCCAAGCCGGTCTGCGCCTTGGCCGATGCCCACGCACTGGACCTGGTGGACCTGTTCGCCCGCAGCGGCCACCGCCACCTGCCGGTGGTCGACGCCCGCGGTGTCTACCAGGGCATGGTGGCCCAGGCGGATCTGATCGAAGCCCTCACCGAGGTGCTGACCGACGGCCGCTGGGCCCCCACCCCGCCCACCACCGCGCCAGCGGAAACCACACCATGAGCCGCCGCCTGTGGCGCACCCTGGGGGCCGTCGGGCTGTGGGCCACGGCCTGGCTGGCACAGGCCGACACCGCCATGCAGGTGGTGGACCTGCCCACCCGGCCCGGCGTCAGCACCCGGCTGGTGGTGATGACGCCGGCCCGGCCGCTGGCCACGGTGGTGTTGCTGGCCGGTGGCCATGGCGGCCTGCAGACGTCCGCCGATGGCCGCTTCGGCTGGGGGGCGGGCAACTTCCTGGTGCGTTCGCGCCAGCTGTTCGCCGACCAGGGCCTGACCACGGTGGTGGTGGACGCCCCCGGCGACCGGCAAAGCCCCCCCTACCTCAACGGCTTTCGCCAGACACCCGCCCATGTGGCCGACCTGAAGGCGGTGATCGCCTGGGCCCGCCAGCAGGCGCCGCTGCCGGTGTGGCTGGTAGGCACCAGCCGCGGCACCCAGTCGGCCGCCTATGTGGCCACCGAGCTGACCGGCCCGGACGGCCCCGATGGCCTGGTGCTCACCGCCACCCTGCTGAGCGACCGCCAAAGCCGGCCGGTGCCAGCGTTGCCGCTGGCGCGGCTGCGCATCCCGGTGCTGGTGGTGCACCACGAACAGGACGGCTGCGGCCACTGCGCCTTCAGCGACACCCCGGCGCTGATGGCCCAGCTGGGCCAGACGCCGCGACCTCAGCTGCTGGCTTTTCGTGGTGGCACCAGCCGGGGCGACCCCTGCGAGGCCTGGGCCCACCATGGCTTCAACGGCCTGGAGGCCGAGGTGGTGGCGCAGATCGCGGCCTGGGTGCTGGCACCCTAGGCGGGGTCTTCATTCCCGCTTCATTTGGCGGTTTTAGCATTCGGCACTTTTTGTGCCGATCCAGACCGTCCACACCATGCCCGCTCCTTCGCCCACCAAGCCGTTGGTGCTCTGCGCCGACGACTATGCGCTGCGCGCCGGGGTCACGCAGGGCATCCTGGCTTTGCTGGCACGGGGCCGGCTCAGCGCCACCAGCGCCATGGTGTTGTCGCCACGCTGGGCCGACGACGCCCGGCGACTGCGCGAAGGCCGCCATGGTGCAGAAGTGGGCCTGCATCTGGACATGACCAGCCCGTTTGCCATCTCCGCTGGCCACGGAAAGCCACTGGGCGCTTTGATGCGCCAGGCCCTGCTGGGCGGCGTGCCGCAGGCCAAGGCCCGCGAGATCGTGGTCCGCCAGCTCGATGCCTTTGAGGCCCACTGGCAGGCCCCCCCCGACTTTGTTGACGGCCACCAGCATGTGCAGCAGTTCGCCGGCCTGCGCGAAGCGCTGATCGAGACCCTGGCCCGGCGCTACCCTGGCCGTCCACCCTGGCTGCGCGTCTCGTGCACCCCACCCACGCAGCGGTCGCTCAAAAGCCGGGGGATTGCGGCATTGGGCGCCGGCGCGCTGGCGCGCAGGGCCGAAGCAGCTGGCCTGCCCCATGCCCAATGGCTCAGCGGGGTCTACAACTTCGACGGCGACCGCGCGGCCTACGCGCGGCGCATGCAGGGCTGGTTGGCCCAGGCACCAGCCGCCACCGTGCTGATGTGCCACCCGGCCAGCGGCCCCGTGGCAGCGGGCGAAGACGCGGACGAGATCGCCATCGCTCGCGGCCACGAATTCGAATTTTTGTGCAGCGACGACTTCGCTGGCCAGCTGGCCGCCACCGGCGTGGCCCTGGCGCCAGGTCGCAGCTGTTTTGCGCCGCCCTGCAAGGCCGCTGGGGCCTGATGAACCTCCCGCTGAACCCGCGCCGCTTTTGGGCGCTTCTGGCGGCGCTCACCGTGCTGCTGCTCGCACTGTCCTCACTGCGCGCGCTGTCGGTGCCCGACGAGGGCCGCTACGCTGAAATCAGCCGCTGGATGCTGCAGTCGGGCGACTGGCTGGTGCCGCGCCTGAATGGCCTGCCCTTCTTCCACAAGCCGCCGCTGCTGCACTGGCTGCAGTCGGCCAGCATGGCGGTGTTCGGTGTCAGCGCCTGGGCAGCCCGGCTGGTGCCGGCGGCCGCGGCGCTGGGGATGCTGCTGGCGTTGTACGGCGCCGCGCGGCGCCTGGCCAGCGAGGTCGTGGCCCAGCGGGCGGCATTGATGCTGGCCTGCAGCCTGGGTTTTCTTCTGGGCGGCCAGTACGTCAATCACGACATGCTGGTGGCCTGCTGGATTGGCGTGGCCATCTGGTGTTTTGCGCTGGCCTTTCTGCACGGTGACCGGCCCGACGCCTCAATGGCCCGCTGGGGCTTTGCCGCCTGCGCCCTGGGCCTGTTGACCAAGGGCCTGATCGGTGTGGTGCTGCCCGGCCTGGTGCTGTTTGTCTGGCTGCTGTGGACCCGGCAGTTCCGCAAGGTGCTGCAGCTGCCCTGGCTCAGTGGCCTGGCGGTGTTTGCGCTGATCGCGCTGCCCTGGTTTGTGCTGGCCCAGCTGCGCTACCCCGGGTTGTTCGACTACCTGTTCGGCACCCAGCAGTTCAGTCGCTACACAGGCAAAACCTTCAACAACGTGCAGCCCTGGTACTTTTACCTGGTGGCGCTGGGCGGCCTGCTGTTCCCCTGGGTGCTGTGGGCGCCAGCGGCCACCCTCCGTGGCAGCGCCCCTCAAGACCCCGGGACCGACCCCCGGCTGGTGTCGCTGTGCTGGTGCTGGATCGGCGCCATTGGCCTGTTTTTCTCGGTGCCCCACTCCAAGCTGGTGGGTTACATCCTGCCGGTGGTGCCGCCGGTGGCTTTGCTGGCCAGTCTGGGCTGGCAGCGCCTGATGGCGCGTCGGCGCGGAAGCGGTGCGGTCTTTGCCGGCCTGGCGCTGCTCACCGTGGGGTTGGCGGTGGTGGGCAACACACTGGCCGACCGCAGCAGCCGCCACCAGCTGACCGACGACGTGGCCGCGCTGCTGGCCTGCGCCATGGCCCAGGGTGACCGGGTGTACGCGGTGGGCAGCGCCTACCCCTACGACCTGTCTTTCCTGCTGCAACTGAAGCAACCGCTGGTGGTGGTGCAGGACTGGCCAGCACTGCGCGCCAAAACCGGTGACAACTGGCGGCGCGAGCTGTTCGAGGGCGAGGATTTCGAGCCCGACCTGCAACAACCACCGGTGCTGTTGACCCCCGACGCGCTGGCCACGGCCAGCCAGGTCGCCGGCCACTGGCTGGTGGCGCCGAACGGCACGCCGCCTGAAGCGGAGGCCGGCTGGACCCAGGCGCTGGCGGGCCGGGCCTGGACCTTGTACCGCGCCCGGCCGTCAGCGGCGGAAGGCCCAGAAACGGCTCAGCAGATAGGTCTGGCCCGCTGCGGTCAGAAGGCCGGCCAGCAGCGCCAACCCTGACGGCCAATGGGCCAGCCGCAGCAACGCGCTGAACACCAGCTCGTTGCAGCCAAAACCGGCCAGCGCGGTGGCGGCGAAACGGGGCAGGCTCTGGCCCACACCCACGTCGGCCGCACGGAAGGTGAGTTTGCGGTGGCCGACATAGCTCACCGCAAACGCCACCGCAAAACCCAGCGCATTGGCGGCCTCGGGCCAGACCCAGGGCAGGGCCAGCGCAAACACCGCCACATGGGTCAGGCTGGCGGCCGCACCCACCGCGCCGAACCACAGGCCGCTGCGCAGCAGGCTCACGGCCGTGGTGGCGGCAGGCCGCCGCCGGTGCGCTCGCGCAGCACGTAGGTGGGTCGGCGCTTGACCTCGTCGTAGATGCGGCCGACATACTCGGCCAGCACGCCGATGGACAGCAGTTGCACACCACTCAGAAACATCATGCCGGCAGCCAGCGTGGCAAAACCTGGCACCCGGACGCCAAACACAAAATACTCGACCACCACCCAGGCACCGTAGCCCAGCGACAAGGTGGCCATCAGGAGGCCGATGTAGGCCAGCAGGCGCAGCGGCGCGGTGGAAAACGACACGATGCCGGTCAGCGCCAGCGACATCGCGCCGCGCATGCCGAACTTGGACTGGCCGTCGTGGCGGGCCAGCGGCTCGTAGTCAATGGCGGTGCTGACAAAACCCACCCAGGCGTACAGGCCCTTCATGAAGCGATTGCGTTCGGGCAAGGCCTTCAAGGCCTCGACCACCTTGCGGTCCATCAGCCGGAAGTCGCCCGCATGGGCCGGGATCTTGACCCGGTTGCGCCAGTTGACGATGCGGTAGAACAGGTCACTGAGCCCGGCCTGCAGCGCCGACTGGTCGTCGCGGGTCCGACGTACCGCGTAGACCACGTCGGCCCCGGCGCGCCAGCGCGCCAGCATCTCGGGCAGCAGGTCCACCGGGTGCTGGCCGTCGGCGTCCATCAGCACCACCACGTCGCCGCCGGCGGCGTCGATGCCGGCGGTCAGCGCCGCCTCCTTGCCGAAATTGCGCGACAGCTGCAGGTAGACCAGCCCGGGGTGGGCGGCGCAGAGCTGGCGGGCCACGGCGTCGGTGGTGTCACGGCTGCCGTCGTTGACGATGATGAGTTCGACCGAGGGCGAAAGCGCGGCCAGGGCTTTCAGCACAGAGGGCACCACCAAAGGGAGGTTGGTGGCCTCGTTGTAGGCCGGCATCACGCAGCTGACGGATGGCAAAGGATTGGCATGAGCGTTCACCCCCCGATGATGCCAAAGCCTGGGTGTTCCGGACGCCCGGGCCCGCAGGAAAAGTGCGTCAGCGCCAAACAGCCAGGCCCTTGAGGCTGCCAAGGCCCCGAACAAGCCCCCCTTTGCCAGCCAATTCCGCGCCGCGACGGCGGGCCGAGTGGGGAAAATTGCGGGGTACTCCCCAGGATCGTCCGCCATGTCCACCGCCCTCGCCACCCCGCCCCAGGAATCGCCCCTGGCCGCCGCCCCGTCACAGCACACCGCCCTGGTGGGCCGCCAGGCCGTGGTGGACAAGCGGCGTGAGATCTTCGGCTACGAGTTGTTCAGCCGGGCCCTGGGCGGCGGGCCCGCGCCCGGCGACGACGCCACGCTGCTGACCATCCTGTCGCACGAGGGGCGCGAGGGCCTGGTGGGCCGCAAGACGGTGTTCCTGCACTGCAGCGACGACACGCTGCACAGCGACCAGCTGGACCTGATCCAGCCCGACGGCGTGGTGCTGTCGGTCGTGCCGCCGACGGTGGCCACGCCGGACCAGATTGCCGAACGGCTGCCGCGGCTGGTGCACCTGAAGAAAAAGGGTTTCAAGCTGGCGTTTCCACGGGTGGTGCTGACCACGCCCTTCGCCAGCTGGCTGGCGCTGGCCACCTACATCAAGCTCGACCTGAGCAGCATTCCCGACGCGCTGTTGCCGGCGCTGGTGAACAAGGCCGGGCAGACCCCCCATGTGCAGCTGATGGCCACCCATGTCAACACGGTGGCGCAGCATGCCCAGCTGGCGGGCCTGGGTGTGCAGCTGTTCCAGGGCGAATGGCTGAGCCAGCCGGTGGTGATCCAGGCGCGGGTGATCCGCCCGGCCCAGATGACCATCATCCAGCTGATCAACCTGCTGCGCAAGGACGCCGAGCTCGATGAGATCGAGGAGCTGCTCAAGCGCGACATGACGCTGTCGTTCAACCTGCTGCGCTTCATCAACTCCTCGGGTTTCGGCCTGCGCTGCGAGGTGACCTCGTTCCGCCACGCCACCATGATCCTGGGCCAGAAAAACCTGCTGCGCTGGGCCGCGCTGCTGCTGACCGCCTCGCGCGACAGCGCCGCGCCGCCGGCCATCGGCAACACCGCCATCGTGCGCGGCCGGCTCACCGAATTGCTGGCCGCCGAGATGCTGGCGCCGGAAGACTGCGACAACGCCTTCATCGTCGGCGTGTTCTCGCTGCTCGACGTGATGCTGGGTGTGCCCATGGCCCAGGCGCTGCAGCAGCTGCCGCTGCCGGAGCAGGTCACCGAGGCGCTGCTGCACCGCACCGGCAAGTTCGCTCCCTTCCTGGACCTGACGATCGCCTGCGAACGCGGCGAGGACGAGGGCTTTGCCACCGCCGCCGAGGCCTTGCAGCTGTCCAACCACCAGATCAACTGGGCCCATTTGCAGGCCCTGGCCTGGGCCGATTCGCTGATGGGCTGAGTGCCCGCAGCAGCCGGTCAGTCGGCGCGCTGCGCCAGCCGCGGTCGCCACACGCCCAGCGCCACCGCCAGCACCGACAGGCCCAGCACCACCCAGCCTGCCAGCCACTCGGTGCGCAAGGCCTGCGCCAGCCAAGCCGCCTCGGGGCTGCCTGGCGCCGCAGCGGCGCCGGCCAGCGCCTGTTTCACCGCCGCCTGCGTGCCCCACACCACCAGCGCGCCCACCACCGCCCCCAGCAAGGCCTTGACCCAGACCCAGCGCGCCGCCAGAAACGGCGCGTGCACCGCCATCAGCAGCAGCCCGCTGACAATGGCCAGCAACAGCGCCGGCACCAGCACCCAGCCCGCCGCCTCGGCCACCGCCTGCCGCACGGCGAGCAAGGCCTCGCCCTGCAGCGCGCCGCTGGCGGCCGCCATGGCCAGCTGCGCCGCCAGTGCCCCCATGAAGCCGATCACGCCCAGCTGGTGCAGAAACTTCAACAGGGGCCGCCACAGCGTGGGGGGCGGCGCGGCAGTGGCGGCCTGGGTGTTCATCGCAGCGGCTCTGATAAGGAGCCCAAAGTGTGTGGCGAATCCCCGGGTTTGACAACCGGGGACAGCGCGAAACGCTTGACAAAGTTAAAGTCAGATCAGCACGCCCACCGGAGACCGCCATGAACGCCCCCCTGCACCGCGAACTGCCCGCCCACGCACTCGACCCGGCGCGGCTGCTGGACCAGATTGGCCACCAGTACGACAACGACATCGTGCGCCAGCTGACCAACTACATCGCCGTGCCCGCCAAGTCGCCGGGCTTCGACCCCGATTGGGCGGCGCACGGCTTCATCGACACCGTGGTGCGCCAAGCGGCCAGCTGGGTGGAGGCGCAAAAAGTGCCCGGCCTGACGCTGGAGCTGGTGCGCCTGCCCGGCCGCACGCCGGTGCTGTTTTTCGAGCTGCCCGCCACCCGCGAGGGCAGCACCGAGACCGTGCTGTTCTACGGCCACCTCGACAAACAGCCCGAGTTCAACGGCTGGCGCAACGACCTGGGGCCGTGGACGCCCAAGCTGGACGACGGCAAACTCTACGGCCGCGGCAGCGCCGACGACGGCTACGCGGTCTACTCGGCCATCGCCGCCATCCAGGCGCTGAAGGCCCAAAACACACCGCATCCGCGCATCGTCGGCCTGATCGAGACCTGCGAAGAAAGCGGCTCCTACGACCTGCTGCCTTACGTGGACGCACTGCGTCCGCGGCTGGGCCGGGTGGGCCTGGTGGTCTGTCTGGACTCGGGCGCCGGCAACTACGACCAGCTCTGGCTCACCACCTCGCTGCGCGGCATGGCCAGCGGCGTGCTGAAGGTGGAGGTGCTGACCGAGGGCGTGCATTCGGGCGATGCTTCGGGCGTGGTGCCGTCGAGCTTTCGCATCATGCGCCAGGTGCTGGACAGGCTGGAAGACAGCGCCACCGGCCGCCTGCTGCCCGCCGCCTTCCACTGCGAGATTCCCGCCGAGCGGCTGGCCCAGGCCCAGGCCACCGCCGCCATCCTGGGCGAGGCCCTGCACCAGCGCTTTCCCTGGGCCCACCACGACTGCGGCGGGTCTACCGCTTTCACCCTGCCCATGACCACCGACCCGGTGGAAGCGCTGCTCAACCGCACCTGGCGGCCCACGCTGAGCGTGACCGGCGCCGAAGGCCTGCCGGCGCTGCGCGACGCCGGCAACGTGCTGCGGCCCTACACCGCCTTCAAGCTGTCGCTGCGCCTGCCGCCGCTGGTGGACGCCGCCCAGGCGGTGCAGCAGCTCAAGGCCTTGCTGGAAGACAACGCGCCCTACCAGGCCCGCGTCACCTTCGAGGGCGAGGGCGGCGCCACCGGCTGGAACGCACCGGCCACCGCGCCCTGGTTCGCCCAGGCGCTGGACGCGGCCTCGCGGGCCCAGTTCGGCGCGCCCTGTGGCACCATCGGCCAGGGTGGCACCATCCCGCTGATGAACATGCTCAGCCGGGGTTTCCCGCAGGCGCAGATGATGGTCTGCGGCGTGCTCGGGCCCAAGAGCAACGCCCATGGCCCCAACGAGTTTCTGCACCTCGATTACGCCAAAAGACTCACCGCCGCCGTGGCACAAACCATTGCGCAGATGCCGAATTAGTCAAAAAGTGTGTATTCATGCACTGAATCAGCCGTTTGGCTAGTTGCCCGTCCATGACCACCCCCCCTATGCTTGGCGGCATGTCTGCCGTGCTTTCCCCGCTGACCGCTGTCGATGGCGACAACATCGCCATTTACGACTGGCCCCACGCCGTCGGGGGCACGCGCGCGGTGGTGCTGCTGGTGCATGGCCTGGGCGAGCACATGGGCCGTTACAACCACCTCGCCCATTGGTTCAATGTGCGGGGCTTTGCGGTGCGCGGCTACGACCAGGTGGGCCATGGCGAGTCTGACGGCCGGCGTGGCGGCCTGCCCTCGCCCGACCGGCTGCTGGACGACCTGGCCGATGTCTACGACAACACCCGGCTGCAGTACAGCCTGCGCCGCCGGCCCATGCCGCCGGTGCTGCTGCTGGGCCACAGCATGGGTGGCCTGGTGGCTGCCGATTTCGTCAACCAGCAAATCCGCCCGGTCGACGGGCTGGTGCTGTCGTCGCCGGCGCTGGACGCCGGCCTGACCGACATGCAAAAACGCATGCTGGGCATCCTGCACCTGGTGGCACCGGGCCTGCGCATCGCCAACGGCATCAACACCGCCGCCATCTCGCGCGACCAGCGGGTGGTGGCCGCCTACAAAGGCGACCGCCGGGTGCACAACCGCATCGGCATCGCACTGGCCAAATTCATTGCCGACGCCGGCCCCGACGTGCTGTCCTGCGCGCCTCAGTGGACCGTGCCCACGCTGCTGCTCTATGCCGGCCAGGACCAGTTGGTCAAACCGGAAGGCAGCCGCGCCTTCGCCGCCGCCGCACCGGCCGAGGTGGTCACCGCCCGCTGCTTCGAGCACCACTACCACGAGGTCTTCAACGACTCCGAGAACGAGCTGGTGCTGGAAGAACTCAAGACCTGGCTGGACGCCCGGTTCTGACGGCCGCGCGGCCGCGGGGCTTCACAAACTCAATGCGGCCAGCGCGGCCAGCGGCGCGGTCTCGGCACGCAGCACCCGGTTGCCCAGGGTCACCGGGACAAACCCTGCCACCTGCGCCGCGGCCTCTTCGGCCGGGCTCAGGCCCCCTTCAGGACCGGACAGAAAACGCACCGTTGGCGGCGCTTCACCCACCGGCAAGGGACGGGTGCCCGCCTGCAACGACAAGAGCCAGCGCGCGGCCAGGGGGTCGGGCGCCAGCCCCCGCAGGGCCTCGGCCAACGCCAGCACCGGGTGCACCGTCGGCACCCGGTTGCGGCCACATTGTTCACAGGCCGCCACCGCCACCGCCTGCCAGTGGGCGCGCTTCTTCTCCGCCCGCTCCCCGCTCAGCCGCAGCACGCTGCGCTCAGACACCACCGGCTGGATGCTGGCCACCCCCAGCTCGGTGGCTTTTTCCACCAGCCAGTCCATGCGGTCATTGGCCGGCATGGCCAGCACCAGGTGCACGGCGCGCGCGGCTTCGCGCTCCACCGCATCGTGCGACAACACCGTCACCGCCACCTCGCTGCGGCCCATGCGGTCGATGCGGGCTAACCACTCGCCGCCCGCCCCATTGAACAAAGTCACCGCCTCGCCGGGCTGCAGCCGCAGCACCTGCACATGGCGGGCGGCGGCCGCGGGCAGGTCGAGTGCCGCGCCGACCTGCAGCGGAGACTCAATGTGGATGCGGGGCATGGGGAGCTCAGCCGACCCGGCCGAACGCGTAGCCGGTGGGCACCACAATGCCCTCGATCTGGTCGATCAGCTGCAGGAAAGGCCCGAGCTCGCGGTAGCGGTTGGCGGTGGAGCGGATGTAGTGGATGAAGCGTGGCGTGTCGGCCAGGTACTTGGGCTTGCCGTCGCGCAATGTGAGGCGGGCAAAGATGCCGGCCACCTTGAGGTGGCGCTGCAGGCCCATCCATTCCACCGCGCGGTAGAACTCGCCAAAGTCGGGATCGACCGGCAGGCCAGCCTTGACCGCTTTTTGCCAGTAGCGCACGGTGACTTCCAGCACAAACTCCTCTTCCCAGCTGAGAAAGGCGTCGCGCATCAGGCTGGCGATGTCGTAGGTGATGGGGCCATAGACCGCGTCCTGGAAATCGAGCACGCCCAATGAGGAAACCCCATGGCCCTGCATGGGGGCCACGCCGCCGCGCCGGGCCGCCCCAAGCAAGGCGGTCCCCTCGGGGGGCAGCGAAGCACACGCAGTGGGGAGCGTGGGGGCCATCAGGTTGCGCGGCATGAAGTCGCGGTGCACGTACACCGAGGACACAGACAGGTTGTGCGCCACGATGCGGTTGAAGGCATCGGTCAGCGTGGTCTGCTGTTTGTCGTTCAATGTGAGGCCGCGGTGACGGCCCACATACCACTCGGGAAACAGCTGCAGCTCGCGGCGCAGCAAGGCCTCGTCATAGGGCGGCAGCACGCCGGGCTTCGAGGCCAGTTGCCAGGCCACCAGGGCGTCCACCGCGTCCAGGTACAGGCCCAGGTTGGCCTCGGGCCGCTCGGGCTGGATCACGTCCAGCAGGGTCTGCAGGCCGAGGTCGGTCAACAGCAGAAAGCCATGCGCCTGGTCCCAGGCCAGCACCTCCGGCACGCGCAGGCCGGCGGCGGCCATCAGACCGGCCACCTGGACAAAGGGCGCACTGTTCTCCTGGGCCGGCGGGGCGTCCATGATGATGCGGCTGCCTGCTGCACCATCAATTCTGAAATAGCGCCGGAAGCTGGCGTCGGCCGAGGCCGGGCGCACACTGGCCGGGTCCAGGCCGTGGGGGCCGCAGACGGTGGTCAGCCACTGGGAAAAAGCGGTCGCGCGCTGGGCGTCAGGCCAGGCGATGGAGGGGGTGTGACTCATGGATAATCCATTCTACAAACCCGGCCCTCCCGGCTGGCCTCCGATGCCCTGGTGCCCCCCTGCCGCTGACCGCTGATGCGACTCCCTTTCACTGTCATTCCGCCGCGTGCCACGCGCCTGGTGCTCAAGCCCGTGGCCGCTGCGGTGGTGATGGTGGCGGCACAGATGGCGATGGCCCAGAGCGACGACGCGCCACTGCGCCTCAAACGTTCGGGCATGCTGCAGGAGCAGTTGCCGGCCAACATCCGCCAGCAGCAGCCCACCTTCATGTCGGGCGACAAGGTGCAGGGCCGCACCGATCTGGAGACGGTGATCGACGGCAACGCCGAGCTGCGGCGCGGCGACACGGTGATCCGCGCCGACCGCATTGAGTACTCGCAGCCGGACGACCTGGCCAAGGGCCAGGGCCAGGTCTACGTCAACCGCGCCGGCAACATCTACGAAGGCGAGGCGATGGAGCTGAAGGTGGAAACCTTCGAGGGCTTCTTCCTGCGGCCGCGCTACCAGTTCCTGAAAAACCAGAGCTATGGCGAGGCCGATCGCATCGACTTCATCGATGACAAGCGCAGCGTTGTGCGCAACGCCAGCCTGACCACCTGCAAGCGCGAGCCCGGCCCCGACTGGATGCCGGCCTGGATTCTCCGGGCCACCAGCATCAGTTTCGACCAGGAGGCCGACGTGGGCCAGGCCGAGGGCGCGGTGCTGCGCTTCCAGGGCGTGCCCATTCTGCCGCTGCCGTCGGTCAGTTTCCCACTCAGTGACCAGCGCAAGTCGGGCTTTCTGCCGCCCACCATCGCGCTGGACAACCTCAGCGGCCTGGACCTGGTGGTGCCCTACTACTGGAACATCGCGCCCAACCGCGACGCCACCATTTACCCCGAGCTGCTGAGCCGACGCGGCCTGGACCTGGGCGCCGAGTTCCGCTACCTGGAGCGCGACTACAACGGCACGCTGCGCGGCGACTTCATGCCCAACGATGCCTTGCGCGACCGCGCACGCTGGGGCCTGAGCTACCAGCATGTGGGCGGCCTGGACACCGGGCTGCCTGGCCTGGGGCCACTGGGCATCAACCTGAACATCAACCGGGTCAGCGACGACAACTACTGGCGCGACTTCCCGCGCGCCACCGGCTCGCTGACCCAGCGCCTGCTGGCGGCCGACGCCAGCGCCAGCTGGGCGGTGGGCAACTTCGCCAACAGCGTGCGCACGCTCAAATGGCAGACGCTGCAGGACGTCACCGCGCCCATCACGCCACCCTACGACCGGCTGCCCCAGCTCAACACCCGCTACCAGCGCGGCGACCTCGGTGGCGGGCTGGACTTCTCGTTCGAAGGCGACTTCACCCGCTTCGTGTCGGACCAGGTGCTGACCAACCAGGCCAACGGCAACCGCACCTACGCGATCACCCAGCTCAGCCGGCCCTGGGTCACGCCGGGCACCTTTGTGATCCCCAAGGTCCAGCTGCACTACACCGGCTACCAGTTCGACACCCCGCTGACCAACGGCGCCCGTTCCGCCACCCGGGCCCTGCCCACGCTGAGCCTGGACACCGGCCTGGTGCTGGAACGCCAGGCCAGCTTCTTTGGCCGGGCCTTCACGCAGACGCTGGAGCCGCGCGCCTTCTACAGCTACACGCCGTTCCGCGACCAGAGCTTTCTGCCCAACTACGACTCGGCGGCCAACGACTTCAACTTCGCCACCATCTACACCGAGAACGCTTTCGGTGGCAACGACCGCATTGCCGACAACAACCTGCTGACGCTGGGTGTCAGCAGCCGTTTGCTGGACCCGCGCACCGGCGCCGAGGCGGCGCGGCTGGGGGTGGCCCAGCGCCTGCGTTTCAAGGACCAGAACGTCACCCTGCCCGGCGGCTCACCGCAGCTCGACAAAATCAGCGACCTGCTGGTCGGCGCCGGCCTGAGTTTCGATCCGCGCTGGTCGGCCGAAGGCACGGTGCAGTTCAACCCGGCCACCGGCCGCTCCATCCGCTCCACACTGGGGGGCCGCTACAGCCCCAGCAACTACCGGGTGGTGAGCGCGGCCTACCGGCTGCAGCGGGCGTCGAGCTCGCTGTTCCCGCAGAGCGAACAGATCGACGTCGGCTTCCAGTGGCCACTGAACGATTTGTGGGGCGACAAGGGCCGTGACCTGGGCGCTGGACGCGGCCTGGGCGAGGGCCGCTGGTACGGCGTGGGCCGCCTCAACTACAGCCTGCAAGACCGCAAGCTGGTCGACTCCATCGTCGGCCTGGAATACGATGCCGGCTGCTGGATCGGCCGCATCGTGGCCGAGCGGCTGCAGCGCAGCGGCACCTCGGCCAACCAGCGCCTGCTGTTCCAGCTGGAGTTCGTGGGCTTCTCGCGCCTGGGCTCCAACCCGCTGAAGACGCTGAAGGACAACATCCCCCGCTACCAGTACCTGCGCGAGCAAACCACCTCGCCGAGCCGTTTCACCCGTTATGACTGAGCACGCACCATGACCTTCACCCCCTCCCGCCTTGTGTTGGCCTCCCTGGTGCTGGCCCTGTCCGCCGGTGCCGGCGCCCAGTCGCTGCGCCCCTCGGGCCGCATCGCCCCCGCGCCGGTGCAGCGCATCGCCCAGAGCGGCCCGTTGCAGGCCGATTTCATCGTGGCGGTGGTCAACTCCGAGCCCATCACCAATAACGAGCTGCAGGTCCGGGTGCTGCGCACCGAGCAGCAGCTGAGCCTGCAAAACGCCGCCATGCCGCCGCGGGCCCAGCTGGCCGCCCGGATGCTGGAGCAGTTGATCAACGAACGCGCCCAGCTGCAACTGGCCCGCGAGACCGGCGTCAAGGTCGACGACAGCATGATCGACCAGGCCGCCAGCACCGTGGCCCAGCAAAACCAGCTCACCGTCGAGGTGCTGCGGCGCCGGGTGGAAGCCGATGGCATCGCCTGGGCCCAGTTCCGCAACGACCTGCGTGACCAGTTGCTGCTGAACCGCTTGCGCGAGCGCGAGGTGGACAACCGCACCAAGGTCAGCGACACCGACGTCGAGCAGTTTCTGCGCGAACAGCAGGCCCCGGGGGCCATTGAAGCCAGTGAAATCAACCTGGCGCAGATCCTGATTGCGGTGCCGGAAAACGCCTCCGAAGCCCAGGTGAGCACGCTGCGGGCGCGCGCCCAGGCGGCCTTTGAGCGAGCCCGCAAGGGCGAGGACTTCGGCGCCCTGGCCAACGAGTACTCGGCCTCGCCCGACCGCGCCAACGGCGGCCAGCTGGGCCTGCGATCGACCGAGCGCTACCCCGCGCTGTTCGTCGAGGCCACCCGCACCCTGGGCGCCGGTGGCATCACCGCGCCGCTGCGCAGCGGTGCCGGTTTCCACATCCTGAAGGTGGTGGAAAAGCGGCTCAACAGCGCCATCCCTGGCAGCGTCCGCCAAACCCATGCACGCCACATCCTGCTGCGCACCGGCGCCAAGCTGAGCGAGGCCCAGGCCCGCGAACGGCTGGCGTTGATTCGCCAGCGGGTGCGCGACGGCAAGGCCGATTTCGCCGCCATGGCGCGCGAGTTCTCGCAGGACGGTTCGGCCAACAACGGCGGCGACCTGGGCTGGACCAACCCCGGCCAGTTCGTGCCGGAATTCGAAGAGGCGATGAACGGCCTGGGCCTGGGCGATGTCTCTGCCCCTGTCACCTCGCGTTTTGGCGTGCACCTGATCCAGGTTTTGGAGCGCCGTGACGCCAAGCTCAGCAGCACCCAGCAGCGCGAGGTGGCGCGCAACGTGCTGCGCGAGCGCAAGGCCGAAGAAGCCTTTGTCACCTGGGCGCAGGAAGTGCGCGGCCGGGCCTATGTCGAGTACCGCGAGTCCCCGCAGTGAGTAAACGACATCCGTCCGATGCGGCATGACGCACCGGTGGGCGTGACCAGGCCATGAGCAAACACATCGCGCGCAAGCGCTTCGGCCAGCATTTCCTGTGCGACGGCGGCATCATCGACGGCATTGTGTCGGCCATCGCGCCGCAACCCGGCCAGGCCATGGTGGAGATCGGGCCCGGCCTGGCCGCGCTGACCCAGCCGCTGGTGGAACGCCTGGGCCACCTGACTGTGATCGAGCTGGACCGCGACCTCGCCAAACGACTGCGTGAGCACCCGCAGCTGACGGTGGTCGAGTCCGATGTGCTGAAGGTGGACTTCACCGCACTGGCCCAAACCACCGGCGCAGGGGCCTGGTTCGCCGCCGGGCCGCCCCAAGGCGAACCAGGCCCCCTCGGGGGGCAGCGGGGACACACCGTGCCGAGCGTGGGAGCCAGTCTCCGCGTCGTGGGCAACCTGCCCTACAACATCTCCACGCCCATCCTGTTCCATTTGCTGGACCATGTGGCGGTGATTGAAGACCAGCACTTCATGCTGCAAAAAGAGGTCATCGACCGCATGGTGGCCCGCCCGGCCACCGCCGCCTATGGGCGCCTGAGCGTGATGCTGCAGTGGCGTTATGCGATGGAAGACGTGCTGTTTGTGCCGCCGGAATCCTTCGACCCGCCGCCGCGGGTCGACAGTGCGGTGGTGCGCATGGTGCCGCATGCCAACCCGGCGGCGGTGGACCTGGCCGGCTTGAGCGCGCTGGTGCAGGTGGCCTTCAGCCAGCGCCGCAAGCTGCTGCGCCATTCGCTGGGCCGCTGGCTGGAAGAGAAACAGTTTGCCGGCCCGTTCGACCTGCAGCGCCGGGCCGAGGAGGTGCCGGTGCACGAGTACCTGGCCCTCGCCCAAGCGATGCAGACATAAAAAAGCCCGCAAGAAGCGGGCTTTTTTTCAATGAGCGTCCGACAGAGCCGCTGGTTTTTCCGCCGGGCCGCCCCTAGGAAAAACGCGGCCCCCTGGGGGGCAGGGTGCTACACGCAGTGAGCACCCGTGGGGGCCACGCCCTAGGCGGCGGCGAGCCAATACCCAGCGTTGAAAGGGCTGCTCATGCGCAGCGCCAGCGGGGAGATGTCCACCAGCTTGTCGGTGGGCATTTTTTCACCGGCTTCGGTGGTGGGTTCGGTGCTGGCAACAGCATCGGTGGTGGTAGCCTGAATCGCCCGTTCTGCTTGGCTGGCTTGTGCAGAACGGGCTACAGAAAAGAATAGAAGCACCTGAACGGTATCTTCCGGTCTCCCCAGTAGTCGGAGGCGTCGCGGAAAATGTCGAGCAGTTGCTCGCGCGCTTCCTTGTCGAACTTGGCGTTGGCCGGAATCTGCTCCAGCACCACCACAAAGCCGGGCTGTGGGCCCGATTTGTGCAGCGGATCGGTCATGCAGTCGTACAGCGCGTCAAAGTTCTTGCCGACGTTGGTCGGGAAGGTGAACTGTCCGGCAATCAGGTCCAGCACGTCCTGTTTGGACTGGGCGCTGGACAGATTGGCGTACAGGAAATGCTGTCCCAGGTGGCTGGCGGCATCCTGCAGGTCCTGCACCCGAAACGCGCGGATCGATTGCACGATGTTGGGTCGGATGCCACGAAGTGTCAAATCCATCGTCGCTTCTCTTTCTAAGTTCAAAAATTCTTCTTCGGCCTGTGGGCCGACTGCAATGGGTCACTGACCGACGATCGGGCGAAAACTCGCGTAATGGTCGCTGGTGTAATAACAAATGTCCGGCGTCCGAACCGGGCCGCCGCACACAATCCGGCGTGTCCCACGGTGCCTCACACCCGGGGAGGCCACCGTGTACTCACGGTAATAACCCCGAACGTTGGTGGGCAGATGGCGCTCGCGGTTGCCGAACACCGTGCCGTCTTTCTCATGGGGAAAGGGGCCGCCCTGACGAATCAAGCGGTAGGTTTCCTGGCCTTGCCGAGGCAGCTCCGAAACAGCGAGCGGCGCGCCGGAGGGCAACTCGCTGCGGGCCTGGATGGCCGCGGTGCCCAGCAGAGCAGCACCACACAGTGCCCAGGCGAGTCCCAACTTGTAGATTTTTTTTGCCGCGACCCGCACCATCAACCATGCCTTTCGGAACCCCCGGGTTTACCCGAAAATTCAAGACGAGAGTGTGACGGAAATGTCGGGAAAAAGCAAGCGCCTGCCTAAGAATGAGGCAGGGAGGGGGTACCACCAGCAAGCACCAAAGTTAGTGCTTGCTGTCTAAATTGGCATTACCGGGCGGCGTTGGCGTCGGCCACTGTCAGTGCGGTCATGTTGACGATCCGGCGCACGGTGGTGCTGGCTGTGAGGATATGCACGGGCTGGGCCGCCCCCAGCAGCACCGGCCCGATGGCGATGTTGCCACCGGCCGCGGTCTTCAGCAGGTTGTAGGCGATGTTGGCCGCGTCGATGTTGGGCATGACCAACAGATTGGCCTCGCCCGACAGCGTGCTGCGCGGCATCACCGCGCTGCGGGCGGCGGCGTCCAGCGCCACATCGCCATGCATTTCGCCGTCCACCTCCAGCCAGGGCGCGGTGCTGCGCAGCAGCTCCAGCGTGTGGCGCATCTTCAGCGCGCTGGGCTGGTTGCTGCTGCCAAAGTTGGAGTGGCTGAGCAGGGCGGCCTTGGGTTTCAGGCCGAAACGCACCATTTCCTCGGCCGCCATGAGGGTGATCTCGGCCAGTTGCTCGGCGGTCGGGTCGTAATTGACATGGGTGTCGACCAGAAAGACCTGGCGATTCGGCAGCAGCAGCCCGTTCATGCAGGCGTAGGTGTTGACGCCAGCGCGCTTGCCGATCACCTGGTCGACGTAATGCAAATGCATCGCGGTGGTGCCCCAGGTGCCGCAGATCACGCCGTCGGCCTCGCCTTTGTGCAGCATCATGGCCGAGATCAGCGTCAGCCGGCGCCGCATCTCGATCTTGGCCATTTGCACGGTGATGCCCTTGCGCTCGGTCATCTGGTGGTAGGTCTGCCAGAAGTCGCGGTAGCGGTGGTCCTGCTCGACGTTGACGATGTCGTAGTCCACGCCCTCGCGCAGCCGCAGGCCGAACTTGCGCACCCGCTCGGCGATCACCAGCGGCCGGCCGATCAGGATGGGCCGGGCCAGGCCCTCGTCGACCACGATCTGGCAGGCCCGCAGCACCCGCTCTTCCTCGCCCTCGGCGTAGCAGACCCGCTTTTTCTCGGCCTTCTTGGCTGCCAGGTAGATCGGCTTCATCGTCGTGCCGGAGGCGTAGACAAAGCTCTGCAGGCGCTCGCGGTAGGCGTCCATGTCGGCGATGGGTCGCAGGGCCACGCCGCTGTCGGCAGCGGCCTGGGCCACGGCCGGCGCAATCTTGATCATCAGCCGCGGGTCAAACGGCTTGGGGATCAGGTACTCGGGGCCAAAGGCCAGCTGCTCGCCCACGTAGGCGGCGGCCACCACCTCGCTCTGCTCGGCCTGGGCCAGCTCGGCAATGGCGTGCACCGCGGCGATCTCCATCTCCACCGTGATGGTGGAGGCGCCTGCGTCCAGCGCGCCGCGGAAGATGTAGGGGAAACACAGGACGTTGTTGACCTGGTTGGGGTAGTCGGTGCGGCCGGTGGCCATGACGGCGTCGTCGCGCACCGCCTTGACCTCTTCGGGCAGGATTTCCGGCGTGGGGTTGGCCAGCGCAAAGATCAGCGGCTGGGCCGCCATGCTGGCCACCATGTCGGCCTTGAGCACACCGCCGGCCGACAAGCCCAGGAAGATGTCGGCGCCCACCATCACCTCGCGCAGCGTGCGGGCGTCGGTTTTCTGCGCGAACTGGATCTTGTCGGCGTCCATCAGCTCGGTCCGGCCTTCATAGACCACGCCGGCCAGATCCGTCACATAGATGTTCTCGCGTGGGATGCCCAGCTTGACCAGCAGGCCCAGACAGGCCAGCGCGGCGGCACCGGCGCCCGAGGTCACCAGCTTGACCTTTTTCGGGTCCTTGCCCACCACCTTCAGGCCGTTCAGGATGGCCGCACCCACCACGATGGCCGTGCCATGCTGGTCGTCGTGGAAAACCGGGATCTTCATGCGGTCGCGCAGCTGGCGCTCGACGTAGAAACAGTCGGGCGCCTTGATGTCTTCGAGGTTGATGCCGCCGAAGGTGGGCTCCAGCGAGGCAATGATGTCGACCAGCTTGTCGAGGTCGTGTTTCTCGTTGATCTCGATGTCGAAGACGTCGATGCCGGCGAACTTCTTGAACAGCACGCCCTTGCCTTCCATCACGGGCTTGGCGGCCAGCGGACCGATGTCGCCCAGGCCCAGCACCGCGGTGCCATTGGTGATCACCGCCACCAGGTTGCCACGGCTGGTGTACTTGAAGGCGTTGGTGGGGTCTTTGACGATTTCTTCGCAGGGCGCGGCCACGCCGGGCGAGTAGGCCAGCGCCAGGTCATGCTGGTTGACCAGCTGCTTGGTGGCGCTGATGGCAATCTTGCCGGGGGTGGGGAACTCGTGGTACTCAAGGGCCGCACAGCGCAGCTCTTCAAGTTTCTTGGCGCGCTTGTCGTCGGTCATAGGCTGGTCGCTCAGTGGCATCCGTCATCTGCGGCGGTGCCCGGCCTTGACCCGACGCCCGCCTTGGGGAAAGGTGGTGAATTGTAGACCTCACCCCCAACAGGGGCGAGGCCTTGTGTCACGGGCTCAGGCGTAGCGGTCCACCAGCGCGGCCAGCCGGGCCCGGGTGGCCTGCGGCATCGCCGCCGGCGGCGTGACCAACGCGGCCCGCAGCGCGTCGTGTGCGGCCGAGGCCGGCCAGCGCGTCGCCAGCAAGGCCACGGCCTGGCGCAGCACCTGCTGGGCGCGCTCGGCATTGCGCCGCAAATTGGCGATGGCCAGCTCGGCCGTCACACAGGCCTGCTGCGGGTGCCAGCCGTCGTAATCGGTCACCAGTGCCAGCGTGGCGTAGGCCATCTCGGCCTCGCGGGCCAGCCGCGCCTCGGGCAAATTGGTCATGCCGATCACCGAGGCCCCCATGCTGCGAAACCACTGCGACTCGGCGCGGGTGGAGAACGCCGGGCCCTCGATGCAGACATAGCTGCCGCCGCGGTGCAGCGTCACGCCGTCCAGCGCGGCCTGGGCGAAGGCCTCGGCCAGCAGGCCGCTGAGCGCACCACACACCGGGTCGGCCAGCGACACATGGGCCACCGCGCCGTCGCCAAAGAACGTCCCCTCGCGGCGCTGGGTGCGGTCAATGAACTGGTCGGGCAGCACCAGATCCAGCGGCGCGATGTCTTCCTTGAGCGAGCCCACCGCCGACACCGACACCAGGTAACGCACGCCCAGCTGCTTCATCGCATGGATGTTGGCGCGGAACGGAATCTCGCTGGGCAGCAGGCTGTGGCTGCGGCCGTGGCGGGCCAGAAAGGCCACCGGCACGCCGTCCAGCCGGCCGGTGACGATGGCGTCCGATGGCCGGCCGAAGGGCGTGTCCAGCAGCCGCTCCTGCAAGTCGGTCAGCCCGTCCATGGCGTACAGCCCGCTGCCACCCATCACCCCGATGCGAATCCCGTCCATGCCTGCTCCTGTGGTCCTGTCTACACTGGCCAGTATGCCCGCCCTGTCCATCGTTGTGCCAGTGCTGAACGAGGCCGCGCAGCTGCCGGCGCTGCTGGCGGCGCTCCAGCCTCTGCGCGACCGCGACGCCGAGCTGGTGCTGGTAGACGGCGGCAGCAGCGACGGCACACTGGACCTGGCGCGGCCGCTGGCCGATCTGGCGCTGAACGCGCCGCGCGGCCGGGCCAGCCAGATGAACGCCGGCGCCGCCGTGGCCAGCGCGCCGGTGCTGCTGTTTTTGCACGCCGACACCCGGCTGCCCGACCATGCCGACCGGCTGATCGCCGCGGCGCTGGCCGACGGCGCGCTGTGGGGCCGCTTCGATGTGCGCATGGACAGCCCACGCCCGCTGTTGCGGCTGGTGGCCGGCATGATGAATTGGCGCTCGCGGCTGACCGGCATCGCTACTGGCGACCAGGCGGTGTTTGTGCGCCGCCAGGCCTTCGACGCGGTGGGCGGCTTCCCACCGATTGCGCTGATGGAAGACATCGCGCTGTCGCGCGCATTGCGCGCCCAGGGTCGGCCCGCCTGTTTGCGGGCCACGGTGACCACCTCGGCCCGGCGCTGGGAACAACACGGCGTGTGGCCCACCATCTGGCTGATGTGGCGGCTGCGCGCGGCCTATTTCTTTGGTGCCGACCCGGCCCGGCTGGCACTGCGCTACGGGTATCGCCCAGCGCCCGATGCACATGAACACGACTGAGCCGGTGGCGGTGGCCGTGCTGGCCAAGGCGCCGGTGGCCGGCCTGGCCAAGACCCGGCTGATTCCGGCGCTGGGCGCGGCCGGTGCGGCCCGGCTGCAGCGCCGGCTCACCTTGCGCACATTGCGCACCGCCCAGGCCGCGGCCATCGGCCCGGTCACGCTCTGGTGTGCGCCCGACACGCAGCATCACTTCTTCCGCGCCCTGACCGGCACCCGGGGCCTGGTCTGCCGGCCGCAAGCCGAGGGCGACATCGGCCAGCGCATGGCGGCGGCCTTCGAGGCCCATGCACAGGCCGCACCCGGTATGCCGGTGCTGCTGCTGGGCACCGACTGCCCGGCCCTCACGCCGGCCCTGCTGCAGACCGCGGCCCGGGCACTGCGCGACGGCCAACCGGCGGTGGTGGTACCCGCCGAAGACGGCGGCTATGTGTTGATCGGCCTGACCCAACCGCAGCCGGCCTTGTTTGCCGGGGTCGACTGGGGCACCGACCGGGTGATGGCGCAGACCCGGGACCGGCTGGCGGCGCTGGGTCTGCCGGCCTGGGAACCGGCGACGCTGTGGGACCTGGACCGGCCCGACGACCTGGCCCGGCTGGCCGCGCTGGACGACGAGGCCTGAGCCGTCCCCACACCCTGCGCTGTCATGGTAAGCGCGGTGCAGCGCCGCTATCATCCGCCCACCACCTTCACCGACGGGAGCACGCCATGGGCCTGATGGATTTCATCAAGAAACAGTTCATCGACATCATCCAGTGGACCGAGGACAGCGACGGCACGCTGGCCTGGCGCTTCCCCATGGCCGACATGGAAATCCAGAACGGCGCCTCGCTGACCGTGCGCGAGTCGCAGCTGGCGGTGTTTGTCAACGAAGGCAAGCTGGCCGATGTGTTCGGCCCCGGCACCCACAAGCTGACCACGCAGACGCTGCCGGTGCTGACCTATTTGAAGAACTGGGACAAGCTGTTCGAGTCGCCGTTCAAAAGCGATGTGTATTTCTTCAGCACCCGCCAGCAGGTCGACCAGAAATGGGGCACACCCCAGCCCATCACCGTGCGCGACAAGGACTTCGGCGCGGTGCGGCTGCGGGCCTTTGGCAACTACAGCTTCCGGGTGGCCGACCCCAAGCTGTTCCACACCGAGATCTCCGGCACCCGCGAGGCCTACACCGTGGCCGACCTGGACGGCCAGCTGCGTGGCCTGGTGCTGCAGAACATCAGCAACGCCATCGCCGCCAGCGGCATTCCCTTCCTCGACCTGGCGGCCAACCAGCTGCAGTTTGCCCAGGCGCTGAGCACCCAGCTGGCGCCCGAGTTCGCCAAGATCGGCCTGCAGCTCGACGGTATGACGGTGCAGAACGTCTCGCTGCCCGAAGAGCTGCAGAAAATCCTCGACCAGAAAATCGGCATGGGCATGGTAGGCCAGGACATGGGCAAGTTCATGCAGTACCAAACGGCCCAGGCCATCCCCAAGTTCGCCGAGGGCGCGGGCCAGGGTGGCGGCGTGGCCGGTGACGCGATGGGCCTGGGCGCCGGCGTGGCGCTGGGCCAGGTGCTGGCGCAAAACCTCCAGCAGGGCCTGAGCGGCGGCACGGCCCCGGCGGCCGCCGCCGCACCGGCCAGCATCCGGCCCGACGAGGTCATGGCCACGCTGGAAAAGCTGGCCGAGCTCAAGGCCAAGGGCATCCTGACGGCCGAAGAATTCGACAGCAAAAAGGCAGAGTTGCTGAAGAAGCTGGTCTAAGACCTTTCACGTCCCCCAGAAGAAGAACAACAGCGCCGCAATGGCCACCGAGGAGAGTTCGCAACGCGCCTACCGCGCCGCCTGCCCGGGCTGCGGCGCACCGGTGCTGTTTCGCAGCGCGCAGTCCACCCACGCGGTCTGCGGCTACTGCCAGAGCACCGTGGTGCGCGACGGCGACACGCTGGCCCGCATCGGCAAGATGGCCGAGGTCTTCAACGACTTCAGCCCCTTGCAGCTCTACGCCTCCGGCCAATGGAACGGCCGGGGCTTCACGCTGATCGGCCGGCTGCAGTACCACTACGGCGAAGGCAGCTGGAGCGAATGGATCGCCGCCCTGGACAACGGCGAGCAGGCCACGCTGAGCGAGGACAACGGCGCTTTTGTCATGGCCACGCCGGTGGCGGTCAGCCAGGCGCTGCCGGCGGCCGAGGCCTTCCGGGTCGGCGCCACCGTCCGCATTGCCGACCAGGCCTACACCGTGGCCGCCCACACCCAGGCCTCGCTGATGGCCGCCCAGGGCGAGCTGCCCCGGCTGCCGGCGCTGGGCCAGCCCTTCGCGGTGGTGGAGCTGCGCAGCGCGGACGGCGAGGTGCTGAGCCTGGACTACGGCCCCACGCTGGCCGGTGGTGTGCCCAGCGTGTCGCGCGGCCGCTCGGTGCAGCTCGACGAGCTGGCCTTGAAGGGCCTGCGCGACGAATCGGCCAAGGAAGACAAGGGCCAGGCCT
Organism: Rhodoferax sp. SPJ4; assembly: GCF_058216275.1. NCBI lineage: Bacteria > Pseudomonadati > Pseudomonadota > Betaproteobacteria > Burkholderiales > Comamonadaceae > Rhodoferax > Rhodoferax sp. SPJ4. The sequence goes on from NZ_JBYZMN010000003.1 coordinate 232,513, forward strand.
TCGCCTGCCCGAACTGCGGCGCCAGCGTCCAGGTCAAACTGGCCACCAGCAAGAGCATCACCTGCGGCTCTTGCAACAGCCTGATCGACCTGAGCCAGGGCACCGGCGCGGCGCTGCAGCACGCTTTGCAGGACGAGCCGGTGCAGCCGCTGATCGCCTTGGGCAGCACCGGCCCGCTGCAAGGCGTGGCCTGGCAGGTGGTGGGTTTCCAGCACCGCATGGGCCACGACCCGGACGACGCCGACGAGCATTTCGGCTGGAGCGAGTACCTGCTGTTCAACCAGAAAAAGGGCTTTTGTTTCCTGGTCGATTCCGAGGAGGGCTGGAGCCTGGTCAAACCCACCACCGGCGCGCCCACGCTGGACAGCGGCGGCAAGATGGCCACCTACCTGGGCACCCGCTACCCGCTGAAATACAGCTACCAGGCCGAAACTTCCTACGTGGCCGGCGAGTTCTACTGGCAGGTGCAGCGCGGCCAAACCACCCGCAACCGCGACTACGCCAAGGGCCCCACGCTGCTGAACATGGAGCAGTCGGCCAACGAGGTCACCTGGTCCATCGGCAACCAGCTGGACAGCCAGACCGTGGCCAAGGCCTTCGGCCTGCCCAGCCCCGGCCTGCTGCAACGGCTGGACGCCGCGCCCACCAGCTTCAACGCCCCGGTCACGCTGCGCGGTGTGATCGTCATTTTTGTGCTGTTGCTGCTGATGGCGGTGCTGTTGGCGCGCTGCGACCAATGCGACCCCAACGTGGAAAACTGCAGCAGCTCGGGCTCCAGCTACCGCAGTTCCGGCGGCTCTTACGGCGGTTTTTCGGGCGGCGGTGGCCACAAATGAAGTCCGCTTCTGCCCCCATTTTTGAAGGAGAACGTCATGGGTTTTGAATGGCTGAAATCGAGCGCCCTCTTTGGCTCGCTGCTCTACGCCTTGCTGGGCGTGGTGGTGTTCTGGCTGAGCTTCGTCGTCATCGACAAGCTCACCCCTTACGACCTGTGGGCCGAGATCGTCGAAAAGCAGAACAAGGCGCTGGGCATGGTGGTGGCGGCGATGTGTCTGGGCATTTCCATCATCGTCGCCGCCGCCATCCACGGCTGAAGCTGCTGCGCGGGCGCAGGGCGGCGTTGCGGGTCCCGTTCAGTCCATCCTCACGACCCTGAAGGTCGTTGCGGTGGCCTGCCACCCGCGCCTTGCCCTGCACCCGCTCGCGACGCTTCACTTCACGCCGGCTCACCCGCCCGCCTCACAATCGCTCCATGTCGGCGCCGCTCTCCGAACCCCTCTCCACGCCTTCCCCCCGCCCCATCGAAGTCGCGCTGCTGGCCAGCGTCTTCGTGGTGGCGGCCTGCGGGCTGGTGTACGAGCTGACCGCGGGGGCGCTGGCGTCCTATGTGCTGGGCGACTCGGTGCTGCAGTTCTCCACCGTCATCGGCAGCTATCTGTTCGCCATGGGCATTGGCTCCTGGCTGTCGCGGTTTTTTGATCGCCAGCTGCCCGCGCATTTCTTGCGCATCGAGCTGCTGGTGGCGCTGGTGGGCGGGGCCATGCCGGCGCTGCTGTTTCTGGCCAATGCCCACCTGCCCGGCGCTTTCCGTTTTTTGTTGTACCTGCTGGTGCTGCTGGTGGGCATGCTGGTGGGGCTGGAGATTCCGCTGGTGATGCGCATCCTCAAGCGCAACGTGGCGCTGAAAGAGCTGGTGTCGCAGGTGCTGACCTTCGACTACCTGGGGGCGCTGGCGGTGTCGGTGGCGTTTCCACTGGCGCTAGTGCCGCAGCTGGGCCTGGTGCGCACCGGCCTGCTTTTCGGGCTGATGAACGCCGCGGTGGCGGTGTGGGCGCTGTGGCTGTTCCGCCATGAGCTGCGGCGCTTTCGCAGCCATGCGCTGGCCTGCGGGCTGACGCTGGCGCTGCTGGCCGCCGGCTTTGCCGGTGCCGACCACTTCACCCGCTGGACCGAGGACAAGTTCTACCAGGACCGGGTGGTCATCAGCGCCACCACACCCTACCAGCGCATCGTCGTCACCCACAACGGCCTGGGCGGCCACAACGGTTACCGGCTCTTCCTCAACGGCAACCTGCAGTTCGCCGAGCGCGACGAGTACCGCTACCACGAGGCCCTGGTGCACCCGGCCATGGCGGCCTACGCCGCCGGCGGCGGCGCACCGCGCCGGGTGGCGGTGCTGGGCGGTGGCGACGGCATGGCGGTGCGCGAAATCCTCAAATACCCCGGCGTCGAACACATCACACTGGTCGAGCTGGACCCGGCCATGACGCAGCTGTTTGCCACCCAGCCGGCGCTCACCGCACTCAACGGCCGGTCGCTGCTGTCGCCCAAGCTCAGCATCGTCAACGAAGACGCTTTCGGCTGGCTGCAGCGCACCGAGCAGCAGTTCGATGTGATCGTGGTCGACTTCCCCGACCCCACCAATTTCTCCATCGGCAAGCTCTACACCAACGCCTTCTACGCGCTGCTGGAGCGGCGGCTGGCCGCTGGCGGCTACGCGGTGGTGCAGACCACCTCGCCGCTGGTGGCGCGCAAGAGCTTCTGGACGGTGGTCCACACCATCGCCTCGGTGGGCTTGTCGGTCGCGCCCTACCACGCTCATGTGCCCAGCTTCGGCGAATGGGGCTTTGTCATCGCCAGCCGCCGGCCCTACCACCTGCCGCAGCAGTTGCCCGAGGGCCTGCGTTTCCTCAACCCACACAGCCTGCCGCTGCTGTTCGACTTTCCGCAGGACATGGGCGAGGTGGCCACCGACATCCAGCGCCTGTCCAACCAGGTGCTGGTGACCACCTACGAACAGGAATGGGGCCGGGTCGGCCACTGAACGCATGAAACGCCGCGCACTGCTGGCCCTTGGCGCGGCCACATTGGCCGGCTGTGCGCCACCGCGCGCCATCGACGGCGGCTTCACCGGCTCCGCCGTTGAGCGCGGCCACCGGTTGCGCGAAACCCGCACCTGGCCCGCGCCCTCGGTCACCCGCCGGGTGCAGGTGGTGGTGGCCGGCGGCGGCGTGGCCGGCCTGGCCGCCGCCCGCGCCTTGCGGCAACAGGGCGTGGACGACCTGGCGCTGCTGGAACTGGAAGACAGCGCCGGCGGCAACAGCCGGGGCGGGGCGGTGGCTGGCATCGCCTGCCCGCTGGGCGCGCACTACCTGCCCGTGCCCGGCGACCAGGCCGCCGAGGTGCAAGACCTGCTGGAAGAGCTGGGCCTGCGCCGCCGTGTGGCCGGCCGCTGGGTCTACGACGAACGCCATCTGTGCCACAGCCCGCAGGAGCGGCTGTTCATGCCCGGCCCCGACGGCTGGCAATGGCAGGAAGGCCTGCTGCCTATGCGCGGCGTGGGGCCGGACACGCTGGCCCAGTACCGGCGCTTCGCCGACGCGGTGGCGGCCCTGCAGAAAGCCAGCCCCTTCGCCATGCCGGTGCCCAACCGGCCGCTGGCCCCGCTGCAGGCGGCGCTGGACGGCGTGACCTTCGAAGCCTGGCTCAACCAGCAAGGCCTCAGCGATGGCCATTTGCGCTGGTACCTCGGCTACTGCTGCCGCGACGACTACGGCGCCGGCATCGCCCAGGTGTCGGCCTGGGCCGGCCTGCACTACTTCGCCAGCCGCCACGGCTTCCAGGCGCCCGGCCAGGAACCGCAGGGCGACGGCGGCCTGCTGACCTGGCCCGAGGGCAACGGCTGGCTGACCCAGCGGCTGGCCGCGCCACTGGTCGAGCGGCTGGTCACCGGCCGGCTGGTGGTGGCCATCACGCCGGGCAAACACGGCGTGACGGTGGACGCCTTCAACACCGCCAACCAGGCGCTGGAACGCTGGCAGGCCGAGCGCTGCGTGGTGGCCTTGCCGGCCTTTGTGGCGGCCCGGGTGGTCCGCCCCGCGCCACCGGCGCTGTGGCAGGCCGCGGCCGCCATCACCCACGCGCCCTGGCTGGTGGCCAACCTGCACCTGGACGCCGCGTTGCACGACCGGCCCGGTGCGCCGCCCAGCTGGGACAACGTGGTCTATGGCGCGGCCGGCCTGGGTTATGTGGACGCGATGCACCAAAGCCTGTTGCCGGTGCCCGGCGCCACCGTGCTGACCTGCTACCGCGCGCTGGGCGACCTGGCCGACGGTCGCCGGCAGTTGCTGGAGCGCCCCTGGACCGCCTGGCGCGACCAGATCCTGGCCGAGCTGGCCGGCCCCCACCCCGACCTGGCGGCCAAGGCCACGCGCATGGACATCAGCCGCTACGGCCACGCCATGGCCATTCCCCGGCCCGGCCTGCGCAGCCACCCGGCGCTGTTGGCACTGCGCCAGCCCGCGCCCGGCGGCCGGCTGCTGTTTGCCCACAGCGACCTGGCGGCCTACTCGGTGTTTGAAGAGGCCTTCACGCTGGGCCACCGGGCCGGCCAGGCCGCTGGCGGACGGGCCTGAGTGGTCGACAAGGCCTCACCCCGAGCAGGCTTTCGCGGGCCGCTAAGATGATTTGATGAACCGTGTGTGTTCACAGCGGGCCTGGCGGTGGCGCCAGACCGCCGTGCCCCCTTTGCTGATGGTGCTGGCCAGTGGACTGGGTGGCTGCGCCAGCCTCGGTGCGCTGCTGTCGCCCGCCCCGCAAACCACCCCCACCGCGGGGACCGAAGCGTCCGCCGGCGTGGCCTACGCGGTCGAGGTCGACGCGCCAGGGCCTTTGCGCGCGCTGCTGGTGCGCCACCTGGACCTGGCCCGCTTCCAGGCCTTGTCGGGCGACGACCGCATCACCCCCAGCGACCTGAACCGCCTGGTGCAGACCGCGCCGGCCCAGGCCCGCGCGCTGCTGGAAACCGAGGGCTATTTCAACGCCCTGGTTACGGTGGCCCGCGACGGCGGCGACCAGAACGCCTTGCCGCGGGTCACCGTCACGGTGCTGCCCGGCCCGCGCACCGGCGTGGCCAGCGTGCAGTGGGCGGTGTCAGGCCCGCTGCAGCAGGCCCGCGCCGCCGGTGACGCCAGCGCCGACGGCCTGGTGCTGAAGCTGCAGCGCGACTGGAAGCTGGCCCCCGGCAGCGCCTTCCGCCAGGGCGCCTGGACCGACGCCAAAAGCGCCAGCCTGGCCCAGGCCCGCGCCAACGGCTACCCGGCCGCCGCCTGGTCGCGCACCGAGGCGCGGGTCGACGCCGCCAAAGACGCCGCCACCCTGGCGCTGGCGCTGGACAGCGGTCCGCTGTTCCGCTTCGGGCCGGTGGCTGTGGAAGGCCTGCAGCGCTACCAGCGGGCGGCGGTGGACAACCTCGCCACCTTCCGCGCCGGCACGCCTTACAGCGACAAGCTGGTGCTGGATTTCCAGGAGCGGCTGCAGCGCGCCAATCTGTTCGAGAGCGCGGCGGTCGAGGTCTCCACCGACCCGGCCCAGGCCGAGGCCAGCCCGGTCACGGTGCGGCTCAAGGAACTGCCCAAGAACCAGACCGACCTGGGCCTGGGCTACAGCGACGCCACCGGCCAGCGGGTCTCGGTCGAGCACCTGAACCGCCGCTTCATGGACCGCTCCTTTTTCGGCACCGACCTGATCGCCCGCAGCAAGCTGGCCCTGGGGCGCGACCTGCAGTCGCTGGAAGCGGCGCTGACCACCCACCCGATGGCGGGTGCCAACCGCTACTTCGTCTCCGGCAAGCTGCAGCGCGAGCAGCTCGACGGTGCGCAGGTGCGTTCGGGCAACCTGCGCGCCGGCCGCAGTTTCGAGAGCGAGCGCATCGACCGCCAGGTCTTCGCCGAGGGCGTGGCCGCCAAAACCCTCAGCGCCGCCGGCGACCGGCTCGACCGTTCACTCACCGGCAACGTGCACGTCACCTGGCGTCGGCTCGACAGCGCGCTGCTGCCCACCGAAGGCCATGCCTGGCATGTGGAGCTGGGCGCCGGCTACGCCGCGTCCGACGTCGCCCTGAGCGGGCCCTTCGGCCGCGCGCTGGCCCGCTACACCCACTACCGCCCACTGGGCAGCCAATGGCTGGGCAGCGCCCGGCTGGAGGCGGCCCAGGTGGTGTCCAAGCCCAATGTGGGGGTGCCCGACACGCTGCTGTTCCGCGCCGGCGGCGACGAGTCGGTGCGCGGCTATGCCTATCGCTCGCTGGGCCCGCTGGTCAACGGGGCCGTGGCCAGCGGCCGGGTGCTGATGACCGGCAGCCTGGAAGCCACCCGGCCGCTGCTGGACAGCCTGCCCACGCTGCAGGGCGCGGTGTTCGTCGACGCCGGTGCCGCCGCCACCCGCTGGGCCGAGCTGTCCCCGGCCTTCGGCTACGGCGTGGGCCTGCGCCTGCGCAGCCCGGTCGGCCCGCTGCGGCTGGACCTCGCCTACGGCCAGGAACTGCGCGCCTTCCGCCTGCATTTCGGCGTGGGCATCACCTTCTGAGCCGGACCATGCCGCCGCAAGATCCCGCCCCCACAGCCACCACAGCCCCCGCCCGCAAGCGCCGCTGGCCCTGGGGGCTGGCCGGCGGCGTGCTGGCGCTGCTGCTGGCGGCGGGGGGGGCGCTGGTGGGCCTGCACGGCAGCCTGCGCTCGGCCGAGGGCACGGTGTGGTGGCTGGACCACCTGCCCGGCCTCAGCGTCACCCGGCCGCAGGGGGCGCTGCTGGGCGACTTCACGGCCGATGCCATCGACGTGGCCTGGGCCGGCGGGCGGCTGCGCCTGAACGGCCTGCGCTGGCAAGGCCTGGCCCTGACCGGGTCCAGCGCCCCCGGCGCCTGGCTGGCCCTGCGCGCCGACAGCCTGACGGTGGACAGCGCGGTGCAGACCACCACGCCAGACGCCCAACCCAGCCCCGCCGCGCCGCTGACGGCCCCGCGCCACCTGCGGCTACCGCTCACCGTGGACATCCCCCGGCTGCAGGTGGGCGAGTTGCGGCTGGCCGCGCTGGGCGACACCCCGCTGCAAGACCTGCAGGCCGGCCTGGCGCTGGGCCAGAACGGCGGCGCCCAGCACCACCTCACGCTGACCCGCGTGACCCGCGGCCCGCAGCAGCTCAGCGGCAGCGCCCAGGTGGCCACCGACGGCGAAATGATGCTGGACATCCGGCTCGCGCTGACCGCCCTGCCCCTGCCCTCCGGCCAGCCCGGCCCGCCCACACTGCAAGGCCAGCTGCAACTCAACGGCCCACTGGCCAGCCCCCGCCTGGAGGCGTCGCTGGCCACCACGCCCGGCAGCGGCCCGGCCTCGGCCAGCGCCTTGCTGCAAGCCCAGGCCCAGCTGCAGCCTTTTGCCGCCTGGCCGCTGGCCACGCTGGAGGCGCAACTGGCGCGCTGGGACCTGTCGCTGCTGGCGCTGCAGGCGCCGCGCACCGCGCTCAGTGGCACGGTCCGTCTGGTCAGCCACGGCCTCAGCCAGCCGGCCGAGCTGACGCTGGACCTGGCCAATGCCAGCGCCGGCCGCTGGGGCGAGAACCGGCTGCCGCTGCGCCGGCTGCAACTGAGCGCCCAGGCCAGCCCCGACCGGCCGGCGCTGGCCACACTCACCCGGCTGCTGGCCGACCTGGGCACGGCCAGCCAGGCCGCCGGCCAGCTGCAGCTGGCCGGTGAAAACACCGCCCAGGGCTGGGCCCTGCGGGCGCAGCTCGACGGCGTGCTGCCCGCGCTGCTGGACGCCCGGGCGCCGGCACTGCGGCTGGACGGGCCGCTGACGCTGTCTGGCCAAGGCCTGGACGCCAGCGCCGCGCAAACGCTGCGGCTGCACAGCGCGCTGCGCGGCCGCACCGCCGGCACCGGCCTGGAGGCCGCCCTGGGGCTGGACGCCGAAGGCGAGCGCAGCCCGCGCGGCGCGCTGGCACTGAAGGTGAGCCGGCTGGCCCTGACGGCCGGTGCGGCCCGGGCCACCCTCACTGGCCAGGTGCAACGCCCCGATGGCGCCGCGCCCTGGCGGCTGCAGGCCCAGGGCCAGCTGGCCGATTTCGACCCCTGGCTGTGGTGGCCGGGGGCGGCCGCCGCCACAACCCGGCCCGCCCCCACCCGCCTCAGCGGCCAGGCCAGCGCCGACCTGCAATGGCAAGCCACCCCCGCCCCCACCGCCCTGGCCAGGGGCGCCGACCTCACCGCCGCCTGGCGGGCCCTGCTGGGCGGCCTGACCGGCAAAGCCCAGCTGCAGCTGGAGCGCAGCCGGCTGGCCGGCCTGCCATTGACCGGCCAGCTCGACCTGCTGGCTCAGGCCGGCGGCGGCCGCGCCACCGGTGCGCTGGCGCTGGGCGACAACCGGCTGAGCCTGGACGCCGACGCCAGCGCCAGCGCCCAGGGCAGCGACCACGCCCGCCTGACGCTGCAGGCCCCGGCGCTGCAGCAGCTGGCGCCGGTCAGCACCTTGTTGGCCTCGCTGGGCCTGGTGACGGCCGGCCGGGCACCGGCCGGCCAGGTCACCGGCCAGGCCGCGTTCCAAGGCCGGTGGCCCACCCTCACCAGCCAAGGTCAGCTTGCCGTGCGGGGCCTGCAATGGGGGGGCCATTCGCTGCGCGAGGCCGACCTGTCTTGGCAGCTGGGCACGGCGGTCGACGCCCCCGCCACGCTGGACCTGAAGGCCCGCCAGCTGGGCTGGCCCGGCGCCACGCTGGACAGCGCCGACGCCACGCTGCGTGGCAGCGGCCGCGCCCACCAGCTGGCCGTGCAGGCCCAGGGGCGGCGGGTGGACCTCGGCGCCACCGGCCAGCCCGGCCCGGCCGCCAGCCTGGTGCTGCAGCTGCAGGGCGGCCTGGCCCATGGCCTGCCCGCGCTGGCCCTGGTGCCACAGGGCGGGCCCACCAGCGCCTGGCGTGGCCAGCTCAGCCGGTTGACGCTGGGCGCGACCGGCGCGGCCCCGCCCTGGGTGTCGGCCCGCGACCTGACGCTGAGCCTGCAGGGCTCGGCCGACGCGCTGGCCCTGGCGCTGCAGCCCGGCCAGGTGGCACTGCGCTGGGGCGACACCGCCTCGGCGCTGCGCTGGACCCGCGCCGAAGGCCAGCTGGCGCTGGCCGGCGAACGCCCGCTGCGCCAGTACGCGCTGCAGGCCACGCTGGACCCGCTGGCGGTGGCGCCGCTGCTGGCCCAATGGCAACCCGGCTTTGGTTGGGGCGGCGACCTCCAAGTGAAGGGCAAGCTGGACCTGCAAAGCCAGCCCAGCCCCAGCGCCGACATCGTGCTGGAACGCCAGGGCGGCGACCTCAGCATCACCGACGACGACGGCACCCAGGCCCTGGGCCTGAGCGACCTGCGGCTGGGCCTGAACGCCAGCGGCGGGGTGTGGAACTTCAGCCAGGGTCTGGCTGGCCAGACCCTGGGCGTGGCCGCCGGCGCGGTGGTGGCCCGCACCGCGCCCGACGCGCTGTGGCCCGGCGCCGACACCCCGGTGCAAGGCGTCATGGAGCTGCGGGTGGCCAACCTCGCCGCCTGGGCCAGCTGGGTGCCGGCCGGCTGGCGGCTGGGCGGCATGCTGCAGTCCAGCGCCAGCATCGCCGGCAAGCTGGGCGCGCCCGAAATCACCGGCCAGCTGCGCGGCCAGGGCCTGACCGCCCGCCATGTGCTGCAAGGCGTCAACATCACAGACGGCGAGCTGGCCCTGTCCATGACCGGCGAGCGCGCGGTGCTGGAGCGCTTCAGCGCCAAGGCCGGCCCGGGCACGCTGCGCCTGAGCGGCCAGGCCACGCTGGGGGCCCAGCCCAGCGCCACACTGGACCTGGTGGCCGACCGCTTCCAGGCCCTGGGCCGGGTCGACCTGCGGGTGCTGACCAGCGGCACCGCCCAGCTGCGGCTGGCGCCCAAGCAGCTGGCGCTGGACGGCCGGCTGGTGGTGGACGAGGGCCTGGTCGACATCAGCCGGGCCGACGCGCCCAGTTTGTCCAGCGACGTGGTGGTGGTGCGCCCGCCCGGGGTCGGGGCGCCCAACGCGCCCAAGCCCCCGCCGCCGCCCTCGGCCGCCGCGCGTGCCTTTGTGCTCAACCTGACGGTGGGCTTGGGCGAGCAGCTGCGGCTCAAGGGCCGGGGCCTGGACACCCGGCTGCAGGGCGACCTGAAACTGACTTCTCCGGGCGGCCGGCTGGCGGTGCTGGGCCAGGTGCGCACCGTAGGCGGCAACTACGCCGCCTACGGCCAGAAGCTGCGCATCGACCGCGGCGCGCTGGCCTTCAGCGGCCCGCCCGACAACCCGCGGCTGGACATCGAGGCCACCCGGCCGCAGACCGACATCCGGGTTGGCGTGGTGGTCAGCGGCAGCGCGCTGAACCCGCGGGTGCGGCTGTTCTCCGAGCCCGAGTTGGCCGAGGTCGACAAGCTCTCGTGGCTGGTGCTGGGCCGGGCCAGCAGCGGCCTGGGCCGCACCGACACCGCCTTGCTGCAGCGCGCCGCGCTGGCGTTGTTTGCCGGCGAGGAAGAGGGTGTGGTGACCCGGCTCACCAAGGCCATCGGGCTGGACGAGGTGTCGCTGCGGCAAACCGATGGCGAGGTGCGCGAGACCTTTGTGACGCTGGGCAAGCAGCTCTCCGAGCGGCTCTACCTGGGCTATGAGCGCGGGGTGAACAGCACCGCCGGCAGCTTCCAGCTGATCTACCGCATCGCCCAGCGCTTCACGCTGCGCGGCCAGGCCGGCGCCGACAACGCGGTGGACGCGATCTACACCTGGCGCTGGAAATAGCCGACCCTCAGTCGCGCATCAAGGCCTCGATGGCGTCGGCGTCCACCGGCACGCCGCGGCTGATCAGCTCACAGCCGCCGTCGTTGACGATGGCGTCGTCCTCGATGCGGATGCCGATGTGGTGGAACTGCTCCGGCACACCGGGCGCCGGCCGCACGTAGAGGCCGGGCTCCAGCGTCAGCACCATGCCAGGCCGCAGCACCCGGCTGGGCCGGTTGAGGATGGTCTCGCCACTCAGCGGGTCTTTGCGTTCGCTGCCGCCCACCTCACCCGGCTCGACATAGCTGCCGCAGTCGTGCACGTCCATGCCCAGCCAGTGGCTGGTGCGGTGCATGTAGAACTGGAAGTAACTGCGGTTGGCGATCACGTCGTCCACCCCGCCGACCTGGGCGCGGTCGAGCAGGCCCACGTCCAGCATGCCTTGCACCAGCACCTTGACCGCCGCCTCGTGCGGGTCGGTGAAACGGGCGCCGGGCCGGGTGGCGGCCACCGCCGCCTCTTGGCTGGCCCGCACGATGTCGTACAGCGCGCGCTGCGGGCCCGTGAACTTGCCGTTGGCCGGGAAGGTGCGGGTGATGTCCGACGCGTAGCCGTCCAGTTCGCAGCCGGCGTCGATCAGCACCAGCTCGCCGTCGCGCACCGGTGCGGTGTCGGCCCGGTAATGCAGCACACAGGCGTTGGCACCGGCGGCAACGATGGAGCTGTAGGCCGGGTACTGCGAGCCCTGGCGGCGGAACTCGTGCAGCAGCTCGGCGTCGAGGTGGTACTCGCGCACGTCCTCGCCGGCACGCAGCATGCGGGCGCTCAAACGCATCGCGCGGATGTGGGCCTCGGCGCTGATCTGCGCGGCGCGCCGCATGGTGGCCTGCTCGTGGGCGTCCTTGAACAGCCGCATCTCGTCCAGCAGGCCGCAGAGGTCGCGCTGCTGCTCGGGGCACAGCGCGCCAAAACGCACCCGGGCCCGCACCGCCTGCAGCCAGCCGTCGACCTGCGACTCCAGGCCCTTGTGGGTGGCAAACGGGTACCAGACGGTGGCGCGGTTTTCCAGCAGCTTGGGCAGTTGCGCGTCGAGCTGGGCCACCGACAGCGCGGCGTCCACGCCCAGGGCCGCCGGCGCGGCCTCGGGGCCGAGGCGGAAGCCGTCCCAGATTTCGCGCTCCAGGTCCTTGGGCTGGCAGAACAGCGTGCTGTGGCCTTCGCTGGTGATGACCAGCCAGGCGTGCGGCTCGCTGAAGCCGGTCAGGTAGTGGAAATAGCTGTCGTGCCGGTACAGGAAGTCGCTGTCGCGGTTGCGCGGCCGCTCCGGCGCGGTGGGGACGATGGCCACGCCGGGGCCCTGGGGGTCGCGGGCCAGGTGGGCGGCCACCGCGGCGCGGCGCTGGGCGTAAACAGATGCGTTCATGGCAAGTTCAGTTGGGCCAGACGCTCCGGGGTGCCGACGTCGGTCCAGGCCCCGGTGAACAGCGTGGCGGTGATGTGTTGATTGTCCATCGCCGCGCGCAACACCGGCGCCAGCGGGGCTTTGACGCCGGCCGGGTTGCCAGGCGGGATGGCGCAATAAGGTGGCGCAAACAGCGTCTGGCGGAACAGGCCAATGGTGGAATAGGTGTGCTGCACCTCGGCGCGGTTCAGCGCCAGGCCGTTGGCCGCCAGACCGAAGTCGCCACGCGGGTTGTGCGGCGGGTTGGGCACCAGCCACAGGTGGGCCAGCTGGTCGGACGCCGCGAAGTCGGCCGCGGCCGCCCCGGAGAACACGCTGGTGGGCATGTGGATGTCGCCGGCCACCAGCCAGAACACCGGGCCCAGCAGCGGCAGCGCACGCGCGATGCCGCCAGCGGTTTCCAGCGCGCCACCAAAGTCGCGGCCCTCGTGCGAGTAACGCAGGCGCACACCCCAGCGGCTGCCGTCGCCCAGGGCAGCGGGGAACTGGTCTTCCAGCCAGGCGGTGTTGATGACGATGTCGGTCACGCCGGCGCGGGCCAGGGCCTCGATGTGCCAGACGATCAGCGGCTTGCCCCGCACCGTGAGCAGCGGCTTGGGGGTCTGGTCGGTCAGCGGCCGCATGCGTTCGCCACGGCCGGCGGCCAGGATCAAGGCCGAGGGGGGGGTGGGCAGGCTCACGGCGCCTCCCCGCGTTCCAGCGAACGCCGCTCGGTCCACTCGGGCGCGAACAAGGCCACCAAAGCCTCCATCAGCCGGTGGGCCTTGGCCGTGTGGTCGCCACCGAAGTTGCAGACGTAGACGTCCAGCGTCACGGCCCGCTGCTCGGGCCAGGTGTGCACACACAAATGCGATTCGGCCAGCAGCACGGTGGCGGTCACGCCGCCGGGCCCGCGCTCGGTGGCCGGGAAGCTGTGGAACAGCCGGCCCACGCCTTGCAGACCGGCCTGCTGCACCGCCAGGTCGCAGCGGTCACCCAGGCGCTGGGCGTCCAGCAGCCAGGCCGCTTCACAGCGGCAGTTGTAGAGGTCGGCGGTCAGGTGCAGGCCATGCATGGGCAAACTGTAGAGCATTTGCCGGCGCCCGCCATCCGGGCCATGCTTCACCCGGGCTGAAGCCAGCGTGCACGAATGCTGAAGCCCGGCGCGGCCCGCCGGCCGCCGGGGCCTGGGTGGGCCGGTTAAAATTCTGCGTTTCCCGCCTCCCCCTCCCCCTTCCGTCACCCCCTTATCCGGAGCCGCCATGGCCATCTCTCAGGCAACCCCCGACACCTTGGCCAAGGCGCCGAACCCGCAGACCAGCGCCGACATGGCCAACGCCATCCGCGCGCTGGCGATGGACGCGGTGCAGCAGGCCAACTCGGGCCACCCGGGCGCACCCATGGGCATGGCCGACATCGCCGTGGCGTTGTGGGGCCAGCACCTGCAGCACAACCCGGCCAACCCGCACTGGGCCAACCGCGACCGCTTTGTGCTGAGCAACGGCCATGGCTCGATGCTGATTTACGCGCTGCTGCACCTGAGCGGCTACGCCCTGCCGATGAATGAGCTGCGCAACTTCCGCCAGCTGCACAGCAAGACCGCCGGCCACCCCGAGGTGGGTGTCACGCCGGGCGTGGAAACCACCACCGGCCCGCTGGGCCAGGGCATCACCAACGCGGTGGGCATGGCGCTGGCCGAGAAGCTGCTGGCCAAGGAATTCAACCGCGACGGCCATGCGGTGGTTGACCACCACACCTACACCTTCCTGGGCGACGGCTGTCTGATGGAAGGCATCAGCCACGAGGCCTGCGCGCTGGCCGGCGCCTGGAAGCTCAACAAGCTGGTGGCGCTGTACGACGACAACGGCATCTCCATCGACGGCAAGGTTCAGCCCTGGTTCATCGACAACACGCCGCTGCGTTTTGCCGCCTACGGCTGGAACGTCATCGGCCCGATCGACGGCCACAACGTCGCCGCGGTGTCCAAGGCCATCGCCGAGGCCAAGCAAAGCCACAACGGCCCGACGCTGATCGTCTGCAAGACCCACATCGGCAAGGGCAGCCCCAACCGGGCCGACACCGCCAAGGCCCATGGCGAGCCGCTGGGCGCCGAAGAAATCGGCCTGACCCGCGCCGCGCTGGGCTGGCCCCACGCGCCCTTCGAGATCCCAGCCGAGGTCTATGCCGCGTGGGACGGCAAGGCCGCCGGTGCCGCCGCCGAAGGCCAATGGAACGAGCGCTTCGCCGCCTACCAGGCCGCCCACCCGGCACTGGCCGCCGAGTTTGTGCGCCGCATGAAGGGCGAGCTGCCGGCCAACTTCGACCAGGTGGTGCTGGACGCCGCCGTGGCCGCCCACACCAAGGCCGAGACCGTGGCCTCGCGCAAGGCCTCGCAGCTGGCGCTGGAAGACTTCACCGCCGCGCTGCCCGAGCTGCTGGGCGGCAGCGCCGACCTGACCGGCTCCAACCTGACCAACACCAAGGCCACACCGGCGCTGCGTTTCGACATGGCCGGCGAGGTGGTGCTGAACGAGCAGGGCGTGGGCGGCCGCCACATCAACTACGGCGTGCGTGAGTTCGGCATGGCCGCCATCATGAACGGCGTGGCGCTGCACGGCGGCTTCATCCCCTATGGCGGCACCTTCCTGACCTTCAGCGACTACAGCCGCAACGCCATCCGCATGGCCGCGCTGATGAAGCAGCGGGTCATTCATGTCTTCACCCACGACTCCATCGGCCTGGGCGAAGACGGCCCGACCCACCAGAGCGTGGAGCATGCCGCCAGCCTGCGCCTGATTCCCAACCTGGACGTCTGGCGCCCGGCCGACACCGCCGAGACGGTGATTGCCTGGGCCGTGGCGCTGCAAAACACCAGCAAGCCCACCGCACTGCTGCTGTCGCGCCAGAACCTGCCCTACGCACCCAAACGCGACCTGAGCGACATCCGCAAGGGCGCCTATGTGTTGTCCGAGCCGTCCGACCTGGGTCTGCGCGGCAAGGCCCAGGCCGTCATCATCGCCACTGGCTCCGAGGTGCAGCTGGCGCTGAAGGCCCAGGCCCTGCTGGCCGAGCGCAAGGTGCCGGTGCGGGTGGTCTCCATGCCCAGCACCACCGCTTTCGACAAGCAGTCGCTGGCCTACAAAAAGGCCGTGCTGCCCGCCGGCCTGCCGCGCATCGCGGTGGAAATGGGCAGCACCGACGGCTGGTGGAAATACGGCTGCGCCGCGGTGGTGGGCCTGGACACCTATGGCGAAAGCGCACCGGCCCCGGTGCTGTTCGAGCATTTCGGCTTCACGCCCAAGAACGTCGCCGACACCGTGTTGGCCGCCCTGAAGAAGGCGCGCTGAGCGCCCGCCCCCGTTTCGTTTTTTACTTTGGAAGAAAGCAGACCATGACCATCAAAATCGGCATCAACGGCTTCGGGCGCATCGGGCGCATGGTGTTCCGCGCAGCGGTGCAAAACTTCAACGACATCGAGGTCGTGGGCATCAACGACCTGCTGGAGCCCGACTACCTGGCCTACATGCTCAAGTACGACAGCGTGCACGGCCGCTTCAAGGGCGAGGTTTCGGTCGAGGGCAACACCCTGATCGTCAACGGCAAGAAGATCCGCCTGACGCAAGAGCGTGACCCGGCCAACCTGAAGTGGAACGAGGTCGGTGCCCAGGTGGTGGTGGAAGCCACCGGCCTGTTCCTCGACAAGGCCAGCGGCGAGAAGCACATCACTGCCGGCGCGCAGAAGGTGGTGATGTCCGCCCCGTCCAAGGACGACACCCCGATGTTTGTCTACGGCGTCAACGACAAGACCTACGCCGGCCAGGCCATCATCTCCAACGCCTCCTGCACCACCAACTGCCTGGCCCCGGTGGCCAAGGTGTTGAACGACAAATGGGGCATCAAGCGCGGCCTGATGACCACGGTGCACGCCGCCACCGCCACGCAAAAAACCGTGGACGGCCCGAGCAACAAAGACTGGCGCGGCGGCCGTGGCATTCTGGAAAACATCATCCCCAGCTCCACCGGCGCGGCCAAGGCCGTGGGCGTGGTGATTCCCGAGCTGAACAAGAAGCTGACCGGCATGAGCTTCCGCGTGCCCACCTCCGACGTGTCGGTGGTCGACCTGACGGTGGAGCTGAACAGCGAAGCCAGCTACGCCGAGATCTGCGCTGAAATGAAAGCCCAGAGCCAGGGCGCGCTGAAGGGTGTGCTGGGCTACACCGAAGACAAGGTGGTGGCCAGCGACTTCCGTGGCGAGCCCTGCACCAGCGTGTTCGACGCCGACGCCGGCATCGCGCTGGACAAGACCTTTGTCAAGGTCGTGTCCTGGTACGACAACGAGTGGGGCTACTCGAACAAGACCCTGGAAATGGTGCGCGTGGTGGCCAAGTAAGTCACCCGGCTTCCAGCAAAAAGCGCCCCGCGGGGCGCTTTTTTCATGGCCGGGCGGCAACGGTCAGCCGCAGGGCTGCAGGGGTTTGGGCAACGCGGGCCGGAGCGTGGCCAGCCGCTGGCGCAAGGCCTCGTCCACCACCGGCAGGCGCAGCAGCTCGGCCCGGCCCTCCGGGCGCTCCTGCACCACCCGCGCGGTCTTGACACCACGGCTCTCCAGCTGCTTGAGCGCCGCCTGGGCGTTGGCTTCGCTGCCAAAACGCCCCAGCGACAGGCCGCGCGCCCAGGCCGGGCCCACGGCGGGGTCGAAGCTCACGTTGATGCGGGCCAGTTCTTCCTTTTTGCGGGCCAGGGTCTCGTCGTCGTCGTACTTGCCCATGAAGACCATCCAGCGCGCCGGCTCGGCCATGGGCATCAGCCGCCAGGCCTCGCTGGGCAAGGCCGCCAAGGCCTTGCGCACCGCCTCGGCCTGCGCGCTGTCCAGCGGACCGGCCTGCAAACAGGTGGGCGCCAAAGGGGTGGATGCGGCAGTGGCCGCGCCGCTGGCGGTTGGGTTGGCCGGGCCGGGCACGGTCAGCTGCACCGCCTCGGGACGCAGCTGGTGGGCCACCCGTTCGGGCTCGTTGGGCCGCGCGGGGCCCAGGCCAAGACCGCTCAGCCAGCCCTGCGACCAGCCCCAGTAACCGGCATTGGCCAGCACCAGCAGCAGCACGAGTCGCCGGCCCATGTCAGGTGCGCCGCACGCTGACGTCGGCGCTGGTGATCTCTTTCAGGCACACCGCCGTCTGCACCAGCAGCGCGCCGGACGCGTTGACGCCACAGGCCTGGCCCTCCACCCACTCGGCGCTGTCGGCCGGCGCCTCGGGCGGGCCCACCCGCACCGGGCGGCCGGCCAGCGCGTCGCGGGCCTCGAAGGCGGCGCGCATCGGGGCAAAGCCCTCCGCCTCGAAGCGCTGCACCGCCCGCACCAGCGGCGCGGCCAGCAGGCCCAGAGCGGCGGGGCCGCTGAGGCCGGGGTCCAGCTCCTGCAGCCAGGCCGGTGGTGTGGCCAGGCCCTGGGCCTCGGGCGCCCACACATTCAGGCCGACCCCGATGACCACAAAGCGCTGGCCTTCGACGGCGGTGGTTTCGATCAGGATGCCGCCCAGCTTGCGGTCGTCCAGCCACAGGTCGTTGGGCCATTTGAGGCGGATGGCAGGGTTCAGGCTGGCCGCCACGCTGATGCCCACCGCCAGCGACAGGCCAGACCAGTCGGCCGGCGCCAGCGGCAGGCCCAGCGAGAAGGTCAGCGAGGCGCCGGGCTGGCTGGTCCAGTGGCGACCCAGCCGGCCGCGGCCGGCCAGTTGGCGCTCGGCCACCAGCAGCGTGGGCGCCAGCTGGCCGGCGCGGGCGCGGCGCATCAGCTCGGTGTTGGTGGAGTCCAGCTCCGGCAGGATTTCGACGGTGAAGCCGGGCAGCAGCGGGGCCACGGCCTCCCAGATCGCTTCGGCCGGCCAGGTGCTCATGTCAACGGCGGCCGCGCTTGGGCGCCAGCAAGGTGCCACGGCAGCTGGCCGCGCCGCACCAGCAGGGGTATTCGGCCTTGAGCTTCTTGGTGTAACGCTCTTCGATCATCAGGCCGTAGTCGTAGAACAGCTCTTCGCCGGCGGCGATGTTGCGGATGGCCTGGATGAAGATGCGGCCCTTGCGCTCGTCGGCCTCGCAGTTGGGGTCACAGCTGTGGTTGATCCAGCGGGCGCTGTTGCCGTCGACACCGCCGTCGATCACCCGGTCTTCGTCCACATGGAAAAAGAAGGTGTGATTGGGGTTGGCCGGGTCATGGGGGTGGCGGTCTTGGGCTTCGTCCCAGGTCACCACCTCCCCGCGGTACTCGACCAGGGTCTCGCCCTCGGCCAGGTCCACCACCGCAAACACCCCCTTGCCATGCACGCCGGAGCGACGCACCTGGATGCGGCGCGCACCCGCGGAGGAGGGGGACGTTGGCACGGGTTTTTTCGGCACGGGCAAAAATTTGGTATGTTGAAGCTGTGTGGGCGCGCATGTGCGTGCCCGTGTGTGCGCCTGCGCACGCGAGGAAACCGGATTGTAATGAGATGAAAAACGCTGTACTCACCAAGACCCTGGTGATTGCCGAAAAGCCGTCGGTGGCCCAGGACATCGTGCGCGCGCTGACGCCCGTGGCGGGCAAGTTCGAGAAAGCCGACGAACACTTCGAGAACGAGCACTACGTGGTCACCAGCGCGGTGGGCCACCTGGTGGAGATCCAGGCGCCTGAGGAGTTCGACGTCAAGCGCGGCAAGTGGAGCTTTGCCCACCTGCCGGTGATTCCGCCGCACTTCGATCTGAAGCCCATCGACAAGACCAAGACCCGGCTCAACGCCATCGTCAAACTGGCCAAGCGCAAGGACATTGGCGCGATGATCAACGCCTGTGACGCGGGGCGCGAGGGCGAGCTGATCTTCCGGCTGATCCAGCAGTACGCCAAGTCCAAGCACCCGGTGACGCGGCTGTGGCTGCAGTCGATGACGCCACAGGCCATCCGCGACGGCTTCACCAGCCTGCGCAGCGACCAGCAGATGCTGCCGCTGGCCGACGCCGCGCGCTGCCGCTCCGAGGCCGACTGGCTGGTGGGCATCAACGGCACGCGGGCCATGACGGCCTTCAACTCGCGCGACGGTGGCTTCTTTCTCACCACCGTGGGCCGGGTGCAGACGCCCACGCTGAGCGTGGTGGTGGAGCGCGAGGAACAGATCCGCAAGTTCATCAGCCGCGACTACTGGGAAATCCACGCATCGTTCGCGGCCCAGGCCGGTGCCTACCCGGGCAAATGGTTCGACCCGCAGTGGAAGAAGAACCCCGACGACGCCGAGAAGCGTGCCGACCGCGTCTGGAGCGCCGCCGAGGCGCAGGCCATTGCCGACGCCGCCCGCGGCCAACCGGCCACCGTCACCGAGGAAAGCAAGCCCACCACGCAGGCCTCGGCCGCGCTGTTTGACTTGACCTCGCTGCAGCGCGAGGCCAACGGCAAGTTCGGCTTCTCGGCCAAGACCACGCTGTCCATCGCCCAAAGCCTGTACGAGCGCCACAAGGCGCTGACCTACCCACGGACCGATTCGCGCGCGCTGCCGGAAGACTACCTGCCGGTGGTGAAAGACACCTTTGCGATGCTGGCCGACAGCGGCATGCGCCATCTGGCGCCGCACGCGCTGACCGCGCTGAACAACGGCTACATCAAGCCCAGCAAACGCATTTTCGACAACGCCAAGGTCAGTGACCACTTTGCCATCATCCCCACGCTGCAGGCACCCAGCGGCCTGTCGGAGGCCGAGCAAAAGCTGTACGACCTGGTGGTGCGCCGGTTCATGGCGGTGTTCTTCCCGAGCGCCGAATACCAAGTCACCACGCGGGTCAGCACGGTCAACCATCAGAACCAGGACTACAACTTCAAGACCGAAGGCAAGGTGCTGGTGAAGCCAGGCTGGCTGGCCATCTACGGCAAGGAAGTGCTGGAAGAAGGCGACGAGAACAACAAGACCCTGGTGGCGGTGAAACCCGGCGAAAAGGTGCAGACCGAAACCGCCGAGCCCAAGGGCCTGAAGACCCGCCCTCCGGCCCGCTACTCCGAAGCCACGCTGCTGGGCGCGATGGAAGGCGCCGGCAAGACGGTGGAAGACGACGAGCTGCGCGAGGCCATGCAGGAAAAAGGCCTGGGCACGCCCGCCACCCGTTCGTCCATCATCGAAGGGCTGATCGCCGAGAAATACATGCTGCGCGAAGGCCGCGAGCTGATCCCCACCGCCAAGGCCTTCCAGCTGATGACGCTGCTGCGCGGCCTGGGTGTGGAAGAGCTGTCCAAGGCCGAACTGACCGGCGAGTGGGAGTACAAGCTGGCGCAGATGGAGCACGGCAAGCTGAGTCGCGAGTCCTTCATGGCCGAGATCGCCGCGATGACCGAGCGCATGGTGAAAAAGGCCAAGGAATACGACCGCGACACCATCCCCGGCGACTACGCCACGCTGGCCGCGCCCTGCCCGACCTGCGGCGGTGTGGTGAAGGAAAACTACCGCCGCTACACCTGCACCGGCAAAAGCGGTGCGGAGGAAGGCTGTGGCTTCTCGTTCGGCAAGTCACCGGCCGGCCGCACCTTCGAGGTGGCCGAGGTCGAGCAGTTCTTGCGCGACCGAAAAATCGGCCCGCTGGACGGTTTCCGCTCCAAGGCTGGCTGGCCTTTCACCGCCGAGATGGTGATCAAGTTCGACGAGGAAACCAAGAACCACAAGCTGGAGTTCGACTTCGGCGACGACAAGAATGCCGAGGAATCCGGCGAGCTGGTCGAATTTGCCGACGAATCGCTGGGCGGCTGCCCCAAGTGCGGCAGCGAGGTGCACGAACATGGCAAGAGCTATGTCTGCGAGAAGTCGGTGCCCACGCTGAAGCAGCCGACACCGAGCTGCGACTTCAAGAGCGGCCAGATCATCCTGCAGCAGCCGGTGGTTCGCGAGCAAATGCACAAGCTGCTGGGCGAGGGCAAGACCGACCTGCTGGACAAGTTTGTCTCCATGCGCACGCGCCGCGGCTTCAAGGCCCACCTGGTGTGGGACAAGGAGGCTGGCAAGGTGAACTTCGAGTTTGCGCCGTCCAAGTTCCCGCCGCGCAAGCCGCCGCTGAAGGCGGCCGCTGCTGCCGCTGCCAAAACCGCGGCACCCGCCAAGAAGGCCGCGGCCAAAAAAGCCCCGGCAAAAAAGGCAGCGACCAAGGCCACCACACCCAAGGCACCACGCAAAGCGCCCAGCGGGGGCGGATCCACCCCCAGCGCCGCCCTGGCCGAGGTGATTGGCGCCGAGCCGGTCGCGCGGGCCCAGGTGATCAAGAAGCTGTGGGACTACATCAAGGCCAACGGCCTGCAGGACGCGGCCAACAAACGCGCCATCAACGCCGACGCCAAGCTGCTGCCGGTGTTCGGCAAGCCGCAGGTGACGATGTTTGAGCTGGCCGGCATCGTCGGCAAGCACCTGGGCTGATCAGCGGGCGCCGGACAGGCCGGCGGGGCGGGACGGCTGCCAGGCCAGGTGTACCACCGCCTGCAGCATCTGCTGTACGGTGCGGGTTTTCTGCTTGGCCGCACCGAAGGTCACATGCACCCGCTGGTGGCGCTCGGGGTCGATCAGAAAGCCTAAGGCTCCCATGGGCTGTTGGTGCCGCTGCTCGTACTCGGCCACCGGCACCAGCCAGCAGGAGCCGGCCACGTCGGTGCCGGTGCGGCCCCCCACCCGGGCAAACACACCCACCATGCCGTCGGGCACATGGGCGGCCCAGCTGCCCCAGACGGCGCAGGCCACCGGCCGCTGGCGGGCCAGGGCCTGGAAATGGCGCTCCCGCAGCACCACGCTCTGGGCCTCGGTGACGGGCTCGCCGGTCCAGGCCGTCCATTCGTCGGGGTGCAGGTTTCTGACCATCTTGCGCGCGCTGTCCACCTCGTGGGCCGTGAAGAGCGCTGGAAAACTCACCACCACCAGCGCCGCATCGCCGCCGGCCTTCAGCCAGGCGTCACCATGCCGGGTCTGCTGGCCTTGCACGGCGGGGCGCAGCGCGGCCGGCATGTCCAGCACCCGCCGGGCCGTCAGGTGGATGCCGTCCTGCGACGGCGTGCGGTAACGGACGATGCCCGTGGCCAGACGGTCGGTCTGCAAGGCGTGGCCCCAGGGGGTGGCGGTGCTCATGGTCTGCCTCCATGCCGGCCGGCGGCGGCCGGGTACAAGCCCATGGTGGCCCAAGCCAGCGCGGGTGGTCGCTGGAACAATCGCCCAAGGGGCGACGTGCAATCGGGATTGACCAGAGCCACGCCGCCCGGTGGTCCGCGTTAGGATTTGGCTCCCACCCACCGCCCCAGGTCTGCCCATGTCGCTCCAACTCTATTTCGGCCCTGGTGCCTGCTCCTTCGTGCCCCATGTGCTGCTGGAAGCCAGCGGCGCCGCCTACGAGCCCATCATGGTGAAGCTGCACAAGCAGGAGCACCTGGGCGAGGCCTTCCGCGCCATCAACCCGCTGGCCCAGGTGCCGGTGCTGGTGGAGGGTGGGCAGACCATCACCCAGATCATCGCCATCGTGTGCCACCTGGACACGCTGCTGCCCGAACAGCAGTTCCTGCCGCGCGAGCCCCGGGCCCGCACCCGGGTGCTGGAGACGCTGGTGTGGATGAACAGCACGGTGCACCCCACCTTTGCCCACATGTTCATGCCCTTCAAGTTCACCGACAACCCAGCCATCCACGGCGACCTGAAGCGCCATGCGCAGGCGGCCTACCGCGGCCACCTGGCAAAGCTGGAGGAACTGGTGTTGGCCAAGAACACCCGTGGCGAGGCTTTTCTGGGCGGCGCCCACCTGGGTCCGCTGGACCCGTACGCGATGACGCTGTTCCGCTGGGGTGGCATGTCGGGCATTGACCCGGCCCCCTACACGGCCTTGAGCGCCTACCTGCAACAGCTGGCCGAGCTGCCGGCGGTGGCCAGCGCCATGGCGCGCGAACGCATCACGCTGGCCACCTACCAGCCCGCGTAAGCAGCCCACGCCCTCAGGCGGCGGTGGCCTCGCTGGCCAGGGCGCTGAACTTGACGGTGAACAAGGCACCGGGTGGCGTGCGACCGGGTTGGGCGTCTTCAATCACCAGGTGGGCGCTGTGCTGCTGGGCGATCTCGTGGACGATGGCCAGGCCCAGGCCGGAGCCGTCGACGTTGGTGCCCAGGGCGCGGTAAAACGGCTGCAACACCAGGGTGCGCTCGGCCTCGGGAATGCCGGGGCCGGAGTCTTCCACCTGCAGCACCAGCACCCGGCCAAAGGTGTCGGCAAACACCCGCACCGTGATTTCGCCTTCGCTGGGGGTGTAGTTGATGGCGTTGTCGACCAGGTTGCGCACCATCTCCTTGAGCAGCGTGGGGTTGCCGTTGAGCAGCACGCCGGGGTCGCGGCGTTGCGCGCCCTCGTAGCCCAGGTCGATGCGCTTTTCCAAGGCACGCGGCACCGAGTCCTGCACCACCTCGGTGGTCAGGGCCACCAGGTTCACAGGCTCGCTGGAAAAGCTCTTGGCCGTGCCGTCGGCCCGGGCCAGCGCGAGCAGCTGGTTGACGGTGTGGGTGGCCCGCACGCTGGAGCGGCCGATTTGCTTCAGCGACTGCTTCAGCTCGTCGGCGCTGCCGCCCTGGCGCTGGGCCAGGTCGGCCTGCATGCGCAGGCCGGCCAGCGGGGTTTTGAGCTGGTGGGCGGCGTCGGCCAGAAAACGTTTTTGCGTGGCGATGGATTCCTGCAGGCGTTTGAGCAGGCCGTTGACCGACATCACCAGCGGCGCCACCTCCTGCGGCACCACCCGCTCGTCGAGCGGGCTCAGGTCGTCGGGCTTGCGCTCGCGGATGCGTTCTTCCAACTCGCTGAGCGGCTTGATGCCGCGCACCAACGCCAGCCACACCAGCAACACCGCCAGCGGCAGGATGGCGAACTGCGGCAGCATCACGCCCTTGATGATCTCGCTGGCCAGCGTGGAGCGCTTTTCCAGCGTCTCGGCCACCTGCACCAGCACCTGGGTCTCTTCCGGCGTGTTGAGCTTGACCCAGGTGGAGGCAATGCGCACGTCGTCGCCGCGCATCACACCGTCGCGCAGCCGCACCTCACCGGGCAGGGCGCGTTCGTCGTCATTGAGCGGGGGGAAGTCGCGGTCGCCGCTGAGGAATTCGCCCCGCGCGCCCTGCACCTGGTAGTAAACGATGTCGGAATCGTCGCCACGCAGCACGTCGCGGGCGGTGGGCGACAGGTTGATGCGGACCTGCTTGTTCTGCAGCGAGACCTGCTGGGCCAGCGCCTGCACGTTGTACTCCAGCGCGCGGTCGAATGGCTTGCCGGCAATGCCCTGGGCCACCAGCCAGGTCAGCACCAGGCTCACCGGCCACAGCAGCAGCAGCGGGGTGAGCATCCAGTCGAGGATCTCGCCGAACAGGGAGCGCTGCTCGCGCTGGAAGAGCTTCACCCCGGTATCTTCTCCAGGCAGTAGCCCAGTCCACGGACCGTGGCGATGCGGATTGGGCCTTTCTCGATCTTTTTGCGCAACCGGTGGATGTAGACCTCGATGGCGTTGTTGCTGACCTCTTCGCCCCATTCACACAAGCGCTCGACCAATTGGTCCTTGCTGACCAGGCGGCCGGCGCGCTGCAGCAGCACCTCCAGCAGGCCCAGCTCGCGGGCCGACAGCTCGACCATGCGGCCGTCGATGGTGGCCACGCGGCCGGCCTGGTCGTAGGTCAGTGGGCCGTGTTTGATGGTGCTGGTGGCGCCGCCCATGCCGCGCCGCGTCAGGGCCCGCACGCGGGCTTCGAGTTCCTGCAGGCTGAAGGGCTTGGCCATGTAGTCGTCGGCGCCGTAGTCCAGGCCTTTGACGCGTTCTTCCACGCCGTCGGCGGCGGTGAGGATGAGCACTGGCAGTGTGGCGCCACGGGCCCGCAGGCGCTTCAGCACCTCCAGGCCATGCAAGCGGGGCAGGCCCAGGTCAAGGATCAGCAGGTCGAACTCGGTGTTGGTCATCAGCGCCGCGTCGGCCTGGGCGCCATCGGGCACATGGTCAACCGCCGCGCCGCCGGTGCGCAGGCTGCGCAGCAAACCGTCGGCGAGCACCTGGTCGTCTTCGGCAATCAGTATCCGCATGCCCGTCTCCTTGTTCTGTCTTGTCGGCTCATTTTAGGTCGCGCGTCTCGGCACTGGCGCCGTAGCTGCCGGCGTAGGCCTCCAGGCCCAGCGCCACCACGGTGGCCACCTCCCTGCCCACCTCCTGGCGGAACTCGGCCTCGGCCTGCGCCACCGCCACCTGGAAAGCCCGCAGCCACAGCCGGCCGGTGTCGGTGAAGCAGATCAGCCGGGCCCGGCGGTCGCGCGGGCTGGCTTCGCGAGTCACCAGGCCCCAGGCCTCGCACTGGTCGACCAAATCCCCCATGGCCTGTTTGCTGATCCCAGCCTGCTGGGCCAGTTCGGTCAACCGCGAACCGTCCAGCGCCAGGTGGCGGGTGACATGCACATGGGCTGCGCTGACCTGGTGCCGGGCGGCCAGGTTGGACAGCGCCAGTGGCACCTCCACGCTGTGGGCCATCAGGTGCAGCACCCGTTCGTCAAAGCGCCGCATCGCATGGCCCAGCAGCCGGCCCAAATGGGTCTGGCGCCAGTCGGGCGCCATGGCCGGCGACGCTGCCGCTGGCGGGTCTTCGCAGGGCCAAGGAAAGGGGGAAGTCACCTGGTAAATGGTAAGGCAAACTGACCGATTAATCGTTTACTTCGATGCAACAAGCCCATTAAACTGCTGTTCAAGCATCCAGCCTGTGATTAACACCACTGGACAGTTTTCAGCCAACGCATTGATTTCAAAGGGGATTTTCATGGACGCACCGGTCAAAGGCACACCCGCCGCCAACAGTGAAAAAGCCAAGGCCCTGCAGGCCGCGCTGGCGCAAATCGAGAAGCAGTTCGGCAAGGGCACCATCATGCGCCTGGGCGAGGGCGAGGTGATCGAGGACATCCAGGTGGTGTCCACCGGCTCACTGGGGCTGGACATCGCCTTGGGCGTGGGCGGCCTGCCGCGTGGCCGGGTGGTGGAAATCTACGGTCCGGAGTCGTCGGGCAAAACCACGCTGACGCTGCAGGTCATTGCCGAGATGCAAAAGCAGGCCGGCACCTGCGCCTTTGTGGACGCCGAACACGCGCTGGACATCCAGTACGCGCAAAAGCTGGGCGTCAACCTGCAGGAGCTGCTGATCAGCCAGCCCGACACCGGCGAGCAGGCGCTGGAAATTGTGGACAGCCTGGTGCGCTCCGGCGCGGTGGATTTGATCGTGGTCGACTCGGTGGCCGCGCTCACGCCCAAGGCCGAGCTGGAAGGCGACATGGGCGACTCGCTGCCCGGCCTGCAGGCGCGGCTGATGAGCCAGGCGCTGCGCAAGCTCACCGCCACCATCAAGAAGACCAACTGCATGGTCATCTTCATCAACCAGATCCGCATGAAGATCGGCGTGATGTTCGGTTCGCCGGAAACCACCACCGGCGGCAACGCGCTGAAGTTCTACGCCTCGGTGCGCATCGACATCCGCCGCATCGGCACCATCAAAAAGGGCGACGAGGCCATCGGCAACGAAACCAAGGTCAAGGTGGTGAAGAACAAGGTCGCGCCGCCGTTCAAGACGGCCGAGTTCGACATCCTGTTCGGCGAGGGCATCAGCCGCGAGGGCGAGGTCATCGACATGGCGGTGGAGGCCCGCATCGTCGACAAGTCGGGCGCCTGGTACGCCTACAACGGTGAAAAAATCGGCCAGGGCCGTGACAACGCCCGCGAGTTCCTGCGCGAGAACAAGGCCTTGTCGCGCGAGATCGAGAACAAGGTGCGCGAATCGCTGGGCATCCCGCTGCTGGCCATGGCGGTGGAGGCCTGAGCACCCTGCGGAGGCGCGGCCTCCGCTTTTTTTGACCTTCCATCACCAAGTGACCCCCACTGGCAAATCCACCACACCGCCTTCGTTGAAAGGGCGGGCCCTGCGCCTGCTGGCGATGCGCGAACACTCGCGCGCCGAGCTGGAGCGCAAGCTGACGCCCCACCAGACCACCGACGGTGAGGTGGCCCAGGTGCTGGACGAATTGCAGGCCAAGGGCTTCATCAACGAGCAGCGGGTGCTGGACAGCGTGCTGCACCGCCGGGCCGCCGGCCAGGGCAGCCGCCGCATCCGTCAGGAGCTGCAGCACAAGGGCCTGGACACCGAGGCTGTGGCCAGCGCCATGGCCGAACTGGCCGCCACCGAGCCGCAGCGCGCCCAGGCGCTGTGGGCCAAACGTTTCGGCCGCGTGGCCACCGACCCCGCCGAGCGGGCCCGCCAGGTGCGCTTTCTGGCCGCGCGCGGTTTTGGCAGCGAGGCCATCCGGCGCGCCGTGCGTGGGCTGGACGACGACTGAGCGTGGACTGTCAGCGGCGCGGCCGGGCCCACCGCCCGTCAACCGACCAGCGCCCCGGCCCATAAACCGCCACCCCCAACAGCAGCGCGCCCCACAGCTGGTGTTGCTGCAGCGCGGCCGGCGCGATCTCGGACAGCGACAGCACCGCCACCCCATTCACCACCGACAGGCCCAGAGCCGCCAGGCGCCCGCCCAGGCCCAACACCAGCAGCACCGGCAACACCAGCTCCCCGCCGGTGCCGCACACCGCGGCCAGCTCGGGCGGCAGCCAAGGCACGTGGTACTCGTCGGTGAACAAAGCCAGCGTGGTTTCCCAGTCGCGCAGCTTGGTCAGGCCTGACAGGAAAAAGGCCTGGCCCACGTACAGCCGCGCGCCCAGCGCGGCCAGGGGCTGCAAACGGTCCAGCAACGTGGCGCCCCGACGGTAAACATCGCAGACACGCCGCACCCAGGAGGGGCTGGGCCGGGTCGGTCGGGACACCATGGAGGGGCTGTGGCTGGTCATGGGAAATCTCCTGAAACATCGAGGCGTTGGACACCCACCAGCAGCGCGCCGTGCACCGCCGGGGCCAGCCATTGGGCAAAGTCCAGCATGGGATGGGATTGCAGTGCCTGGGCCAGGCTGTGGCCGCGTTGCACCGCAGCCAGAAAGCCAGGCTCACCGGGCAGCGCTTCGCGCAACTGGGGGCGCCAGCCCTGGCGCCAGACCAGTGCGCATTCGGTCACCGGAGCGCCGGTAGCGGCGTGGTCGCGCAGCCGCTGGCCCACCGCGGCCAGGGTCGGCTGGCCGGTGCGGTGGGCCTGCAGCAGGCTCACCACCGGCCAGGGGCTGACCAACCATTGGGTGGTCGGCGCCAGCCGCAACCGCAGTGTGGCGGGGTCGGCCTCCACCAGCAGCGCCAAAGAGCCCAGGTCCACCTCGGCGTCGGGTGCGGTGGCGCTGCGGTGCAGCGCCCACTCGACCTCGGCCGCATCGGCCAGGTAAGGTGTGTCGGCCAGCGCCTTCGCGCCCCGCACAAAGCCGGGCAGCGCCGCACCCCATTGGGTCATGTCGCCCCAGCGGGGCGGGTGGTGTTGCCAGAAATCGGCAGCCAGCGCGGCAAAGCTGTCATCACCCAGCAGCTGGCGCAGCACCGGATAGGCGGCGGCCAGCGCCCGATCGGCCAGGGCCAGGCCGTGGGCCCGGTAGCACTGCAAACCGCGCCGCCCACCGGCCGCATGGGTCCATGGGGCGAGGATGGCCAGGCCCTCGGCCAGCCCACGCGCCCACAGGGCTCGCAGCAACGCCTGCTGCTCCTGCGCCAGCACCGTGCTCATGCCAACGCCTCGACGGCCACAGGCAAACAGTCCAGGGCCTCGCTGCGGGCCTGAAAGGCCTCGCCCAGCAACACCTCGAACGACGGCAAATCGGTGTCCCATTCCACCAATGTGGGCACGGCACCGAAGCGCCGCAGTGCGTGCCGGTAGAGCCGCCACACCGCTTCGGAGACCCGTCGCCCATGGTCGTCGATGACGATGTCGTGCAAGCAGCAGTGGCCGGCCAGGTGCAACTCACCCACCGCCGCCGGCGGAATGGCGTCCAGCCAGCGCCGCACGCTGGCCTCGGGGTCACCCGGTGCGCCTTGCAGCTGGGCATTGAGGGCATTGACGTAAAGGTTGTTCACGTCGACCAGCAGCTGGCAGCCGGTGCGCCGGGCCAGCGCCACCAGAAAGGTCGTCTCGTCCATCTCGGACGAGGCCCAGGCCAGGTAGGCCGAGAGGTTTTCCACCAGCAGCGGCCGGCGCAGGCGGTCCTGCACCCGCAACACGTTGTCGCCCATCACGGCCAGCGCATCGGCGCGAAAAGGCAGCGGCAGCAGGTCGGCTGCGTGCGCGGTGGCGCCCAAGAGCGGGGCCCGGGCAAAGCAGGCATGGTCGCTGACCCGCACCGGCTCGATGCGCGCCACCAGCCGGGCCAGCTGGTCCAGGTGCCAGGGGTCCACACCGGCCACCGAACCCAGCGCCAGGCCCACACCGTGCAAACTCACCGGGTAGGTGGCACGGGCCTCGGTGAGCAAGGCCAGGGCCGCGCCGCCGTCACCGAAAAAGTTCTCCGAATGGACCTCGATGAAATCAAGTGCCGGGCAGCCGTCCAGCAAGGCCGCGTGGTGCGGCTGCCGCCAACCGATGCCCACCGCCGGCACGACCAGAGAATGCTTGGAATGCATGGCGGGGACGGTGGGCAACGTTGGGTGGGCAGGGCCTCGCCGCTCAGCTCTTCAACTTGGCCTTGGCTTCGTCGGCGCTCAGACCCTTGAGGTTGGCGCAGGTGCCCTTGGCCACGTATTTCCATTCGGCGGCGTCGCCGCTGGTCTTGGACTGGCCGGCACAGGAGTGGCTGCCGGACAGGTTGGCGCAGTCGTTCTGGCCGGCCACGGTGATACCGTAGCAGCGCTCTTTGCTTTGGGCCGCGGCGGGCGTGGCCACCACCAGGGTGGACAACAGGGTGGCGGCAGCGGCCGCAACGATGGCAGAGGGGTTCATCACAGGTCTCCTGAAACAAAGGTTTGGCGGGATGCCGGGCCAGTGCCGCCGAGGGGCGGGCTGGTGGCGTTTGGTCTGCGGCCTGCGGGGCTTCTTACACGCCCGACCTCACAACAAGTCGGCAATCTGGTCCCAGGCCTCGGCGGGAATGCGCCCCTGGTAGCGGCCCACCACCCGACCGGTCTTGTCGATCAGGTAGGTGAGCGGCAACGCCGGCGGCTTGCCCAGGTTGTCGCGGTAGCTCGGGTCACCGGCCCACAGCTGCGGAAAGCGCTGGTGGGCCGGCACCAGCTGGGCCAGGATTTTTTCGTAGGTTTGCAGGTCGCCCAGGCTCCGGTCGACACTGACCAACACCAGCTCAAACGGCTTGCCGCGCCAGCCCTCGTGGTTTTGCCGCAGCTCGAACATCTTGTCGCGGCACACCGCACAGTCGGTGGACCAGTACATCAGCATCACCACCTTGCCGCGCAACTGGGACAGCACGAACGGCCGACCCTCAACGGTGGCGCCTTGCAGCTCGGGCAGGGTTTGCGCGGGCGCCGCCGCGCCCAGCAAGGCACCGACCACCAAGGGGAAGAGAAACCGAATGGCAAACATCCACAATCGTCGGCTACGATTCGGCATTCTTACAGGGTGTCTGCCATGCCGATTGAAAGCCAACTCGCCGAGCATCGCGCCTACCTGATGCGGTTTGCCCGTCTGCAACTGCGCAATGAAACCTGGGCCGAAGATGTGGTGTCGGAAACCCTGCTGGCCGCCCTCAGCAAACCCCAGTCGTTCGCCAACAAATCGCAGCTCAAAACCTGGCTGGTGGGCATCCTGAAACACAAGGTGATTGACCTGCTGCGGCAGCGCTCGCGCGAGGTCAGTCTGGACCGCCATGACGACGGCGAAGGCGACGGCAGCGAAGAACTCGACGCGCTGACCTTCAGCGCCGACGGCCATTTTGCGCAGCCACCCGCGTCCTGGGGCAACCCCGAACAAGACCTGAGTTCGCGCCAGTTCATGGTGGTGCTGGAAGCCTGCACCGAGAAGCTGCCGCCGGCGATGGGCCGGGTGTTTCTGATGCGCGAATGGCTGGAGTTGTCGTGCGAGGAAGTGTGTAAGGAATTGAATCTGACCTCGACCAACATGTACGTGCAATTGCACCGCGCCCGCCTTCGTTTGCGCGAATGCCTTGAGTTCAACTGGTTCCAGTCCCCCCACAAAGCCTGACATGCTGTTGCGTCGCACCTGCCGTGAAGTGGCAGCCCTGTTGATCGCGCGTGAAGACCGCGCCCTGACCATGGCCGATCGCATCGCGCTGCGCTTTCACCTGGCCGCCTGCCAGGCCTGCCCGGTGTTCGAGCGCCAGGTGCTGACCATGCGCAACGCCATGCGGCAATGGCGCAACTACACCGACGACGAGCCGCCTCAGCCCCCCGACACACCCAAATAAGCCCGTTCAGGTGCTTTTTTGAAGCCAATTTTGTCAAACGGGCGAAATAAACCTTGTTTTTCCCGCAAGTGGCGCATAATGGCCGAGCGAGTCTCTGGGAATCAGGGTCTTGCGAGTTCGGTGATCGGTCAGTTTCGCGCCACAGCGGTTTTTGTTTGTTGTGCTTTCGGGACTCCATCGCTTTGTTTTTGTGTTTACTAGGAGTCCCTTCATGGGCAAAAAACTGTACGTCGGCAACCTGCCGTACTCGGTGCGCGACAGCGATCTGGAGCAATCTTTCGGCCAATTCGGCAGCGTGACCAGCGCGAAGGTCATGATGGAGCGCGACACCGGTCGTTCCAAGGGCTTCGGCTTTGTGGAAATGGGCTCTGACGCAGAAGCCCAAGCAGCCATTACCGGCATGAACGGTCAATCCCTGGGTGGCCGCAGCGTGGTGGTCAACGAAGCCCGTCCGATGGAAGAGCGTCCCCCGCGCAGCGGTGGCGGCGGCTACGGCGGTGGCGGCGGTGGCGGCTACGGCGGTGGTGGTGGCGGCGGCTACGGTGGCGGCGGTGGCCGCAGCGGTGGCGGCGGCGGTTACGGCGGTGGTGGCGGTGGCCGCAGCGGTGGCGGCGGCTACGGTGGTGGCGGTGGTGGCGACGGCGGTTTCCGCAGCCCCTACGGCGCTGGCCCCCGTGGCGGCAGCGGCGGCCGCAGTGGCGGCGGCTACAGCGGCGGCGGCAGCAGCTACTGAGCTCCCTGAACCGGGCTGAGGCCCGGTTTCAAAACAAGCCCCTGAGCGCAAGCCCCGGGGCTTTTTTCATGGCCGCGCGGCTTCCCCCGCGGCCAGACCCTCACTGTGCAGGCGGTGTTTGGCGGTGTTTGCGCGGCCGGCCGGCCAGCAGACGGTCAAACCAGGCGTTGGGCAACAGCCGCAGCAGCTTGGCCACCACGCCCATCTGCCAGGGAATCACGCGGTAGCTGGCACCGGCGGTGATGGCCTGGTAAGCCTGGTCGGCGAAGGCCTCGGGCGACATCAGGAATGGCATGCTGTAGCGGTTTTGCCGCGTCAGCGGCGTATCGATGTAGCCCGGACACAGCGTCACCACCTTGACACCGCTGGGCCGCAGCTCGCCGCGCAGGCATTCGCAGTAGGCAATCACCGCGGCCTTGCTGGCACAGTACGCGCCATGGCCGGGCAGGCCACGGATGCCGGCCACGCTGCCGATGCCCACCAGCGCACCCCCCCCACGCTGCACCATGCCCGCCACAAAGGGGTGGAAGGTGGCAGCCAGGCCGATGTTGTTGGTGGCCAGCGTGCGGGTCAGCACGTCCAGGTCGGCCCGCTCCGCGGTGTCCATGCCCACGCTGATGCCAGCGTTGGCAATCACCACGTCGGGCAGGCCCTGGCGGGCCAGACAGGCCTGGCCAGCGGCCACGATCTGGTCCACGTCGGACACATCGGCGCTGTAAATTTGGTAGCGCTCCGGCTTGATCTGGTGCTGGCTGGCCCAGGCTTCGATCTCGGACACGCGGCGCGCCACTAGGGCCAGGTCAAAGCCCGCCTGGTGGTAGCGCCAGGCCAGCGCCTGGCCGATGCCGCTGGACGCGCCGGTGATGAAAACCAGCGGCGCGCTCACCGGGCCGCCCTGGGTTGGAACAGGCCACGCACCCGGCCCTGCATGTCGGCCAGGCGCTCGGTGTTGCTGTATTCCATGGCGTCGGCGGTGAACTGGTCCAGCCCGCGCTGCACCACCACCGGCTTGTTGGACTTGACCCGCTCTTCGTTCAGAAAGGCGTGCAAAAACTCGCTGCGAAACTCCATGCGCGGCTCGGGCTGGCCGCTGGCAGCCACCAGCCCCTCGCGCACCACCAGGGCGTTGCCAAACAGCTGCACCTCGGAGCCGTCACCGTTGCTCAGGGCCCGCAGCGCGGTGGCGGTGGTCAGGCGGCCGTCGAGGTTGAAGGAGCGGATGCGCACCGCGTCGATCTCCAGCGTGTCGGTGTCCGGGTAATGGCGCGCCTCGCGGCCGAAGATCTCGCTGCGCAGCTGCCCATGGGCGTCAAAGTTGCGCACCGCAAAGCCGCGCATGGTGTAGTCGGGCTCGTGGCGAACCGGCCGCGCAGCGTCGGGTGCTGTCAGCATGGGCGTGTTTTTGACCAGCCAGTAGGTGCCCAGCGCCAGCAAGCCCATCAACAGGATGGGCAAATACATCGACAGGGTTTCCCAGCCGCGCCGCCACACCAGCTGGCGGCCGGCACCGGCCGGGATGGCAGAGGGCAGCACGGTCACGCGGCGGCCTCCTGCAACAGCGTGGCGTAGTGGCCCGAAGCCACCAGCAGCACATCGCAGAACTCGCGGGCCGCGCCCTGGCCACCGGCGGCCCGGGTGACCCAGCTGGCCACGGCCAGCGCCTCGGCATGGGCCAGCGGCGGGGCCGCGCTGATGGCGCAGCGCCGCATCACCGGCAAATCTGGCCAGTCGTCGCCGATGGCGGCCGCCTGTGACCAGTCCAGCCCCAGCTTGGCCAGCGTCTGCTCGGCCGCCGGCCGCTTGTCTTCGGTGCCGTAATGCACCTCGGTGATGCCCAGGGCCTGCAAGCGCTTGCGCAAGGGCGCGGAATCGCGGCCGGTGATCACCGCCGGCGTGATGCCGGCGCGCTGCAGCAGCTTGAGGCCATGGCCGTCCAGCGTGTGGAAGCGCTTGAGTGTTTCGCCGGCCTCGGTGAAGTACAGGCCGCCGTCGGTGAGCACACCGTCGACGTCGAAGAAGGCCACGCGCACGCCTTGCGCCAGCAACAACAGTTCGGGGGGAAAGTTCAGGGCAGGGGTCATGGTGTCGCCCCCTCGGGGCTGAGGGCTGCGGCTCTAAGCTCGCCTGCGCGAGCTTGGACAGCCCGAAGAGTCGCCGACTCTGGCGGCGGCCAGTCCAGCGAACCACACGGCGTGGGGAGCGTGGGGGTCATATCACTTTGGCCCGCATCAGGTCGCCGATGTGGACCGCGCCCACCAGCACACCGTCGGCATCGACCACCAGCACACAGGTGATGCGGTGGGCCTCCATCAGCGCCACCGCGTCCACCGCCAGGGCCTCGGGGGCCACGGTGCGCGGGCTGGCATGCATCAGGTCGCGGGCGGTGCAGCTGCGCAGATCGCTGCCTTTTTCGACCTGCCGACGCAGGTCGCCGTCGGTGAAGATGCCCAGCAGCCGGTCATGGTCGTCGACGATGGCCGAAGCACCCAGGCCCTTGGCACTCATCTCCCGCATCAGCTCGCTCAAGCCGACCCCGGGCGCCACCCGGGGCAGCTCGGCGCCGCTGCGCATCACGTCGGCCACCTGGGTCAGCAGCTTGCGGCCCAGCGCGCCGCCGGGATGGGAGCGGGCAAAGTCTTCGGCGCGGAAACCGCGCGCGTCCAGCAGGGCCACGGCCAGCGCGTCACCCAGCGCCAGCTGCGCGGTGGTGCTGGCGGTGGGGGCCAGGTTCAGTGGGCAGGCCTCTTTGTCGACGCCGCTGTCGAGCACCAGGCCGGCATGGCGGGCCAGCGTGGACTGGGCGCCGCCGGTGATGGCCACCAGCGGCACGCCCTGGCGCTTGAGCACCGGCAGGATGGCGGTGAGCTCTTCGCTCTCGCCGCTGTTGGAGATGGCCAGCACCACGTCGGCCGGGGTGATCATGCCCAGGTCGCCATGGCTGGCCTCGGCCGGGTGCAC
Organism: Rhodoferax sp. SPJ4; assembly: GCF_058216275.1. NCBI lineage: Bacteria > Pseudomonadati > Pseudomonadota > Betaproteobacteria > Burkholderiales > Comamonadaceae > Rhodoferax > Rhodoferax sp. SPJ4. Next base: position 267,543 of record NZ_JBYZMN010000003.1, read on the forward strand.
AAACATCGCCGGCGTGCCGGTGGAGGCCAGCGTGGCGGCGATCTTGCGACCGATGTGGCCGCTTTTGCCCATGCCCATCACCACCACCCGGCCAGGGCAGTCCAACATCTGTTGCACCGCCTGGGCAAAGGCCTCGCCAGTGCGGGCCTTCAGGCCCAGCACCGCCGCAGCCTCGATGTCGAAGGTGTCGCTGGCCAGGCGCAGGGCCTGCGCGGCGTCGAACGGGGGGTGGCGGGCGGGCGTCGGCATGGTGGCCTGATTCTATCGGTGGGCTCTTGCCATCGCCCTGGCGAGGGGCCTTGATAGGATAGGCCCATGACCTCGCTGGAACTGACCCTTTTGTACCTGGCCGCGGCGGTGCTGGGGGTGGTGGGTTGCCGGCTGATGCGGTTGCCGCCCATGCTGGGCTACCTGGCGGTGGGTGTGGTGATTGGCCCGAACGCGATGGCACTGGCCGAGAACACCGCCGGCATCAAGCACCTGGCCGAGTTTGGCGTCGTATTTCTGATGTTCGTCATCGGCCTGGAGTTCAACCTCAACAAGCTGCGGGCGATGCGGCGCCATGTGTTCGGCCTGGGGTTGATGCAGGTGCTGATGACGCTGGTGATCGCCACCTGCGGCTCGCTGTTTCTGGCGGCCATGGCGCCCACGCTGTGGCGCATGCCCTGGCAGACGGCGCTGGCGCTCTCCGGCGCGATGGCGATGAGCAGCACCGCCATCCTCGTCAAGCTGATGGCCGAACGCGGCGAGCTGGAGTCGGAACACGGCAAGCGGGTGATGGGTGTGCTGCTGTTCCAGGATTTGGCGGTGGTGCCGCTGCTGGTGCTGATTCCGGCGCTGGGCGCCGACGGCGACAACCTGTTCGGGGCGCTGGTGCTGGCCGGCCTGAAGGCCGCCGCGTTGATTGCCCTGCTGCTGGCGGGGGGCCAGAAAGTGATGCGCTGGTGGTTGACGCTGGTGGCGCGCCGCAAGAGCGAGGAGCTGTTTGTGCTCAACCTGCTGCTGGTGACGCTGGGCCTGGCCTGGCTGACCGAGCTGGCCGGCCTGAGCCTGGCCCTGGGCGCCTTCATCGCCGGCATGCTGGTGTCAGAGACCGAATACAAGCACCAGGTGGAAACCGACATCCGGCCCTTCCACGACGTGCTGCTGGGGCTGTTTTTCATCACCATCGGCATGATGCTGGACTGGCGCCTGGTGCTGGAACGCTGGCCGCTGGTGCTGGCACTGCTGGTGCTGCCGGTGCTGGCCAAGCTGGTGGTGGTGGCGGTGCTGGCCAAGGGCCTGGGCGCGCCCACCGGCACCGCCATGCGCACCGGCTTGTACCTGGCCCAGGCCGGCGAGTTCGGCTTTGTGCTGCTGACGCTGTCGCAACAGAACGGCTTGCTGCCACCGGCCTTGCTGAACCCCATCCTGGCGAGCATGGTGTTGTCCATGCTCGCCACGCCTTTCATCATCATGTACAGCAACCGCATCGTGATGAAGCTGGTCACCAGCGACTGGATGCTGGAGTCGCTGCAGATGACCCACATCGCGCGCAAATCCATCAACGCCAACCGCCACGTCATCATCTGTGGCTACGGCCGTTGCGGCCAGAACCTGGCCCGCATGCTGGAGCGTGAGGCCATTCCCTACATGGCGCTGGACCTCGACCCCGACCGGGTGCGCCAGGCCGCCGCCGCCGGCGACTCGGTGGTGTTTGGCGACGCCGCCCGGCTGCAGTCGCTGATGGCGGCCGGCCTGGCCCGCGCCAGCGCGGTGGTGGTGACCTACCTCGACACGCCCTCGGCGGTGCGGGTGATCGCCAACATCCAGGAACACGCCGGCAAGGTGCCGGTGGTGGTGCGCACGGTGGACGACAGTGATCTCGAAAAGCTGCGCGAGGCCGGCGCCACCGAGGTCGTTCCCGAGGCCATCGAGGGCTCGCTGATGCTGGCCAGCCACGCGCTGGCGCTGGTGGGTGTGCCCATGCGCCGGGTGATCCGGGTGGTGCAAGACCAGCGCGACGCCCGCTACAACCTGCTGCGTGGCTATTTCCATGGCGCCGACGACAACACCACGCTGGAGCGCGACCAGGAGCGGCTGGCCACCGTCACGCTGCCCATCACCGCCCGCTCGGTGGGCAAGCGGCTGGAAGAACTGGCGCTGCACGCCACCGGCGTGCGGGTGGTGAGCCTGCGCGGCCACAGCGGCAAGGCGTCGGAGCCCGACGACACGCTGGTGCTGCAATCGGGCGACACCTTGGTGCTGTCGGGCCGGGCCGAGGCACTGGCGCTGGCCGAAGACAAGCTGCTGCGCGGCTGAGGCGGCGGCACCAACAGGCCACCACAGGCCGCACAATGGGGTCCCGCTTGCCACCACGCTGACCCCCATGGCCACAGACATCGCGGCGCTGCTGCGCCACCACATCCGCACCGTGCCCGACTGGCCCGCCCCCGGCGTGCAGTTCCGCGACATCACACCGCTGCTGCAAGACCCGGCTGTGTTCCGTGCGCTGATCGACGCCTTTGTGGACCGCTACCGCGCCCCGGGCCACCGGCCCGACGTGGTGGCCGGGCTGGACGCGCGGGGCTTCATCATCGGCTCGGTGGTGGCCTACCAGCTGGGCCTGGGTTTTGTGCCCATCCGCAAAAAAGGCAAGCTGCCCTTCACCACGGTGCAGGAAACCTATGAGCTGGAGTACGGCAGCGCCACGGTGGAATTGCACAGCGACGCGGTACAGCCCGGCCAGCGGGTGCTGCTGATCGACGACCTGATTGCCACCGGCGGCACCATGATGGCCGGCAAGGCCTTGCTGGAGCGCCTGGGCGCCCAGGTGGTGGAGGGCGCGGCCATTGTGGACCTGCCCGAGTTGGGCGGCTCGGCCCGGCTGCAGGCGGCCGGCCTGCCGCTGTTCACGCTGGTGGATTTCGCCGGCCACTGAGGCTGGCCACCATGGGCCTCACTTGCCGATGCAGAAGCTGGAGAAGATCTCGCCCAGCAAATCGTCGGCGCTGAATTCGCCGGTGATGGCGCCCAGGGCCTGCTGGGCCAGGCGCAGCTCCTCGGCCAGCAGGTCCAATGCCGGGGCCCGCGCGTTCAAGCGCTGGGAGGCGCCGTCCAGGTGGGTCGCCACCGCGGCCAGCGCCTGCACATGGCGTTCGCGGGCCAGGTAAACGCCCTCGGGCGCCGCCTGCCAGCCGGCGATCTCCAGCAGGCGGCGGCGCAGCGCGTCCAGGCCGTCGCCGGTCTTGGCCGACAGGCGGAGGGCGTCCGCCGCCAGCGCGGCCGTGCTGGCCGCATCGCATTTGTTCCACAGGTCGACCACCGGCACCTGGGCCGGCAGCTTGTCGGCCAGCGCCTCGGCGATGGCCTGGTCGGCGGCTTGGTACTGCGGGTCTGGGGCGCGCGTCAGGTCGTGCAGAAACAGCACCGCGTCGGCCCGCTCGATTTCGCCCCAGGCACGGGCAATGCCGATGCGCTCCACCTCGTCGTGGCTGTCGCGCAGGCCGGCGGTGTCGATCACATGCAGCGGCACGCCGTCGATCTGGATGGTCTGCGCCACCTTGTCGCGGGTGGTGCCGGCCACCGGGGTAACGATGGCCAGCTCGGCCCCGGCCAGCGCGTTCAGCAGCGAGCTCTTGCCGGCGTTGGGCTGGCCGGCAATCACCACGGTGATGCCTTCGCGCAGCAGCGCGCCCTGCCGGGTGCGTTGCTGGACCCGGGTCAGCTGGGTTTGCAGCGCCTGCAACTGGCCGCGGGCGTCGGCCTGTTGCAAGAAGTCGATGTCTTCCTCGGGAAAGTCCAGCGTGGCCTCGACCAGCATGCGCAAATGCACCAGCGCGTCTTTCAGACTGTGCACCTCGGCCGAGAACTCGCCCGAGAGCGAGCGGCTGGCGCTGCGCGCCGCGGCCTCGGTGCTGGCGTCAATCAGGTCGGCCACCGCCTCGGCCTGGGCCAGGTCCAGCTTGTCGTTCAGGTAGGCGCGGCGGGTGAATTCGCCCGGTTCGGCCAGCCGCAAATGGGGCAAACAAGGCAGGCCGGTGGCGGCCTGCGGCGTGGCAGCGGCCTCCAGGCAGCGTGCCAGCAGCAGCTGCAGAACCACTGGGCCGCCATGGGCCTGCAGCTCCAGCACGTCCTCGCCGGTGTAGGAATGCGGGCCGGGGAAAAACAGCGCCAGGCCATGGTCGATGGGCTGGCCAGCGGCGTCGCGGAACGGCAAGTAAGTGGCTTCGCGGGGGTTCAGCGGCCGGCCGCACAGCGCCAGCACCAGCGGTGCGATCTGCCAGCCCGACACCCGCACGATGCCCACCGCACCGCGCCCGGGGGCGGTGGCGATGGCGGCGATCGGGTCGTCGTGGCGGGCGAACATGGTCACTATCTTCGGGCAGTTTGCAGAAAAAAGGCCGCTCGCGGTGAAGCGGGCGGCCTGGCAGGGCAACGCAAGGGCGTCACCGCCGGGTTCAGGACGATTTGTTGCGGAACAAATCGAAGGGGTTGGACGGCTTGGTCAACACACCCAGGCGCTTGTTGATGAAGTACTGCTGGGCGATCGACAAGGTGTTGTTGGTGATCCAGTACAGCACCAGGCCGGCCGGGAAAAAGAAGAACATCACGCTGAAGGCCAGCGGCATGATCCACATCATCTTGGCCTGCATCGGGTCCGGCGGCGTGGGGTTGAGCCAGGTCTGCAGCAGCGAGGTGGCGGTCATCACCACCGGCAGGATGAAATACGGGTCGGGCGTGGCCAGGTCATGGATCCAGCCCACCCAGGGGGCGTTGCGCATGTCCACCGAGCTGAGCAGCACCCAGTACAAGGCGATGAAAACCGGGATCTGGACCAGGATGGGGAAGCAGCCACCCATGGGGTTGACCTTTTCCTCCTTGTAGATCTTCATCATCTCCTGCTGCATTTCCTGCGGCTTGCTCTTCAGCCGCTCGCGCATCTCGGTGATGCGTGGCGTGACCGCCTTCATCTTGGCCATGCTGGCATAGGCCTTGGCATTGAGCCAGTAGAAGGCCGCTTTCAACAGCACCACCAGCGCCACGATGGACCAGCCCCAGTTGGCGATGAAGCCATTGAGGGTGAACAGCAGCCAATACAACGGCTTGGCCAGGATGGTCAGCCAGCCGTAGTCCTTGACCAGTTCCAGCCCTGGGTAGAGCTTTTCCAGCACCTTTTCTTCCTGCGGGCCGGCGAACAAACGCGATTCCACCGTCTTGGTGGTGCCGGGGGCGATGGCCTCCAGCGGCGTGATCATGCCCACGGCGTACAGGTTGGTGTCGACCTTGCGGACAAACATCTCGCGCGCCACACCATCGGCCAGCAGCCAGGCACTGGCAAAGTAGTGCTGCACCATGGCCACGTAGCCATTGCTGCTGTTCTTGTCGACCTCGGCCTTGCCCTTTTCGATGTCGGCAAAGTCCACCTTGTGGAATTTCTTCGCATCGGTGTAGACCGCCGGTCCGGTGAAGGTGAAATAGAACGATGACTCGCCGGGCGGCTTGTTGCCGTCGCGCACCAGCTGCAGGTAGAGCTGCGGCGCCACCGCGGCCGCGCCGTTGTTGACGATGTCGTGCTTGACGGCGATGTCGTAGGTGCCGCGGCGCAAGGTGTAGGTCTTGACCAGCTTGACGCCGGCCACTTCGGCCGACTCGAAACGCACCACCAGCTCGTTGCTGCCGTCTTTCAGCGTGCGCTCACCGGGCACCACCGTCATCGGCGTCTTGTGGGTGGGGAAGCTGCCACCGGCGGCACCGGCCACCAGTCCGGTCTGGGCCAGGTAGACACGCTCTTTGCTTTCGTCGAACAGCACCACGTTGCGGCTGCGATCGTTGAAATCCACATGCTTGAGCATCTCGGCATGCACCAGCGAACCGCCTTCGCTGTCGAAGGCCAGCTTCAGCACGTCGGTGCTCACCTCGACGCGCTGGCGGGCCGCAGCGAGGTCGTTGCCGGTGGACGGCACAGCCGCCACGCCGCCGGTCGCGCCGGGCAGGGCGGCGGTGGCCGTCGGCACGGCCGCACTGGCAGGCGCCTTGGCGGGCACAGCAGCCTGTTTTTCAGGCGTCGGGAAAAAAGTGGCCTTGTGCCCGTTGTGCAACTGCCATTGGTCCCACAGCAGGATCACGGAGAAGCCAAAAATCACCCACAGGATGGTGCGGCGGATGTCGTTCATGAGGGTTTCTTTGCAGAAAGAGGGGAAAACAGGCGACCAAACAAACGCGGCGCCTGAGCGGGCACCTCGTCATGGCCACCCTCACACCAGGGCTGGCAACGCAGGATGCGCCGCACGGCCAGGTAGCTGCCGGCACCGGCACCATGCAGCTCAAGGGCTTGCAAGGCATAAGTGGAGCAGGAGGGAAAGTAGCGGCAATTGGCCCCCAGGCTGGGGCTGATGCACAAGCGGTAGGCCTTGACCAAGCCCATCAGCAGGCCGCGCATCATGGCACGAGCCCGGCAAACAGCTGCTGGAGTTCGGTGCGCACGGCGGCTTTCAGCGCGTCAGAGGTGGCACTGGGGAAATCGGCGCGGCTGAAGGCCTGACGCAGCCGCACCACATGGGCCTTGTCGCCCAGCGAGGCCGAAGCTTCTGCCGCCACGGTGTAGATCTGCCGGCGCAGGGTGTTGCGCGTGACCGCCCGCTTGGCCCAGCGTTTGGGCAGCATGGCTCCGAGCCAAGGCTCCGGCGCAGCCGGGTTGGGACGGAAATCGGCGAAGAGGGACGCCAGCATGTCTGGCGTCAGCGCCTTGCGATGCAAGACGAAGTGCGCAGTGCGCGCCACGGTCGTGCCATCCATCACGGCTTGGAATTGCGCGCGGGTAGTCAGCCGCTGCACCGCTGAAACAGCGCGATGCTCAGGCGGCCAGGCGCTTGCGGCCCTTGGCGCGGCGTGCGTTGATCACGGCACGGCCACCACGGGTCTTCATGCGGACCAAAAAGCCGTGGGTGCGGGCGCGGCGGATCTTGGAAGGTTGGTAGGTGCGCTTCATGGTATTTCCTGAAATGATCGGCCCTGAAACCTGCGTCTGGCCGCAGCCCCAAGCATGGGACACACTGCGCGACAAATCAGGGCAACCGCGGATTATCGCAAATTTTCAGCCGCTTGGGCAAGCGATCGGCTTTTGGGGTGGCCACCGCAGGCCGCCGGACTGGGCGTTTCCCGAATGTGGATAACTTGTTTGCCACCTACAATGCGGCAGGCCAAAAACGACAACTATCCACAAAGCCAGACAGGATTTATGAGCGAGGGAATTCTTCACAACGCCGGCCAGGGCCTATGGCAGGCCTGCATCGACCAACTGGCGCAGGAGTTGCCCGAGCAGCAGTTCAACACCTGGATCCGACCGCTGGTGGCTGAGGTGGCGGAAGACCTTTCCAAAGTCACTGTGCTGGTGGCCAACCGCTTCAAGCTCGACTGGGTGCGGGCCCAGTACGCCGGCCGCATCGCCGCCATGCTGGAAAAATTCTCGGGCCAGCAAATCACCATGGAGTTAGCGCTTGCTCCGCGTGAAGAGAAGGCCAGGCATCGCATTGTTCCCACCGAGGTGGACGAACAGGCGCTGGTGGAACCAGCCGGGCTGGCCACGCCAGAAGACGCAGCCAACGCCGGTTTCAAAACCCGCCTCAACACCGCCCTGACCTTTGACACCCTGGTAGAAGGCACGGCCAACCGCATGGCGCGGGCCGCCGCCATGCATGTGTCGGGCATGCCCGGGCATTTGTACAACCCTTTGTTCATCTACGGCGGTGTGGGCCTGGGCAAGACCCATTTGATGCACGCGGTGGGCAACCGGCTGCTGGCAGACCGCCCCCAGGCCAAAGTTCTCTACATCCATGCCGAGCAGTTCGTGTCGGATGTGGTTAAGGCCTACCAGCGCAAGACTTTCGACGAGTTCAAGCACCGCTACCACTCGCTGGATTTGCTGCTGATCGACGACGTGCAGTTCTTCGCCAACAAGGAACGCACCCAGGAAGAGTTCTTCAACGCCTTCGAGGCTTTGCTGGCCCGCAAGTCGCACATCGTGATGACCAGCGACACCTACCCCAAAGGCCTGGCCGACATCCACGAGCGCCTGGTGTCGCGCTTCGATTCCGGCCTGACGGTGGCGATCGAGCCGCCGGAGCTGGAAATGCGGGTGGCGATTCTGATCAGCAAGGCGCGTTCTGAAGGCGCCGACATGCCGGAAGAGGTGGCCTTCTTCGTCGCCAAAAACGTGCGTTCCAACGTGCGTGAGCTCGAAGGCGCGCTGCGCAAGATCCTGGCCTATTCCCGCTTTAACCAGAAAGAGATCTCCATTGCGCTGGCCCGTGAGGCCCTGCGCGACCTGCTGAGCATCCAGAACCGGCAGATCTCGGTGGAAAACATCCAGAAGACGGTGGCCGACTACTACAAGATCAAGGTCGCCGACATGTATTCCAAGAAACGGCCGGCCAGCATCGCCCGGCCGCGGCAGATCGCCATGTATCTGGCCAAGGAACTGACGCAGAAGAGCCTGCCGGAGATCGGCGAGCTGTTTGGCGGCCGTGACCACACCACGGTGCTGCACGCGGTGCGCAAGATCTCGGGCGAACGCCAACAGCTGACCGAGCTGAACCAGCAGCTGCATGTGCTGGAACAGACGCTGAAAGGCTGACCCCCCCGTGATGACCACCGCCCTGACAACCCTGTGGACAACGCTGGCACAAGCCATGACTTGTCCACAGGCGCATGGCTTTTTGCAAAGTTGTTCATGGTTGGGAAGCAGCGTCGATGCAGGGCTGCGCACAGGCTTCAACAGGCGCCAAGTGCTTGATAAAAAAGGGGAAAATAGGGCTGTCCACAGCGCAGCGCTTCTCTTATCTACTACTGCTAATTTAAATTAAAGAAATTAAAGAAGAGGTTGACATGATCGTCCTGAAGGCAACTCAAGACAAAGTGCTGGCGGTGCTGCAGTCGGTGGCTGGCATCGTGGAGCGGCGGCACACCCTGCCCATCCTGGCCAATGTGCTGATCCGCAAGACCGGCCACCAGCTGCAGCTGACGACCAGCGACCTCGAAATCCAGATCCGCACCGTGGCCGAGCTGGACGGTGACGAAGGCAACTTCACCACCACCGTGGGCGCCCGCAAGCTGATCGACATCCTGCGCACCATGCCGTCGGACCAGACGGTGTCGCTGGAGTCCAGCCAGAACAAGCTGATTCTGAAGGGCGGCAAGAGCAAGTTCACGCTGCAAAGCATGGCCGCCGAAGACTTTCCGCTGGTGCAGGAAGCGGCCAACTTCGGCCCGGTGTTCAGCGTGCCGCAAAAGACACTGAAGGCCTTGCTGAGCCAGGTCTCGTTTGCGATGGCGGTGCACGACATCCGCTACTATCTGAACGGCATCCTGTTCGTGGCCGAGGGCAAGCAGCTGAGCCTGGTGGCCACCGACGGCCACCGCCTGGCCTTTGCCAGCGCCACGCTGGACGTGGAGGTGCCGCGCCAGGAAGTCATCCTGCCGCGCAAGACCGTGCTGGAAATGCAGCGTTTGCTGAGCGACGCCGAAGGCGCGATCGACATGCAGTTTGCCGGCAACCAGGCCAAGTTCAGCTTTGATGGCATGGAGTTCGTCACCAAGCTGGTGGAAGGCAAGTTCCCGGATTACAACCGCGTGATTCCCAAGAACCACAAGAACAGCGTCACGCTGGGCCGCACGGCCTTGCTGGCTAGCCTGCAGCGCACCGCCATCCTGACCAGCGAGAAGTTCAAGGGCGTGCGCCTGAACCTCGACCCCGGCACCCTGCGGGTGGCGTCCAACAACGCCGAGCAGGAAGAGGCGGTGGACGAGCTGGACATTGACTACGGTGGTGACAGCATCGAAATCGGCTTCAACGTCACCTACCTCATCGATGCACTGGCCAACATGGACCAGGACATGGTCAAGCTGGAGCTGTCGGACGCCAACAGCTCGGCCCTGGTGACCATTCCCGACAACACCAGCTTTAAGTACGTGGTGATGCCGATGCGCATCTGATGCCCTTCAAAAAAGAGCGTTCAAAAACCACAACCCGCAGGCCGCTGCGGGTTTGGTCATTCCAGCGATAGCAAAACAGCGGTTTTCCGAAGACAGACAGGCAGTCCATGAGCACCAACAACCCCGCCAACCCGACCGACCACAACGCCACGCCCCTGGGCGAGCCGGGTGCGGACAGCTCGAACTTTCAGCCCAAGATCGACGCCCACCAGGCCGGTGCCAGCGAAGGCTATGGCGAAGGTGCGATCCAGATCCTGGAAGGCCTGGAGGCGGTGCGCAAGCGCCCCGGCATGTACATCGGTGACACCTCTGACGGCACCGGCCTGCACCACCTAGTTTTCGAGGTGGTGGACAACTCGATTGACGAGGCCCTGGCCGGCCATTGCGACGACATCGTGGTCACCATCCATTCCGACAATTCCATCAGCGTGGTGGACAACGGCCGTGGCATTCCCACCGGCATCAAGATGGACGACAAGCACGAGCCCAAGCGCAGTGCGGCCGAGATCGCGCTGACCGAGCTGCACGCCGGTGGCAAGTTCAACCAGAACAGCTACAAGGTGTCGGGTGGCCTGCACGGCGTGGGCGTGAGCTGCGTGAACGCGCTGTCCAAGATGCTGCGCCTGACCGTGCGCCGCGAGGGCAAGGTCCATGTGCTGGAGTTCAGCAAGGGTTTTGTGCAGAACCGAATCGTCGAGAAGTTCAACGGCGTAGACATCTCGCCGATGCAAATCCTGGGCGACACCGAGAAACGCGGCACCGAGGTGCACTTTCTGCCCGACACCGAGATCTTCAAGGAAAACAACGATTTCCATTACGAGATCCTCAGCAAGCGGCTGCGCGAGCTGAGCTTTTTGAACAACGGCGTGCGCATCCGTCTGCTCGACGAGCGCAGTGGCAAGAGCGATGACTTTTCCGGTGCCGGTGGCGTCAAAGGCTTTGTGGACTTCATCAACAAGGGCAAGCAGGTGCTGCACCCCAACAGCTTCCACGCCATGGGCGATCGGCAGAGCGACCAGGGCACCAACATCGGTGTCGAGGTGGCGATGCAGTGGAACAGCGGCTACAACGAGCAGGTGCTGTGTTTCACCAACAACATCCCGCAGCGCGACGGCGGCACCCACCTGACCGGTCTGCGCGCCGCCATGACCCGGGTGGTAGGCAAGTACATCGAGAGCAACGAGCTGGCCAAGAAAGCCAAGGTCGAAGTCACCGGTGACGACATGCGTGAAGGCCTGTGCTGTGTGCTGAGCGTCAAGGTGCCCGAGCCCAAGTTCAGCAGCCAGACCAAGGACAAGCTGGTCAGCTCCGAGGTGCGCGGCCCGGTGGAAGACATCGTGGGCAAGCTGCTGGCCGATTACCTGGAAGAACGGCCCAACGACGCCAAGATCATCGTCGGCAAGATTCTGGAGGCCGCCCGGGCCCGTGAAGCCGCCCGCAAGGCCCGCGAGATGACGCGCCGCAAAGGCGTGTTGGACGGCATGGGCCTGCCCGGCAAGCTGGCCGACTGCCAGGAAAAAGACCCGGCCATGTGCGAGATCTACCTGGTGGAGGGCGACTCCGCCGGTGGCAGCGCCAAGCAGGGCCGCGACCGCAAGTTCCAGGCCATCCTGCCGCTGCGCGGCAAGATCCTGAACGTGGAAAAAGCGCGCTACGAAAAGCTGCTCACCAGCAACGAAATTCTCACGCTCATCACCGCCCTGGGCACCGGCATCGGCAAGGCTGGCAGCACCGACGGCAAGAGCGGCGCCGATGACTTTGACGTGGCCAAGCTGCGCTACCACCGCATCATCATCATGACCGACGCCGACGTGGACGGCGCCCACATCCGCACCCTGCTGCTGACCTTTTTCTACCGGCAAATGCCCGAGCTGGTGGAGCGCGGCCACATCTACATCGCCCAGCCGCCGCTGTACAAGGTCAAGGTCGGCAAGGAAGAGCAGTACCTGAAAGACGGTGGCGAGCTCGACCGCTTTTTGCTGCGCGTGGCTCTGAACGGCGCCAGCGTGGTCACCGGTGGTGACAACCCCACCACGCTGAGCGGCGACACCTTGGGCGAGCTGGCCCGCAAACACCAGCTGGCCGAGGGCGTGATTGCCCGCCTGGGTGGCTACATGGACGCCGAGGCCTTGCGCGCCATCGCTGACGGTGTGACCCTCAAGCTCGACACCGTGGCCGACGCCGAAGCCTGCGCCGTGGCCTTGCAGGCCAAGCTGCGTGAACTCAGCACCACCGGCATCCCCGCCGAGGTGGCCAGCGAGTTCGACGTGCGCAGCGACAAGCCCATTCTGCGCATCAGCCGCCGCCACCACGGCAACATCAAGAGCAGCGTGCTGACCCAAGATTTTGTGCACGGTGCCGACTACGCCGCGCTGGCCGAGGCCGCCAACACCTTCCGTGGCCTGCTGGGCGAAGGCGCGAAAGTGATGCGCGGCGAAGGCGAGCGGCAGAAGGAAGAAAAAGTGGCCGACTTCCGCCAGGCCATGCGCTGGCTGATCGGCCAGGCCGAAAACGCCACCGCCCGCCAGCGCTACAAGGGCCTGGGCGAGATGAACCCCGAGCAGCTGTGGGAAACCACCATGGACCCCACGGTGCGCCGCTTGCTGCGGGTGCAGATCGACGACGCCATCGAGGCCGACCGCGTGTTCACCATGCTGATGGGCGACGAGGTCGAACCACGCCGCGAGTTCATCGAGCAGAACGCCTTGCGGGCGGCGAACATCGACGTCTGATCGTTGTCGCTACCGATCCTCTGGTGCGACGACCACCTGGTGGTGGTCCACAAGCCCGCCGGCTGGCTGGTCCATCGCACCGGCCTGGACGCCGGTGAAACCCGCTGGGTCATGCAGGCGCTGCGTGACCAGCTGGGCCAGCGGGTGTGGCCGGCCCACCGGCTCGACAAAGGCACTTGTGGCGTGCTGGCGTTTGCGTTGCATGCCGATGCTGCCCGCGCGCTGACCCAGGCGTTTGCCGAGGGGCGGGTGCACAAGCGCTACCTGGCCCTGGTGCGGGGTTGGCCTGCTGACCAGCAACGGGTGGACCACCCGCTCCGACCCGACGATGCGCCCGCGCACTCGGCGGTGCAGCCGGCTGTGACCCGCTTCAAGACCTTGCGGCGCTGGGACTGGCCCGAGGCCGCCGATGCGCGGCACGCCAGCACCCGCGTGGCCCTGGTGCTGGCCGAGCCGCTCACCGGGCGGCGCCACCAGATCCGTCGCCACCTCAAGCACATTGCCCACCCCATCATTGGCGACGCCACCCATGGCAAGGGCCCCCTCAACCGCTGGTGGGCCGAGCGCCTGGGCGGCCAGCGCCTGTGGCTGCATGCCTGGCAATTGACGCTGCCCCACCCGGTCACCGGGGCCTGGGTCACGGTGGACAGCGGGCTGGGTGGGCCCGGCAGTGGGGACGCTGAAGACGCGGCCAATCCGCATGCTCTGGGGGCTGATTGGCGGGCGCTTTGGTGCCGCCTGGCTGCTCGTGCGATCGAGCCGCCCCGCTAGACTCATCCCATGCCCCCCATCGCCGTCATCGACTTTGAAACCACCGGCCTGTCGCCCGACCGGGGCGACCGCGCGACCGAGGTCGCCATCGTGCTGCTGGAGGGCGAGCAGATCGTCGACCGGTTTCACAGCCTGATGAACGCCGGCGTGCGCATCTCGGCCTTCATCGAGGCCTTCACCGGCATCAGCAACGCCATGGTGGCCGCTGCGCCGCCGGCCGAGCAGGTGATGCTGGAGGCCAGCCGCTTTGTCGGTGATGCGCCCATGGTGGCCCACAACGCCGCGTTCGATCGACGCTTCTGGATGGCCGAGCTGGCACGGGCCGGTCAGCCCGCCACGCAGGCGTTTGCCTGCACGCTGCTGCTGGCGCGAAGGCTGTACCCCGACGCCCCCAGCCACAAGCTGGGCGCATTGGCCACGCTGTACGGCCTGCCGTCCTCAGGTCGGGCGCACCGGGCCCTGGCCGACGCGGAGATGGCGGCTTCGCTGTGGCAACGCATCCGGCGCGACCTGGGGCGCCGCCATGGGGTGCACGAGGCTTCTCACGGTGTGCTGGCGCAGCTGCAGAAATGCCCACGTCAGGCTTTGCCGGCCACCTTGTCGCGGCTGGCCCAGGCCGCGTGACGCTGGCTCATCTGGCGGTGATGGTGATGGGCAGCGTGGCCTGGGTGCGCAGGCCGGCCGAGTCGGTGGCGGCGATGGCCAGGCTGTAGCTGCCGGTCACCGGGCTGGGCCAGTACAGCGACAGCACCTGGCCGCTGGCCGAGAACTGAACGCCATAAGGCACGCCGCTGATGGCAATCGACATCGAGCGGCCGGCCGGGGACGACACGGTGATGCTGCCGCTCAGCGGCCGGCCCGCCACGCCGCTGATGGCCGGTGCGGTGACCACCGGCGCCAGCGAGGTGGCCTTGGCAATCACCACGGTGAGCACCGCGCTGCCGCTGAGACCGGTGCTGGTGTTGGTGGCCTTGACGGTCACCGCGTAGCTGCCGGCCACCGGGCTGGGCCAGCTCAGCACGCCGGTGCCGGCGATCACCATGCCGCTGGGTGCCCCCGTCAGCGAGAAGCTGGAGGCGCTGCCGCCACTGAGCTGCACCGTGTAGCTCAGCGCGCTGCCCACCGTGCCATTGACGGTGGCTGCGGCCACTACCGGGGCGGAGGCGGTGCTGGCGGCGGCGCCACCCAGCGTGCCCAGCAGGGTCGCGGCGTTGGGCGTGCCCAGGCCGGTGGGGGCGTCGTAGCCAATGTGGGCCAGGCACAGCAGGCAGCTGCCGTTGGACCCGCTGGTCACGTCGGCGAAGTTGGCGGCGTAGCTGCCGGGCACGCTGGCGATCTGGCCGTACAGCAGGCCGTGTGGTGCGCCCAGCGCCGGCTTGGCGCTTTGCGCCCGCAGCGCGTTGGCCACCGCCACCAGGCCCGCCCATTGCGGCGTGGACAGGCTGGTGCCGCCGGCACTGACCCAGCTGGGCGTGCTGCTGCCGGGCGAGAGGATGGCCACGAACTGGCCGGTGGACGGGTTGGCGTTGAAGGCCACGTCGGCCACCGCGCGTTTGCTCAGCAGGCCCAGGCCGGGCACCAGGCTGGTCTGGTAGCTGGGGGCCGCGGTGTAGAGGCTGACGCCACCACCGGCGCTGGACCAGGCGCTCTCCGTGCGTGTGCCGGTGCCGCTGTAGGTGAGCGAGGTGCCACCCACCGCCACCACCTTGGGCGACACGGCGGGCCAGGACACGGCCGTGCCCGAGTCGCCGGTGGCGGCCAGGTAGGTCATGTTGGTGCCTGCAAAGGCACTGTCCACCGAGGCGGTCCAGCTGCCTTCGTTGCTGCCAAAGCTCATGGACACCGCGCCCGGCCCCATGGCGTTGGCCAGCTTGATGCCGCCCAGCAGGCCGTTGAGCGAGGCGTCGGCCGATTCAATCAACACAATGCGGGCCAGCGGTGCGGTGGCATGGGCCCATTGCACGTCGAGCGCGATCTCGGTCGCCCAGCCGGCGTCGTAGGCCGGCGCGGTGGCGGTCATGCCGCCGGCCGCGGTGCTGTAGACCACCGACAAGGTGCAGCCCCCGGTCAGGCTGGGCGCAGCCAGTGGCAACGTGGCGGTGGGGCTGATGGCCTTGGCGGTGCAGCCCGGCAGGCCAAAGCGCTGGTTGAAGGCGTTCAGCTCGGCGGCGACGTTGGGGTTGTGCATCGCGTCGACGATATAGATGGTCTGGCCGGCGCCCATCTGCGCGGCCTGGGTGGCGGTGGGGGTGGTGCCAGTGGCCGGCAGGGCCGGCAGGCCGTAGGCGGCGCGGATCTGCGCCGGCGTGTAGGTGGTCACCGTGCTGCTGGTGGCCAGCGGGTTGAGCGTGCCGGGCTTGCGCAGCCGCTGCGCGCCTTTCAGGGCCTCCACCGTCAGACCGCCGGTGGGCAGCATGGCATCGTCGGCCGGAATGTCCTGCTTGTGCGGCGCGCGGCTGGCCGAGGCGGCGTTGTCCAGTGTGTCGGTGTCGGCCGGTTCGTCCAGCACCACCGGGGCGATGTGGAAGGACGGCTGGGCGGTCTGGCTGGCCGCATCAGGCGGCAGCGTAGCCTCGTCAATGACCAGGGTTTTGCTGCTGCTGGTCGCAGCCGCCATGTCCGTGCCGCCACCCCCGCCGCCGCAGGCCGTCAAGGCCAGCGCGGCGCCCAACGACAAGGCCCACAGGCCGGCCTGTGCAAAAGGGTGTGAGGGGGTGCGCATGAGGGCCTCGTTCTTCAGTCTGGCGAGGGCCTGGCGGCAACCATGGGCCGGTGGCACCGGCCAGGCACCGGGCAGGCCGGCGCCACTTGGTTGGCAACCCCGCTACCGTGGCGATGACTCGCTGTAGGCCGGAGGCTTTGCGTCCCTGCCTTTCGGCAGGTTTGCCCTCTGTGTCGACCGCTGCGGCATGCGGCGGTGGCGACACAGCTTCATCGTAGGAAATCCCGCCGGGTTTGTGGGGTGACCCAGTGCCACGAAGCCGGGGCTGCCGCGCATTTGTTCACGCCGCCGTGGTTCCAGCGGCGCGGCCACCCGACCGGGCACCGCCACCACCGGCGCCCCATGCGGCCCTTAGTGTTACAAGCCCGGGCAATAATCAGCCCTTCTTCACCCCACAGGCTTGCCATGACCGCACTCGTTCTCGGACTGATCCTTTTTCTGGGCGTGCACTCGACCCGCATCGTGGCCGATGGCTGGCGCAGCGGCATGGTGGCCAAGATGGGTTTGCTGTCGTGGAAGGCCGCCTACGCGGTGCTGTCGGTGGCCGGCTTTGCCTTGCTGGTGTGGGGCTATGGCCAGACCCGGCTGGCGCCGGTGGTGCTGTGGACGCCACCCACCGCCACCCGGCATGTGGCCGGCTTGCTGATGCTGGTGGCCTTTGTGATGCTGGCCGCGACCTATGTGCCCAGCAACGGCATCAAGGCCAGGCTCAAGCACCCCATGCTGCTGTCGGTCAAGGTCTGGGCGCTGGCCCACCTGCTGGCCAACGGCACGCTGGGCGCGGTGCTGCTGTTCGGTACTTTCCTGGTCTGGGCGGTGCTGTGTTTCCGCGCCGCCCGTCAGCGTGACCGCGCCGCCGGCACGGTCTACCCGGCGGGCACGGCGGTGGGCAGCATCACCACGGTGTTCATTGGCTTGGCTGGCTGGGCGGCATTTGCCTTCTGGCTGCACGGCGCCTTGATTGGCGTGCGGCCGTTCGGCGTCTGAGGGGCGCCTGAGCGCCGGCGGTCAGCCGGCAGGCGTTCTCAGCAGCCCAGGCTCGCCACGCGGGCCCGGGCTTTTTTCTGTTCGTCGCGCAGGCCGTTCTTCACCGCGGTGGGGTAGGTCTGTTTGAGCATCTCGTCGATCTCACCGGCCCGCACCTTCAGGAATTCGCATTCCTGGCCCTTGTCGGGTGCGGCGGCAATGGCGGGCGGCGGTGTGGCCGCGCCCTCGGCCGCGGGTTTGGCCAGCTTGCCCACCACCAGCGGGGCGGCGCCGCTCTTGGCGATGTCCTGGCCCTTCAGATCGCCCGGTGCGGCATTGGCGTTGGCCGCACGGATGCGGGCGATTTCCGATTCACCGGGGTTGCCGTATTCGGGCGCGGGCTGGCCGCCGCGGCATTCGGGGCCGGGGGTGCTGCCGGCGCAGGTGTTGACCCGGCTGCGTGACAGTTCACCACCGGCGATGTTGGGGGTGGCGCGGTCGGCCGGTGCCACAGCGGTGCCGGGTGCGGCCTCGATCGGCGACAGCTTGCCCTTGTTCCATGGCGCCACCAGCTCGATGTTTTGCCGGTTCTCCACCAGCCAGGTGCCACCCACGACCGCGCCCACGGCCGCGCCAATGCCGACGGTGGCCAGCAGCAGGCGCCGCGGCCAGGGCGAGGGTGGGGGGGGCAGGAAACGCGGGTCGCGGTCGTCGGCGTGCATGGGGGCGTCTTTCGCAATCGGGGGCCACAGCGGCCTGTGGCAAGCCGCCATTTTCGCCAAATGGCGGGGGCCAGACCAGTGCGGCCTCAGCGGGCGTCGGGCAACTCGATCTTGACCTCCAGCACCTCGAGGTTGTCCTGGCGTTCCAGGTGGACCTTGATGTCGTCGGGGTTGATCTTGATGTATTTGCTGATCACCGCCACCAGGTCGCGTTGCAGCGCGGGCAGGTAGTCAGGCTCGGCGGCATTGCGGCCCGAGCGTTCGTGGGCCAGGATGATTTGCAGCCGCTCTTTGGCCACACTGGCGGTTTTCTTCTTCTCGCCCAGCAGGAAGGACAGGAATGACATGGCCATGGCCTTACTTTCCTCCAAACAGCCGCTTGAAGAAACCGGCTTTCTGCGCATCGACGAAGCGCAGCGGCTTTTCCTCGCCCAGGAAGCGGGCAATCACGTCCTGGTAGGCCTCGGACACGTCCGAGCCCTGCATGTGCACCGCCGGCAGGCCCTGGTTGGAGGCCTGCAGCACGGTTTCGCTCTCGGGGATGACGCCGATCAGCTTGATGCGCAGGATGTCCTGGATGTCTTCCAGCGACAGCATCTGGCCCTGGTCGACCCGGTTCGGGTTGTAGCGGGTGATCAGCAGGTGTTCCTTGATGGGCTCGCTGCCTTCGATGGCGCGTTTGGTCTTGCTGCTCAGCATGCCCAGGATGCGGTCGGAGTCGCGCACGCTGGAGACCTCGGGGTTGGTCACCACCAGGGCCTCGTCGGCGAAGTGCATGGCCATCAGCGCGCCGGTCTCGATGCCGGCCGGCGAGTCGCAGACGATGTAGTCAAAGCCCATCGCGGCGAGGTCGTTCAGCACCTTTTCCACGCCTTCTTTGGACAGCGCGTCCTTGTCGCGGGTTTGCGAGGCGGCCAGCACAAACAGGTTGTCGCACTGCTTGTCCTTGATCAGCGCCTGGTGCAGGTTGGCCTCGCCCTGGATGACGTTGATCAGGTCGTACACCACGCGGCGTTCGCAGCCCATGATCAGGTCGAGGTTGCGCAGGCCCACGTCGAAATCGATCACCGCGGTTTTCAGGCCGCGCAGGGCCAGACCAGAGGCAAAGCTGGCGCTGGTGGTGGTTTTGCCCACGCCGCCTTTGCCGGAAGTCACAACAACGATTTTTGCCATGGGGTGGGGTCTTTCAGTTCAAAAAAAGGGGTGGGGCTCAGGCCTTCAAGGCCTCGAACACCAGCTTGTCGCCGTCGGCGCCGCTGTGCAGCCGCACCTGGGTGGGCCGGCCCCAGACGCCGTCGGGCAGCGGGGCTTCGCTGGTGCGGTAGATGCCGGCGATCGACAGCAGCTCGGGCTCCAGGCTGAGCGAAAAAATGCGCGCCTCGGTGTTGCCACGGGCACCGGCCATGGCCTTGCCGCGCAGCGGCGCGTAAACATGGATGTGGCCGTCGGCAATCACCTCGGCACCGGGGTTGACCATGGCCAGCACCACCAGGTCCCGGCCCTTGGCGTAGAACTGCTGGCCCGAGCGCAGCGGCCGGTCCAGCACCAGCGCGGAGGGCGACACCACGGGTGGCGGGGCCACCACCGGCGCCGGCGCGTGGGCCGTGGCGGCGATGGGTGTGGCGTCGTTGGCGGCCACCAGGCCACTGGCCAGGGCGGCGGCCATCAAGGCCTCGTTGCCGCCGCGCACCGCGACCGGCGCCACACGGTAGCGGCGCAGCAGCGCCACCAGCTCCGCGAAGTCGGGGGCGCTGGCGTCGGTGGGCAACGGCGACAGGTCGATGACCAGCGGGTCGTTGTCGAAGAAGTCGGGGATGTCGCCGTAGCGGCTGGCCAGCGTGTCGGCCACGGCCTGCAGGTCGGTGGACTTGAGCAGCAGCGCGACCAATGGCAGGTTGGCGCTCTTGATTTCAAACACCGCGGGCTTCTCGCCCGCAACAGCAACTGACATGGAGGATGGACCGCTCGGGAAAGGCGCAAATCTTACCAGCCGCCCCCAGACCAACCTGGGGCGGGCCGGTATCGGCGGCTCATTTGCAGCCCAGCACCGCCATCTGGTCCTGCGATTGCTTGATGCGAGCCACCGCCCATTGTTGGGTTTCCGGGTTGGGGTTGGGCCCCACCGTCTCTTTGACGTTCTCGATGTTCAGCGCCAGCATCACGCACTTGGACGGCTGGGTCACGATCATCTTGCCGTCGTAGTCTTCCACCGTGCCCTTGATGCGCCCTTCCTTGGGCGGGGCTTCGGCCGCCTCGCCGGGGGTGTTGCCAAGCGAGCGGGTGTCGGAGATGCCCTGGCGGCTCTGGGTGGGCTGGGCCGGCGCGCTGGCCGGGGTGGTGTTGGCCTTGTACAGCAGGAAAAACGCCACCGCGCAGGCGGCCAGCACCCCGCCGCCGATGCCGGCTACCAGCACCACGGGGAATTTGCGCGGCTCTTCAAACCGGATGCTGCCGCCGGGGTTGTAGGGGTCGTTCAGCGGGTCGGCGGGTCGGCGGGGTTCGGTGGTCATGGGGGGGGCGGGTGAGCGGTCCAGTGATTGATTTTCGGTCAAATTGCGCGAATCGCCATCCGGGGCTGCACCCATGTCCGCCGCCGGCCAGGGCTTTGGCGCGGACATGTCTGCTTACATCCGGCGGCCTGGGCCTCACACAGGTTTCACATCGGCCAGTCAAGCTGTCGGTCTGGGTGGCCTGTTCACCCGCGTTTCAGGAGACCCCCATGACTTCCCCTACCCTCTCCCCGCTGTTGCCCGCCCGATCCCGCAGCGCCACACCCTCTCTGCGTGCGGTGCGCGCGGCGCTGCTGATCACCACCGCCCTGGCCTGGGGCCTGTCGGCCCACACCGCCGCCAGCCAGCGCCAGGGCGGTGGCCGCGGCATGGACAGCGGCAGCTCGCAGCGCAGCACCGGTGCCGCCACGATGGATGCGCCCCGCCTGCGGCGCGGCTGATCCCCGCGCGACACCCTGGCGGCCATGGCCCCGCGGGTTTGCGGCACACTGGCCGGCTGTTTTGCTGCCACGAGTTGCCCATGTCCCGCGCCCTGCTTGCCGAAGAACACATCCACCCTGCCGTGCGGCCCTTGGTGGCCAACCACCACCGCGCGGTGGTGAACGAGGTCCAGGCCGCCGTGGCCGCCCATGCCGTGGTGGTGGTGGGCATGGCCACCAACCCCTTTGTGAAAAAGGCGCGCCGGGCGCTGGACGCGGCCGGTGTGGCCCACCATGACCTGGATTACGGTGGCTACCTCAGCCGCTGGCGCGAACGCAATGCGCTGAAGATGTGGACCGGCTGGCCCACGTTGCCCATGGTGTTTGTGCGCGGCACGCTGGTGGGCGGCGCCAACGACTTGCAGCGCTTGCTGGCCAGCGGCGAACTGGGCCAGCTGCTGGCGTCACAGCCGGGCTGAGCCAGCGCCCCGTCCAAGAAAAAGCCCCCGGCATGCGGGGGCTGGCGGGGTGCGGTGCCGCTGGCTCAGCTGCGCGGGTGCTCGCCGTGCCGGCCGCCATGGCCATGGCGCGACAGCAGGCGCAGCGACTCGGCGTCAAACAGTTTTTTCTGGTCGGGTGTGAGCGCGGCGTAAAAGGTCTTGGTGGCGGCCGCGCGTTGGTCCATCTTGGCCTGGTGCTCGGCACGCATGGCCTGCAGGCGGTCGATGCGCTCGGGCGTGGTCATCTTCTCAAAGGCGGCGTGGTCGGGGCGTGTCGGTGGCTGCGCTGGCGGCGTCATGGTGCTGGCAAAGGCGGTCCAGGCACCTTCTTGCGCGGGCGTGATGGCCAGCTTGGCCTTCAGCGCGGCCAGGTGCTGGGCCACCTTGGCCTGCATCTTGGCCGGGTCGTGGTGGCCCCTGTGGTCCATGTGGCCGTGCGGGCCAGCGGCTTGTGCGCCCGCGGGCGGTGCCGGGGGCGGGGTTTGGGCGGTGGCGGTGAAGGCCGATGCGGCCAGCAGGCTGGCGAGCAACAAGGCCTGAACGGGGCGGCGGGTCGTGGCGGTCATGGAAAGTCCTTCCTTGGGAGCACCCCACACCGGGGGTGGTGCGGGGCAGGAGGTCAGTGTCCGGCGCGCTTGTGTCTGCGGTGGTGAGGGTTTGCTGCGCCCAGGTAAAGACGCGGCCCTGCGCAGGCTCAGCCCAGGCGCCCGGCGTTGAAATCGTCCACCGCCGCCATCAACTCCTCGCGGGTGTTCATCACAAAGGGCCCGTACTGTGCGATGGGCTCGCGCAGCGGCTTGCCGGCCACCAGCAGCACCCGTGCCGGCTCGGTCTGCGACGGGTCGCTGTGCAGTGTCAGGCCGTCACCGTCCTGGCCCAGGATGGCCATGCGCTGGCGCGGCACCGGGGTGGTGGCACCGTCGGCACCCAGCACCCGCGCGGTGCCGCGGTAGACGTAGACAAAGGCGTTGTGTCCGGCCGGGATCGGGTGGCTGAAGGGGCGGCCATCGGCCGGCAGGTGGATGTCGAGGATCAGCGGGTCGGTGGGAAAATCGCTGGCCGGGCGCTGCACCGCACCGGCCAGCTCGCGGCCCCCGCCCAGGCGTGCGGTGCCGGCAATCACCCGCAGCAGCGTGCCGTTCTCGGTGCGGGCCTCGGGCACGTCGGTGCGCTGGAAATCGCGGTACCAGGGCGGGCACAGCTTGTCGCGGCCGGGCAGGTTGAGCCAGAGCTGGAAGCCCTCCATCACGCCCTCCACCTGCTCGGGCATCTCGCTGTGCACCACGCCGCGGCCGGCCGTCATCCATTGCACACCACCGTCGGCCACCAGGCCTTCGTGGCCGGCGCTGTCGCGGTGGCGCATGCGGCCGCTCAGCATGTAGCTGATGGTCTCGAAGCCGCGGTGCGGGTGGCTGGGAAAGCCGGCGCCGTAGTCCTTGGGGTCGTCGCTGGCAAAGTTGTCCAGCATCAGAAAGGGGTCCAGGCGCTGCTGCAGGTCCTGGGTCAGCACCCGGGTCAGCTTGACGCCGGCGCCGTCGCGGGTGGGCTGGCCCACCACCAGGCGCTCGACCGCACGCGGGGTTTGGACCAGGGGGGGAACGTCGTGGGCGGAGTTCATGGCGTCATTACACCGCAGCGCCTTTGACCCTGTGGGCCGCGATGGACAATGCGGCCATGAAACTGCAGCTGCTGTCGGATTTGCACCTGGAAGTGCACCCCCATTTCACCCCGCAGCCCGCGCCCGGCGCCGACCTGCTGGTGCTGGCCGGCGACATCGGCTCCTACCAGCGCGGCTCGCTGCTGGAAGCCGATGACTTCGGCCTGAGCCGTTTCTCTCCGCTGCACGGCTGGCCCACGCCGGTGCTGTTTGTGCCGGGCAACCACGAGTACGACAACCTGGATTTCGACGCCGCCCACGACCGGCTGCGCGCCACCTGCGAGCGGCTGGGCATGACCTGGCTGGAGCGCGAAACGGTGCTGTGGGGCGGCGTGCGTTTTGTCGGCACCACGCTGTGGTCGGATTTCGATGCGCTGGCGCTGCACCCGCCCGCCCCCGCCAAGCCGCCCCGGCCGGTGCCCGGCCAGACCCCGCCCGATCCGCTGACGCAGCAGCTCAAGGCGCGTGACAAGGCCTTCCGTGCCGCCAACTTCTACCTGCGCCACACCGGTGGCAGCCGCTTTGGCCAGCCTTTTCTGGCCGAGGCGGTGCGCGAGCGGGGCCTGCTGTGCCAGCAGTGGCTGCGCGAGGCGCTGGCCCAACCCTTTGACGGGCCGACAGTGGTGCTGACCCATTTCGCCCCCACGCTGGCCAGTGCCGACCCGCGCTACGGTTTGGTGCCTGGCACGGCCGGCTTTTGCAACGCGCTGGACGATCTGCTGCCCTTGGCCGACCTGTGGCTGCACGGCCACCTGCACTGCCCGGTGGACCACATTCAGGCCGGCTGCCGGGTGGTGGCCAACCCGCTGGGCTATGCCCGCAAGGGTGAGCAGGCCGCCTTCCGCGAGGACTTTTGCGTGACGCTGCCGCTCAACGCGCCCGCAGGCCGTCAAAACAGCTGCTGAGCACCAGGGCGACGATTTCCTCGTCGCTGTGCTGGCCGCCCAGCTTCAGGAACTCCAGCACCGGGTCGCAGGCGCGGGCGTACATGGTGTACAGCACCGCGATGGGCGGTAGCTGGGGGTTGAGGCTGCCGTCGGCCTGCGCGGCCTCGATCCACTCACCCATGCGGTCGCTGAGGTCCATCAGGCCATCGATGTAGTCCTTGGTGTCCATCAGCGTGGCGCGCAGGCTGGAGTTGTGGCTGGGCAGCGAGGGCATGTCGCCGGCCAGCTGCACCGACATGGTCCAGCCCGCCATGGCGCGCAGCTTCGCCAACGGTGCATCGCTCGCCGGAATGGTGCGTATGAAGGCCTGGGCCCGCCGCATCACCCGCACCATGGCGGCGGCGGCCAGCGCCTCTTTGCTGGGAAAGTGTTTGTAAAGGCTGGCCTTGGCGATGCCCACCGCGGCCGCCACCTCGTCCACCGTCATGGCCTCGAAGCCCTTGTCGGCCAGCAGCCGGTTGACGGTGCTGACAATGGCGTCCTCCCGTGCCTGCAGCATTTGCGCCTTGAAATTGGCGCGGGGAGGGGCGGCGGTGGCGATGGTCATGGCAGGGATTTTAGGCGTACACGTCGTTTCGTGGGCGGCAAGGTCATTTGGTGACTGGTCAGTCTAGGCTTACACGCGGTCACAACCACTCACCTTGCATAAAACTTGCGTGACGCAGAGGCCCGTACAACCGGATGTTGAATCCGGTCCTTGGAAAGGCCAGTGCCATGCCCCCATTGCCAGCTCTCTGGAAAGACATCCTCACCTGGGTGGCCGCGGTGGCGGCCGCCATGCTGCTGGCCTTTGCCGGTCCCAGCGAGCGCCAGCTGATGGGCTCGCTGCCGCCACTGGCAACGCAGGACCTGAACCGCCAGCCATTGCAGCTGCCCGCCGGCCTGCCAGCCGAGCGCACGCTGGCGCTGGTCGGTTTCCAGCGCGGCCATGCCAGTGCCCTCGACACCTGGGTGCATGGCCTGGGGCTGCGCGACGATGCCGAGGTGCAGTGGGTGCGCATGGCGGTGGTCAACGACCCCGGCGACGCCGACGCCCGAGAGGCCTTGCAAAACCGTTTGCAGGCCCGCTACCCCAACCCGGTGGACCGGGCCCACCTGGTGCCGGTGTTCACCGACCGCGACGCCTTCGTGCGCGCCGTCCACCTGCCCAGCGTCGAGCAGGTCTATGCGCTGGTGCTGAGCCGCAGCGGTGACGTGCTGGCCCGGGCCGACGGGGTGTTTGACCAGGACAAGGCGCAGGCCTTGATGGACACCCTCCGCACCGGCCGCTGACGCGCATCCACGGCTCGGGCGGACTGCGGCGTTGCCATGCTTGCCAACAGCTGGGCTATGGGCTGCCCATCGCGCCTTGCATTCCATCCCGAGCCGTGGCGCGCGTCACTTCGCGTGATGTTCAGGTAATTTCCACGCCTGGGCGGCCGTGGGTCACGCGGCCGATGGCCTGGGTGGTGAACGCCGCGTCGGCGGCCACCGGGTAGGTCGTGCCGCGAAAGGTGGCCTGGGTGGCCTCGGGCGTCACTTCCAGCTGCACATAACCGCGGCCGTCGCCGCGGGCCAGCGCGATGTCGGGGTTGCTGGCGCGCATCGCGGCCAGGCTTTTCTCGCCCAGGCCACGCGAGGTGATGGCGCTGGTGACGAACTCGCTGGCCAGCACCGGCGAGGCCGGGTCGTTGGGTTGCAGCCGCAGGTTGGCGGCCAGGTGGTGGTGCACGTCGCCACCGAGGGCCACGACGCTGTTCAGGCCGGCGTCGGCCACGCTTTGCAGCAGCCGGCGGCGGGCTTCGGGGTAGCCGTCCCAGGCGCCGGTGAAGGTGCTGCGCGGGCCGCCAGGTGTGGCGGCATTGATGCCGCTGGCGGCGATCTGGGTGGTCTGCGCCAGCAGCTGCCAGCGCCGGGTGGACTGGGCCAGGCCCTCGGCCAGCCAGCGCTCCTGGGCCGCGCCCAGCATGCTGCGGGTCGGGTCGGCCAGTTCGTCACAGCCGGTCACCATGTGGGCGCTGCGGCGCCGCGGGTCGTCGCAGGCCTGGGCGCTGCGGAACTGCCGGCAGTCCAGCGTCCACAGCTCGGCCAGCTGGCCCCACAGGTAGCGGTTGTGCAGCGGCGCGTGGGCCCACAGGCCGGCACGGTCGGCGTCGCGTGGCAGGCGAACCGGCATGTGCTCGAAATAGGCCTGGTAGGCGGCGGCGCGGCGCTGCAGAAAGCGTTTGGGCTCGGTGTAGAAGGGATCGAGCTCGCCGGCGTAGTCGTTCACCACCTCGTGGTCGTCCCACATCAGCAGCCAGGGGTGGGCGGCGTGGGCGGCCTGCAGGTCGGCGTCGAGCTTGTACTGCGCATGGCGTTGTCGGTACTGGGCCAGGGAGTAAGGCACAGGGCTGGCGTGCTGGCGCAGGCTGGCGGCCTTGCTGACGGTCTCGTAGATGTAGTCGCCGACAAACAGCACCAGGTCCAGCGGCTGCTGCGCGATCTCGCGGTGGGCCGTGAAAAAGCCCTGCTCGTAATGCTGGCAGGAGGCCAGCGCCAGCCGCAGCGAGGCCACGGCCGCGTCGGCGGCCGGTGCGGTGCGGGTGCGGCCGACCCGGCTGCTGGCGCTGCCGCAATGGAAGCGGTACCAGTAGTCGCGGCCCGGTTGCAGGCCTTGGGCCAGCAGGTGCACGGCAAAGCCCCGCTGCGCGTCGGTGCGCACCTCGCCCTGCTGCACCGGCTGGCGCATCGCCTCGTCGCTGCAAATCTCACAGCGCACCACGACCGACTGGCCGGCAGCCAGCGGCAGCTCACCGTCCAGGCCTTCGCAGAGCCGGGTCCACAGCACCACCGAGTCGGGCCGCGGCATGCCGCTGGCCACGCCCAGCGCGAAGGGGTCGCGCTGCCAGCGCGGCGCGGCGCTGTGGGGCTGGGCCATGGCCTGGGCCCAGGGTGACAAGGCCAGGGCCAGGGCGGCACGGTTCAGGGCGCGGCGGCTGATCATGCGGGGTCCTCCGTGGGCGGCGCCGGCGTGGTGTCCGGCTCCGGCCCCGATGGTAGCGGCGGCGGCAGGTCGGGCGCCAGCAGGCCCGGGCTGGGACCCGGGCCGGCCGGTGGTGTTTCCGGCGCGCTGGCGGACGCCGGCAGTGGTTCTGGCGCTGCCGGCGGTGGGGGCGGCGCCATGCCAGGCAAATGGGCCTGCATCCAGGCCAGCAGGTCGGTCCACATCTTGCCCATCTCGGCCGGCGGTGGTGTGCGGTTGGCGTTGTTCAACTCGATGGTGACCACCGGCATGCCGCGGTGCACGCCGCTGTAGTTGCCCAGCGAGCCAGGGTAGACGCCCACCGGATCGAGGTGCAGTTGGCCCAGGCGGCGCGGTGGCTCCAGGTTGGGGCCGTCGAAGTCCAGCACGCCATAGGGTGCGTGCACGCTGACGATCAAATGCGGCTGGAAGGCGGCCATCTCGGCGTGCAGAAAACGCGACTCGGGCTCGGACAGCGGGCTGGGGCCGGGGTAGCGGCGCGGGTCCTTGCGGGTGCGCTGCTCCCAGTAGGTGCGGCTGTCGTGCAGCCAGTTGGGCGTGGGGAAGTTGCGGTTCAGGTCCACGCCGCGGGCGTTGGTGCGCTGCGGCTGGCTGCGGAACATGCTGTCGGGGTTGAGCACCGGGATGAAGCGCCAGTGCACGGCGGCCGGGTCCAGCCCGGCCAGCGTGATCCAGTGCATCACCAGCGAGGACGACGAGCGCTCGTCGCCATGGATGCCGCCCAGCACCAGCACCCGCACCCGCGGCTCGGGCACGGTCACGTCGCGGCGGTAGATGGTTTGGCCCCTGACCGAGCGGCCCTCGGTGGCTTCCAGCAAGGCGCCCTGGCAGTCGCTGCGGCCCACGGCCGGCAGCCAGCGCACCAGCGGGCCGCAGGCCTCGGTGTCCTGCGCCAACGCAGGCGTGGCCAGCAGGGTGGCGGCCAGCGGCCAGGCCGCGCACCACAAGCGCCATCGGAGGGGGGAGGAAAGGGCAAAACAGGTCACGCGGGGGCATTGTCGGCCACGCCGCGAGGGCCGCTTCTGTCGCCTGTGTAAAGCCCGATGCGCTTGGGGGCGAGCCCTATCCACAATAATGGACCCATGCAACAACCCGACCCCCCGGACACCCGGTCCGCGGTGGGGGGCCGCCCCCAGCGGGCCCAGCCGCCCGCCTTCAGTTCCCCCGAATTCCGCGCCGCCCTGGGCATGTTCGCCACCGGCGTGACCATCGTCACCACCCGGGCGGCCGACGGCACGCCGGTGGGCATGACGGTGAACTCGTTCAACTCGGTGTCATTGGCACCGCCGCTGGTGTTGTGGAGCTTGTCGCGTACGGCCAGCGCGCGCGCGGCGTTTGCCGGCTGCAGCCACTATGCGGTGAACGTGCTGGGGGTGGGCCAGCAGGGGCTGGCTGAGCGCTTCGCCAGCCGGCTGCCAGGCCGCTGGGAGGGTGTGGTGCACAGCGACGGCGCCGGCGGTGCGCCGCTGATTGCCGGCGCGGTGGCCACGTTCGAGTGTTTCAACCGCAGCCGCTACGACGAGGGTGACCACGTGATTTTTGTCGGCGAGGTGGAGCGTTGCCAGTACCAGGCCCAGGCCGCGCCGCTCTTGTTCCACGGCGGGCGTTTTTACACCGAGCACCCGTTGTAGGGCGCCGGTGGCGGCCGCGTCAGCGGCGGCGGGCGGCGGGCGCGGGGCCGCGGCCGTTGATGTGGCGGAAGGTGATGCGGCCCTTGGTCAGGTCGTAGGGCGACAGCTCCAGCGACACCGCGTCGCCGGCAATGATGCGGATGTGGTGCTTGCGCATCTTGCCGCCGGTGTAGGCGACCAGCACATGGCCGTTGTCCAGCGTCACGCGAAAGCGCGAATCGGGCAGGACCTCGTCGACCTTGCCGTTCATTTCAATCAGTTCTTCTTTGGCCATGGGGCGTCTTTCAGGTCAGGGGCGGCCGGCGCATTGGCGCGGGCTTTCGGGGAGCGATGGGCGTGGCCGACGCGCGCTTCAGGGGCGGCCGCGTCGGGGCGTATCGATGGGGGCGGGTAAAGGGTCGGAGCGGTGCCTGGCGCGCACCTGCGGCACCGGGGCAACCGGCGGCCGTTCTGGCTGAAGACCTGCGAGGCGCCCAGTGCAACCCGGTGCGGTGCGGGCCGCGGCGGGAGGGCAGTCACCGGGCGGGTGACGAATCGATGGCCTCATTGTACCGGGGCACCTGCCGGTGTGCTGGGCCCCAACCGCCCATCATCTGCCGGTGGGCCGCACCAGGCCCTCAGAGCAGCACCCCAAACCCCCCTCTATTCGCGTGCTCTGGCCCCAAGCGCAGGCATCTAATGGAACCAAGCCAGCCGCCGATAAGGAAAGAAAGGAAGTCCTCACCCCACCGCCGCTGGCACTGTTTTCGTCACAGCCGGGCACGCCCTGCTACTTACACCGGACCATCAGGTGAGTCCCGTGCTGTGACACCCCTCTCTCCTCGGGCGTGGCGGAAGCCGCGTTTGGCCCCGGCGACTCACGTCCCCGGGGCCAATTTTTTTCAGGTGGGTGTGGCGCGCCGGGCGGCAAAGTCCACGTACCAGCCCAGGCAGCCGGGGTTGGCCATGGCGTCGCGGTTGACCACCTTGTCGATGGGCTGGCCCAGCAGCAGCTTTTTGATGGGCAGTTCCTGCTTCTTGCCCGACAGGGTGCGCGGGATCTCCGGCACCTGCCAGATGCTGTTGGGCACGAAGCGCGGGCTCAGCGCGGTCTTGATGGCGCCGTTGATGCGGTCTTTCAGCGCCGCGTCCAGCACCAGGCCTTCGCGCAGCACCACAAACAGCGGCATGTCGCTCTCGCGGCCCAGGTACTCCAGATCCACCACCATGGCGTCCAGCACCTCGGGCAAGGCCTCGACCGCGCTGTACAGCTCGCTGGTGCCCATGCGCAAGCCGTGGCGGTTGATGGTGGCGTCGCTGCGGCCGTAGATGGTGCAGCCGCCCTGGGGCGAGATTTTCAGCCAGTCGCCATGCCGCCAGACGCCGGCGTACATGTCGAAGTAGCTCGACAGGTAACGCTGGTTGTGGGTGTCGCCCCAAAAATACAAGGGCATGGACGGGATGGGCGCGGTGCAGACCAGCTCACCCACCTCGCCGGTGACGGGCTGGCCCTGCTCGTTCCAGGCCTCGACCGCGCAGCCCAGCAGCCGGCATTGCATCTCGCCGGGTACCAGTGGCAGCTCGCGGTTGCCGCCGATGAAGGCGCCGGCAAAGTCCGTGCCGCCAGAGATGTTGCACCACCAGATGTCGCCCCCACGCTTGCCCACTGCGTGTGGCTCGCTGCCCCCCGAGGGGGCCGCATCCGCCTTGGGGCGGCCCGGCGGCGGATGGTCCGCTGGTTGTTGGTACACCTCTCTCATCTGCGCTGTACCCCAGCGCTGCACGTCCTCGCTGAGGGGCGAGCCGGTGCTGCCCAGCGCGCGGATGTGGCCGAGGCCGGGGATGGTGGCGAGTTCGATGCCGGCCTTCATGCCGTTGGCGTAGAAGGCCGCGCCGGCGCCGAAGAAGGTGACGCCAGTCTCGGCCGCGAAGCGCCACAGCGTGGTCCAGTCGGGCGCGATTTTCTGGCCCTGGGCGTCGACCGTGGCGCCACCGGGGTTGCCGTCGTAAATCACGCAGGTCGTTCCGTTGAGCAGGCCGCTCATCTGCGCGTTCCACATCACCCAGCCGGTGGAGCTGTACCAGTGGTAGCGCTCGCCGAAAGAGTTGGGCGCGTAGCTGCAGCCGATGTCGTTGTGCAGGCATTTCAGCGCCAGCGCCACCATCACGGTGCCGCCATGGCCGTGCACGATGGGTTTGGGCAGACCGGTGGTGCCGCTGCTGTAGACGATCCACAGCGGGTGGTCGAAAGGCAGCCAGCGCGGCGTGAAGGCGGCGGTGGCCGCGTCGTTGCGGGCGCAGGCTGCGGCCAGGTCGGCGGTATCGGCCACCGGCTCGGCGGCTTCCCCGGCGTCGCGGTGCAGCAGCACATGGCGCAGGCTGGGCAGGGCCGCGCGCAGTTCCGCCAGCACGCCGCGCCGGTCCAGGGTGCGGCCGCCGTAGGTGACTTGGTCGCAGGCGATCAGGACGGTGGGCTCGATCTGGCGGAAGCGGTCGAGTACCGCGGCCGTGCCCATGTCGGGCGCGCAGATGCTCCACACCCCGCCCAGGCTGACCACCGCCAGAAACGCCACCATGGCTTCGGGGATGTTGGGCAAATAGGCCGCCACCCGGTCGCCGGCTTTCAGGCCTTGGGCTTGCAGGTGGAGCGCCAGCGAGGCCGCCTGGCGCTGCAGCTCGGGCCAGGACAGTTCCCGGTGCCGGCCCCGTTCGTCGCGGCTCACCAGCGCCGGCAGGCCCGCTGCACTGGCCGGCGCCACATGGCGGAACACCTGTTGGGCGTAGTTGACCTGGGCGCCGGGAAACCATTCGGCGCCCGGCATGGTGCGGCGGGCCAGCACCGCCCGGTGGGGCGTGGGCGACTGCAGCCCAAAGTAGTCCCAGATGCTTTGCCAGAAGGCGTCGAGGTCGGTCACCGACCAGCGCCACAGCGCGTCGTAGTCGTCAAACGTCAGCCCGCGCTGGTCGTGCAGCCAGTCCTGGTAGAGCCGGATTTGGGGAACAAACGGGGCCGTGTTGGGAGCGGTCATGCGGCCGATGATGCCGCATTGGCCAGCCGTGTCCAGCACGGCGGCGTCAGCACCGTGGGCTCAGGGCGCGGCGGCGGAGCTGACGCTGAAGCGCACCTGCGCCGGTCGCGAAATCACCGCCAGCGTGGCCAGCACCTTGGTCTCACCCGCGGCCAGCCGGTGGCCGGCCTTCTCGCTGGCCACGGTGGGAATGCCGGAGACGCCGATGGCATCCAGTTTCAGGAACACAGTGCGGGCCTGGGTGCTGTGGTTGGTGCAGCGGATGGTGGTTTTTTCGTCGTCACCACGGCCGCTGCGCTGGGACTGGCAGTCGACCTCGGGCTTGGGGGCAGCGGGCTTGACCGCGGGGGCTTTGGCCTGGGCCCTGGGCAGCGGCGGCAATGGGTCGGCGGCCGGCACCCGCGTGGCCACAGGGGCCACCGGCATGGCTTCGGCGGGTTTGACCTCGGCGGCCGTCACCACCACGGCGGGCGGCGGTTCGGCGGGGCGAGCAGGGGGTGGAGACGCCCCGAAGGGCAACAGGGCGCAGCCGGCCAGCCACAGGGGCGAGGCGCTCAGGCAGAGACGGGCAAGGGACATTCGGACAGACGCAGGGGGCAGGTGGTGGATGCGCCGCATTATGCGGTGCGTGGACTCCCCTGCCAGCCAGCCGGCCTCATTGGGCCGGGGGTGCCCTCAGGGCCGGGCTTCGGTGGTGAAGGCGATGTCGGCGCGGGCGGGCCGTGAGACGGTGGTCAGCGTGGCCAGGGTGCGGCTTTTGCCGGGGGGTATGGGGTAGCCGGCCCGCACCTCGTCGGGGCTGGGCAGGCCGGCCAGACCGACGGCGTCGATTTGCAGGAACACGGTCTGGGTTTGTTTGCCGTTGTTGTTGCAGCTGACGGTGATTTTTTCGTCGAAGCCCTGACGGGTGCGCTCGGCTTTGCAGCTCACCGTGCGTGCCGGTGGCGCTGGCGGCTTGGCCGCACTGAAGACCGAGGGGCGGTGGGCGTCGCTGCCATGCGGCACCGGCCGCTCCACGATGGGCCCGAGGGTGTCGGCGTCGCTCAGGGCTGCCACAGCGGCCACCCGCCACGACGGCAAGGCCTGCACCGGCAACTCGGCCTCGCCCGGCTTGTCGGCGGCCACCGGGCTTTGCGCTGGCTTGGTGGGTGCGGCCTGGCCTGCGGGGGTGGGTGGCGTCCGACGGACCAGCACCTGGGACGGAAAGTTGGGAATGGGGGCGGGCCGTGCCACTGGCGCTTCGGGCGCGGTCGGCGTCCAGGCGCAACCGACGATGGCCAGGGGGAACAGGCAGGCAAGCAGGCGTGGAACCGACAACATGGGGTGACAACAACGGTGAACAAAACAAGCCACCGCAGGTGCAGATGGCGCGCGCAGGGGGTCATGATGCCGGCGCTGACCGGGGGACCATGCGCGGAACGGAGGGCAAAACCCCCCGTATTTTGACGCTTGTCGCAGCGGCCTCAGCGCGCGCCGATGCGCACCGGGCCAAAGATGGCCTGGGCCTCGCGGGGCAGGCAGCGCCAGTAGGCGGGCTGGGCCGCCACCTCACCGCCCAGTGTGGCGGCCGCTTCCCAGCCCCAGCGCGGCTTGTAGAGGAAGCCACGGGCCAGCGCCACCAGGTCGGCGTCGCCAGCGGCCAGCAAGGCCTCGGCCTGCGCCGGCTCGGTGATCAGGCCCACCGCGGTGGTGGCCAGGCCGGATTGCTGGCGCACCTGGCGGGCAAACGGCAGCTGGTAGCCAGGACCGACGGCGATCTTTTGGGTGGGCGAGACCCCGCCGGACGACACATGGATGAAGTCGCAGCCCAGCGCCTTCAGCTGCTCGGCAAAACAGGCGGTTTGTGTCAGGTCCCAGCCGCCGTCGACCCAGTCGCTGGCCGACACCCGCACCCCCAGCACGCCGCGGAAGGCCTGGCGCATCGCGGCAAACACTTCCAGCGGGAAGCGGATGCGGTTCTCGAAGCTGCCGCCGTAGGCGTCGTTGCGGTGGTTGGCGATCGGTGACAGAAACTGGTGCAGCAGATAGCCGTGGGCGGCGTGCAGCTCGATGGCCTCGATGCCCAGCCGCTCGGCCCGCCCGGTGGCCACCACGAAGGCCTCCAGCACCGCCTGCATGCCGTCGTCATCCAACGCCAGCGGCGGCCGCTCGCCAGGAAGTTGGGGCAGCGCCGACGGGCCCACGGTGTCCCAGCCGCCGGCTTCATGGGCCAGCAGCTGGCCGCCGGCCCAGGGCACGGCACTGGAGGCCTTGCGGCCGGCGTGGGCCAGTTGCAGGCACACCGGCACCGGCGGCGCCAGCGCCCGGGCCCGATCCAGCCGGTCGCCCAGGGCCTGTTCGGTGGCATCGTCCCACAGGCCCAGGCAGGCCGGGGTGATGCGACCCTGGGGCGTGACGGCGGTGGCCTCGATGGTGAACAGCCCGGCGCCGCTGTTGAGCAGCGAGCCCCAGTGCATCAGATGCCAGTCGGTGGCCTGGCCATGGCGGGCGGCGTACTGGCACATCGGCGCCACCACCAGGCGGTTCGCCAGCCGCAGCCCGCCCTGGGGTGACGGCAGCGTGAAGGGGGTGAACAACAGGCTCATGGGTGGGCGGTGGGTGGGTGTTGTGGCCATGATAGGGCGCTGCACCAGAACCCGCCGGACGCTGGACTGACCCCTGGACGATAATTTCATTCAGGCCGGCCAAAGCGTGCGATTTGCCACTGAAACCCGGCGCCGGCCCTGCCCTGATTGGCCAAACCCCTGGAGTGACCCGTGCGCATCTGGAAACAAGACCTGAGCCTGGACGAGATCCGCCGCATCCATGTGGACACCGCACCCGAACACATGGGCATGGAGTTTCTGGAAGTGGGTGACGACTTCGTTCGCGGCCGGCTGCCGGTGGACCGGCGCACCAAACAGCCCTTTGGCCGCTTGCATGGCGGCGCCTCGGTGCTGCTGGCCGAAACCCTGGGCTCGCTGGCCTCGGCCTACACGGTGGACAAGGGTTACAGCACCGTGGGCCTGGACATCAACGCCAACCATGTGCGTGGCGCCACCCAGGGCTGGGTGACTGGCGTGGCCCGGCCGGTCCACCTGGGCCGCAGCACCCAGGTCTGGCAGATCGACATCAGCGACGACGACGGCCGGCTGGTCTGTGTGTCGCGACTGACCATGGCGGTGTTGTCGCCGCGCGGCTGAGTCCGCTTATTCGGCGTCGGCGCGGGCCAGGCGCTCGCTTTTCCAATACACGTCGTCACCGCCGTGCATGCGGTTCAGCACCCGGGCCAGCACAAACATCAGGTCGCTGAGCCGGTTCAGGTACTGGCGGGGCGTGTCTTTCAGGGTTTCGGCCGCGCCCAGCGCCACCACCGCCCGCTCCGCCCGGCGGGCCACGGTGCGGCAGACATGGGCCTGCGAGGCGGCGCGGTTGCCGGCCGGCAGAATGAATTCCTGCAGCCGGGGCAAGGCCTCGTTGTGTTCGGCCAGCGCCTCGTCCAGCGCCAGCACCGCCTCGGGCTTGAGCAGCTCGAAGCCGGGGATGCTCAGCTCGCCGCCCAGGTTGAACAGCTGGTGCTGGATTTCCACCAGCAGGCTGCGCACGCCGGCCGGCAGCTCTTCGCACAGCAGCAGGCCGAGGTGGGAGTTCAGCTCGTCCACGTCGCCCATGGCGTGGACCCGCAGGCTGTCCTTGCTCACGCGGGTGTTGTCGCCCAGGCCGGTGGTGCCGCCGTCGCCGGTGCGGGTGGCGATTTGTGTCAGTCGATTGCCCATGTTGGTCCTCTGTTTTCCGCATTTTCGCCGTTCGCCGCGCGGGAGGGGCTGGAGACCCCGTGATGCGTGCCCCCTGCCCTGCGCTCCGTTTGGCCATCAAGCGAGCGATGAACCCGCGCAAGGTGCTCAACCGAGCCGTGTCATTGGTTTAAATGCTTCAAAAAAGAGAGCAATAAACCCGTGTGAAGCAAAGGCTACAGGCTGTTTCGAATGAAAAAGGCCTCCGAAGAGGCCTTTTTTCACGTGGCGCTGGGCTCACTGCTTGCGCAGCATCACCGCCTTGACCCAGCCGCTGCCCTGCGGTGTGGCGACCTTCATGAAGCCGTTGCTTTCCTCGCCTTCGAAGATCACCTCGTCGGTTTTTTGCAGCGTGGCCACCACCGGTCCGCCTTCGGCCGGGTTGCGCCAGGCTTTGATGTTGGCGATCTTGGGCATGTACACGTCACCGGCCGTGCCGCCTGCCCCTGCCCCGGCCTTGACGCTGGCGGCCGCGTTCTGCTGGCTGGCAGCGCCGGCCTTGGCCTGTACCAGCGAGGGGTTGCTGCGGATGCTGCGGACGATGTTGTTCCAGTTGTCGAGGAAGGAGGCCGCAACGATTTTGCCCTCGGCGGTGTTGCCGTAGCCGCCCAGTGCCGCCCCGCCGCCAGCGCCGAACAGC
The DNA here is from genome assembly GCF_058216275.1 of Rhodoferax sp. SPJ4. Taxonomy (NCBI): domain Bacteria; kingdom Pseudomonadati; phylum Pseudomonadota; class Betaproteobacteria; order Burkholderiales; family Comamonadaceae; genus Rhodoferax; species Rhodoferax sp. SPJ4. The sequence continues at coordinate 303,517 of NZ_JBYZMN010000003.1, forward strand.
GCGCCACCGATGTTGAAGTCGGTCTTCTGTGCGCTGCCTTCGGCCGCTGCCACCTGGATGCCGGAACGGGTGTCGGCCATCACCAGGCTGGTTTGGGCTTCCTTGAACTTGACGCCACCGGCCAGCGCGCCCAGCATGCCCAGCTTGCCACCAAATCCGGCCAGCGCACCGCCCACGCCACCGGCGTTGTTGTTGGAGAACACGATGCCGGGGGTCAGGATGAAGTCGGCCGCCACCATCTGGCCCTTGCCGACGTTTTGCCCGCCTTGCATCTGCCCGCCTTCGGCCAGCGCGCGCTCCTGCATCATGTTCTGCATGCCCACGCCGCGCTCCACCACCTGGAAGCAGTTGGACTGCTGGATGATGATGCGGATCATGCCGGTGGGTGACTTCAGGCCGTAGCTGAACAGCGACTGGATCACCGCGTCCTGCGGCTCCACCACCGCGATCGTGCCCTTGGGCGCATCGCATTTCTCCACCTGGGTGGCGTCACCGGCCGGGCCACCACCACCGCCCAGGGTCTGGGCCGCGGCCACCAGGGACAAGGCCCACAGGCTGCCGCCGGTCAATGCGGCGCGCAGAATGTGCCGAAGGACGGACAAAGCGGTACAAAACATGGTTCAACTCCGTGGAAGCGAGGTGGGTTTGGCGGCCGACACACCGCCGTGCATATGACGAATTGTCACCAATTCAGGTGGGTTTGCCCACTCGCCAAAGGTGTTGACCGGGTGCGTCAGTGGCCGGTTGACCGCAGCCGGTCGATCAGCCCGTTCAACTCGTCCATTGAGCCGAACTGGATGGCCAGTTCACCCAGTTCTTCCATGCGGCCGTGGCGTTTGACGCGCTTCTTCACCCGCACCTCCACCGCGGCGGCCAGCAGGTCGGACAGCTCTTCTTCGACCCGTTTGAGGTCGCGCGACTTTTCCTTCTTGGGCTTGGTGGCCACCAGCGCGAACTCGGCGCTGAGCTTTTTCACCAGGCTTTCGGTTTCGCGCACCGACAGCTTTCGGGCGCTGATCTGGTTGGCGGCGGTGATCTGGGTGGCCTTGTCCAGTGCCAGCAGCGCACGGGCATGGCCCATGTCCAGGTCACCGGCCATCAGCATGGTTTGCACCGGCTCGGCCAGGTTCAGCAGGCGCAGCAGGTTGCTGGCGGCACTGCGCGAGCGGCCCACCGCCTGGGCAGTTTGCTCGTGGGTGAAGCCGAACTCCTTGATCAGCCGCTGCAGGCCCTGTGCCTCTTCGAGCGGGTTCAGGTCTTCGCGCTGGATGTTCTCGATCAGCGCCATCGCGGCGGCCGACTCGTCGGGCACGTCGCGCACCAGCACCGGCACCTCGTCCAGCCCGGCCAGCTTGGCGGCACGGAAGCGGCGTTCGCCGGCGATGATTTCGTATACCGGGCCGCGCGCAGATGGGTTGCGCTGCGCGGCCTGCTCGTCGCTCAGCCGGCGCACCAGGATGGGCTGCATGATGCCCTGGGCCTTGATGCTCTCGGCCAGCTCGTACAGTGCGCCCTCGTCCATACGGGTGCGGGGCTGGTAGACGCCGGCCACCAGGTCGCTCAGGTTGAGTGTGGTGGGCAGGCCGGCGGGTGCGGGGTTGTCGCCGTCGTTGCCGGCGGTGGGGCCCAGCAGGGCTTCCAGGCCGCGGCCGAGGCCCTTGGGTTTCTTGGTGACCATGGTGTCAGTCCTTCATCAAATCGGTGAGCAAGGCCTGGCCCTGGGGCCAGTCGCCCAGGCCAGAGGCGGTGTTGAGGTGGCCGGCGTTGGGTATTTCCACGTGGCGTGAGCCCCAGGCGGCGGCGAAGGCGCGGCTGCGCTCGGGGCTGCACCAGGGGTCGTTGCTGCTGGACACCACCAGGCTGGCAAAAGGCAACGGGGCCAGTGGAATCGGTGCCCAGCCGGGCAAGGGGCCGCGCAAGGCCTCGGTTTCGGTGTCGGGCGGCGCGACCAGCAGCGCCGCCCTCACCCGCCCGGTGTGGCGCGAATGGGTGGCCCAGGCGGCCACCTGCACGCAACCCAGGCTGTGGGCCACCAGTGTGGCCGGTGTATCGGGGGTGGTGGTGTGCAGCAGCATGTCTTCGAGCCGGGCGATCCAGTCGCCACGCAACGGGCGGTCCCAGTCGTGCTGCTCCACCCGCCGGTGGGCGTGGCGGGTTTGCCAAAGGCTTTGCCAGTGGCCGGCATCGCTGCCATGCCAGCCGGGCAGGATCAAAACGGTGGGGTGGCTCAAAGCGCTGGGGGCGTGCGAGGCTCAGCGCAGGCGCTGCACCCGGTCTACCATTTCCTGGGCGAAGGCCACGTAGGCGTGGCTGCCCTTGGCACCGCCGTCGAACACCACGCCGGGCAGCCCATAGCTCGGTGCCTCGGCCAGCCGCACGTTGCGCGGGATGACGCTGTCGAACACCTTGTCGCCAAAGTGGGCCTTGAGCTGGTCGCTCACCTGCTGCTGCAAGGTGATGCGGGGGTCAAACATCACCCGCAGCAGGCCAATGATCTGCAAATCCTTGTTCAGGTTGGCGTGCACCTGCTTGATGGTGTTGACCAGATCGGTCAGGCCTTCCAGCGCGAAGTACTCGCACTGCATGGGCACCACCACGCCATGGGCGGCGCACAGGCCGTTCAGGGTGAGCATGCTCAAAGACGGCGGGCAGTCGATCAGCACGAAGTCGTAGTCGGCATCGGCAGCGGCCAGCGCGGTCTTGAGCCGGCGTTCGCGCCGCTCGACCTCCACCAGCTCGACCTCGGCACCGGCCAGTTCGCGGTTGGCGCCCAGCACGTCGTAGCCGCATTTCTCGCTGCGCAGCCGGGCTTCAGCCACCGAGGCCGATTCCAGCAGCACGTCATAAACCGTGAGCTTCAGCGTGCGTTTGTCGATGCCCGAGCCCATGGTGGCGTTGCCCTGCGGGTCGAGGTCTATCATCAGCACCCGCTGGCCCACCTTGGCCAGGCCAGCGGCCAGGTTGACCGTGGTGGTGGTTTTGCCAACGCCACCCTTTTGGTTGGCAACACAGAAGATTTTGGCCATGCAGGTCTCGGAGTGGTGAATCGTGGCGCGCGGGCCAACCGGAGGGCCGCGGGCGCGGCCATGTCGGGAGGCTGAGTTTACTTGGACGAAACGCGGCCGCGACGGCCGGCTTGGCCGCTCAGGCGGTTTTTTTGCGCAGCCAGAGCAGACAGCGCTCGGCGTCCAGGCCGGGCACGGCCAGTTGTTCCACGTGAAACAGGTCCACGGTGGCGGGCAGCGCGCCGATCTCGGCGGTCGGGTGTTTGCCCTTCATGGCCATCCAGACGCCGGTGGGCGCCAGGGCCTCGGCCGACCAGGTGGTGAAGTCCACCAGCGAGGCAAAGGCGCGGGAGCAGACCACGTCGAAATCGTGACCGGTCAGGCTTTCCACCCGGGCGTGCAATCCGCGCAGGTTGGGCAGGCGCAACTCGGTGGCCACCTGCTGCACAAAGGCGGCCTTCTTGCCCACGGTGTCGACGCAGGTGACGCTCCACTCAGGCCGGGTGATGGCCAGCACCACGCCAGGCAGGCCGGCCCCGGCGCCCACGTCCAGAATCCGCTGGGGTCCCGCCCCCACCTGCCGCTGCAGCGGTGTCACCACCGACAGGCTGTCCAGCAAATGGTGGGTGCGCATCTCGGCCGGGTCACGCACCGCGGTCAGGTTGTAGACCTTGTTCCACTTTTGCAGCAACGCCAAATAGGCCTCGAGCTGGGCCTGTTGGGGGTCGCTCAGTGTCAGGCCTGGTGTGGTGAGGGGGGTGGTGGCGGCCGTCATTCAGGCGGCCTGGTCTTCGGGGGCGGAGGCTTGTGGGCCAAAGCCTTTGAAGCCACGCTTTTTCAGGTGCACCATCAGCAGCGAGATGGTGGCCGGCGTGACGCCGGAGATGCGCGAGGCCAGGCCCAGGGTTTCGGGCCGGTGCTTGTTGAGTTTTTGCCGCGCCTCGATGCTCAGTGCCGAGACCTGCATGTAGTCCAGGTCGGGTGGCAGCTTCAGGTGCTCGTAGTGGCTGGCGCGGGCCACCTCGTCTTTTTGTCGGTCGATGTAGCCGGCGTATTTGGCGGTAATCTCCACCTGCTCCACCACCGCAGCCACCGCGTCATCGCCCTGCCCGGCCGGCAGGGCGGCGTTGGCGTACTTGCCGCCGTCCAGCGACATCAGCGTGGCATAGCTCACGTCCGGCCGCTTCAGCAATTCGGCCAGGCTGTACTCGTGCTCAATGGCCTTGCCCAGCACCCGCTCGGCTTCGCTGGCGGCCAGGTTCTTGGGGCTGACCCAGAGGCTGCGCAGGCGCTCTGTTTCACGTGAAACAGCGTCGCGCTTGCGGCTGAAGGCGTCCCAGCGCGAGTCGTCCACCAGGCCCAGCTGGCGGCCCATCTCGGTCAGGCGCATGTCGGCGTTGTCTTCGCGCAGCTGCAGGCGGAACTCGGCCCGGCTGGTGAACATGCGGTAGGGCTCGGTCACCCCCTGGGTGATCAGGTCGTCCACCAGCACACCCAGGTAGGCTTCGTCCCGGCGCGGCAGCCAGGGTGATTCCCCGCGGCATTGCAGCGCGGCGTTGACGCCGGCAAACAAACCCTGGGCCGCCGCCTCTTCGTAGCCGGTGGTGCCGTTGATCTGGCCGGCAAAAAACAGCCCGGCAATTTGTTGCGTTTCGAAACTGCTTTTCAGCGAACGCGGGTCGAAGTAGTCGTATTCGATGGCGTAGCCCGGCCGCAGGATGTGGGCGTTTTCCAGCCCGGCCATGCTGCGCACCAGCGCGTACTGGATGTCGAACGGCAGGCTGGTGGAGATGCCGTTGGGGTAGAACTCGTGGGTGGTCAGGCCCTCGGGTTCCAGAAAAATCTGGTGGCTGTCCTTGCCGGCGAAGCGGTTGATCTTGTCTTCCACGCTGGGGCAGTAACGCGGGCCGACGCCGTCGATCTTGCCAGTGAACATCGGGCTGCGGTCAAAACCGGAGCGGATGATGTCGTGGGTGCGCTCGTTGGTGTGGGTCACCCAGCAAGGCATTTGCTGCGGGTGCTGCGACGCATGGCCCATGAAGCTGAACACCGGCACGCTGTCGCCCATGCCGCCGGGCATGCCGTCGCCGGGTTGCGCTGTGCATTTGGAGAAGTCGATGCTGCGGCCGTCGAGGCGCGGCGGTGTGCCGGTTTTCAGCCGGCCCTGGGGCAGCTTCAGTTCTTTCAGCCGGGCGCTCAGGCTGGCCGCCGGGGGGTCGCCAGCGCGGCCGGCCGCGTAATGGTTCAGGCCCACATGGATCTTGCCGTCGAGAAAGGTGCCGGCGGTCAGCACCACCGTGCGTGCACGGAAGCGAATGCCCACTTGCGTCACAGCGCCCACCACACGGTCGCCTTCCACCATCAGGTCGTCCACCGCCTGCTGGAACAGCGACAGGTTGGGCTGGTTCTCCAGCCGCTGTCGGATGGCGGCCTTGTACAAAATGCGGTCGGCCTGGGCCCGGGTGGCGCGCACGGCCGGGCCCTTGGAGCTGTTGAGAATGCGGAACTGAATGCCACCCTCGTCGGTGGCGGCGGCCATGGCCCCACCGAGCGCGTCGATTTCCTTGACCAGGTGGCCCTTGCCGATGCCACCGATGCTGGGGTTGCAGCTCATCTGCCCCAGGGTTTCGATGTTGTGGGTCAGCAGCAAGGTTTTGCAACCCATGCGGGCCGCGGCCAGCGCGGCCTCGGTGCCGGCGTGGCCGCCGCCAACCACGATCACGTCGAAGGTTTCAGGGTAAATCATCGGGGGCTCTCTGGGGTGCGGCCGGCGCTGCGCAAGGGGTGGCCGGAGTGGCGAATCCGGCGCCGGCCCATGTGCGTATTTTAGGCGGAGCCTGGGTTTTACAGGGTTTACGGGCTGTTTCAACGAGACCAACCCGCCTGGTCGGCGTGCGCTAGGCTGCGGCTTTGGTCATGCCGGGGGGACAGGATTAATACTTCCAAATGCCGCGTCGAATGGCCTTTATTCGGCCCAAGGGGCAGGCAGCGGATGACCAGAATACAACCCATCCCAGCGCGTTTCGTCTCTCGGTAGTTTGCGCAGCTTGACCACCCGGTCGCCTGCCCGCCCAATGCGAAGTGCGTCGTTTCAACCCGAACGAAAGTTGTCCATGAAACTCGCCCGCACCCTGATCTCTGCCGCCTGCATTGCCGGCTTGTCCATGCTGGCCCACAGCGACGAGGCGCCCTACGCGCTGAGCTCCGCCGTGATCCGCGCCGACATCGTGCAGACCGACATGGGTGTGGTGGCCTCCTCGCTGCCGATCGACACGGGTGGGGTGCAGACGGCACCGGTGGTCAAACCGGCGCTGATGGCCCACCGCCTCGACGAGTCGCCCGCGACGGTGGCTTCGTTGAACACGGCACCGGCGGCCCAGAATGCCGCCTTCCCCTCGGCCACCAACCCGTCGAGCACCACAGCCGACAAGGCCGCCGACGCCGGTGGTGTGGAGCGCGCCGCCTCGGCGGCCCTGGCTGACGGTGTCTCCACCATCGGTGTGCTGGCCGCCGGCGGCATCGAAACCAACCCCATCATGCCGGTGTCGCCCGTCGGCATCCTGATGGTCACTGCCGCCAAGATGGGCATGGCCAAGTGGGCCGACACCCTGCCCGACGAAGAACGCAAGAGCACCCTCAGCTCGATGAGCGGCGCCTTCGGTGGTGCAGCCGTCAACAACCTGCTGGTGCTGGCCACCGCCGCCAACCCGATCGCCCTGGTGGGCGGGCTGATTGCTGGCGTGATCTTCTACAACGACACCAATGACAAGCTGACCGCGGAGTCCGAGGCCAAGGCCGCGAAGTACCGCGCCATGGCCGCCGAGCACCACCGCGTGACCATGCTGGCCTACAACGCCCAGCAATCCCAGACAGAAACCCTGGCCCAGCAGACCAAGCCCCGCTTTCCGGTGCAGGCCACGCTGGCGGCCAACAGCCCAAGCCAGGTTGAGCTGGCTCAGTACCTGGTGGCTGAAACCCCTGCCGATGCGGCCCCCGTGGCCAAGCCGGTGCAGGTGATGGCACCGCAGCCGCGCGCCCTGGAGCCCATCGGCAACCAGAGTGCTTCGCCGATTCCCGCTTCGCCCCTGATCTGAGTTTTCTTCCCCCAGCGGCCGCCCCCCACCGTCAGGTGGTTGGCGGTCGCTGTGTTTTTGGGGCGTCTTCTGGTTGACAGTGCCCAGCGCCTGGCGCGGGTATGCTGCGGCTTTTCTCGTCGGAGCCCGCCCATGCCGATCCCCTCGCTCAAAGACCAGGTCTCGCCCGAAGAATGGCAGCTGCGCTGCGACCTCGCCGCCTGCTACCGGCTGGTGGCGCTGTATGGCTGGAGCGACCTGGTGTTCACCCACATCTCGGCCCGGGTGCCTGGGCCGGAACACCATTTCCTGATCAACCCCTATGGGTTGATGTTCGACGAGATCACCGCGTCATCGCTGGTCAAGGTGGACGGTCAGTGCAACAAGGTCATCGAGTCGCCGTTCCCGGTCAATCCGGCCGGTTTTGTGATCCACAGCGCGGTGCACGAGGCCAGGGAAGACGCGCAGTGTGTGCTGCACACCCACAGCCGGGCCGGCGTGGCGGTGAGTGCGCAAAAGTGCGGGGTGTTGCCCATCTCCCAGCAGTCCACCTTTGTGCTGGGCTCGCTGGGTTACCACGACTACGAAGGTGTGGCGTTCCGCGAAGACGAGAAGCCGCGCCTGGTGGCCGACCTGGGTGAGGCCAAACACCTGATGCTGCGCAACCACGGCCTTCTGACCGTGGGCAAGACCATCGCTGACGCCTTTCTGGCGATGTACATCTTCGAGAGCACCTGCCAGATCCAGCTCAGCGCCCAGGCCGGCGGCGCGCTGGTGATGGTGGACCCGAAGATCGTGGCCGGCGTGGCCGAGTCCATGCGGGTGCAGACCGGTGGCCAGGGCGGGGCCTTTGCCTGGCCGGCATTGATCCGCAAGCTGGAGCGCGTTGACACCAGCTACAAGACCTGAGTCGATCGCTCACAAATCAATAGCAAGCTGGCGCGTTGCGATCAAGGCGTGCGCGCTTTCAGCGTGGCAACGGTCGCTGCCGCCAGGCCAGCAGCGAGCCCAGCCACAGCCCCAGCGCCGACACCACCAGCCCGCGCGCCAGGCCCCCTGGGCCGTCGGCAATCCAGCCCACCACCGTGGGGCCGACGATTTGCCCGGCCGCAAACACCACGGTGAAAGCGCTGATGCCCGCCGCCCATTGCGCCTGTGGCAGGTTGTGCCGCACCAAGGCGGTGGTCGACGCCACCACCGACAGCATCACCCCACCAAACACCAAACCCGACAGTAGCACCGCCGCCCAGGCCGTGGTGAGGGCTGGCAGCAGTGTGGCCACGCCCAGCAGGGCGCTCAGCAGCGCCAGCGCCCCGCCGCCTTGGGCGCGGTCCAACAGGCCGGCCCAGATGCGTGACGAGGCCACCACCGCCAGCCCCAGCAGCGCGTAAAACACCGTCACCGCCGGGCCGCTGGCGCCTTGTTCGCGCAGCAAGGCGATCACAAAAGTCATGTAGCCGATGTAGCCGGCGCCGAACAGGCCGTAGCCGGCCAACGCAAAACCCAGCGGCCGCAGGCGCAATGGCGTCTGGGCGGCGGCATTGGCCGCAGCGGGCACTTCCAGCCGGGCCAGCACCCGGGCCGGCCACAGCAGGGCCGCGCTGGCCAGGACGCAGGCCGCAGCCAGCGCCCACCAGGCCCAGGCCCAGCCATGGGGCACGGCCTGGGCCGCTTCCAGCACCACCGGCACCAGCAGCGCCGACAGCGTGATGCCCAGACCGGTGCCGCCGTAGTACAGGCCGATCAGCAAGCCGCCACGCTGTGGCTGCAGCGCGCCCAGCCGGGCCGCCAGCAGGCCGCCGGTGATGAAAATGAAGGCGCTCGCCACGCCGGCCAGCAGGCGCTGCAGCAGCAAGGGCGTGGCCTCGGTGAAAAAACCGCTCAGCGCCATGAAGCCACTGGCCAGCACCGCGCCCAGCAGCATCAGCCGCGACGGGCCCATGCCGCGCATCAGCCGGGGGGTGGCCAGGGCGCCCAGCAAATAGCCCAGTGCGTTGACGGTGTTCATGCCACCGGCCAGCGTGTACGACCAACCCAGATCACTCCGCATGGCCGGCAGCAGCAGGCCGTAGGCAAAACGGGTGATGCCCAGCGAGATGGCCGCGCCCAGGGACAGCGCCATGGCCAGCAGCAACACGGTGCGGGGCGACAGCGCGCCGGGAGTGGGTGGGGAGGGCATCAGGGGATTGTGCAGCGGCTTTGCGCCGTGGCCGGGCGGGGTGAGCGCAAAATATGACGATCATCATATTTTGCGCTACACTGGCGCCATGCCGAGCCCACCCAGCCGCAAGGAAATCACCCACGATCGCATCGTCGAGACAGCGGCGCGGGCCATCCGGCGCTCTGGTTTTCAGGGCGTGGGGGTGGCCGACATCATGAAGCAGGCCGGACTGACACACGGCGGCTTTTACGCCCATTTCGCGTCGCGCGACGCCCTGTTGTGCGAAGCGCTGGCGCGTGCTGGCACCGAGAGCGCGGCGCGCATCGCTCAGGCCGCCGCCGACCCAGCGGCTGGGGACGCCAGCCGATTCCGTCGGCTGGTGGAAACCTATTTGTCCGAGCGCACCCTGGCCTCCACCGAGTTCGGTTGCCCGGTGGCCGCGTTGGCCTCGGAAATGCCGCGTCAGGCCACCGAGGTGCGCGTGGCCGCAGCGGAGCGGGTACGGGGCCTGGTGAGCGCCGTCCAGCAGGCCCTGCCCGCGGGTGCGGCGCCGCAAGCCGCCACGGTCATTGCCGGCCAGCTGGTGGGGACCTTGCAGCTGGCGCGGGCCCTGGGCGCCAACACCGAAGGCTTGGCTTTTCTGGACGCCACCCGCCGGGCCCTACTGGCGCAGTACGACACCCCTGCCCACTGAATCGCCATGGTGTTCGCTGCCTTTCCCCATTTTTCGCTCGTGTATATGACGGTCGTCATATACATATTTCCAATCGCTGCCCATCACAGGATCTGAACCATGAACATCGAGAACGCCACCGTGTTGATCACTGGCGCCAACCGCGGCATTGGCCTGGCCTTTGCCCGTCAGGTGCTGGCCCGCGGCGCCCGCAAGGTCTACGCCGGCGCACGCGACCCGGCCAGCGTCACCCTGCCGGGCGTGGAGGCCATTCGGCTCGACGTGACACGGCCGGCGGATGTGGCAGCGGCCGCCCAGCATTGCGGCGACGTGACCTTGCTCATCAACAATGCCGGCATCGCCCGGATGGGGGGCTTCTTCGCTGAAGGCGGCGTCGAGGCGGCGCGCGAGCAGCTGGAAACCAATTTCTTTGGCCCGTGGCGGCTGAGTCAGGCCTTTGCGCCGGTGCTCGCTTCCCATGGCGGTGGTGCCATGCTCAACGTGTTGTCGATCGCCAGCTGGATCAGCAGCCCCGCGCTGGCCGTGTACGGCGCCAGCAAGTCGGCCGCCTGGTCGCTGAGCAACGGCCTGCGCCACGAGCTGCGTGCCCAGCACACCCAGGTGCTGGCGATGCACATGGGTTTTGTCGACACCGACCTGACCAGGAACTTTGACCTGCCCAAGTCCAGCCCCGACGAGGTCGTGCGCCGCGCCCTGGACGCGCTGGAGGCCGGCGCTGAAGAGGTGTTGGCCGATGCCATTACCCAGCAAGTCAAGCAAGGCTTGTCGGCCGAGCCGGGGGTTTACCTGCAGGTTCTGGCCCGTTGAGTTCAGCACACCATTCCATGAACACCCTCTCTTCCGCCCCTGCGGCCACCGCCGGCCAGGCCATGGCCTCGCGCACCCAGCAGATGCTGAATGCACCGTTGTTGCCCACGCTGTTCCGACTGGCCATGCCCAACGTGATCGGACTGTTTGCCACCACCGTGGTGATCGGCTATGACGGCTTCATCCTCGGCCGGCTGGGGGCCAATGCCCTGGCCGCCATTGCGCTGGTGTTCCCGCTGTCCATGTTGATGCTGCAGATGTCGGCCGGCGGCATCGGTGGCGCCAGCACGGCAGCGGTGGCCCGCGCCCTGGGCGCAGGGCAGCGCGAGGAGGCCAGCCGCCTGGCCCAGCACGCCTTGCTGATCGCCACGCTGATGGCGGCCTTGTTCACGGGGGTGCTGGTGGGTGGAGGCCGTGCGGTCTACGTCGCCATGGGTGGGCATGGCCCGGCGCTCACCGATGCGCTGGCCTACTCCACGGTGTTGTTCAGCGGCGCCATCGTGGTCTGGTGGACCAATGTGCTGGCCGCCATCGTGCGGGGCGCAGGCAACATGCTGCTGCCGTCGCTGCTGATGCTGCTGACAGCGGCAGTTCATTTGCTGCTGTGTCCCTTGCTGGTGTTTGGCTGGGGCCCGGTGCCGGGCCTGGGGGTGGCGGGTGCGGCCATCAGCACCCTCACCGCCAACGGCCTGGCAGCCCTGGTGATGCTGGCCTCCCTGCTGCGTCGCGACGGCGCGGTTCACCTGTTGCGCACCCCTTGGCGGCTGCGCACCGACCTGCTGGTGGCCATCCTGCGGGTGGGTCTGCCGGCCTCGCTGAGCCCGGTGCTCAGTAACGCCTCCATCGCGGTGGCCACGGCGGTGGTGGGCAGCTACGGTGTCACCACGCTGGCTGGCTTTGGCGTGGCCGCGCGGCTGGAATACATCCTGGTGCCCATCGCGTTTGGCTTCGGCACGGCGCTCACCGCCCTGGTGGCCACCAACATGGGGGCGGGCCAGACCGACCGGGCCCTGCGCGTCACCTGGCTGGGTGGTGCCATCGTGGCCGCTGTCACGGGCGGCATCGGTGTGGTGGCCGCCCTGTGGCCGGCGCTGTGGATGGATGGGTTCACGACCGACACCACGGTGCGGGCGGATGGCGCCACCTATTTGCACATCGTTGGCGGCTGTTACGGGCTGTTCGGTCTGGGCCTGGCGCTGTTTTTTGCGTCGCAGGGCGCGGGGCGCATGTTCTGGCCGCTGGTTGCCAGCACGGCCCGCCTGGCGGTGGTGGCGGTCGGTGGCTGGGTCTGTGTGCGGCTTCTGCAAGCACCGGCCCCGGCATTCTTTGCCGTGGTGGCCGTCAGCCTGTTTGTCTATGCGGCGACGATGGCCACCGCCATCCGGCTGGGCGGCTGGCGTCGCTGAACCTGGCGCCAGCGGGCTCGCTCCTACCGCAAATCACAACAACATGCGGCCGGCAAGGCCACCGCCGAACACGTAACCTGAAGCCATTGTTTTCTGGAGAACCCATGTCGAATGCCTTGTTTGAACCCGTCCAGGCCGGTCGCCTGTCGCTGGCCAACCGCGTCGTGATGGCGCCGCTGACCCGTAACCGCGCTCCTGGCGCCCAGCCCACCGCCCTGATGGCCACCTACTACGCCCAGCGCGCCAGTGCCGGCTTGCTGGTGACCGAGGCCACCGCCATCAGCCACCAAGGTCAGGGCTATGCCGATGTGCCCGGCCTGTGGAGCGACGCGCAGGTCCAGGGCTGGCGGGTGGTGACCGAAGCGGTGCATGCCGCCGGCGGCAAGATCGTGGTGCAACTGTGGCATGTGGGCCGGGTGTCGCACACCGACCTGCAGCCGAACAATGGTGCTCCGGTGGCGCCCTCGGCCATCACCGCCAAGACCAAGACCGTGCTGATCCAGGACTGCCAGCCCCGCTTTGTGGACACCTCGGCCCCGCGTGCGCTCGAACTGAACGAGCTGCCCGGCCTCATCGACGACTACCGACGCGCCGCCCGCAACGCGATTGCCGCCGGTTTTGACGGCGTGGAGGTGCATGGCGCCAACGGCTACCTGCTGGACCAGTTTCTTCGCTCCGGCAGCAACCACCGCAGCGACGCCTACGGCGGCCGCATCGAAAACCGCGCCCGTTTGCTGCTGGAGGTGATGCAGGCGGTGGCGGCTGAGATCGGCGGCGGCAAAGTGGGCCTGCGGCTGTCGCCGGTGACACCGGCCAACGACGCCAGCGACCCCCATCCGCAGCCGCTGTTCACCCATGTGGTCGAACAGCTGGCGCCGTTGGGCCTGGCCTACCTGCACCTGATTGAAGGGGCGACCGGCGGCGCACGCGACTTCCAGCAGGGCGACACGCCGTTTGACTACGCCGCGCTGCGCCAGGCCTACCGCGCGGCCGGCGGCCAGGGCGCCTGGATGGTGAACAACGGCTACACCACCGAACTGGCCGGCCAGGCTCTGGCCGACGGCGCTGACCTGGTGGCCTTTGGCCAGCTCTACATCGCCAACCCGGACCTGGTGGAGCGGCTGAAGGCCGGCGGCCCGTTCAACAAGCCCGATCGCGCCACCTTTTACGGCGGCGGCGTTGCAGGCTACACCGACTACCCCACGCTGACGCAAAGCCTGGAAGCAGAAACCGCCTGAGCTAGCGCTCACATCGTTGAAAAACCAAGCCGCGTTTAGCTGGTGGTGAAAGCCTGCTGGCTGGCGGCGAGCAGGGCCTGGCGCAGCCAGCGGTGGGCGCCCAGGCGCTCCGTGCGCTCGTGCCACAGCGTGTCCACATGCACGGTGGGCAAATGCATGGGCAGCTCGCGCAGCACCAGCGCGTCGGCCATGCCGGTCATGGGCACAAAGTGGCGGGGCAGCACCGCCAGCAGGTCGGAGCTGGCCACCACCCGGCCGGCGGTGAAGAACTGGTTCACCGTGACCACCACCCGCCGCTGCAGGCTCAACGCGGCCAGGGCCTCGTCGACAAAGCCGTAAGGCCGGCCGGAGAAACTCACCAGCAAATGGCGGGCGGCGCAGTAGCGGCCCAGCGTCAGGGGACCGCGGGCCAGCGGGTGGCCGCGTCGCATCACACACACATACTCGCCGTCGTACAGCCGCTGGTGGGCAAACCCCACTGCCTCGGCGGACTGGACGCGGGCGGTCAGGTCGGCAATCACCGCCGGGAAATAGCCGATGGCCAAGTCGGCCCCGCCCTCGTCGAGCAAACGCCGGGGGTCGCGGGTGGTCAGCGGCACCACCCGCAGAGACACGCCGGGCGCCTCGCGCGCCAGCACCCCCACCAGGGCCGGCATCAGATCGGCCGCGGTGGCGTCGGCCATGGCCAGCACCAGCGTGTCGGTGGCCTCGGCGGGCACAAAGGGCTGGGGCACCAGCAGGGCTTCGAGCTGGTGCAGCGCATCGCGCACCGCCGGCCACAGCGCCAGCGCCTTGGGCGTGGGCACCACCCCCGCGCCTTCGCGGCGCACCAGGTCGTCGCCCAGGGCCCCGCGCAGCCGGCGCATGGCGTTGCTCACCGCGGGCTGGGTCAGGGCCAGCTTGTGCGCTGCCCGGGTCAGGTTGCGCTCGGCCATGACTTCGTTGAACACACGCAGCAGGTTGAGGTCCAGCGTGCGGAAATTGGGGGTGCTCAGCGGGCGCTCCTGACGAGGTGGAAAAGACGGCGCAAACCATTCACATGGTGAATATTAAGCATCATCAATCTAAAGTTGAACATTACCAGTGTAAACCCTAGTATTGAGACGTCATCCAGACCATTTCAGGAGTTCACCATGACCACCCTCACCCATTCCGGTCGTCCCTCTGCCACCGTTGCCCGTCCCTTGGACGCCTCGCGTGTGCTGGCCACGCTGCTGCTGGCGTCCATGGTGGCGGCGGTGCTGGTGGTGGCCCAGCAGGTGATTGACGCTTGGTCCGAAGGCCATTTGCTGGCCGCGTGGATTGCGTTGTGGACGGTGGCCTTCGCCGCGCTGGCCTTGCTGGCCAACCCCAGCCTGCGTCTGGCACGGCAGGTGCGTGCCCTCTGGTCCGAACAGGCCCAGCGCCGCCGCGCGGCCGTCCAAGACAGCCGGCTGTGGGCACTGGCGCAGACCGACCCCCGGGTGATGGCCGACCTGCGCTGGGCCTTGTCGCGCGAACAGGCCTGAACGTCCAGCGCTGCGGGCCAGCGCCTCAATTGCCAAGCCGCGGTCACCCGCGGCTTTTTCACGTTCGCTTGGTTTTTGTAGCGCCCAAGAAAAAGCCGCCCAGGTTTGTGGCCTGGGCGGCGGGACAGCGCAGCCCGGGTGGGGCCGCGTGTTCAACTCAGAAAATCAGGCGCCGAGGCGTTCGGCGATGCGGGCCTTGGTGGCGGGCAGCTCTGCGGGCAGGCGGTGGGCCAGTTGCTCGAACAGTTCGTCATGCAGCTTCAGCTCGGCCAGCCAGGCGGCCTTGTCGATGCTGGTGACGGTGTTGAACTGCTCCAGGCTGAAGTTCAGGCCGGTCCAGTTGAGTTCGTCGTAGCTGGGGCTGACGCCGAAGACATGCTCGACACCTTGGGCCTTGCCCTCGATGCGGTCGATCATCCACTTCAGCACACGCATGTTCTCGCCGTAGCCCGGCCATGCGAACTTGCCGTCCTCGTTCTTGCGGAACCAGTTGACGCAGTAGATGCCGGGCAGCTTGGCGCCAGCGGCCTGCAGCTTGGTGCCCAGGTTGAGCCAGTGCTGGAAGTAGTCGCTCATGTTGTAGCCCATGAAGGGCAGCATGGCGAAGGGGTCGCGGCGCACCACGCCCTGCTGGCCGAAGGCCGCGGCGGTGGTTTCCGAACCCATGGTGGCGGCCATGTAAACGCCTTCGGTCCAGTCACGCGCTTCGGTGACCAGCGGCACGGTGGTGGAGCGGCGGCCGCCAAAGATGAAGGCGTCGATCTTCACGCCGGCGGGGTTGTCCCATTCGGGATCGAGTGCCGGGTTGTTGGCGGCGGCCACGGTGAAGCGGGCGTTGGGGTGGGCGGCCTTGGCGCCGGTTTCCTTGGCAATCGCCGGGGTCCAGTCCTTGCCCTGCCAGTCGATGGCGTGGGCCGGGGCGTCGCCCATGCCTTCCCACCAGACGTCGCCGTCGTCGGTCAGCGCGACGTTGGTGAAGATCACGTTCTCGTTCAGGCTGGCCATGCAGTTGGGGTTGGTCAGCGTGTTGGTGCCCGGAGCCACGCCAAAGTAGCCGGCTTCGGGGTTGATGGCGCGCAGCGTGCCGTCGGCCTGGGGCTTGATCCAGGCGATGTCGTCACCGATGGTGGTGACGCTCCAGCCGGTGAAGCCGGCCGGCGGGATCAGCATGGCGAAGTTGGTCTTGCCACAGGCGCTGGGGAAGGCGGCGGCCACGTGGTATTTCTTGCCCTCGGGGTTGGTGACGCCCAGGATCAGCATGTGCTCGGCCAGCCAGCCTTCGTCGCGGCCCATGTTGGAGGCGATGCGCAGCGCGAAGCACTTCTTGCCCAGCAGCGCGTTGCCGCCGTAGCCGGAACCGTAAGACCAGATCTCGCGGGTCTCGGGGTAGTGGACGATGTACTTGGTCTTGTTGCAAGGCCACTTGCTGTCGGCCTGGCCGGCGGCCAGCGGTGCGCCCACGGTGTGCACGCAGGGCACGAATTCGCCATTGACGCCCAGCACGTCGTACACGCCCTTGCCCATGCGGGTCATGATGCGCATGTTGACGGCCACATAAGGGCTGTCGCTCAGCTCAATGCCGATGTGGGCGATGGGGCTGCCCAGCGGGCCCATGGAGAAGGGCACCACGTACATGGTGCGGCCCTTCATGCAACCGTCGAACAGCGGCTGCAGGGTGGTGCGCATCTCGGCCGGGTCCATCCAGTTGTTGGTGGGGCCGGCGTCTTCCTTCTTGGCGCTGCAGATGTAGGTGCGGTCTTCCACCCGGGCCACGTCCGACGGGTCGGAGCAGGCCAGGAAGCTGTTGGGGCGCTTGGCCGCGTTCAGGCGGGTGAAAGTGCCGGCGTCCACCAGCAGCTGGCACAGGCGGTCGTACTCGGCCTGGCTGCCGTCGCACCAGTACACCGAATCGGGCTTGCACAGCGCGGCCATGTCGGCCACCCAGGCAATCAGCTTGGGGTTCTTGACAAAGCTGGGCGCCTGAATCGGCAGGCCCTGCATCGCTGGTGAGTTCATTGAAGGCTCCTAAGTTTGAAAACTGATTTCAAAAAGAGGCTCAGGCACACGGGATGTGATGGACGAGCGCTGGCTTTTTGAAATCGGTCTGACTTCGGCCAAGGGCTCGGTCGGCGGGCGGGAATGCTGGCGGGGTGCGCACAGCGCAGGTGTCGCAAAAAGGCGGGTGAGCCCCCAAGCGAACCGCGGGTCGGCCAAGAGTGTCTATTTTATGAATTTGGGCTCCGCCTGTCCCGCACCATCCATGCAAAACTTGCATAAGGTTATGTGGCGGGGTGACTGGGCGAAAAACAACGCAATGCACGTGTCGCCTGCCCGTCGGCGTGCTTGGAACTTTTGTTTGCTGTGCTTGAGGGCTTGGGCAAGCAGCCAACTGCATGCGCGACAGACCCGGTTTGCCTGAATAAGGTCCCCCAAGTCGTTGAATACAAACAAGTTCACCCCCAAAAGCAGCGCGGCTGCACCTGCCCATGGTTGAAAACGCCCCGTCTTTCGGTGGGTTGAAACCGCCTTGGGTGTGACCTAGTGTTACAGCCCCCCAACCAGGATGCAGCACTGACATCGCAACGCGTGGGGCGCCGTTTTCCATGTCACGGACGCCCGTCTTCAGCCGTTTGGAGGTGTGGGTGCATTCACCAAGGAGATCCATGCTGACCCCGCTTTTGACCACCGATCCGTTGCCCCCGCCCGTGCCGACGGGCCCCCCGTTTCACCAATTCACCCGGGAGATTCCTCATGTTGCCCCTGTTTTATCAAAGCCAAAGTGCCTTCGGATGGCTGAATAGATGGCTGCTTCTTGTGCTGGCGAGCGTTTGCCTGGTGGCGCCCACGCCAACCCAGGCCCAGGCACTCTCCGGCGCCATATTCACCTCGGATGTCACCTGCAATGGCACCGACTTGAACATCTTCAAAGACAAACAAGACGTGTATTTGAACGGCGGGCCCAGGCACCCCGGCTCGGCGGGATTGCCTGACGGCAGCTACTACGTGAAGGTAACGAATCCCAGCGGAAGCCTGCTCCTGGGCACCAGTGTCGGGGCGGTGAACGAGCGGCCCGCCACCGCGATCGGAGGATCGATCACGCCTTGCCTGCAGTTGTACAGCGCACTGATTCGTCCCAACTTGGCAGTGGGCTACAACGACACCGACAACAACGGCGGCGAATACAAGGTGTGGGTCAGCATGGACCCGGGTTTCCCGAATGGCGCCACCAAGACCGACAACTTCAAAGTCAAATCCGACCTGACCACGCAGTCCACGCCCATGGCGACGCTCAAGGTCATCAAGTTCTATGACACCAACGCGGACGGTACGCAGAACTTCGGTGAAATCGAGCTCATCGACTGGAAGGTGGCCATCAGCGGCTGCATCACCAACGACCGCTACACCCCTGTCTCGGCCCTGGTCGACCCCGGCATCTGCACCGTGACCGAATACATGCCCAATGAGATCAACTGGCTGCCAACCACCGCTGTCACGCAGTCGGTGACGCTGGCCGATCAGGAAACCAAGACGGTGGCCTTTGGCAACATCTGCCTGGGCAAAGGTGGCGGCCTGACGTTGGGCTTCTGGAGCAACAAAAACGGGGCGGCGGCCTTCACTGCCTACGACCTGAGCTCTTTGGTGCAACTCAACCTGCGCAACGCCAACGGCAGTGCATTCGATCCAGCAAGCTACGCCGCCTTCCGCACTTGGATTCTGAATGCCACCGCCACCAACATGGCGAACATGCTCTCGGCCCAGCTGGCGGCCATGAGGCTGAATGTGAACCATTCTTTCGTCAATGGCAGCGCGCTGATCTATGCGCCCGGGGTGGTGTCAGCGAACGCGATCGGGTTTGCCAGTGTGAGCGCGGTGATGGCCGAGGCCGACCAGTCGCTGGGTCAGTATGGGCTGACCCTGAGTGGTCATTCGCAGCGTGCCTACCAGGAGGCGCTGAAGAACGCGCTGGACCGCGCCAACAACAACCTGAACTTTGTGCAGTCGACTCCTTGCCCGTTCAGCTTTCCATGACCAGCCCGTGGCATCGATGGCGCTTCATTGAGTGCTGTCGCCACGCAGACTGACTGGTTGGTCAGTCATCTAAGAAACCCCGCTGCCCTGCAGCGGGGTTTCTTTTGGGCGGGACGCATTTGAACCTGCAACGCGGCGATGGCGTCGGCCGCGATGGGCCTGCCGCCGCGTTGATCGCGCCGCGAGTACAGACAAGCGGTGATCTGCCGGTGTTGAACGGCTGGGCGCTAATGGTGAGCCTATGTAACATCGAACATAAGAGGCTGACTGGTGGTTCAGGCGCCCTTCTTACCGGCCGAGGCCGCATCGGACCGTTCAGTTGGTCGAGTGGCTCGGGCGGACTCGCGATCAATGTGATACTCATTCCATGACACAACGACTTCACTTCGCATCGATGCGCCGGCGCAGCGGCTTCACGCTGATCGAATTGATGATCACGGTGGCCATCGTGGCCATTTTGGCTTCGGTTGCGTTGCCGTCCTACAACAACTCCATTCGAAAAGGGCGTCGTGCCGATGCTGAAACCTATTTGATGGATTTGGCGCAGCGTCAGCACGCCTATTTCATTGACAACAGGGCATACGCCACAACGATCACCCAACTCGTGGCTGTTCCGGCCAATGTGTTGCCTTATTACGGCACACCAGTCATCGCCACCGGCACCATCGCCAACGCGGCCCAGACCAGCCCGCCGGCCTTCACCATCACTGCCACGGCGATCGGTTCCCAGGCCAAGGACGTGTCCGTACTGAAGATCGACAGCACCGGCGCCAAGTTTCCGGCGGACAAATGGTGATGTGTGCCCTTCGCATTCGCAGTCGTGGATTCACCGCCATTGAATTGATGGTGGTTTTGGCCATCTTGGCCATCTTGGCGGCGGTGTCTGCACCCTCGTTCACCCCCATCATCGCGCGCCAGCGCATCAAAAGTGCCGCATCGTCCATTCAGGCGTCTTTGAACTTCACCCGCGCTGAAGCCTTGAAGCGCAACGCCAACGTCACCATGGCGCCGGTCACTTCCACCGACTGGGCATCTGGCTGGAAAGTTTTTGACCCACTTTCACCCACGGTCACCCTGGCTGTCACCGAGGCCATTGGCGGCATCACGGTGACAGGGCCGGTGGCCGTGATCTACCAGCGTTCGGGCCGAACCACTGCCGCGCTGGACGCCACATTCAAGGTGGCCAGTCCCTCGGTCACGGACATTCGGTGCGTTCAAGTGTCCCCATCGGGGCAGGCCTTGATCAGTACCTCGGGATGCTGAACATGAACATGTTTCAACCGATCAAAAAGCGGCAGCAAGGATTCAGCCTGATTGAGGTGTTGATCACCATGGTCATTCTGGCTTTTGGACTCTTGGGCATGGCCGGCATGCAGGCCCGGGTGCAGAGTTCGGAGACGGATTCGTTTCAGAGGGCGCAGGCATTGCTGCTGGTGCAGGACATGGCCAACCGTTTGTCGGCCAACCGAACCCAGGTGGCGGCCTACCTCACCGGTTCAACGCCCCTCGGCACCGGAGACGCCCAGCCAGCCTCATGCGCCGGTCTCACCGGGTCAGCGCTTGACCAATGCGAGTGGAGCCGGCAACTGAAGGGTGCGGCAGAGAAGGCGAGTTCGGCATCCACCGCCAACAGCGTAGGAGCCATGGTGGATGCCCGCGGCTGCATTGATTTGATTACCGGCGCTGTCCCCCCTACCTACGCGGTGACAGTCGTCTGGCAAGGCCTGACGCCCCTGTCCACCCCCGTGCAGACATGCGGTTCGGGAAGCTATGGAACCGACACCTTTCGACGCGCCCTCACCCAACTGGTGGTGGTGTCTGACTTGACCGCACCATGACCGCACCCCGCTTCCATCGTTCTCGGGGCGTGTCCCTGATTGAGTTGCTGATTGGCATCGCCCTGGGCTTGCTGATTCTCACGTCCCTGGCGGTGGTGTTTGCCAACAGCAGCCGCGCCCGGGGTGAGATTGAGAAAACCAGCCAGCAAATTGAGAACGGCCGTTTTGCCACCCAGCAACTGATCGAAGAACTCAAGCTGGCTGGGTACTACGCCGAAATGAACCCGGCGACTTTGACAGTGCCCGCCGCTCTGCCAGACCCGTGTGATGTCACCAGTGCCGGGTTGACGGCCGCGGTGGCGCTGCCTGTTCAAGGGGTACAAAACGCCACCACCACATCGGTGACCTGCCTGGTTGGGCAAAATGTGCGCATGAACAGCGACGTGCTGGTGGTTCGGCGTGCCAGCACCTGTGTTCAAGGCGGTGCCGGTTGCGCAGCCAAAGATGTCAGCAAGTACTTCTATTTTCAGAAGTCGCTGTGCCAGACCAACCCCAATGCCTATGTTGTGGACACAGACGACACCAAGTTTGTGCTGATGAAGCCGGATTGCGTCACGCCGGCCAACATCCGGTCCTTTGTGACCCGCATCTATTTCGTGTCGGACAACAACAAGCCGGGCGACGGCATTCCCACGCTGAAGGTGGCGGATCTCGGTGCCACCGGGTTCACAGTGACGCCGTTGGTCACGGGCATTGAGCAAATGAAGTTGGAATATGGCGTTTATTCCACTGCCATAACCCCACCGATCTACACCACCAATCCTTCCACTTACAACACTTGCACGGGCGTGGTTTGCCAGCAAAACTGGGCGAATGTGACGGCCGTCAAGGTGCATTTTCTGGCCAGGAACACCGAGCCGACACCGGGCTACACCACCACCAAGGTCTATTCATTAGGACCGACGAACTTCTCGTTCAGTGACAACTACAAGCGCCATGCCTACACCACCGTGGTCAGGCTGAACAACATTGAAGGGCGTTTGGAATGACAGTCCGTCCTATTCGACGCATGCGTGCTGCACAACAGGGCATGACCCTGCTGGTGGGCCTGGTCATGTTGTTTGTGTTGACCGTCATGGCCGTGGCGTCATTCCGGTTGGGTGTGTTCCAGACGGTGGTGATTTCCAACGCCCAGCAGCAGGTCAAAGGTGTGGCGGCAGCCGATCAGGCCATTGAGACAGTCATCAACTCGTCCAACTTCACCGTCAACCCGAACGCGGCCATCACGGTGTCCAACTGCACCTCCGGCGGTGTGAACGTGCTGTGCACTTCCAGCAACGGTGGAACCACCGCCAAGCAGGACTTCAAGGTCACGGTGGCGGTCAATTGCGTGTCGGCCAACGCCATTCCCACCAATGACTTGGACGTCACCAAGGACACCGACCTGGCCTGCATTGCGGGTTCCCAACAGGGCACCCTGGGCATATCGGGCTCCAGTGCCAGCAGCGGCACCAATTCGCTGTGCGCCAGCTCGTTGTGGAACATCGATGCCACGGCAGCCAGCCCCGATGACACCAACGCGGTGAATGTGGCGCAAGGCGTGAGCCAGCGAATCCTCATCGCCGAAAAAACCTCTTACTGTCCGTGATTTCTGCCCACCGAAAGGGTTGCCATGACCTCTAAACTCAAATTGGCTGCTGCGGCGTCCGCCGCGCTTGCCACGGCTTTTCTGATGGCGCCAGTGGAAGTGCTGGGCCGAGACACGGATATTTTCACGGCTACCGGCGCCGCAACCGCACCCAACGTGCTGTTTGTGCTGGACAACACGTCCAACTGGGCCCGCAACAACCAGTTCTTTCCCGATGGGAACGGTGGCACCATCACCCAAGCTCAGGCCGAAGTGGCGGCCATCAAGAGTGTGGTGAGCGGCCTCACCGGCAGCATTAAAGTGGGCATGATGGAATTCATTCCTGCCGGAGGCTCGGGCACTGACGATGGCGGCTATGTGCGCCAAGCCATCGTGCCGATGGGGACCGGTTTCACAACCAACAAAAACGCCTTCACGCAAAAGCTGGACGCGATTTACGCCAACTACAACGACAGCCAGATTGAGCGCAACAACTCTGGTCTGGGTTATGGCAATCTGTTTTACGACGTGTACAACTACTTGGCGGGCAACAACGCCAAGGCCTTGTCGGTGAATGTGCCCGCCAGTGTGGCTGACGCCAATGGCTACACCTCTGCTTTCACCCGCTTCAAATCGCCATTCACCTCTGACAGCACCTGCGGGTCAACCTACATCATCTTCATCGGCAACCCGCCGTCGCGTGGTCCAACCGCAGATGCGGGCGCCAATCTGACGGCCTTGTCGTCGGCCGGCGGCAACACCAGCCAGCTGCCTTTGCAGTCGTTCACTTCCAGCACCCTCAACACGCCCACCAACTTGGGTTATTCGTCGGCGTGTTTCACATCCCAACCCACAGGTACGCCCACCGACTATGCGGCACTGTGCCCGCCCACGTCGAATTCCGCGTATGCCAGTTGCTCCTACAGCACCAGCGATAAAACGACGGCCTTGGCGGCTTGTCCCAGTGGCCAGTCACGCTATTCAGTGCTGGCCACAACACCGGTCAATTCCAGCAGCAACAGCGTGGTGACCACCACCACCAACACCGGCTCTACCAACTCCTGTTATGCCAGTCCATCCAACTGGACCAGCAGCGACACCGGTACCGTGCCGGCCTGTCCGGTAAACACCAGCAGCACGACGGGCAATGTCACCACCACGACCACCTACGCGTGCAGCACGACGGTGAACAGCACCGTCACATCGAGCTGTCCAGACACCGTCAGTGGGCCCACTGCTGGGACGCCACAGACCTTGTCTGCCAACAGCTTGAACTGCTACTCAAGGGTTGGCAATGGCACCGGGCAGTGGAATTCTTCGTCCAGCGACCGCGGTGGGCTGGTCTGTCCAGGCAATACCAATGACACCTCCAACAATCCACAGGTCAGCACCACCTACAGTTGTAGCTACTCCGGTGTGGAGAACACGGTCAAGACCGGCTGCACGGATAACAACGACTCGCATGTGACGATCACCCAAACAGCGACTCCCAGCGTCACCAGAACCACAAAGAATTCCAAATACCAATTGGTTCAGACCGTCACCAAGACCGTCACCACCAGCACATCGACAGGTTCGAACACCACAACCACCCTCGGCAACACCTTCGCCTGTTACGCCTCTCAGCCCACCGGCACCCCCACGGACTACACCTGCCCGAGTGGTTCAACCTGTTCCTACGGTTCGGCCACCACGGCGGCCATTTGCCCATCGGGCAACCGTTATCAAGCGGTCGGGTATGCCGATGTGCTGACATCCGTGCCCAGCAATCCCGCGGTTTTCAACACCGACACGGCCACCTTCAATGCCGATGAGTGGGCGCGCTTCATGTACCAGAAGGGCATCCCGGTAGCGGGCTCCGACGTCAAAGCCTACGCCAGCACCTACACGGTGGACGTGTATGGCGCGCAACCCAGCGCGCAGCAATCCAGCCTGCTGAGCAGCATGGCCAAGAACGGCGGTGGCGGGTATTACTCGGCCACCAATGCCAACGCGATCAAGGTGGTGTTGCAAAATATTTTTGCCGAAATCCAGGCCAAAAACTCCACCTTCGCGTCGGCTGCATTGCCAGTGTCCGCCTCCACCCGAACCCAGAACGGCAACGAGGTGTTTGTGGGTACTTTCCGGCCGGACTCGCGGTCGTTGCCACGTTGGTTTGGCAACCTGAAAAAATATGTGCTGGGCACGGTGAATGGGGGTACCGATCTGGTCGACAGCCAAAATCCACCCATTGCTGCGGTGAATCCCAACACCGGTTTCTTTACACCCTGTGCGGCCAGTTTCTGGAACTACGACACCGGCAGTTACTGGGCCAATGGGACGGTCGCCAACCCGTCGCCACGTGTTTACTTCACCCAAGCCACCACAGCCGGGACCGCCTGGCAAACGGTGGGTGACGATTTGGCATTTGCAAAAAGTGACTGCACCACTTTGGGCAGTGCTTACTCGGACTACCCAGACGGACCGTCCGTCGAAAAAGGTGGTGTGGCGAGCATGCTGCGTGGTGCAAGCACAGCCCGGAAAATTCAGACTTTGAACGGTGCGGTGCTTGATGACTTTGCTAATGCCACGGTGATTTCCAACAACTCCACCGTCAACGCCAACCTGAAGAATTTCATCATGGGTCAGGATGTCACCGGCGAGATCAATGGCGCACCCTCCACCAATGCGCGGCCGTCCATTCATGGCAGCGTGGTGCATTCGAGGCCTTTGGCGATCGACTACGGTGGCACCACCGGTGTGAAGGTGTTTTATGGCGCTAACGACGGCACGTTCCGAGCCATCAACTCGAGCACCGGCACTGAAGAATGGAGTTTTGTGGCGCCTGAGTCCTTCCCGTACCTGCAACGCTTGATGGATAACACACCCAGCGTGCAAAGCCCCACGCCCACGCCGCCCAGTCAAACAGCGGCTCCTGGCACACCCGGTGACTACTTCTTTGACGGATCGAGCGGGATCTACCAGACCTTCAGGGACGTGACCAGCACGGTGGGCACCACGACCACCACGGTGTCTGTCGCGGACAAGGTCTGGGTGTACCCCACAATGCGTCGTGGCGGCAACGCGATTTACGCGTTTGACATGTCGAACACCAACACATCTGGTGCTGTGTTACCGTCCTTCAAATGGAAGGCTTGCAACGGAACCGGCTGCAACGTCACCTTGGACCGCCTGGGGCAAACATGGTCCACGCCCAACGTGGCGAACATTCCAGGCTATCCCTCCACGACGGCGACCAGCCCGGTGCTGGTGGTGGGCGGTGGATATGACACCTGCGAGGACGACGATGCTTTCGCGCCCGCCTGTTCTTCCACACCTCTGGGCAACGTCGTCTACGTGCTCGACGCCGACACCGGTGCGGTGGTGAAGTCGTTCACCACACTTCGAAGTGTGGCGGCGGACGTTTCGCTGATCGACATCAACCAGGATGGCAAGGTGGATGCGGCCTACGTGGCCGATACCGGTGGCAACGTGTACCGCATCAATTTCACCGATCCGTCAACCTTTGTGGCCCGCACCTCCGCCAGTTGGACCATCACCAAAATTGGCTACACAACGGGTAGCGGGCGCAAGTTCCTTTTCGCACCTGCTGTGCTGCCGTACAAGAACAAGGTGTACGTGGCCATTGGCAGTGGCGACCGTGAGCACCCAACCTCCCTGAGTTACCCCTACACCAGGCCAGTGGTCAACCGGTTTTACGTGTATCTGGACAGCCCGTCTGCTCTGGATACCGACGTGACATCCGTGGCCAAAAACTTTGATACCTTGCTCGACCGTACGGTGTCGGTCGATGACACTTGCTCGACCAGCCAGATTTTGCCCACCAGTGACGACAAGGGTTGGTTCATGAGCCTGAACGAATACGGCAGAGGCGAACAGACGGTCACGTCGGCGTTGATATCGGCTGGCGTGGTGTTCTTCAACACCAACCGGCCTCTGGGTAGCACGGCCACTTGTGCCAATCCTCTGGGAGAAGCCAGAGGCTACGCGGTGAACCTGCTGAACGGCTCCGGTGCGGTGGGGGCTTCCAATAACCTCTGCGGCGGTAGCCGGTCAGCAGTGTTCGTGGGCGGTGGTTTGGCCCCGTCCCCTGTGTCAGGCGTGGTCAAAGTGGGTAACACCACGCAGATCGTGGTGATCGGTGGCGTCAAGTTGGACGGCTCCGTCAACACGCCGGTGGGCGGGCAAAAGCTGCAGCCCTCCATTGGCAAGACCCGCAAGAAAATCTACTGGCGATCGAACACCGACACACGGTGAACGGTTGAGTCGTGAACCATGCGCCCGTCCAGCGGGCCCATGGTTCACAGGCCTTTTGGGGGCCTTCGTTGATGTCTCTGCCAGAAGCCTGGCGCTGAACCCAGAAAAAAGACCACCACCGGAACAGCTTGTGCTGTTCCGGTGGTGGTCTTTTTTGAGCGGTCGGTGCTTTGGGCCGTCAGGCCATGAACACCGCAATGAACGCCAGCAAGAAGATCAGCAGACCGCCAGCCACTGGCAGTACGATGGGCATGTGCGGAACGATGGCTTCGATGACGTCTTTTTCGCCGGTGGCAGGGGTGTGGTTGTGGGAAGGTGCAGACATGGCGGGCTTTCGCTGAACTAAAAACTCCTCGGATTTTAGCCGCTTGCCCTCCGGCTGGCGAATTTCCAGCCGGGCCTCCTGTGGAATCCCGTCACTGGCAAGCGGTGCCAGGCGCTTTACCATGTCAATATGGCTTTTCTGAACAGCCCCACATCACCGCCATGCCCCAACTGATCTCCGTCCAGCTGGGCCAGGCCCGTCGCGTGCATATCGGCGACCGCCACATCCTGACGGCCATCCACAAAACCGCTGTCGGCGGACCGGTGGCGGTGGGGCGGCTGGGGCTGGTGGGCGACGATCAGGCCGACCTGTCGGTGCATGGCGGGCTGGAGAAGGCGGTGTACGCCTACCCGTCGGAGCATTACCCCTTCTGGCGCGAGGCCAGGCAGACGGCCGGCGTGGCCGGGATTGACGACGCGTTGCCCTCGGGCAGTTTTGGCGAAAACCTCACCCTGCAGGGCCTGTTGGAGCGGGATGTGTGGGTGGGTGACCGCCTGGTGTTTCCCGGCTGCGAATTGACCGTGAGCGCACCCCGCGAACCTTGCCACAAGTTCAATGCCGCGATGGGTTTCAACCAGGCCTCGCGGCAGATGGCCTTGTCGGGTTTTTGTGGCTTTTACCTGTCGGTCAGCGAGCCCGGCAGCCTGACCGCGGGTGACCCGGTGCGGCTGGTGCCGGGGCCGCGCCACATGGGCATTCCGGAGCGGTTTTCAGCGCGCATGCTCAAGCACCTGCGTTGAGCCAAGTCAGTCACAGCCCGCAAAAGCGTGGCGCTGTGCCGCTTTCTGTGCCTGGGTGACTTCCAGAATGGGCCAAGCTGCGTTATGGTGCGGTGAAGCCCAGGCGCCAAAACGGCGTCGGCCTTCGCTCTTCCCCCGCTTTTCGGAGCAGCAACACCATGGTGAAGCGTCTTGTGGATGTGCAGGTGTGTCCCTCACCGGGTCTGCGTGACGCGCCGGTGCTGGACCTGATGTGCTCGCATTTCGTGCTCACGCTGGCGGCCAAACAGGGCCTGAAGTTCAACCTGCGGCGCGACCTGCATGGCCTGCTGTCGCTGGCCGGGCGTCACCTGGTGTGGCCCACACCGGTGCTGGCCCGGCTGCGCGAGTTTCTGGCTCGGCGCTGTGTGGGCAACGAGTTCTGGCGTGGCCACGAGGCCCTGGGCAACACCGCCTTTCTGGCCCGCCATGGCGCCTGGCGCGGCCCCTACGAAGAGGGCACGCTGTTTTTCTACCTGGACGAATTCGCCAAAGACGCGCCCAAAGACCTGCTGTCGGCCCTGACCGTCACCGGTGAATGGCTGACCCATGTGCTGAAGAAGCAGAGCACGCTGGTGGAGAAAAACATCGACGCGCTGGCCCATTTGCTGCAGCTCAACCGCGCCGAACGGGCCTTGTTGCTTTACGGCACGCTGGCCCGCTACCAGCGCGACCTGCGCTCGCTGCTGGTGGAGTTCAAGGTCAACAACGCGCCCGAGGCCTATGCGGCGCTGGCCGAGCTGGCCGGCGTCAGCGCCACCGAGATCGGCGAGGCCTTGCGCGCCGGCTCCCGGTTGGAGCGCATCGGCCTGGTGGAAAACCTGATTTCCGAGCACAACATCACCGACCTGGCCGACCTGATGAAGGTCAGCGAGAAGCTGCCACCGGTGCTGATGCGCGAGTACCGCGATGAGAGCGAGCTGATGGCGGTGTTCACCCGGCCCAGCGTCAAGAGCCCGCTGGGTCAGGCCGATTTCGACTTTGTGGCGGAGGACGTGGCGGTGCTGAGCGCGCTGCTGCGCAACGCGGTGGCGCGCAAAGCGCCCGGCGTCAACGTGCTGCTGTACGGCCCACCCGGCACCGGTAAAACTGAACTGGCCAAGGTGGTGGCCCAGGCCGCCGGGTTGGAGTTGTACGAGGTGGAATACGCCGACCGCGACGGCAACTCGCTCAGCGGCCGCGACCGTTACCGATCGCTGCAGATCGCCCAAGTGTTTCTGAAAGGCAGCGCCCAGGCCGCGTTGTTGTTCGACGAGGTGGAAGACGTGTTCCCGCCCATCTCCAGCGAGGCGGCCCAGCTGATGGCCCGCGCCGACCAGGCCGTGCCCTCGTCGGGCATGAGCGGCTCGGTCAGTGGCAAGGCCTGGGTCAACCAGATCCTGGAAACCAACCCGGTGCCCACGCTGTGGGTCACCAACCGCATCGAGCAGATCGACCCGGCCTTTCGCCGCCGCTTTGCCTACCACCTGGAGCTGAAATCGCCGCCGCCCGGCGCGCGCGAAGGCCTGGTGCGCAAGACGCTGGAAGGGGTGGCCGTGTCCGACGCCTTTGTGGCCCGGCTGTCCGACCGCAAGGGCCTGACGCCTGCGCAAATCCGCACCGCCGCGCGCTTTGCCAGCCTGGTGGACGGTGCCGAGGGCACGGCGGTGGAGGGGCTGATCGAGCGCCAGCTGCGCAGCGCCGACCTGGCGCTGGGCCAGCGCAGCCGGGAGTCCAGCGGCTTGCCAGCGGCCACCACCTACAGTCTGGACTTGCTCAACGTCGAATCGCGCTTCGACATCCCGCGCATCGTGTCGGCGCTCAAGGCCCGGGGCCATGGCACGCTGTGTTTTTATGGCGCGCCCGGCACCGGCAAAACCGCGCTGGCCGCCCACATCGCCCGCGAGGTGGGCCGGCCACTGCTGGTCAAGCGCGCCAGCGACCTGATGAGCAAGTACGTGGGCGAAACCGAGCAGAACATGGCTGCCATGTTCCGCGAGGCTGAATCCGAGAAGGCGGTGCTGGTGCTGGACGAAGCCGACAGCTATTTGCAGGACCGCCGCGCCGCCCAGCGCAGCTACGAGGTCAGCGAGGTCAACGAGATGCTGCAGGGCATGGAGGCCTTTGCCGGTATTTTTGTCTGCACCACCAATTTGTTCGACCGCATCGACCAGGCTGCGCTGCGGCGCTTCACCTTCAAGATCCGTTTCAAGCCGCTCACCCCCCTGCAGCGTGAAGCCATGTTCGTCACCGAAGCGCTGGGCGGCGACGCCGACCTGCTGGACGATGCGACGCGGGCCCGACTGGCCCGGCTGGACCTGTTGTGCCCCGGCGACTTTGCCGCAGTGAAACGCCAGGCCGACATTTTGGCCAGCACGCTGTCGGCCGAGGAATTCCTGCTGCAACTGGAGGCCGAGCACCGGGTCAAGCCCGAGGTGCGCGACGGCCGGGCCATGGGGTTTTTGCAGTAAGCTGGGTTTTTGGGGGGCAGTTCGGGGCTTGTCCCGGTGCCCGCGGGTTTAAGCTCCCGTGTCATTCCCGATCCCCTGGCGACATGTTTTCTTGGACCCCACCCCATGGCTGCTGAACCCGCCGCCCTTCGCGACACGCCGCGGCCCATGGCCGCCGTGCCCGGCACCGATGCCGAAGGCGGCGTGCAATTTGCCGCCGAGGTGCGCGACATCTCGGTGCTGGCGGCGCAGATCTGCGACACCCCCATGGTGGCGCTGTCGCTGATCAACGGCACCACCCAGTGGTACACCCCGGGGGTCGATTACCTGCCCGATCCCGAGTCGCGCGACCTGTCGCTGTGTTCCCACGCGGTGCTGGAGCCGATGCGGGTGCTGGTGGTGCCCGACACCCAGCGCGACCCCCGCTTCGCCAGAACGCCCTTGGTGACCGGCCCGCCCCATGTGGCGTTTTACGCCGCCGCCCCGCTGATCACCTCCACCGGCCAGGCCATCGGCGCGCTGTGTGTGCTTGACCAGCGGCCGCGCACGCTCAACGCCGGGCAGATCGAGTCCCTGCAGCTGCTGGCCCGCAAGGCCATCGGCCACCTGGAGGTGCTGCGCCTGCTG
Organism: Rhodoferax sp. SPJ4; assembly: GCF_058216275.1. Taxonomy (NCBI): domain Bacteria; kingdom Pseudomonadati; phylum Pseudomonadota; class Betaproteobacteria; order Burkholderiales; family Comamonadaceae; genus Rhodoferax; species Rhodoferax sp. SPJ4. The sequence continues at coordinate 334,239 of NZ_JBYZMN010000003.1, forward strand.
GCCTTCAAGGACCGGGCGCTGGCCCATGAGCGGCGCATGGCGCTGGAAATCCGCGCCCAGCTCAGCGCCATCGGCGCGGCCTCGTCCGACATGGTGTCGTTTGTCGACCGGCGCTACGTCTACCGCTACGTCAACGACACCTACCGCAACTACGTCAACAAGCCGCTGAACCTGATCGAAGGCCACCCAGTGGTCGACATCATTGGCGAGCAGGCCTTCCACCGCAACTCCAAGCCGCTGCTGGACGAGGCCTTGAACGGCAATACCGTGGAGCACGCCTGGATTCTGGTTCTGCCCGACCAGACCGAGAAACACCTGGACATCCTCTACACCCCGGCCCGCGACACCGCCGGCAACGTGCTGGGCGTGGTGGTGCGGGCGCGCGACGTGACCAAGTTCCACCAGCTGGAGTCCAACCTGCGGGCCACCGTGTCCTCGCTGGAGCGGGTCAATGCGCTGCAAAAAGAGTTCATCTACATCCTGTCGCACGACCTGCGCGAGCCGCTGAACTCCATCATCAATTTCTCCAACATGCTGGGCGCCGACAACGCTGCCCAGCTCGACGCCACCGGCCGCCGTTACCTCGATTTCATCCACGGCGCCGGCCGCCGCATGCGCCGCCTGCTCGATGACCTGATGAGTTTCGTGCGCCTGGAGCAACCCGAGGACGCTTTTGCCGACTGCGACCTGACGGTGATGCTGGGCGAGATCCAGCAGGACGTCGACAGCACGCTGCGGGAAAAGAACGCCACGCTGGAGTTCGGCACCCTGCCCGTCATCCCGGCGCACCCGTCCATGCTGCGGCTGCTGCTGCAAAACCTCGTCAGCAACGGCCTGAAGTTCCAGAAGCGCGGCGCCAAGCCGGTGGTCAAGGTCACGGCCGAACTGGGCGAAAAGACCTGCACCCTGACCGTGGCCGACAACGGCATCGGCATTCCCGAAGACAAGCTGGACGCGGTGTTCCGCATCTTCCACCGGCTGAATTCCCGCAAGGAGTTCGACGGCAGCGGCCTGGGCCTGGCCATGTGCAAACGGGTTGCGATGTACCATCATGGCCGCATCTGGGCCGAATCCACGCTGGGCGAGGGCACGCGCTTCCATGTGGAGCTGCCGCTGCGCCACACAGCCCCCCCGCCAGGCCAGAGCGCGGCCTGACCCCAAGGAGACATGCGAGTGAAAAAGATTGAGCGCGTCATGCTGATTGACGACAACGAGGCCGACAACGTCTACCACCAGATCATGATCGAGCGCTCGGGCGCGGTGGAAGACGTGGTGGTGGTGGAGTCCGGTTTCGAGGCGCTGGACTACCTGAAGAACAGCAGCGAACCCGATGTGGACCTGATCTTCCTCGACATCAATATGCCGGGCATGAACGGCTTCGAGTTTCTGGAAAAGTACGCCACGCTGACCAACCGGCATCCGGCTGCGGTGGTGGTGATGCTGACCTCGTCGCCGTCGTCCGAAGACCATTTGCGCGCCAAGCAGTTTCCGGCCATCAAGGCCTACCTGACCAAGCCCCTGAGCGCCGACGCCACCGCCCAGGTGGTGCAGCAGTTCTTCGGCAACGCCGCTTGAGCCTTCCCCAGCGTCATCCCGCTGTGGCAGCGGGGTCTTCCCTCACCGAACGCAGCGCCAGCAACAGCGCCTCGCCGTAGGCTTCCAGCTTTTTCGTGCCAATGCCGCTGATGCCTTCCAGGTCCAGCAGCGAGCGGGGATGACGCTCAGCCACCGCGGCCAGCGTGGCGTCGTGAAAAATCACATAGGCCGGCAGGTTGTGGCTGCGCGCCACCTCGGCGCGCCAAGCCCGCAGCGCCGCCAGTCGGGCCTGGGCCGGGCCGTCCAGGGCCGCGGCCACCGCCTGGCGGGCTGCACTGGTCGCACCACGGCGGGACTTGGTGCTGGCGGTGGCCGGCCCGCTGTCGCGCAGCGACACCGTCCGCTCGCCTTTGAGGATGGCCCGCGCGCCCTCGGCCAGCTGCAAGGTGTTGAAGGCCTGGGCGTTGACGGCCACCGCGCCCAGCGCCAGCAGCTGCCGCAGCACCGCCCGCAGCTGGCTTTCGCTGAAGGCCGCGCCCACCCCAAACGGGCTCAAGGCCTCGTGGCCGAACTGCTTGACCTTCTCGGTGGCCTTGCCGCGCACGATGTCCATGATGTGGCCCGAACCAAAACCGATGCCACTGTGCTGCTGCACCCGGTAGATGGCGCTCAGCAGCATGCGGGCGGCCTCGGTGCCGTCCCAGACCGCCGGCGGGTTCAGGCAGTTGTCGCAGTTGCCGCAGCGGTAGCGGCCATCGGTGTGGGAGGCGGCATCCAGCTGCTCGTCGAAATAGGCCAGCAGCCGGCCACGCCGGCAGTCGGTGGCCTCGGCCAGCGCCAGCAGCGCGTCGAGTTTGCCGCGCAGCACCCGCTTGAAATCGTCGCCGGCCGGGCTTTCGTCGATCATCCGGGCCTGGTTGACCACGTCTTGCAGGCCATAGGCCATCCAGGCGTTGGCGGCCTCGCCGTCGCGGCCTGCCCGGCCGGTTTCCTGGTAGTAGCCCTCGATGTTCTTGGGCATGTCGAGGTGGGCCACAAAGCGCACGTCGGGCTTGTCGATGCCCATGCCAAAGGCCACCGTGGCCACCATCACCAGGCCTTCTTCGCGCAGGAAGCGGTCCTGGTGCTGCTGGCGCAACGCGCCGTCCAGACCCGCGTGGTAGGGCAGGGCCTGGATGCCGGCGTCGTTCAGTTGCCCAGCCACCTCCTCCACCCGCTTGCGCGACTGGCAGTAGACGATGCCGCAGTCGTGGCCGGTGGCGTCGGAATGCTCGCGCTCGATGAAGCGCAGCAGCTGCTGCAAGCCGTCTTTTTTCTCGACGATGGTGTAGCGGATGTTGGGCCGGTCGAAGCTGCTGACAAACTGCCGCGCATCCTCCAGCTGCAGCCGCTCCACGATGTCGGCCCGGGTCAGCGCGTCCGCGGTGGCGGTGAGCGCCATCCGCGGCACACCGGGGTAGCGTTCGTGCAGCACGGTCAGCGCCCGGTATTCGGGCCGGAAGTCGTGGCCCCATTGGCTGACGCAATGCGCCTCGTCAATGGCAAACAGGCTCAGCTTGCCGCGTGCATGCAAGGCGTCCAGCAGGGCCAAGAAGCGTGAGGTGGTGACCCGCTCCGGCGCGGCGTAGAGCAGCGTCAACTCGTCGCGCTGCACCTGCTTTTCCACCGCCCAGGCCTCGTCGCCGCTCAGGCTGGAGTTGAGAAAAGCGGCTTCCACCCCGGCCTCGTGCAAAGCACCCACCTGGTCGTGCATCAGCGCGATCAGCGGCGACACCACCACCGCCACACCCTGGCCGGCGCGCTGGCGGGCCAGCGCCGGGATCTGGTAACACAGCGACTTGCCACCGCCGGTGGGCATCAGCACCAGCGCGTCACCGCCGGCCGACACATGTTCAACGATGGCCTGCTGCGGGCCGCGGAAGGCGCTGTAGCCAAACACCTCGCGCAGGATGGATTCAAAAGCCAAGGGGTGGGCTGCTCTGGGTCGGGGTCAATGGAAAGGGGGAGTGCGGCCGCCGGCAAAACCTGGGCCGCTGCCGGGGGCACCGCGCATGAATTGTCGGCCCAAACCGGGGGCTTTCTACAATCGGGGCATGAAGCCGCTCCACTACACCCGTGCCCAGCAACTGCCCGCCATCCTCGGCGAGCGCATCGCCATCCTCGACGGCGCCATGGGCACGATGATCCAGCGCTTCAAGCTGGGAGAGGCCCAGTACCGCGGCGCCGGCTACACCGGCCCGGGCGCGCAGGGCGAGCGGTTCACCGACTTCCACCGCGACGTCAAGGGCAACAACGAACTGCTGAGCCTGACCCGGCCCGACGTGATCCGCGACATCCACGAGCGCTACCTGGCCGCCGGCGCCGACCTGATCGAGACCAACACCTTCGGCGCCACCACCGTCGCCCAGGCCGACTACGACATGGCCGGTCTGGCCCGCGAGATGAATCTCGTGTCGGCCCAGCTGGCCCGCGCCGCCTGCGACAAATACAGCACGCCGGACAAGCCGCGCTTTGTGGCCGGCGCCCTGGGCCCCACGCCCAAGACCGCCAGCATCAGCCCCGACGTGAACGACCCCGGCGCGCGCAACGTCAATTTCGAGGAGCTGCGCGCGGCTTATTACGAGCAGGTCGAGGCGCTGGTGGAGGGCGGCAGCGACGTGCTGCTGGTGGAAACCATTTTCGACACCCTGAACGCCAAGGCCGCGCTGTTCGCCATCGAGGAGTTTTTTGCCAACACCGGCGAGCGGCTGCCGCTGATCATCAGCGGTACCGTGACCGACGCCTCCGGCCGCATCCTCAGCGGCCAGACCGTCACCGCTTTCTGGCACAGCGTGCGCCACGCCCGCCCGCTGGCGGTGGGCCTGAACTGCGCCTTGGGTGCGGCGCTGATGCGGCCCTACATCCAGGAGCTGGCCAAGGCCGCGCCCGACACCTTCATCAGCTGCTACCCCAACGCCGGCCTGCCCAACCCGATGAGCGACACCGGCTTTGACGAAACCCCCGACGTGACCTCGCGCCTGCTGCAAGAGTTCGCGGCCGAAGGCCTGGTCAACATCGTGGGGGGCTGCTGCGGCACCACGCCGGAGCACATCGGAGCCATCGGCCAGGCGGTGGCGCCACAGAAGGCCCGCTCGGTACAGCGCGGCTTTTTCTACAAAGAGCCGCAGGACGCCTGAGCGCCCCGCAGGCAGATCAGCTGGGCAACACCCGGTCGATCTCCTGCTGCATGGTGCGGGTGAGCATCACATAGCGGTTGAGCTTGTCGCTGGTGTCGCGCAGCCGCTGGCCCAGGCGGATGGCCACCGCCAGCAGCAATTTCGCGCTGATGGCCGGTTCTTGCTCCATCAGCGAGCGCAGCGCGTGGCGGGTCAGGATGGCGCAAACCAGCGAGCTGCTGGCGGTGCACGAGGCCGAGCGCATCTCCCCGTCCAGCAGGCCCATCTCACCGATCAGGTGGCCCGGCCCCAGCACATTGACGGTGGTGGGGGTGGTGCGACTGACCACAATGGTTTCCACCGTCACCTCGCCCTCCAGCACCAGCACCATGAAGTCGGTGCTGCGGTCGCCCTGGTGAATGAAGGTGTTGCCCTCGGCAATCCGCATGGGCAGCATATAGCTCACCACCACCCGCGATTCCTCGCGGCTGAGCTGCATCAGCGCGGTGGGCGCACGCAGCAAATCCACCGCCAATTCGGCCGTGGACGAGCCCTCCAGCGCCTTCAAGCGATGGCGCTGGGCCTCGGTGGGCGGAGGGGACTTGGGGGTGCGCTGGAACAGCTTGAAGGGCATCAGACAGGCATGATCGATTAAAATGACACTCGGTTCAAGGAGCGTTGCAGCGAAACCACCATGCGTTTCGTCAGGCTTGAACCTGCCCATTCTGCCAACGACGCTCGCCTGTTGCCCCAACCAGGTGAGTGATGACCGTGTCTGTTTCCCCTTCTTTTGTGCCGCCCATGCTGTTGTCGGGCCTGGAACCGGTGGCCATTGGCGTGGCCGCCGCCGAGGGCACGGCCCCCAGCGCCACCTTTGTCAACATCGGCGAGCGCACCAACGTCACCGGCTCCAAAGCCTTTGCGCGGATGGTCCTCAACGGCGACTTCGAGCAGGCGCTGGCGGTGGCCCGCCAGCAGGTGGAAAACGGCGCCCAGGTCATCGACATCAACATGGACGAGGCCATGCTCGACAGCCAGGCCGCGATGGTGCGGTTTCTGAACCTGATCGCCAGCGAGCCCGACATCGCCCGCGTGCCCATCATGATCGACAGCTCCAAGTGGAGCGTCATCGAGGCCGGCCTGCGCTGTGTGCAGGGCAAGGGCATCGTCAACTCCATCAGCATGAAAGAGGGCCTGGAGGAGTTCAAGCGCCAGGCCACGCTGGTCAAGCGCTACGGCGCGGCTGCGGTGGTGATGGCCTTTGACGAGCTGGGCCAGGCCGACACCTACCAGCGAAAAATTGAAATCTGCGAACGCGCCTACCGGGTGCTGGTGGACGAGGTGGACTTTCCGCCCGAAGACATCATCTTCGACCCCAACATCTTTGCCATTGCCACCGGCATCGAGGAACACAACAACTACGCGGTGGACTTCATCGAGGCCACGCGCTGGATCAAGGCCAATCTGCCGGGCGCCAAGGTCAGCGGCGGTGTGTCCAACGTGAGCTTTTCCTTCCGTGGCAACGACCCGGTGCGCGAAGCCATCCACACGGTGTTCCTGTACCACGCCATCCAGGCGGGCATGGACATGGGCATCGTCAACGCCGGCATGGTGGGCGTGTACGACGAACTGGAGCCCACATTGCGCGAGCGGGTCGAGGACGTGGTGCTGAACCGCCGTGCCGACTCGGGGGAGCGGTTGGTGGAAATTGCCGACAGCGCCAAGAGCGGTGCCAAGGACGAGAGCAAGAAGAACGAATGGCGCGTGGGCACCACCGTGGGCCAGCGGTTGAGCCATGCGCTGGTGCACGGTATCACCGACCACATCGTGCCGGACACCGAAGAGGCCTACCAGGCTATTCTGGCCAAGGGTGGTCGGCCGCTGCATGTGATCGAAGGCCCGCTGATGGACGGCATGAACGTGGTCGGCGACCTGTTCGGCCAGGGCAAGATGTTCTTGCCCCAGGTGGTCAAAAGCGCTCGCGTGATGAAGCAGGCGGTGGCCCACCTGCTGCCCTACATCGAGGCCGAAAAGCTGCTGATGGAAGCGGCCGGTGGGGATGTGAAACCCAAGGGCAAGATCATCATCGCCACGGTGAAGGGCGATGTGCACGACATCGGCAAGAACATCGTCACCGTGGTGCTCCAGTGCAACAACTTCGAGGTGGTGAACATGGGCGTGATGGTGCCCTGCCACGAGATCCTGGCCCGCGCCAAGGTCGAGGGGGCCGACATCGTCGGGCTCTCCGGCCTGATCACGCCCAGCTTGGAGGAGATGCAGTACGTGGCCGGCGAGATGCAGAAGGACGACCATTTCCGCATCAAGAAAATCCCGCTGCTGATTGGCGGCGCCACCACCAGCCGGGTGCACACCGCGGTGAAGATCGCGCCGCACTACGAAGGCCCGGTGGTCTATGTGCCCGACGCCTCGCGATCGGTCAGCGTGGCGCAAAGCCTGCTGAGCGAGCAGGCCACGCAGTACATCGCCGACATCAACGCCGACTACGACAAGGTCCGCACCCAGCACGCCAACAAGAAACAGACGCCGATCTGGCCCCTGGCCAAGGCCCGCGCCAACAAGACGCCGATGGACTGGACCGGTTACGCACCGGTGAAGCCGAAGTTTTTCGGCCGTCGCGTGTTCAAGAATTTCGACCTGGCCGAGCTGGCCAAATACATCGACTGGGCGCCCTTTTTCCAGACCTGGGACCTGGCCGGCAAATTCCCCGACATCCTGAAAGACGAAATCGTCGGCACCGAGGCGGTGCGGGTGATGAGCGATGGCCAGCGCATGCTCAAGCGATTGATCGAGGGCCGCTGGCTCACCGCCAACGCCATCGTCGCCCTCTACCCGGCCAACCAGGTGAACGACGACGACATTGCCTTCTACACCGACGACAGCCGCAGCGAGGTGGCCCTCACCTGGCACGGCCTGCGCCAGCAGACCGAAAAGCAGGTCATCGACGGCATCATGCGCCCCAGCCGTTGTCTGGCCGACTTTGTGGCGCCGGTGGGCACGGCCGACTACGCCGGCATGTTTGCCGTCACCACCGGCATCGGCGCCGAGAAGAAGGAAAAGTACTTCCTCGACGACCACGACGACTATTCCGCCATCATGTTCAAGGCCCTGGCCGACCGGCTGGCCGAGGCCTTTGCCGAATGCCTGCACCACCGCGTGCGCACCGACCTCTGGGGTTACGCCGCCGGCGAGGCCCTGAGCAACGAGGACCTGATCGCCGAGAAGTACCGCGGCATCCGCCCGGCGCCCGGCTACCCGGCCTGCCCGGACCACAGCGTCAAGCGCGAGCTGTTCCAGCTGCTGCAGTGCGAAGACATCGGCATGGGCCTGACCGACAGCCTGGCGATGACGCCGGCGGCCAGCGTCAGCGGCTTTTACATCGGCCACCCGCAGAGCAGTTATTTCAACGTGGGCAAGATCGGCGACGACCAATTGCACGACCTGGCCCGCCGCAAGGGCGCCGAGGTCCAGGCCTTGTCGCGCCTGCTGGCGCCCAACCTGTGAGCCGTGGATGGCCTTGGCGCTTACCTCGGGTTACAAACACGCGCGGTGTGGACATGGGCCCTGTCTACGCTGCCTGGTCTTGAGGCGTTGAACACCCAAGACTCACATTTCCCGAGGAATCACCATGGACACGTCAATGCAAACCACCCCCACTTCCGCCCCCAGCGGCGCCAGCAAACCCCTGTGGATCGCCATCGGGGTGCTGGGCGTCGCCGTGCTGGCCATGGGCGGCACGCTGGCCTACAAGGAGCTGCGCCCGCAGCCCACGGCCGAGATGGTGGCCGCTGTGCCGGCCACGGACACTGCGGCGATGACCGACAAGGCCGCCGCCGCAGCGCCTGGCATGGCGCCTGAGGCCGCCAAATCGGTGGCCACCCCGGTGCCCGGTAGCAAGACCCCGGCCCCCCGCCCGGTCACCCACAACAACGCCCCGCGGCCGGCCGATCCCACCGCCTACCCGTCGGGCAGCGTGGGCAAGGTGCCGGCCACGGTGCCCGCCCGCGAGGTTTGCCTGAATTGCGGCACGGTGGACGCCGTCACCCCGGTGGAGCGCAAAGGCCAAACCAATGGCGTGGGCGCGGTGGCCGGTGGTGTGCTGGGCGCCATCGTTGGCAACCAGGTGGGCCATGGCAACGGCCGGGCGGCGGCCACGGTGCTGGGTGCGCTGGGCGGCGGTTACGCCGGCAACGCCATCGAGAAAAACGTCAAGAAGGACATCGTCTACCAAGTCCGTGTGCGCATGGAGGACGGCTCGGTTCGCAGCTTCGAGCAGAAAACCGCGCCGGCCGTGGGTGCCCGTGTGACGGTCGATGGCAACACCTTGCGCAGCAGTGACGGCGTGGCCTATTCGCCGACACCGGCGCCCGTGCAGTCCAGCGCGCCGACCGGCTCGGCCTACTGAGGTCTGCGAACTGGCGCTTGACCGGCCTGCATGATGGGTTCACCATCCGCGCATGTTCACATCAAAAAAGAGGGAGCTCCCATGAAAAAACTGTTGCTGACCATGTTGGCCTTGTTTGCGATCACCACTGCCTGGGCGCAAAACCCGGTGACCCAGGCGCTGTGCAAAGAGTGCGCGGTGGTGAAAAGTGTCAACCAGGAAACCCGCAAGGGACAGGGTGGTGCGGCCGGTGTGATCGGCGGTGCCGTGATTGGTGGTCTGCTGGGCAACCAGGTCGGCGGTGGCACCGGCAAGACGCTGGCCACCGTGGGCGGCGCAGCCGCTGGCGGCTACGTGGGCAACGAGGTGCAGAAAAAGGTCACCAGCAAAAAGGTCTGGGTCACCACAGTCAAGATGCGCGATGGCAGCGAACGCAAGTTTGAGCAGGAGCCGCAGCCCAACTGGGCGGCCGGCAACGTGGTTCGCGTCAACAGCAACAACACCCTCACCAAGTACTGATCCGGGGCCGGGGCTCAGTGCCCCTGCCTGAGCGTGCTGCGGTACTGCAGGGCCTCGGCCACATGGGGTTCGGCCACCGCGGCTGTGCCCTCCAGGTCGGCCACGGTGCGGGCCACCTTCAGCGCCCGGTGGGTGCTGCGGGCGGACCAGCCCAGTTTGGCGGCCGCGGATTGCAAAAACCGCAGCGCTGCCGGCGCCACATTCAATGGGGCTTCCAGTTGCTTGGCCTGCAAGGCCTGGTTGGCGCAGCCTTGCCGGTCCAGCGCCCGTTGCCGCGCGGCCAGCACCCGGTCGGCCACCGCGGCACTGGCTTCGCCCGGTCCGGTGTGCAACAAGGTGTCGGCCGGCAGCGCCGGCACCTCCACATGCAGGTCAATCCGGTCCAGCAAGGGGCCGCTGAGCTTGCCTTGGTAACGCGCCACCTGGTCGGGTGTGCAACGGCACGGCCGTACCGCATGGCCCAGGTAGCCGCAGGGGCAGGGGTTCATCGCCGCGATCAGCTGGAAGCGGGCCGGAAACTCGGCCCGCCGGGCGGCCCGGGCGATGCTGATGTGGCCGCTTTCCAAGGGCTCGCGCAAGGCCTCCAGCGCCATGCGCGGAAACTCCGGAAATTCATCGAGAAACAGCACCCCGTGGTGGGCCAGGGAGATTTCACCCGGCCGCGGCGGTGAGCCGCCACCGACCAGCGCCACCGCGCTGGCCGTGTGGTGCGGCGCCGAGGTCGGGCGCATGCCCCAGCGCTCAACGGCAAAGGCGCCGGCCAGGCTGGCCAGGGCGGCCGTTTCCAGGGCCTCCATGGTGTTCATCGGCGGCAGCAGCCCGGCAAAACGCTGGGCCAGCATGGATTTGCCCGAGCCCGGCGGTCCCACCATCAACAGGCTGTGGCCACCCGCCGCAGCGATTTCCAGCGCCCGCTTGGCCGCAGCCTGGCCTTTGACGTCGGCCAGGTCGGGGTAAGTGGCGCGGCCCAACCGCTGGGCCGTGGCGTCGCACCGCACCCAGCCATCGTTGGCCGGCACGGCGGTCTGGCCACCAGGCAGGAACTGCTGCACCACGTCCAGCAGGTGGCGCGCACCATGGACCTGCACCCCGGGCACCAGGGCGGCCTCGTGGGCGCTGGCCAATGGCAGCACCAGCCGGGCCGGCCCCGCCGCTGCGGGCTGGGTCTGTGCCAGGGCCAGCGCCATGGCCAGGGCACCTCGAACGGGACGCAATTCACCGCCCAGCGACAGCTCACCGGCAAAGGTGAAGGCCGACAGTGCCTGGGCATCGACCTGGCCGCTGGCCGCTAGCAAGCCCAGCGCGATGGGCAAATCAAAGCGCCCGGAGTCCTTGGGCAGGTCGGCTGGCGCCAGATTGACGGTGACCCGCTTGTTGGCCGGCCATGGCAGGCCGGCGTTCTGGATGGCGCTGCGGACCCGCTCTCTGGCTTCTTTGACCTCGGTGTCGGCCAAGCCAACCAAGGTAAAGCTGGGTAACCCATTGGCCAGATGCACCTCAACGGTGACTTCTGGCGCCTGCAGGCCCAGCAACGCCCGACTATGCACCATTGAGAAGCCCTGCATGCCTGATTTCCCCGTTACATCCAGTTTTGGTGCATTTCGTGCGTCAGATCAACTTTGTGCACAAAATCGGTGCGAATGTCGGATGTGGTGTCCCGACCGATCGCCTTTTTTTGCCCCAAGACACCTTGTCCGACAAGGTCAAGGGGGCGCAGACCAAATGGCATGGTCTGTGCTTGGTAACCGAGCGTATTTCTTTTACAACCCTTGTCATTACTTTTACCCAGGAGCTTTGAATGAAATCACAAATCAGCACCATCACCGTTGCCATCGCCCTGCTGTCTGCAGGCGCCGCTTTTGCCCAAGCCAAAGCACCGGAACCCGATTTCACCATCACCGGCAACGTTTCGCTGAATTCTGACTACAAGTTCCGCGGTTTCACCCAAACGGACTACGGCCCAGCCCTGCAAGGCGGCTTCGATTTCGCCCACAAGTCCGGTTTCTACCTGGGCAACTGGAACTCGAACGTGCTGCAAAGCCTGTACACCGGCGGCAGCCTGGAAATGGATTTCTACGGCGGCTACAAGGGTGAGATCGCCAAGGACCTCGGCTACGACGTCGGCGCCATCTATTACTACTACCCCAAGAGCGGTGTGGCCGGCTCGACCAAGATCAGCAACACCGAAATCTACGGTGGTCTGACCTACGGCCCCTTCTCCGGCAAGCTGTACTACGCCACCGGCGACTACTTCAAGGCCGCCCAGCTGGTCGGCGCGCCCAACTCCACCAAGGGCACGACCTACCTGGACCTGAACTACAGCACCGAAGTCGCCACTGGCCTGACGCTGGGCGTGCACGCCGGTATCTTGAGCCTGAAGGAAAACCAGCAGTTCACCGACATCAACGGCAACACCCTGTCCAAGAACGTCACCGACTACAAGCTGAGCCTGACCAAGGATCTGGCTGGCTACGCGCTGACCGGCGCCGTGATCGGTACCTCCAAGAAGGGCTACTTCAGCACCGGCCAGGTCGGCCCGATCGAAGCCGCCGGCAAAACCCGCCTGTTCGTCTCGCTCGGCAAGACGTTCTAAACCTCCCCTGTCTCTGAGGAAACAAACCATGAAACTCGTGACGGCCATCATCAAACCGTTCAAGCTGGACGAGGTGCGCGAAGCCCTCTCCGGCATCGGCGTGCAAGGCATCACCGTGACCGAAGTCAAAGGCTTCGGTCGCCAGAAAGGCCACACCGAGCTGTACCGCGGCGCGGAGTACGTTGTCGATTTCTTGCCCAAGGTCAAGATCGAGGCGGCGGTGGCCGACGAGCTGGTGGATCGCGTGATCGAGGCCATCGAAGGCGCTGCACGCACCGGCAAAATCGGCGACGGCAAGATCTTCGTCTACAACCTGGAGCAGGTTGTCCGCATCCGCACCGGCGAGACCGGCAAGGAAGCGCTGTAAGGCCCACCGCATCACCCAAAAAGAGGACCTGTATGAAAAACCTAATCGCCTCCTTCGTGCTGGGGCTGGGCCTGATGGCGGGGGGCTCCGTGGCCTTCGCCCAGGCCGATGCCAAGCCCGCGGACGCTCCTGCTGCTGCGGTCACCGCGCCGGCCGAAGCCGCCGCACCCGCCGCCGTGGCAGCTGCCAAACCGGCGGCCAAGCCCAAGGCCGACGCTGATGTGAAGGTGGCCCAAGCCGCCCCCGCAGCCGAAGCCAAACCGGCAGCCGCCGCACCTGCCTCTGCGCCAGCCCCTGCAGCAGCCGCGGCTGCGCCCGCCGCGGAAGCGCCGGCCGCCGCCGCATCGGCCCCCCCGGCACCCGTTCCCAACAAGGGCGACGTATCGTGGATGCTGGTGTCCACCCTGTTGGTCATCATGATGTCCATTCCGGGTCTGGCGCTGTTCTACGGCGGCCTGGTGCGCAGCAAGAACATGCTGTCCATCCTGATGCAGGTGTTTGTCACCTTCTCGATGATCGTCGTGCTGTGGTGCCTGTACGGCTACAGCCTGGCTTTCAGCGAGGGCAATGCCTTCATCGGCGGTTTCGACCGGCTGTTCATGAAGGGCTTGTTCGACCCGGTGAAGGGTGAGTTCACCATGGCCGCCACCTTCAGCAAGGGTGTCGTGATTCCCGAGCTGCTGTTCCTGGCTTTCCAGGCCACGTTTGCCGCCATCACCTGCTGTTTGATCGTCGGCGCCTTCGCCGAGCGCATCAAGTTCTCGGCCATGCTGCTGTTCATGGTGCTGTGGTTCACCTTCAGCTACACCCCGATCGCCCACATGGTCTGGTTCTGGGCCGGTCCGGACGCCTACACCGCCAAGGAAGTGGTCGACGCCACCAACGCCAAGGCCGGTCTGATCTGGCAATGGGGCGCGCTGGACTTCGCCGGCGGCACCGTGGTGCACATCAACGCCGCTGTGGCGGGCCTGGTGGGCGCCTATGTGATCGGCAAGCGCACCGGCTACGGCAAGGAATCGATGGCGCCTCACAGCCTGACGCTGACCATGGTCGGTGCCTCGCTGCTGTGGGTGGGCTGGTTCGGTTTCAACGCCGGCTCGGCGCTGGAAGCTGGCAACTCTGCCGTGCTGGCCTTCATCAACACCTTCTCGGCCACCGCCGCTGCGGTGCTGGCCTGGTGCATCGGTGAATCGCTGAGCAAGGGCAAGGCTTCCATGCTGGGCGCTGCGTCCGGCGCGGTGGCTGGCCTGGTGGCCATCACCCCGGCCTGCGGCAACGTGGGCCTGATGGGCGCCATCGTGATCGGCTTTGTTGCTGGCTTCGCCTGCCTCTGGGGCGTCAACGGCCTCAAGCGCATGCTGGGTGCAGACGACTCGCTGGACGTGTTCGGCGTGCACGGCGTCGGCGGCATCGTCGGTGCCCTGCTGACCGGTGTGTTCAACAACCAGGCCCTGGGTGGCCCCGGTTTGGTGGGCGACTGGGTCACCGCTGCCGTGTCCTCGGTGCCGGTGATGGACCAGGTCTGGATCCAGGCCAAGGCCGTGCTGTTGACCATCGTCTGGTCGGCCGTGGTCTCGCTGGTGGCCTACAAGATCGTCGACCTGCTGATCGGTCTGCGTGTCACCGAAGAGGAAGAGCGCGAAGGCCTCGACATCTCTTCGCACGGCGAAACCGCCTACAACCGCTGAGCCTGAGACCGGCACCCGCTGGGTGCCTGTCCCCCCAAGCCCGCAAGCCTTTGGCCTGCGGGCTTTTTTCATGGGACCCGGCCCGTGCCAGCCCAGCCCGGCTGGCGCCGCCGCCACTTGCCCGACAATCGGGGCCTGCCCTGGCCGCCGGCGCCTGTGCGTCGCATGCCCCGATCTTTCCGCCCTGACATGATTTTTTCTGCCCCCCGCGCCGCTGGCCTGCGCCGTCGCCATCTGCTTTGTTTCCTGGCCGTGCCAGCGGTCGGAGGATTCGCCCTGCCGGCCCAGGCCGAACTGACGGTGGAGGAGCGCCTGCCTTTGGTGCAGCCGCGTGCCAACCGGCTGCGCCGGGCCTTGCTGTCCACCCAACTGGACCCTTACCGCATCGAGGCCGATCACGCCGCGGCCCTGCAACGCGCCGAGCGCTTCTGGGAGCGTGGCCAGGCCGACCAGGCCTTGCTGGCTTTGGCGCCGCTGCAAAAATATGCCCCCATCGCCGAGCTGCCCTTCATCAAGGCGCAGCTGCTGATGGCGGCCATCGCCCAGCACCAGGGCCACAGCGACCGGCTGCGCCACCACCGGGCCTTTGCCACCGCGCTGGTGCGCGCCATCGACGCCAGCGGCAACGGCCAGAGCGAGGCCACGGCGCTGCGCCTGGTCTTGCCCAGCGAGGCCGATGGCTGGTTTGTGGCCCACGCCGACCGCTACACGCCGATCGCCAAGAAGCGCATCGCCAGCCAGCGCCACCTCAGCCACGACCTGTGGCAGGTGCGGCGCGCCGATGGCGTCGAGCAGACGCTGTACTTCGATGTTTCGCCCATGCGGCGCGGCCGGGCCCCGCGGGCAACCGCACCGTCCAAGGCCAGCAACGCCGACCGGATGCGCCCAGGCGACAGCAAGGGCTGAGTCCAGCCACACCGGCGCCGCGCCAAAGGCTTAACATCCAGCGCATGCACAAGGCGCTCCAACCCCTGACCGACCAGATCCTGGAGGCCGCGGCGAGTGGCCGGCCGCTGCAGATCCGTGGCGGTGGCAGCAAAGACTTCTACGGCGAACCCGCCCAGGGCGAGCGGCTCGACACCCGCCCGCTGAGCGGCATCATGGCCTACGAGCCCAGTGAGCTCTACATCCGGGCCTGGGCCGGCACGCCGCTGGCCGAGATCGAGGCGGCCCTGGCCGCCCACCAGCAATGCCTGCCCTTCGAGCCGCCCCGCTTCGCCACCGGCGAGGCCACGCTGGGTGGCATGGTCAGCGCCGGCCTGAGCGGCCCGGCGCGGGCCAGCGTGGGCTCGGTGCGCGACTTCGTGCTGGGCCTGTCCTTGCTCAACGGCCGAGGTGAGCACCTGGCCTTCGGCGGCCAGGTGATGAAAAACGTCGCCGGTTACGACGTGTCTCGCCTGCTGGTGGGCGCTTTGGGCACGCTGGGCCTGGTGACCGAAGTCACACTCAAGGTGCTGCCGGTGGCGCCGGCCGAGGCCACGCTGCGCTTTGACATGGGCCAGGCCCAGGCGCTGGACCGGCTCAACCGCTGGGGCGGCCAGCCACTGCCGCTCAACGCCAGCTGCTGGGTCAATGACAACGGCCATGAGACGCTTTATCTGCGGCTGCGCGGCGCGGTGGCGGCGGTGGGCGCCGCCTGCCAGACCCTGGGCGGCGAGCGCCTCGACACCGCCCAGACCGCCGTCGACTGGACGCTGTGCCGCGACCAGCAGCTGCCCTGGTTTGCCGAACGGGGTGGGCGCGCGCTGTGGCGCTTGTCGGTGCCGCAAACCGCGCCGGTGCTGGACCTGCCCGAGCCGCCGCTGGTCGAGTGGCATGGCGGCCAGCGCTGGGTGAGGGCCGCCGCCAGTGACGCCAGCCGCATCCGCCAGGCCGCTGCCGCGGTGGGCGGCCACGCCACGCTGTTCATCGCCGGCGCCGAGGCCACACCGCTGGGCCTGACCCGCTTCAACGCGCTGCAGCGGCCGCTGGACCGCGTCCACAGCTCGCTCAAGCAGCAATTCGACCCGGCCGGCATCTTCAACCGCGGCCGGCTCTACCCCGACCTCTGAGGCGAGACCATGCAAACCCACCTCGCCCCCGAATTCCAGGGCACGGCCGACGGCAGCGAAGCCGAAGCCATTCTGCGCAAATGTGTGCACTGCGGTTTTTGCACCGCCACCTGCCCGACCTACCAGCTGCTGGGTGACGAACTGGATGGCCCGCGCGGCCGCATCTACCTGATCAAGCAGGTGTTGGAAGGCCAGCCGCCCACCCGCAAAACCCAGTTGCACCTCGACCGTTGCCTGACCTGCCGCAACTGCGAAACCACCTGCCCCAGTGGCGTGCAGTACGGCCACCTGGTCGACATCGGCCGCAAGGTGGTCGATGCCAAGGTGCCGCGCCCGCTGGGCGAACAGGCGCTGCGCTGGGCATTGAAAGAAGGCCTGCCCTCACCGCTGTTCGGCCCCGCGATGAAGCTGGGCCAGGCCGTGCGCGGCCTGCTGCCGCAGAGCCTGAAAAACAAGGTGCCGGCGCCGCAGGATGCGGGTGCCCTGCCCACCCGGCGCCATGCCCGCCAGATGCTGCTGCTGGCCGGCTGTGTGCAGCCCACCATGGCGCCCAACATCCACGCCGCCACCGCGCGCGTGCTGGACGCCGCCGACATCCAGGCCGTGGTCGCGCCCCAGGCCGGCTGTTGTGGCGCGGTGAAATTCCACCTGAACGACCAGGCCGGTGGTCTGGCCCAGATGCGCGCCAACATCGACGCCTGGTGGCCGCTGGTCGAAGGCGGGGTGGAGGCGCTGGTGATGAACGCCTCGGGCTGCGGCGTCACCGTCAAGGAATACGGCCACCTGCTGCGCGACGACCCGGCCTACGCCGAACGCGCCGCCCGCATCAGCGCATTGACCCGTGACCTGAGCGAGCTGCTGCCCGAGCTGGTGGTGGCGCTGCGCGGCCGGGTGCAGGCCCCGGCCGGCCTGGTGGCCTTTCACCCGCCTTGCACCCTGCAGCATGGCCAGCAGCTGCGCGGTGGGGTGGAAAAACACCTGGGTGCCTTGGGCTTCGAGCTCAGGGTGGCGGGCAACGAGGCCCATTTGTGCTGCGGCTCGGCCGGCACCTACTCGGTGCTCAACCCCGAGCTGTCTTACGCGCTGCGCGACCGCAAGCTGGGCCATTTGACCGAGCTGCAGCCCACCGCCATCGTGTCGGCCAACATCGGCTGCATCACCCATTTGCAAAGCGGCACCGAGGTGCCGGTGCGGCACTGGGTGGAGTTGCTGGACGCGGGGTTGACTGCCACACCGACTTCCCGCTGAGCACGCGGTTCGACGAGAGAAAGGTTTCGCCGCCGGGCCGCCCCCAAGGCGAAACGCGGCCCCCTCGGGGGGCAGGGAGCTACACGCAGTGAGCGACCGTGGGGGCTATCCCCCCAGCGCGGCCTCGATGTCCTTCGCCAGGCTCTTGGGTGTGTCGGTGGGCGCGTAGCGCTTCAGCACCTGGCCGTCCTTGCCCACCAGGAATTTGGTGAAATTCCACTTGATGGCCTTGCTGCCCAGCAGGCCGGGCGCTTCTTTGGTCAGCCACTGGTACAGCGGGTGGGCCTCGGCGCCGTTCACATTGACCTTGGCCATCATCGGAAAACTCACGCCGTAGTTCAGCGAGCAGAACGATGCGATCTCGTCGTTGGCGCCCGGGTCTTGCCCACCGAACTGGTTGCAAGGAAAACCCAGCACCACCAGGCCCTGCGGGCCATAGGTCTTGTGCAGTTCCTCCAGCCCGGCGAACTGCGGCGTGAAGCCGCAGGCGCTGGCGGTGTTGACGATCAGCATGGCCTTGCCGCGGTAAGTGCTCAATGGCACCGGCTGGCCGTTGATCTGTTGGGCTTCAAAGTCGTAAATCGTGCTCATGGCGGGGGCTCCTTGGCTGGGGTGCTGGCCAATGATGCCATCAAAGCCGCCAGCACGATGAGGCCGCCACCGGCCCAGGTGCGCGGCGTCAGCGTGGCCGCGCCCAGCGCCACCGACGACAGGGTGGCGAACACCAGCTCCGACAGCATGATCAGCGCGCTGGTGTTGGCCGGCAGCCGGGCCGCGCCGAACTGCAGCGCCAGGTTGCCCAGCAGCAGCGCCAGTCCCAGGCCTGCGGCGATCAGCAGCCAGTCGGCCGCCGGGGCCGGTGGCCAGGGAATGCCGCCGGCCAGCCCGCCCAGCACCGCCACCGCCAGCGCGGTGCCGGCGCCGCCGCCAAACATCGCCAGCATGCGGGCCGATTCGGCCTGGCCTTGGAGCCGGCGCAGCAGCACATTGGTCAGCGCAAAGGCCTGGCCACCGCCAATCGCCAGCCAGTCGGCTGCGCTTTCCGGCACCGGCCACTGCACCTCCGGGGTTTTCAGCACCAGCAGCACGCCGGCCAGCGCCAGCGCCAGCCGGGCCAGCGCGCCCATGCTGGGCCGCTCGCCCAGCAGGGGCCAGGCCAGCAGCACCGTCCAGGCCGGCATCAGATAGAACAGCAGCACCACCCGCACCACGTCGCCGGTGGCCACCGCCCAGTTGAAGCCGATGTTGGTGCTGCCGGCGGCCAGCGCCAGCGCCACCAATCCGCCCCATTGGATGGGCACGGCCATGGACGGGGGCGCGCGGCGCAACCACAGCACCAAGCCCACCAGCACCGAGGCGGCCACAAACACCAGCGCGGTGGCCCACAGCGCGTGCACACCCTGGGCGCTCAGGGCGCGGAAAGGCCACCAGGACAGGCCCCACACCAGCGCATTGAAAACCAGGGCCAGCGCGGGGAAAAAGGGAGACATCGGAGGGAGGGCAGGGGCCACGCCGGGCGCGTGGCCGACCAGCTCAGCCGTGCAGGTTGTCGTGGCGCGCGATGTCGAGCAGGTGCTCGACCTCGGCGCGGTGGACCACGCAGTTGTTGGCGTGCCAGCGCTTGATCAGCCACATCACGCCGGCCACCACCAGGCCGAAGGCGGTGATGGCGCCAAAGGCCGACAGGCCCATGCCGGTGGACAGGCTGTAGAAGGCACCCAGGCCCAGGATGCAGGCCTGCTCGTTGAAGTTCTGCACCGCGATCGAGCGGCCAGCGCCCATCAGGTTGTGGCCGCGGTGCTGCAGCAGCGCGTTCATCGGCACCACCAAAAAGCCGCCCAGGCCGCCGAGCAAAATCAGAAAGGGCGCGGCCACCCAGACGTTGCCGATGAAGTTCATCGCTATCACCAGCAGGCCCATGGCGATGCCCAGTGGCATCACGCTGGTGGCCTGGTCCAGCCGCATGCGCAGCGAGGCCGCCACCGCGCCCACCGCCGTGCCGATGGCCACCACACCCACCAGGCTGGAGGCCTGGGTGGTGCTGTAGCCCAGCGCGGCGGCGCTCCAGGCCAGGATGATGTAGCGCAGGTTGCCGCTGACGCCCCAGAACAGCGTGGTGGTGGCCAGCGAGATCTGGCCCAGCTTGTCACGCCACAGCCGGGCGTTGCACTGCCAGAAGTCCGACAGCAGCTCGTACTTGTGTTGGGGCATGGGCCGCATTTCCACGCCGGTGTGCGGGATGCGGGTGTTGAACCAGGCGGCCAGTGCGTAGACAAAAATCAGCACCGAAATCGCCGCTTCGGGCGGCGTGTCCACGCCGGTGTCGATCAGCGGGAAATCGACCGACAGCAGCAGGCCGGAAATCTTCACCCCCACCAGCTGGCCACCCAGCAACACACCGAGAATGATGGAGCCGATGGTCAGGCCCTCGATCCAGCCATTGGCCTTGACCAGCTGCGAGGCCGGCAGCAATTCGGTCAGGATGCCGTACTTGGCCGGCGAGTAGGCCGCTGCGCCCAGGCCCACGATGGCGTAGGCCAGCAGCGGGTGGGTACCGAACAGCATCATCAGACAGCCGATCACCTTGATCGCGTTGCTGATGAACATCACCTTGCCCTTGGGCTGGGCGTCGGCAAAGGCGCCGACAAAAGGCGCCAAGACCACGTAAAACAGCGCAAACATCGGGATCAGCGCGGCCCGTTGCCATTCGGCACCGCCGGCGCCACGGATCAGTTCCACCGCCGCCACGAACAGCGCGTTGTCGGCCAGCGACGAGAAGAACTGCGCCGCCATGATGGTGTAGAAACCGCGCTTCATTGAAAAGTCTGACGGGCACCAGCGCGGCTGATGCAGGAGTCGTTGTGTAGAGCTGTCTCCAAGTGACAGCGGGTTATATCATGGCGCGCAATGCCAAAATCCCTCGATTGACCCTGGATTTCCCCTGAGGTCTGCCTGCTGCCATCCCCATGCCCCGTCCCATTCGCGCCACCATCCACACCGAGGCCTTGCGCCACAACCTGGCCCGGGTGCGTGCGGCCGCCCCCGACGCCCGGGTCTGGGCGGTGGTCAAGGCCGATGCCTATGGCCATGGCATCGAGCGGGTGTTTGATGGCCTGCGCGGCGCCGACGGCTTTGCGCTGCTCGACCTCGACGAGGCCCAGCGGGTGCGGCGGCTGGGCTGGCGTGGCCCCATCCTGCTGCTGGAGGGCATCTTCGAGCAGCGTGACCTGGAGCTGTGTTCGCGGCTGGACCTGTGGCACACGGTGCATTGCACCGAGCAGATCGACATGCTGGCCACCCACAAGACCCAGGTGCCGCACCGGGTGTTTCTGAAAATGAACTCCGGCATGAACCGGCTGGGCTTTGCGCCGCAGGCCTTCCGCTCGGCCTGGACCCGGCTCAACGCCCTGCCGCAGGTCGACGAGATTTCGCTGATGACGCATTTCAGCGACGCCGACGGCCCCAAGGGTGTTGCCGCCCAGCTGGCGGCCTTTGAGCGGGCCACGGCCGACCTGCCCGGCGAACGCTCGCTGAGCAACAGCGCCGCCATCCTGCGCCACGGCCAGCTGGCCGGCGACTGGGTCCGGCCCGGCATCGTGTTGTACGGCAGCGCGGCCGATTTCCCCGAGCACTCGGCCGCCGACTGGGCGCTGCAGCCGGCCATGACGCTGGCCAGCCAGGTGGTGGCGGTGCAGCAGCTGCAGGCCGGCGACAGCGTGGGCTATGGCTCCCACTTTGTTGCCGAGGGGCCGCTGCGCATTGGCATCGTGGCCTGCGGCTATGCCGACGGCTACCCCCGCCACTGCCTCACCGGCACGCCGGTGCTGATTGACGGCCAACGCACCCGCACGTTGGGCCGGGTCAGCATGGACATGGTGGCGGTGGATTTGTCGGCGCTGCCGCAGGCCGGCCATGGCAGCGAGGCGGTGCTGTGGGGCGTGGCCAGCAACGGCGCGGTGCTGGCCATCGACGAGCCGGCCCAGGCCGCCGGCACCGTGGGCTACGAGCTGATGTGTGCGCTGGCGGCCCGGGTGCCGGTGTTGGTGAAATAAGCGACCCCATGGCCAAAGAGAAAACCATTTACAGCTGCACCGAGTGTGGCGGCACCAGCCCCAAGTGGCTGGGCAAATGCCCGCACTGCAACGCCTGGAACACGCTGATCGAGTCGGTGGCCGACAGCGCCGGTCCCGCCAAGAACCGGTTCGCGTCGCTGGCCAAAACCGCCGAGGTGGCCACGCTGGCCGACATCGAGGCCACAGACACCGCCCGCCTGCCCACCGGCCTGTCCGAGCTGGACCGGGTGCTGGGCGGCGGCATGGTCGAGGGCGGGGTGGTGTTGATCGGCGGCGACCCCGGCATCGGCAAGTCCACGCTGCTGCTGCAGGCGCTGGACGCGCTGCAGCGCGCCGGCGCCCGCACCCTCTACGTCACCGGCGAGGAAAGCGGCGCCCAGGTGGCGCTGCGCTCGCGCCGGCTGGGGCTGGACCACAGCCAGGTGCAGGTGCTGGCCGAAATCCAGCTGGAAAAAATCCTCGCCACGCTGGACAGCCATCGGCCCCAGGTGGCGGTGATCGACTCCATCCAGACCATGTACTCCGAGCAGCTGACCTCGGCGCCCGGCTCGGTGGCCCAGGTGCGCGAATGCGCCGCCCATTTGACGCGCGCCGCCAAGGCCGGCGGCAGCAGCATCGTGCTGGTGGGCCATGTCACCAAAGAAGGTGCGCTGGCCGGGCCGCGGGTGCTGGAGCACATGGTGGACACGGTGCTGTATTTCGAGGGCGACACCCACAGCAGCTTCCGGCTGGTACGGGCGATCAAGAACCGCTTCGGCGCGGTCAACGAGATCGGCGTGTTCGCCATGACCGAAAAGGGCCTGAAAGGCGTCACCAACCCCAGTGCCATCTTTCTGAGCCAGCACAGCGAGCCGGTGCCCGGCAGCTGTGTGATGGTCACGCTGGAAGGCACGCGGCCCCTGCTGGTGGAAATCCAGGCCCTGGTGGACACCGGCGGCCCCAGCCCGCGCCGCCTGAGTGTGGGCCTGGACCGTGACCGGCTGGCCATGCTGCTGGCGGTGCTGCACCGCCATGCCGGCGTCGACTGCATGGACCAGGACGTGTTCGTCAACGCGGTGGGCGGGGTGCGCATCAGCGAGCCGGCGGCCGACCTGGCGGTGATGCTGGCCATCAACTCGTCCTTGCGCGGCCGGCCGCTGCCCAAAGGCTTTCTGGCCTTTGGCGAGGTCGGCCTGGCGGGCGAGGTGCGGCCGGCGCCGCGTGGCCAGGAGCGGTTGCGCGAGGCCGCCAAGCTGGGCTTCAGCGTCGCGGTGGTGCCCAAGGCCAATGCGCCCAAAACCCCCATCGAGGGCCTGACCATCCACGCGGTGGAGCGCATCGAGCACGCGCTGGACGCGGTGCGCAGCCTGAGCTGACCGGCCGCCGCGCCCAGGCGGCGCTGTGGGGGCAGGCCATGGACACCTTGCACAGCCGCACCCCGCAAACAATGACTTACCTTGTGACGCGGGTCATGGGTGGCTGATCGAACAGACCTTGGACGCCATCGGTTCCCAGAATGAATTCCATCATTCAACCCCAGGAACCGACATGAGCTACACCCCGGCCCCCACCGCTGGCGACGACACCATCATTGGCGATGCCCAGCCCGACCTCATTGACGCACTGGGGGGCAACGACACCGTGTACGGCGGCGGTGGTGACGACGCCTTGCTGGGCGGCCCAGGCAATGACGCGCTTGATGGCCAGCAGGGCAACGACAGCCTGAGCGGCGGCACGGGCGATGACCGCTACGAGGTCGATCGCACAGACACCGTCACCGAGCAGGTCGACGAGGGCAACGACAGCCTGTACTTCCGGGACGACACCTTCACCAGCACCTACTTCCTGCCCTCCCACGTGGAGAACCTGACCCTGGTGGGCTACTTCAACAGCCTGTCTGCATTCGGCAACGGACTGGACAACCGCATCCTGGGCAACAACACCGGCAACGACACGCTGGGTGGTGGCGCCGGGAATGACTACATCCAGGGCGACTTTGCCTACCTGAACGGGTCCAACGCGTTCTCGGGCAACACCGGCGCCGACTTGATCCGCGGCGGCGCCGGCAACGACGAGCTCTGGGGCGACCAGGGCGAAGGCCGCGACCTGGTGTATTCAGCGACCGCAGACGACGCGCTGTTTGGCGACAACGGCGACGATGTCTTGCATGGCCAGGCCGGCGCCGACACCCTGGATGGCGGTCTGGGCAACGATGTGCTGGATGGCGGGGCTGGCAACGACCTGCTGGACGGCGGCTTTGACCTGCTGCCGCCCGGCAAAGAGGCCGACCTCTTTGGCAGCGACTATTTCCCTGGCAACGACACCTTGTCGGGGGGCGCGGGCGACGACACCTACCTGTTTGGCCGCAGCGCGCGCGCCGACCGGATCGTGGAGGCCGCGGTCAGCGGTGAAGCCAACCGGCTGCGTTTTGAGGACGGTGTCACCGCCGCCGACGTGGCGATCCGCCATGAAGGCAATGACCTGAACTTCTACATCGTCGGTTTTGCCGACAACGAGCTCTCTGTGGTCGACTACTTCAGCGTCCCCGTCCGGCCGTTGACGGCGGCGCTGTTCAGTGATGGCACGGTGTGGGGCAGCGCCGAGTTCGAGGCCGCGCAGCTTGGCCCGTTGGGCAACGGTGACCGCTTCATTCGCGGCACCGACAGCAACGAAACCCTGACGGGGCTGGGCGGCAACGACACCATCGACGGCAAGGACGGGGCCGACAAGGTCTCGGGCGGAGATGGCAACGACTACCTGCTCGGGGGTGCCGGGCGCGACCTGTTGCTGGGCGGCAACGGCGCCGATGTGCTCAATGGCGGGGGCGATGGCGACCGCCTGCTGGGGGGCGCTGGCGCGGACACTTTGCTGGGCGATGTGGGCGACGATTTCCTGGACGGTGGCACCGGCAACGACCTGCTGGACGGCGGCCGCGGGCAGAACCGCTTGATCTTTCAGCAAGGGGACGGCCAGGACCTTGTTCGTGGCCTGGCCACCGACGGCGGCGTTGACCGCACGCGTCTCGAACTGGTCACCTCCTACGCGGTGGGCTCGCTGGGCGCCATTCCAGTTGGCATCGCGTCCACCGAGGTGGTGCTGACCCGCACCGGCGACGACCTGGTGATTGACCGCAACGACGGCGACGACCGCGTGACGGTGGCGAACTACTTCGCTTCGGCCGATGCCAAGCTCTACCCCATCCATTCCATCGTGTTTTCGGACACCGCCTGGACCAACGCCGACATCGATGCGCGCGTGGTGCCCGGCCCGGTGGAGCCGCCGCCCAGCCCCGGCAGCTCGCAGACGGGAACCGAGGGCAACGACACGCTCACCGGCACCCCGGGCGCCGACGAGCTGCAGGGCCGCGGTGGCGATGACGAGCTGCAGGGCCGCGGTGGCGATGACGTGCTCTCCGGCGGCGCGGGCAACGATTTCCTCAATGGCGAACTGGGCAACGACCTGCTGAGCGGCGGCACCGGCGACGACATGCTGATCGTCGACAGCGGGCTGGACGTGGTGAACGAACGCGCCAACGAGGGCCTGGACACGGTGCAAAGCTACGTCAGTTACGCGCTGGGCGGCGACGTGGAAAACCTGACGCTGATTGGCAACCTGGCGGTGGAGGCCACGGGCAACGCACTGGACAACTTCATCATCGGCAATGGCCTGGACAACGTGCTGCTGGGCCGCTCGGGCAACGACGTCCTGTACGGCGACGCCGGCAACGACTTCCTGAACGGCGAGCTGGGCCAGGACCAGATGTTCGGCGGTCTGGGCAACGACACCGTGGTCGTCAACGACGCTGGCGACTACCTGTGGGAGGCGGCCAATGAAGGCACAGACAGCGTTCAAAGCTACATCAGCCACACCTTGCAGGACAACTTCGAGAACCTGATGCTGATCGGCCAGACCGGGGTGGTGGCCAACGGCAACGCGCTGGCCAACCTGATCGAGGGCAACGATGCCGACAACCGCATCGACGGCCTGGGCGGGCTGGACCGGCTGGTGGGCCATGGCGGCGACGACAGTCTGACCCTCCATTCCGGACAGGAGCAGGTGGCGGGCGGCAGCGGCACCGACACCCTGCAATGGGGTGCCGACCTGGCGTTCCTCGACCTGGCCGGCTTGGCCGGCCAGCGCCTGACCGGCATCGAGGCCATGGACCTGCGCAACGGCAGTGCTGGCACGCTGCTGCTGTCGGTGACGCAACTGCTGGCCTTGTCCACCGAAACCAACACCCTGTTGGTGGATGGCGACACCGGCGACCATTTGTACATCGGCACCGGTTGGTTGCATGACAGCGCCGTCACCCCTGGCCATGACCGGTACAGCCAGACCGCAGGGGGCGAGACCGGCGTTCTGCTGGTGGGCCAGAACCTCACGGTGACCCAGGGTGACTGGACGGCGGCCTGACTACCGCGGGAGCGGGGGGATGACGCCCGCCCAGTGGCCCGGTGGGGCGCCCGCGGCGCGGCAGAAAACCTGCGAGAAAATCCGCGCATGCAATTCCAGAGCATGTTGTGGCCCCTGTTCGGCACGGCACTGATGGTGGTCGCCTACCGTTCCTGGGGCTGGCCCGGCGTGGCCTTTGCCGCCGCCGGCCTGGTGATGTGGGCGCTGCTGCAGTTCAACCGCATGGTGCAGGTGCTGAAAAAGACCGCCGAGCGGCCGATTGGCCAGGTGGGCAGCGCGGTGATGCTGAATTCCCGCCTGAAAGCCGGCCAGACCCTGTTGCAGGTGGTGGGCTTGAGCCGCGCGCTGGGCCAGCTGCAGTCGCCGCCGGACACCCAACCCGAGGTCTTTGTCTGGGCCGACGCCGGCGGCGTCAGCGTGCGCTGTGAATTCCGCGCCGGCAAGCTGGCGAACTGGTCGCTTTGCCGTCCGCCCGAGGCGCCGGAATCGCCGCCGCCGGCAGCCCCTTAAAATCAGCGGCCTGCCGCCAACCTGTCGGCCCCCGCGTGCCCCGCACGGCCGCGGTGAACCCAGTTAACCCAAGGATGAGACTATGAGCGCCCTGCCACCCGCCATGCACGACCGCGACGGCAAGATCTGGATGGACGGACAGATGGTGGACTGGCGCGACGCCAAGATCCATGTGTTGACCCACACCCTGCACTACGGCTGTGGCGCTTTTGAGGGCGTGCGCGCCTACAAAACCGCCAACGGCACCGCCATCTTCCGTCTGGAAGAACACACCGAGCGGCTGTTCAACAGCGCCAAGATCCTGCGCATGAAGATCCCCTTCAGCAAAGAAGAGGTGATGGAAGCGCAAAAGGCCGTGGTGCGCGAGAACAAACTGGAAAGCGGCTACCTGCGCCCGCTGACCTGGATCGGTTCGCAAAAGCTGGGGGTGTCCCCCAAGGGCAACACCATCCACCTGATGGTGGCCGCCTGGACCTGGGGCGCCTACCTCGGTGAAGAAGGCCTGCGCCGCGGCATCCGCGTCAAGACCTCCAGCTACACCCGCCACCACGTCAACATCACCATGACGCAGGCCAAGGCGGTCAGCAACTACACCAACTCCATCCTGGCCAACATGGAGGCCGTTGACGACGGCTACGACGAGGCCCTGCTGCTCGACGCCTCCGGCTTCGTCAGCGAAGGCGCGGGCGAGAACATCTTCATCGTCAAGAACGGCGTGATCTACACGCCCGACCTGTCGGCCGGCGCCTTGAACGGCATCACCCGCAACACCATCTTCCACATCGCCAAGGACCTGGGCCTGGAGATCGTGCAGAAGCGCATCACCCGCGACGAGGTCTACATCGCCGACGAGGCCTTCTTCACCGGCACCGCCGCCGAAGTCACGCCCATCCGCGAACTCGACCGCATCGAACTCGGCAGCGGCTCGCGTGGCCCCATCACCGAGAAAATCCAGAGCGCGTTCTTTGACATCGTCAACGGCCGCAACCCCCACTACGCCCACTGGCTGGCGCTGGTCTGAGCCACGCCCGAAAGACACCCATGAGCAAAGCCACCATCGAGTTGCTGGCCAAGGACCTGAACGCCCAAGGCGGCGTGTTCTGCCCCAGCCCCAAGGCCGACATGAAGGTCTGGGACACCCACCCCAAGGTCTACCTGGACGTGGGCCGCAGCGGCGAGGCCAAGTGCCCCTACTGCGGCACCGTCTACAAGCTGAAGGCCGGCGAGCATTTCGACGGTGCTCACTGACGACCCCCACGCTCCGCCACTTCGTGTGGATCGCTGGACCTGTCGCCGCCAGACGCGGCGACTCTTCAGGCTGTCCCAACCTGCGCAGGCAGGTTGGGAGCCGCAGCCCTCAGCCCCTCGGGGGCCTGCATTCCACCTTGGGGCGGCCCGGCGGCGCTCGCTCGCCTCTGCAAACAGGCTGACGCCATGACGCGCAGCCTGGTCATCGCCCCGCAGTGGATCGGCGACGCGGTGATGACCGAGCCGCTGATGCGCCGCCTGGCCGCCCGCGGCGAGCGCCTCACCGTCGGCGCCCTGCCCTGGGTGGCGCCGGTCTACCGCGCCATGCCGGCGGTGGCCGAGGTGGTGGACTTTCCCTTTGCCCATGGCGGCCTGCAGCTGCGAGCCCGCCGCACGCTGGCCCGCCAGTTCGACGGCCAGTTTGACGTGGCCTATGTGCTGCCCAATTCACTGAAAAGCGCGCTGCTGCCCTTTCTGGCCGGCATCCCGCAACGGGTGGGCTATCTGGGCGAGGCCCGGGTGGGCCTGCTGACGCACCGGCTGAAAAACCCGTCCAAAACCGCCCGGCCACCGATGGTGGCTTTTTACTCTGCGCTCAGCGGCGCCACCGACACCGCTACCGACCGGCCCGCGCTGCAACTGCCGCCCGAGGCCGTGGCCAGTGTGCTGGCCGCACGCGGTCTGGTGGCGGCGGGCTATGTGGTGTTTGCGCCGGGCGCCGAATTCGGTCCGGCCAAACGCTGGCCCGCCGGCCATTTCGCGGATTTGGCGGCGCGGCTGGACGTGCCGGTGCTGCTGCTGGGTTCGGCCAAGGAGGCGGCGCTGTGCGAGGAGATCGCCATGCCAGCCAACGCCGCGCGGCCTGGCCAGTGCCACAACCTGGCCGGCCAGACCAGCTTGCCCGAAGCGCTGGCGCTGATTGCCGGCGCCCGCCAGGTGGTCAGCAACGATTCGGGGTTGATGCATGTGGCGGCCGCTTTCGGCGTGCGCCAGGTGGCGGTGTTCGGCTCGTCCAGCCCGCACCACACGCCACCGTTGAACCCGCTGGCCCGGGTGCTGTGGCTGAAAGTCGACCCCGGCTACCAGCCGCCGCTGGACTGTGCGCCCTGCTTCGAGCGCGACTGCCCGCTGGGCCACACCCGCTGCCTGAACGACATCAGCGCCGAGCGGGTGCTGCAAAGCCTGCCACCCGGCTGAGCCAGACGGCGCTCACGCCGCGCTGGCCAGCAGCGGCAGGCTCACGGTGAAACAGGCGCCACCGCCGGGTTGCTCCTCGCAGCGCACCGTGCCGCCATGGCGCTCGGCAATCGACTTCACCAGCGCCAGCCCCAGCCCCACCCCGCCCTGGTGCTCGCTGGCGCCGGCCAGCCGGTAAAAGGGCTCAAAGATGCGTTCGCGCTCGGCCGGTGGCACGCCGGGGCCTTGGTCGCACACCCGCAGCACCGCCTGCGGGCCTCGGGCCGCCAGCTGCACCTGCACCGGGCCGTCGCCGTGGCGGCGGGCGTTCTCAATCAGGTTGCGCACCATCCGGCGCAGCAGGCGCGGCACACCCGACACCAGCACCGGCGGCCGGTCGAACTCGGCGTGCAATTCCACCCAGGGCGGGTCGCTGAACTGCGCACATTCCTCGGCCGCCAGACCGGTCAGGTCCAGCGGCTCGGCCGCGCCCACATCGGCCTGCTGGGCGTCGAGCCGGCTGGCCAGCAAAATTTCGTCTACCAGCAGGTCCAGCTCGGCGATGTTGCGCTCGATCTCGGCCCGGGTGGGCGAGGTCGGGTTGCCACCCATCAATTCAAGCCCCATGCGGATGCGGGCCAGCGGCGAGCGCAGCTCGTGCGAGGCGTTGGCCAGCAGCGATTTGTGGGAGGTCACCAGCGCCTCGACCCGGCCGGCGGCGTGGTTGAAGCGGTTGGCCAGAAAGGCCACCTCGTCGTCGCCGCTGACCGGCACCCGCGCCGACAAATCACCGTCGCCCCAGCGCTCCACACCGCGTTGCAAGGCCTCCAGCCGCCGCGTGAGGTGGCGCACCATGGGGTAGGTGGCCAGCGCCACGCCCAGGCCCACCATGGCCAGCATCCAGAAGAAACCAAAGGGTGGGCGGTTCCAGAACGACGGCGGCTGGGGTCGCAGCACCTGCACCTCCAGCACCTGGCCGGTGCTCAGTGGCACGGTGAATTCCGCCCCACGCGGCCGGGGCGTGTCGGCGTCCAGCGGCTCGCGGGGCCGCGAGGTGGCGCTGCCGATCAGCTGACCGGCCTCGTTGCGGATACGGATCTCGCGCAGCGGCGGCTCGGCCGCCTGGCGCCAGGCCCAACCGACGATGACGGTCAGCACCATCACCGCTACCACCACCGCCAGCCACAGCCGCAGTGACAGGCTTTTGGCGAAGTAGCGCCAGGGACGCAAGCGCCACTCGCGCGACGGCGCGGGGGCAGCAGGCTGAACGGCGCTCATGGGCGACTCCGGGGCCGGCAAGCCACGCTCAGTCCTGCTGCTTGGCGAACACGTAGCCCACGCCGCGCACGGTGACGATGCGCTTGGGGTTTTTGGCATCGGCCTCGATGGCGGCGCGGATGCGGCCGATGTGCACGTCGATGGAACGGTCGAAGGCCTCCAGCTCGCGGCCGCGCACCGCCTCCATGATCTGGTCGCGGGTCAGCACCCGGCCGGCCCGCTCGGCCATGGCCAGCAGCAAATCGAACTGGTAGGAGGTGAGTTCGCAGGGCTGTTCGTCCACCGTCACGGTGCGGCCGTCGCGGTCGATGGTCAGGCCGCCAAAGCGCATCAGCTGGTGGGTCTGGGCCGGGTTGTCGTTCTGCCGCCGCAGGATGGCGCGGATGCGGGCCAGCAACTCGCGCGGCTCAAAGGGCTTGGGCAGGTAGTCGTCGGCGCCCATCTCCAGGCCGATGATGCGGTCCATCGGGTCGCCTTTGGCGGTCAGCATCAGCACCGGCACCCGGGCCAGCACGCTGGGGTGGCCACGCAGCCGGCGGCAGACCTCCAGGCCGTCCATGTCGGGCAGCATCAGGTCCAGGATCACCAGGTCGGGGGTGCGCTCGGCGGCCTGGCTCAGGCCCTGGCCGCCGTCGCCGGCATGGGCAAAACCGAAACCCGACTGGCGCAGGTACTCGCCCACCATCTGGGCCAGGCGGCTGTCGTCTTCGATCATCAACAGGTGGTGGGTCATGCGCGCGTTCTCTTTACAAAGCTCGGCAGAGTGTGCACCGGCGGGTCGCCGGCTGCTTGAAGCGCCGGTAAAGAATGGTAAACAGCCGCCCAGCGGTGGATGGGTCAGTCCGGGCGCGGCCCCACCGGCGCCAGCCGGCTGGCCAGCCACACCAGCAGCAGCACCGGCAGGCCCAGCAGCGCGGTGGCCACAAAGAAATGGCTGTAGCCGAACTGGTCGACGTAAACGCCGGAGAAGCCGGCCACGAACTTGGGCAGCAGCAGCATCATGGAGCTGAACAGCGCGTACTGGGTGGCCGAGTACTGGACACTGGTCAGGCCCGACAGGTAGGCAATGAAGGCGGCCGAGGCGATGCCGCTGCTGAGATTGTCGGCCGAGATCACGAAGACCAGCGCGGTCGTGTCGTGGCCGCGGGTGCCCAGCCAGGCGAACAGCAAATTGCTGGCCGCGCTCAACACCGCGCCCAGCATCAGCACCCGCATCACGCCCAGCCGCACCGCCATCGCGCCGCCGACAAAGGCACCCACCAGCGTCATCACCACACCGTAGATCTTGGTCACCGCGGCCACTTCGTCCTTGCTGTAGCCCATGTCCACGTAAAACGGGTTGGCCATGATGCCCATCACCACGTCGCTGATGCGGTAGACAGCGATCAGCGCCAGGATCAGCACCGCGTGCCAGCGGTGGCGGCGCAGGAACTCGGCAAACGGCTCCACCAGCACGCTGCGCAGCCAGTCGGCGGCGTTTTTGGCTGGTGGTAGCGGCCGGCGCAGCGGCTCGGGCGACAGCAGCACCGTGGCCATGCCCACCGCCATTGACGCCGCCATCACCAGGTAGGCGGTCTGCCAGGCGGCGTTCTGGTAGCCCACCGCACCGGCAGTGGCCAGCGGCGCGGCCTCGGCCCAGGCCGCCAGCCACAGCACGCCGGCACCGGCCCAGATCATGGCCAGCCGGTAGCCGGTCTGGTAGGTGGCGGCCAGCGCGCCCTGGCGCTCGGTGCCAGCCGACTCGATGCGGTAGGCGTCGAGGGCGATGTCCTGGGTGGCCGAGCCAAAGGCCACCAGCAGCGCACACCAGACCACCGGCTCCAGCCCGCTCTGCGGGTTGTTCAGCGCCATGCCCACCAGGCCGGCCACCACCAGGCCCTGGGCCAGCAGCAGCCAGCCGCGGCGCCGGCCAAAGTGGGTGGTGAGGCCGGGCAGCGGCAGCCGGTCGACCAGCGGCGCCCAGACCCATTTGAAACCGTAGGCCAGGCCCACCCAGCTCAGGTAGCCGATAGTGGCGCGGTCGATGCCGGCCTCGCGCAGCCGAAAGCTCAGCGTGCCCAGCACCAGCAGCAGCGGCAGGCCGGCGGAAAAACCCAGCAGCAGCATGCGCAGGCTGGCCGGTTCCAGGTAGACCTTGAAAGTCGCGGCCCAGGAGGGCATCTTGGAAGAAGTTTCGGCCGATGTCTCGGTGGCGCGGTGGTGCATCCGGGAATAATACGCGGGCCCACCCCAGGGCTTTGAGGAGTTGACCATGCCTGTCCCCCCGTTGTTGTCGCCGCGCCTGCGCACCCTGCTGGTGGCCTGCGCGCTGGCCGGCCCGGTGCTGCCGACGCCCGCGCTGGCCCGCGACGGCGTGGACGTGGGCAACAACTCGGCCTTCTCCAAGCTGGTGCCGGCCGAGGACGTGGAGCGCTCGTCGGGCCAGCAGTACGGCGACCTGCTGAAAAAAGCCAAGGCCCAGAACGCGCTGGGCCCCGACAACCACCCGCAGGTGGTCCGGCTGCGGGCCATTGCCCGCCGCATCATCCCGTTTGCACTGGTCTGGAACCCGCGCGCCAAGGACTGGCAATGGGAGGTGAACTTGATCGGCAGCAAACAGATCAACGCCTTCTGCATGCCGGGCGGCAAGATCGCCTTCTACACCGGCATCCTGGACCAGTTGCAACTCACCGACGACGAGGTGGCCATGGTCATGGGCCACGAGGTGGCGCATGCGCTGCGCGAACACGCCCGCGAGCGCATGGGCAAAACGGCGGCCACCAACATCGGCGCCAGTGTGCTGAGCCAGCTGCTGGGCGTGGGTGCCATCGGCCAGCAGGTGATTGGCAGCGGTGCGCAGCTGCTGAGTCTGAAGTTCAGCCGCGAGGACGAAACCGAGGCCGACCTGGTGGGCATGGAGCTGGGCGCCCGTGCCGGCTACGACCCGCGGGCTGGCATCACGCTGTGGCAGAAGATGGCGGCGGCCAACAAGGGGGCGCCGCCGCAGTGGCTGTCCACCCACCCGTCGGGCAGCAGCCGGATCGCCGAGATGGAGCGCAACCTGCCGCAGGTGATGCCGCTCTATGAAAAGGCCCGTCGCGGCTGAGCCGTCGGGCCCGCGTTCAGCGGCCGGCTTCGGGCGGCGTCAGCAGGCGCTGCACCACCTGGCCGTTTCTCAGGTGCGATTCGACGATCTCGTCGATGTCGTGCTCGTCGACATAGGTGTACCAGACGCCTTCGGGGTAGACAACCGCCACCGGGCCGCCAGCGCAGCGGTCCAAGCAGCCGGCCTTGTTGACCCGCACCCCGCCGGGGCCAGACAGGCCGGCGTCGCGGATCAGCCGCTTGGCGCGGTCAAAGCCGGCCACCGCGCCCTGGGCGGCACAGCAGGCCTCGCCCTCCTTGCGCTGATTCAGGCAGAAAAAGATGTGGCGCTGGTAGTAGGCGGTGGGCTCGGTCATGGCCCATTTTAGGCAGCGCCTGGCGGGCGTTCAGCCGGGAGGCTCGCGCCGCGACAGCCGGGCCACCAGGTAGACCAGCACCGCAAAAGGCCACAGCCAGCCCAGCCATTGCGCCAGGCCATGGAAGCGGATGAAGCGGCCCTGCTCCCAGGTCTGCAGGGTCTGCCAGAAATAGGCGCTGTTGGGGGCCTGGTTCAGCACCGTCAAGGCCACCGCCGCCACCGGCAAGGCCAGCGCCGCACAAACCCGGCGCGGCAGCGGTAGCAGCGCTGCGCCCAGCACCAGCCCCATGCCCAGACCGGCCTGCACCGGGGCGGTCAGCCAGGCCCAGGCGTGGTCGGGCCCGTAGCTCAGCGCCGACGACAGCGCCGTCACCAGCACACCGATGGCCAGCACCAGGCCCAGGCTGATCACCCGCTGGCGCTGCTGGCGCAGCACCGAATAGGCCAGCAAACAAGGGGTCAGCGCGCCCAGCACCACACACAGCAGCTCGGCGCCCGGCACCAGCGGCTGCAGTTCGATGTCGCGCACCGGCAACCATTCCAGAAAGGGCGTGCCCGACAGCAGCTGCGCCAGGCCGGCCTCCAGCCGTTCCATCACCTGGCCCAGGCCCAGTGGCACGGCCTGCGGGAACAGCAGCGCCACCGGCCACAGCGCCAGCAGCACCAGCGCGCCGCGCGCCTCGCCGACAAACCAGCGGGCCCGCCATTGCCGCCACAGCGTCATGGCGCCCAGTTTGGCCAGCAGCCAGGCGAAGCCGGCGCCCGCCGCCGCGCCGAACAGGTTGAGCACCAGGTCCACGTTGGACGGCACCCGGGTCGGCAGATAGCTTTGCAAGGCCTCCATCCCCAGCGACAGCAGGCCGGCGCTGAGGCTGGCCACCCACACCGCGTGGCGCTCGCGGCCGGTGGCGCAGGCGGCCCAGGCCAGCAGAAAACCCAGCGGGCCATAGCCCAGCACATTGGCCAGCACGTCAAAGCCCGACCAGTAACGCGGCAGCGGCGCGCTCAGGTAGGCAAAGGCCGACACCCCCTGGTCGCGCCAGTCGCTGAAGGGGTAGAGGCTGGCGTAGACGATCAGCGCCACGTACAGCAGCGACAGCGGCCAGGCCGCGCTGCGGTGGGGGGGCTCGGCGTGCGCGCTCATGGCCTGCCCTGCCGGCCGCTCAGAAGGGCTTGACGACCACCAGCACCACCGCGGCCACCAGCAGCAGCACCGGGGCCTCGTTGAACCAGCGGTACCAGACATGGCTGCGGCGGTTGTCGCCGCGCTCAAAGCGCTTCAGCAGGGCGCCACACAGGTGGTGGTAGCCCAGCGCCAGCAGCACCACCAGCAGCTTGGCGTGCAGCCAGCCGTTGCCCGGGCCGCGGCCGATGCCATAACCCAGCCACAGCCAAAGCCCCAGTGCCAGCGCCGGCACCGCCAGCAGCGTGGTGAAGCGCATCAGCTTGCGCGCCATCAGCAGCAGCCGCTGCTGTTCAGCCAGGCTTTCCACCGGCACCATGGCCAGGTTGACGAAGAGGCGCGGCAGGTAGAACAGGCCGGCAAACCAGCTCGCCACGAACACGATGTGAAAGGCTTTGACCCAGAGCATGGCCACAGTGTAGGCCACGATAAACTGGGCCTATCCTCTGCTGCCGAGTGCCCACCATGCCGCCTGTGCCACCGATCGCCCCCTTCCCCGCTGCCCGCCCGCGCCGCCTGCGCCGCGACGCCTTCACCCGCAACCTGGTGCGCGAACACGCGCTCACGCCGCACGACCTGATCTACCCGGTGTTTGTGCTGGACGGCGCGGGCCGCCGCGAGGCCGTGGGCTCCATGCCCGGTGTCGAGCGGCTGAGCCTGGATTTGCTGCTGCCGGTGGCCGAAGACTGCGTGAAGCTGGGCATCCCGGTGATGGCCTTGTTCCCGGTGATCGATGGCGCGCTGAAAACCCCCGACGGCAAGGAAGCACTGAACCCCGAAGGCCTGGTGCCGCGGGTGGTGCGCGAGCTGAAAAAGCGTTTCCCTGAACTGGGCGTGATGACCGACGTGGCGCTCGACCCCTTCACCAGCCACGGCCAGGACGGCCTGCTTGACGACACCGGCTACGTCCTCAACGACGAAACCGTGGAAGTGCTGGTGGGCCAGGCGCTGACCCAGGCCGAGGCCGGCGTGGACATCGTCGCCCCCAGCGACATGATGGACGGCCGCATCGGCGCCATCCGTGACATGCTGGAGCTGCGCGGCCACATCCACACCCGCATCATGGCCTACAGCGCCAAATACGCCAGCGCCTTTTACGGCCCCTTCCGCGACGCCGTGGGCTCGGCCGCCAACCTGGGCAAAAGCAACAAAAAGGTCTACCAGATGGACCCAGGCAACAGCAACGAGGCGCTGCGCGAGGTGGCGATCGACATCGCCGAGGGCGCCGACATGGTGATGGTCAAGCCCGGCATGCCCTATTTGGACATCGTGCGCCGGGTCAAGGACGAGTTCGGTGTGCCCACCTTCGCCTACCAGGTCAGCGGCGAGTACGCGATGCTGAAAGCCGCCGCGCAGAACGGCTGGCTGGACCACGACGCGGTGATGCTGGAAAGCCTGCTGGCCTTCAAGCGCGCCGGCGCCGACGGTGTGCTGACCTATTTCGCCCGCGACGCCGCGCGCCTGCTGCGCGCTTAAAGGCCGCCCATGCGCATCCTGGAAATCGACGGCAAGGCACG
Organism: Rhodoferax sp. SPJ4; assembly: GCF_058216275.1. Taxonomy (NCBI): domain Bacteria; kingdom Pseudomonadati; phylum Pseudomonadota; class Betaproteobacteria; order Burkholderiales; family Comamonadaceae; genus Rhodoferax; species Rhodoferax sp. SPJ4. The sequence goes on from NZ_JBYZMN010000003.1 coordinate 370,617, forward strand.
CGAGCTCGACGCGCTGCCCACGGCCCTGCCAGCCCACGGCTTCTTGTGGGTGTCGGCCGCGCGGCGCGATTTCGAGGTCCACCAGACCGAGCTGCAGGACGCGCTGCAGCGACTCACCGGCACCCAGCTGCTGGATTTCCATGTGCGCGACCTGCTGAACAACCAGCTGCCTTCGCATTACGACTTCACCTCCCAGTACGACGTGGTGGTGTTCCGCCGGCTGGCCGCCAGCGAGCGCGAGGTGGCCTCGCTGACCGGCGGCGTGGTCAGCAACGAGACGCCGGAGGCGGCGCGTTCGCGCGGGCCGTCGGCGCTGCGCCACATCGACACCAGCCCGGTGGGTTTCGCGGTGTTCGACCGGGTGCTGCTGACGGTGCACCCGGCCGACTGCGCGGTGCGCGACCATTTCGTCGAGCGCCTGCTGCGCCAGGGCGAGGCCAGCGTGGCCCCGCCGGCCACCGCCGCCGGCCTGCGCGCCAAGGGCCTGGTGCGCCTGCCTACCAGCCCGGCCGAGCTGATGCTGCGCACCGTGGACCACATGGTCGACGGCTACCTCAACCTGCGCCGTCGTTTGTCCACCCAGCTCGACCACTGGCAGTCCGAGTTGCTGAACCCGCGCTCGCGTTTCAACAACTGGCAGGCCTTGCTGGACGGCCGCAACACCTTGCACCAGCTGCAGGAGATGTGCGAAGACCAGCGCTCGGCGCTGGCCGAGTGGCTGCAGACGCTGAACGAAGACGATTTCGATGTGGTCGACCGCGAGATGCTGCAGGTGCGCACCCGCGACACGGTGGAGCACATCGAGCGGGTGCTGTCCCATGTGCAGCGGCTGGAGCAGTCGCTGGAGTCGGCCATCCAGATGCATTTCTCGGCCACCGCCAACCGCACCAACGACGTGATGCGGGTGCTGACCGCGCTGACCGCGGTGTTTCTGCCGCTGAACCTGATCGCCGGCATCTTCGGCATGAACTTCGACGCCTTGCCGCTGATCCACACCCAGTCGGGCTTCTGGTGGGCCTGTGGCGCCATGCTGGGCATCGCGCTGGTGATGGTGGCGGTGTTCTGGCGCAAACGCTACCTGGCCCGCAGCGGCCGTTAGCTACTTTGGCAGGGGCAGGCCGAACAGCGCCGCGCCATTGCCCCAGCCCACCTGGGCTGCCACCGCGGGTGGCAGCTCGCCCAGCCAGGCGCGGTAGCCCTGCATCAGCGCGTCGTAGTCCTGCCAGCGCTGGTTGACCCAGGTGTCGGAGCCGACCATGAAGCGGTCGGGAAATTTCAGCAGCAGCGCCCGCCATTCGGGGCACAGGCGTGGTGAGCCTTTCGCCTCGCAGGTCAGACCCGGCCGGTAAGACAGCTCGCCCATCAGCGTCGGGTAACGGGTCAGCAAGGCCTCGACCCGCGCCACCGGCACACCGCCAATGCCGGTGTGGGCCCAGACCAGGCGCGGCGCGCGCGGCAGGTCGGCCACATGGGCCATCAGCAACTCGATGGCGTCGTCGTCCACATGGGCCAGCACGGCCAGCTGCTTTTCAGCGGCCAGCCGCATCAGCGCGCGGGCCACAGGCCCGTTGGCGTTGGCGCTGTCGTACAGGTGGAACTCACCCAGCCCGCGGTAGGGGCCGGCGGCGGTGCCGCGGGCCAGCTCGGCCTGCACCATGGTGCGAATGCTGTCGTCGGCAAACCAGCCGTCGTAGTCGGCCCGGTTTCGGTACAGCCGCACAAAGGGCACCACGGTCACGCCAGCCCGGGCGGCCTCGGCTTGGGCTTCGGCCAGCGAGCGGGTGCCGTCGTTGGGCCGCGAGTTCACCAGCGCGGCCCGCACGCCATTGCGCTGCAGCCGGGCCAGCACATCGGCCACCGGGTGCGGGCCTTGCCAGGCCTCCACGTTGTAGTGCAGGTGGGCGTCGAACAGCGGGCCGGTATAGGGGCCGGCCGCCGCAGCGAAGGGGAGGAGCGCGGCCAACAGGGCCGCGAGGGGCCAGCGCGGGAAGGCCATGGTCAGCCCACGTGCTCGGCCAAAAAGGCCAGCGTGCGTTGGCGGGCCAGCGTGGCGGCGGCCTCGTTGTAGGAGGCGCGCTGGTCGCAGTTGAAGCCGTGGTTGGCGTTGTAGACATGGACCTCCACGCCGGGGTGCTGGCGCTGGAAGGCCAGCACGCTGTCGAGCGGGATCCAGTGGTCCTGGTCGCCAAAATGGGCCAGCACCGGCACCTGGGGCGAGCGGCTGGCATCGGGCTCGGCGGTGACGCCGCCGCCGTAGTAGGGCACGGCGGCCGCCAGACCGTCGAGCTGGCAGGCGGCGCGCCAGGTCAGCAGGCCACCCCAGCAATAGCCGACGATGCCCACCTTGCCGGCGCTGGCGGCATGGCCAATCGCGGCCTGGATGTCTTGCAGCACACCCGGTGCAGGCAAGGCCTCCACCGCGGTTTTCAGCGCAAAGCCGGCCCCCATGTCGTCCTGGCTGTAGCCCAGTTCCACGCCGGGTTTGACGCGCTGGAAGGTGGACGGCGCCACCACCCGGTAGCCCTTGGCGGCGTAGCCGTCGGCCACCGCGCGGATGTGCGAATTGACGCCGAAGATCTCCTGCAGCAGCACCAGGCCGCCGCGCGGGGCGCTCGGTGGCTCGGCCACATAGGCCGGAATGGCGGTGCCGTCGGCGGCGCGCAGGTCGATGAAGGGCATGGGGAGGTCTCCTGGTGTTGTGGGTGGCTGGGGTGGGGCCGCGTCGCCAGCGTGGCAGACGCTGTGAACGCCAGCCCGCACACTAGTCCAAAATCGGATTTTCTGCAGGGGGTGGGCTTTGGACAAAGTACTGTTGGTCACCGGCGGCAGCCGGGGCATTGGCGCGGCCACCGCGCTGCAGGCGGCCCATCTGGGCTATGCGGTGGCGGTGAACTACACCGCCAACTCGCTGGCCGCCGACGAGGTGGTGCGGCAGATTCGCGCCGCTGGCGGCACGGCCATCGCGGTGCAGGCCGATGTGGCCCACGAAGACCAGGTGGTTGCGATGTTCGAGAAGGTCGACGCCAAGCTGGGCCGGCTCAGCGCGCTGGTCAACAACGCCGGCGTGGTGGACGTGGCGGCCCGGGTGGACGCGATGGACGCGGCCCGGCTGCAGCGCATGTTTGGCATCAACGTGGTGGGCTCGTTCCTGTGCGCGCGCGAGGCAGTGCGGCGCATGAGCACCCGCCACGGTGGCGCCGGCGGCGCCATCGTCAACGTGGGCAGCGCGGCGGCGCGGCTGGGCTCACCCGGCCAGTACGTGGACTACGCCGCGGCCAAGGCCGCCATCGACACCTTCACGCTGGGCCTGGCCAAGGAGGTGGCGACCGAGGGCATCCGCGTCAACGGTGTGCGGCCCGGCATCATTGACACCGAGATCCACGCCTCCGGCGGCCAGCCCAACCGGGCCCACGAGGTCGCCCCCCAGGTGCCGATGCAGCGCCCCGGCACCGCCGACGAGGTGGCTCAGGCCATTCTGTGGCTGTTGTCCGACGCGTCCAGCTACACCACCGGCAGCCTGATCGACGTGGCCGGTGGCCGTTGAAAGGCCGGCCATGACCACCGAAACCAAGGATGCACTGATTTGCTGGGAAGACCTGCCGGTGGGCACCCAGCGCGACCTGGGCCAGCTGACGGTGAGCGCCGAAGAGGTCATCGCCTTTGCCCGCCAGTTCGACCCCCAGCCTTTTCACCTGAGCCAGGCCGGCGGCGAGGCCTCGCTGTTCGGTGGCCTGTGCGCCAGCGGCTGGCACACCTGCAGCCTGGCGATGCGGCTGATGGTGACGAACTTTCTGAGCCGCTCCACCAGCCTGGGCTCGCCCGGCCTGGAGGGGCTGAAATGGCATCAACCGGTCTACCCCGGCGACACCTTGGGCCTGAGCCTGACCATCGTCGAGTCGCGTCCCATGGCCAGCCGGCCCGACGTGGGCCTGGTTCGCAACCACTGGGTGATGACCAACCAGCATGGCGAGCGGGTGCTGTTCATGGACGGCTACGGCATGTTTCGCCGCCGCCACCCCGCCGCGCCTGCGGCGTCGCCGGCTCAGTAGCCGCCGGGCAGCGGCGCGGCGCCGGCCTGGCGCGCCACCCAGTAGGTCGCGCCTTCCGGGCCGTAGCGCTCCGAATGCGGCACGCCCTGGGCCAGCTCGAAGCCGTCGCCCGGCCGCAGGTGCTGGGTGTCGGCGCCCACGGTGAGCCACATCTCGCCCTGCACCACCACCGCCTTGGCGGCAAACGGGTGGCTGTGGGTGTCCAGCACCGTCAGCGGGTCCCAGCGCCGTTCCAGCGCTTCGTCAAACCCTTGGGCCTTGGCAGCGGCTTCAAAGTCGGCCAGCGAGGTGGTGGGCAGCATGGGGGTCTCCTGACGGCTTGCTCAGTAGGTGATGCGGTAGCGGTAGCCCTTGTACTTGAGCACCGCCGAGCCCTGGCGGATCTGCTCCAGCTGCAAATTGGGCATGGGCTGCTCGCGCTCCTGGTACATCTGGCCGTTGATCATCAGCATGCGCAGCGCCGGGTTGGTGGAGTAGCTGGAGCCCCCCACCACCACCCGCGGCAATTCCAGCCGGATGTTGTCGGGCAGCTCGTTGAGTGCATAGACCCGGGCCTCGGAGGCCTTGGCCGGGCCCTGGCCAGGGGGGCCGTCGTCGCGCGGCTTGGCCCGGGCCTCGGACGCGGCGGCCCGTTGGGCGCGCCGGCTGGCGCGGGCGGCAGCGCCGTCGGCTTCCGCCTCAAGCGGCGCGGCCCGCGGGGCTTCGGCCACCACCGTCACCGCGTTGATCTGCGGCGCTGGCAAGGCCGCCGGGACGGGGCTGGGCGAGGGGCTGGCGGCCATGCCTTGGGGGCTGAGCTTCAAGGCCACCGGGGCAAACCAGTACAGCGCCACCGCGCCCAGCAGCACCGCCGACGCGCCAGCGGCCGGCCACAGCCAGGAGGCCGGGCCCTGGCCGGGGCCTGCGGCGCCGGCCAGCACCTGCTGGCTGTGCAGGCCCGGAATGCTGCCGCGTTCGCGCTCGGATTCGGCGCGTTTCAGGGCGTCAAGGATGTAGGACATGCGGCCGGTCTTTCAGCGCGGGCCCAACGCGGGTGGGCAGGACAAAACGAACATAACCGGCAAGCATACAGGGCCGCCCGGCCGGCGGCCATGCGTGTTGACCAGGGGGCTGAAAAACCGGCCCGCACAAGGGTCACGCGAAGCCGGCATACTCGCGCCGACTGCCCTTGCCCATCACCCCCAGGAGAACTTCCATGACCACCGCCCATCTGCTGCGCGCCAGCGCCCTCGCTGTTCTCACCGCCACCGCCGCCTTGTGCCTGACCTCCGGCCCGGCCCAGGCCGCCGCGCCCATGGCCAAGACCTCGGCGCCCGGCTATTACCGGATGATGCTGGGCGACTTTGAGGTCACCGCGCTGTCGGACGGCACCGTGGCCCTGCCGGTCAACAAGCTGCTGACCGGCACCACGCCGGCCAAGGTCGACCAGGCGCTGGCCCGCTCCTACCTGAAAAGCCCGCTGGAAACCTCGGTCAACGGCTACCTGGTCAACACCGGGGCCAAGCTGGTGCTGATCGACACCGGCGCGGCCGGGCTGTTCGGCCCCACGCTGGGCAGGCTGCTGGCCAACCTGAAGGCCGCCGGCTACCAGCCGGAGCAGGTCGACGAGGTCTACATCACCCACATGCACCCCGACCATGTGGGCGGCCTGATGGCCGGCGAGCAGCGGGCCTTCCCCAACGCGGTGGTGCGGGCCGACCAGCATGACGCCGATTTCTGGCTCAGCCAGGCCAACCTGGACAAGGCGCCGGCCGATGCCAAGGGCTTTTTCCAGGGCGCGATGGCCTCGCTGAACCCTTATGTGAAGGCCGGCAAGTTCCAGCCCTTTGACGGCGACACCGTGCTGGTGCCCGGCATCCAGGCGGTGGCCAGCCGTGGCCACACCGCCGGCCACAGCCTTTACGTGGTCGAGAGCAAGGGCGAAAAGCTGGTGCTGTGGGGCGATTTGATGCACGTGGCCGCGGTGCAGTTCGAGCACCCCGAAACCACCATTCAGTTTGACACCGACAGCAAGGCCGCCGCCGCCCAGCGCAAGAAGGCCTATGCCGACGCCGCCAAGCAGGGCTACCTGGTGGCCGGCGCCCACCTGTCCTTCCCCGGCATTGGCCGCCTGCGTGCCGACGGCAAGGGCTACCGCTGGGTGCCGGTCAATTACTCGGTGGTGCGCTGAGCACCAGCGCGGCCTCGGGTGCCGGCTCTTCGGCCGCGGGCGGCGATGGGGATGGCACGGCCATGGCCTCGGAAAGGCTTTGGGCGGCCTCGTCAAACTGCAGCTGCGCCATCTGCCGGTTCAAACGGGTCCAGCCGTCGTCGCCCAGGCGCTGGCGCAGCGCGCTGGACAGCTGACCGAAGGCCGCCAGCGCCCCCAGGTTGTGCTGGCGCAGCAGGGCCACCAGCGGTGCCACGGCCTGGGCGTCGGCGGCCACCGGGCTGGCCACCGTGCCAGTCAGCAGCGGCACCGCCGCCGGCCGGCCGCTGGCCAGGGCGCCCAGCGCGGCCGCGGCGCTGCGCTGCAGGGCCCGCAGTTGGGTGTCCAGCGAGCCCAGCAACTGACGCCCCAGGGCTTCTTCGCCGGCGGTGAAGGCGGCTTCGGCCTGGGAGGCCAGGCGGTGGATGGCGCGGGCGCCCAGCACGCCGGCGCTGCCGCGCAGCCGGTGCATCAGCCGGGCCTGGGCCACCATGGCGGCCACGTCCAGTGGTGCCGGCCCCAGGGTCGGGGCCTGGCCAAATTCGGCGGTGAAGCGCCGCAGCAGTGACTCGAACAGGTGCAGGCTGCCGCACAGCCGCTCGCGCACCTCCAGGGCCTCGATGCCGTCGATCTCGGGCCAGGGGGTCTGCGCTTCCGGCTCCGGCTCGGCGGCGCGCGGTGCCACCGGGGGGGGCAGTGACAGGGGCACCCGGCCCACCAGGCGGCGCAGACAGCGCACCACCGCCTGCATGTCGAAGGGTTTGGTGATGAAGTCGTCCATGCCGGCGGCGGCCGCTCGCTGCCGCTCCTCGGTCAGTGCGCCGGCGGTCAGGGCGATCACCGGCAAGGTGGTCAGGCCCAACTCGCTGCGAATGCGGCGGGTCGCCTCGTGGCCATCGAGCACCGGCATTTGAACGTCCATCAGCACCGCGTCGATGCTGCCGGGGTGGTCCCGCAGGTGGGCGATGGCGCGCTCGCCGTTGGTGGCCAGTGCCACCACCGCACCCTGCAGCTCCAGCATGCGCTGCGCCACCTCCAGGTTGATCTCGCTGTCGTCCACCACCAGCACCCGCATGCCGGCCAGCCCGGCGCGGGCGGCGCCGGGACCGGCCGTGGGTTCGGGCGGCGCATCCACGCCGGCCGGGGCGCGCTCGAAATCCAGCATCACCCAGAACTCGCTGCCGCGGCCCAGCGCGCTGCGCAGACCGACCTGGCCGCCCAGCCGCTGGACCAAATACTTGACGATGGACAGGCCCAGGCCGGTGCCGCCGAAACGGCGGGTGGTGGAGGGGTCTGCCTGGGTGAAGGGGGTGAACACCTGGGCCTGCAGTGGCGCTGCGATGCCGATGCCGGTGTCGAACACGGTGAAGCGCAGCCGCACCCGTTCCGGGGTTTGCGAGACCGTCTGCACCACCAGCCTCACGCCGCCCTGGTCGGTGAATTTGATGGCGTTGGACAGCAGGTTGCTCAGGATCTGGTTGAGCCGCGTCACGTCGCCGAGCAGGTGGTCGGGCAGCTTGTCGGTGGTGTCCACGCTGAAGCCGATGCGCTTGGCGTCGGCGTGCACCGCCATCACGTCTGACAGCTCCTGCAGCATGCCGCGCAGGTGGAAGGGCTGGTGCTCCAGAACCAGCTCGCCGGCCTCGATCTTGGCCAGGTCGAGCACGTCGTTGATCACCGCCAGCAGCGACTTGCTGGCCAGCGACATCTTGTTCAGAAAGGCCGTCTGTTCGGTGTCCAGCGGGGTTTGGCCCAGCAAATAGGTCAGGCCCACCACCGCGTTCATCGGGGTGCGGATTTCGTGGCTCACATTGGCCAGGAACTGGCTCTTGGCCAGGTTGGCTTCCTCGGCCTTGCGGCGCGCCTCGCGCAGCGAGTCTTCATGCTGTCGCTGGCGCGTCACGTCGTGGGCCACGCCCAAATAGCCCAGCAGCGCGCCATCGGCACCGTGCATCGCGGTGACCACCAGCGACACGCCGATGCGCCGGCCGTCCTTGGCCCGGTAGGTCCACTCGCGGGGCTTGCGCAAGGTCATGGGCTCGATCAGCACCTGGTCGATGGCCACCTCGCGGGCCAGCGCGCGCGACAACTCCTGCTGCCGGTACAGCAACTCGTCGGGCTCGTGCAGCAGCGTGATGGGCGAGCGGCCCACCACCTCACCCTGGGTGTAGCCCAGCATGCGTTCGGCGCCGCGGTTGAAGACGGTGATGGTCAGCGACGGGTCGGTGGCGATCAGCGAGACCTCGGAGGCCGAGTCCATCACGCTGCGCAACAGCGACATGGTCTGGCTGAGGTCGGCCTCGGCCTGTTTGCGCAGCGTGATGTCCTGCATAGAGCCGACCAGCCGCACCACCTGGCCCTGCTCGCGCATGGCCTCACCGACGCAGCGCACCCAGATCGGCTTGCCGGTCACGGTGGTCACCGCCAGCTCCAGGTCCCAACCGGTGCCGTCGCGCTTGGCGCGTTTGATGGCGTGGCGGATCAGCCGCTGCGACTGGGGCTGGACCCAACCCAGGCCGTCTTCCAGCGCCGGCACATGGTCGGCAGGCATCTCGTACAGCGCATTCATCTGGGCCGACCAGACGATGCGCTGCTGTTCGATGTCGAATTCCCAGGCCCCGACCCCGGCCACCCGCTCGGCCCGCTCCAGGAAGGCCTGGCTCTCGCGCAGCTTTTGTTCGCTGCGTTTGGTGGCTGTGGTGTCGGTGCGGATGGAGATGTATTTCTCGATCTGCCCGTTCTCGCCCATGAAGGGCGCGATGATGCTGTCCACCCAGTACAACGAGCCGTCCTTGGCGCGGTTGCAGATCTCGCCGCGCCAGGGCTTGCCGGAGCGGATGGTGCGCCACATGTTGACCCAGAAGGCCTTGTCTTGGACGCCGGAGTTGACGATGTTGTGGTTGCGACCCAGCAGCTCCTCGCGGCTGTAGCCGGTGATGCGACAGAAGTTTTCGTTGGCGTCGATGATGCGGCCGCTGCGGTCGGCCACCGAGAAGATGGCGTGCAGCTGGATGGTGCTCAGCAAGGCCTCGTTTTCGCGCAGCGCGGCGGCCAGCCTGGCTTTGTCGCGGGTTTGCTCGGTGATGTCGTGCACCAGCACGTAAAAACCCTTTACCTCGCCGCCCACCTGGTCGGGCAGGAACAAGGTCAGCGCCTGGCGCGGGTCGCCGTCCGGGTTGGCAAAGGTCCGCTCGAAGGTCTGTGGCTCCCCTCGCAGGACCGCCTCCAGGTGGGGCAGAACCTCGGCGAACATCACCGGGCCCAGCAGGTCGCGCACATGGCGGCCCGGCATGGCCTCGGGCTCGATGCCGAACCACTGGCGGCTGGCCAGGTTGCTGAAGCGGTTGATCATCAGCCGGTCGCAGTAGGCCACCAGCGAGGGGATGGCGTCGACGATGGTTTTCAGGTCGCGGTGGGCGGCCTCCAACATGGCGGTGCGCTCCACCACCTGCAACTCCAGCGTGGCATTGAGTTCCCGCATCTGGCGTTCGGCCAGCCTGGCTTCGCTGATGTCGCGCACGATCTTGGCCAGGCCCACGATCTTGCCTTCCGGTCCGACGATGGGCGAGGCGGCGATCGACACGTCGCGCGGGCTGCCGTCGCTGGCCAGCCGCACCGAGTCGAAGGGCGGCACCGACAGGCCGCGCGCCACCGTGGCCCGGATGCGGGCGTCTTCGGCCAGCCGTTCGTCGGGCACCAGCAGCGCCGCCAATGGCTGGCCCAGCACCGACTCGGCGCTGTGGCCGAACAGCCGCTCGGCGCCGGCGTTCCAGTCGGTGACCAGGCCGTCCAGCGACTGCCCGATGATGGCGTCGCCGGTGGTCTGGATGATGGCGGCCCGGCGGGCCTGCTCGTTGGCCAGCTGCAGCTTGCGACGGGCGTTTTGCACCAGCATGAAGGTCAGCCCGGCCAGCAGCGCCGACAAGGCCACCAGGCTGGTGGCCACGGCGGTCGGGTCGAGCGGGTACAGCGATTCGACGAACAGCGCGGTGGCCCGCACCTCGGCCTCCCAGAGCCGGCCATAGAGCGGCATGCTGACACGCAGCACCATCCCGTTGGCCGCTGGCTTCTGGGTACGGGCGGTGGCAAAAAACGGCGCACCGACCTTTCCATCGGTGCTGTCATGCAGCGCCAGTTCCAGCCGGCCGTCGGCCAGGTCGGCCCCGTCCATCACCTCGTCGATCACCAACGCCGCGTAGACCCAGCCAAAGATGGCGGCCTCGCGCTGTGCCACCGTGTCCAGCGCGAGGCCGGGTTCGTAGATGGGCAGCATCAGCAGAAAGGCGTGGTCGGGCAGGCTGGTGGCCTGCAGCAGTGTGATGGGGGCGGTGATGGTGGCCTGGTTGTTGCGCATGGCCTGTTCGGCGGCGGCGCGGCGGCGGGGCTCAGAGGCCACGTCCAGCCCCAGCGCGGCGGCGTTGGGTGCTGCCGGCTCGATGTACTGGATGACGTAGCGGTCACCTTCATGGGGGGCGATCTGGCGCAGTGTGAAGCCGGGCTGGCCATCGCGCCGGGCGGCCGCCAGAAAGCGGGCCTCGTCGGCCGCCGCCACCCGGCGCACGATGCCGATGCCATGCACGCCGGGAAACTCGCGTGCCAGGTCACGCGACTCGCTGTACAGGCGGTAGCGCTCGCGGCTGATGTGGCCGGTGCCGGCCACGATGACCGCGCCCCGCGCCGCCTTCAGGCCGTATTCGTAGGTGCGCAGCCTTTCGCTGACCTGATCAGCCGCCCGGCGGGCCATGGCCTCGAAGCGGCGGTGGGCGGTGGTCTCGTTGTCGCGCGCCAGCCAGGCGGTGGCCGCGGCACTCAGCAGCAGGCCCAGGCCAAAGGTGGCCAGCGCAGCAAGCCGGGGCGAGACCCGGACATCCATGCCGGTGCCGCGCCCTCAGGCGCGCTCCCGGGTCAGGCTGCTGGCTGGCTGGGGCACGGCAGCCGGGGCCAGGCCCTGCAGCCAGACCTGGGCCCGGCCGGCGCGTTTGGCGGCGTACAAGGCCTGGTCGGCCGCCGCCACCAGGGTGCTGGCGGCGGGCAGGTTGTGGCTGGTGTCGCTGCCCGCCGGGTCGGTCTCGTCCAGACAGGCCACGCCGGCGCTCAAGCTCACATGGCCACTGGCCGCGGTGGGGTGGGGAATGCGCAGGCCGGCCACCGCCGCCAGCGCCTGGCCGGCCAGGTGCACCGCGCCGTTGCATGGGGTGTGGGGCATCAGCAGCACAAACTCCTCGCCGCCGTAGCGGGCCACCAGGTCCGAGGGCCGCAGGCCGATGCCGGCCAGTGCGCCGGCCACCGCCTGCAGGCAGGCGTCGCCGGCCGGGTGGCCATGGTGGTCGTTGTAGGCCTTGAAGTGGTCGACGTCGGCCATCACCAGGGCCAGCGGCTCGCCGCTGCGGCGGGCGATGCGCCACTCGTGCTGCAGCGCCTCGTCGAAGCGGCGCCGGTTGGCCAGGCCGGTCAGGCCGTCCACCGTGGCCAGCCGGTGCAGCTGATCGCTCAGGCGCTTGAGCCGCAGCTGGGTCTTGACCCGGGCCAGCACCAGCGGCGGGCTGACCGGCTTGGCGATGAAATCGGCCGCGCCGGCGTCAAAGCCGGCCACCTCCAGCCGCATCTCGTTGTGGCTGGTGACAAAAATCACCGGAATGTCGGCCAGCAGCGGGTCGGCTTTGAGGGCGGTGCAGACCTCAAAGCCGGTCATGCCGGGCATCTCGGCGTCCAGCAGCACCAGGTCGGGCTTGACCTCGCGGGCCAGCCGCAGGGCCTCGAAACCGTTGGTGGCAAAGCGCAGCTCTCCCGCCCCGTCCAGGATGCGGTGCATCAGCTGGATGGTGCCTAGGTCGTCGTCAACGAGCAGGATAGAGGGGGACGTGATGGGCTCCGGCGGGCCGGCGCGGCTGCCATTGCACACCCGACCCCTGAGGGTGGTATCGGCCACTGACGGCCACACCTGAACCGGCCAGCGCGCGCCGCCCCGGTTTTTTTGTGCAATTGTTGGGGGCTGGCGCGGTTTTGCGCCCGGCCTCAGGCCCAGTCGAAGGGCCGGTCGGTGCGCCGGAACACCAGCAGCCGGCCACGGTAGGCCGGCACGCCGGGTGCGGCGGCGGTGTCCAGCCGCTCCTCGCGCAGGCCGAAACCCCGCACCGCCATCTGGCGGCTGAAGGCCGCGCGGTTGCCTCGGTCGGGGTCGACGATCCAGACGGTGGCGCCGGGGGTGGCGTGGCCGTCAATGAAGGCGGCCAGGGCGCCGTCGGCGTCGCGCTCGTAGAGCAGGTCGCTGCCGATCAGCAGGTCGAACTCGCCCTCCACCACCGGCGGGCCGGCAGCGGGTGGCGTGTGGGCGCCCCAATGGCCTTGGCGGTAGGCCAGCGGCGGCAGGCCGTTGAGGGCAAGGTTGGCGGCCAGAAAGCTGGCAGTCAATGGGTGGCAGTCGCTGGCGGTCATGTTGGCGCCGCGCCGGTGGCCGACCAGGCTGGCCAGGGCCAGGCCGCAGCCCAGTTCCAGAATGCGTTCGGTACTCACCGGCCGGCGCGCCAGCCGCGCCGCCAGGTGGGCGCCCGAGGGCCACAGCAGACCGAACAGCGGCCAGCTGGCCGAAGAAATGCCGAGCCGGGCCGCCTCGCCGAGTGGGTCGGCGAACTGCTGCCGGTCGAGCAAGGAGCGGATGACAAGGTCGTCCACGCCGGCCACGGCGATGGATTCCTGCTTGGTCTGGTAGCCGGGCATGGGGGCGTCAAAGCCCCGCAGGAAAGGCCTCAGAAAGAGTGGGTCAAGTCAGGGGAGTATGCGCTGGGGGGCCGGCGTGCCGTCCACCCCCAGGCGCAGGCTCACTGGCGGGGTTCGCCGTCGCGGTTGACGGTGATGGTCGGGCCCGGGGCGGCGGCCATCTGCAGCCGGTGCTCGGTGCCGCGGAAGTTGTAGGTCACGTCCCAGTACTGGGGCTGGCCGCTGGTCACGGTTTCGCAGCGCTGCACATCGCGTTCGCTGGCGGGTTCGCCACGGCGACCGACGTTGGCGCCGATGGCACCGCCGGCCACCGCACCGCCCACGGTGGCGATGTCACGGCCGGTGCCGCCACCGACCTGGTGACCCAGGATGCCGCCGATCACCGCGCCGGCAATGCCGGCCCCGACGTTGGCGCCGCCGCTGGTGCCCGGCACCTGCTGGCGTTCCACCCAGCAGCGCTGCTCCGGCGTGCCCATCACCGCCCGTGCTGAACTCACTGGCACGGAGAAGGTGCGCTCGTTGGCGCGCTGGCGGTAGGCGTAATCGGGTTCCGACTGCGGCTCGGGCGCCTCGTTGGCATAGCGGCCCCGGCCATTCACCGGCCGCATCGACGAGACCTGGTTGTCCAGGCCCATGCCACGCAGCGAGTTGTAGCTGCCCCGGCGCAACACCACGCAGCGGCCCTGGAAGCCGGCGTTTTCGCAGACCTCCCAGCGGCCGTTGGCCACCACCGCCGACGAGGCGCGGTCGTTGAAGCCGGTGCGGGCCAGGTTGGGCACGGTTTTGTTGCTGGTGAAGGCCTGGCCGCGGTAACCCTCGGCCTCATAAAAGGTGACCTGGGCCATTGCGGGCGCGGCCAGCAGCAGCGCGGCAACGGTGAGAAAGGCTTGACGTGTGGGGTTCATGGCGGTGTCCTGTGTCTGGATGACTTCTCCACCTTAGCCCTGCCCGGGATGGCGGTCTGTGCGTTGCCGTACGGGCGAAGCGGTTTCTGGGTGGCGCAGCGCACAGACGCCGGGCCGCCATGCGCCCATGCTCGCTGGATGTGCACGCCGTGCCATGACCCCGTTACCAAGGACATTCCATGAACCACCTTCTCACCACCGCATTGCTTGCGTCCGCTTGTCTGCTGGGTGCCTGCACCGGCCCGGCCGGCCCGCAAGGCATCCAAGGCGACACCGGTTACACCGGCGCCAAGGGCAACACCGGCAGCCAGGGCAACACCGGTTACACCGGCGCCCAAGGCAACACTGGCAACACCGGAAATACCGGTAGCACAGGCTACACCGGTGCCACCGGCGCCACCGGCGCCATGGGCAGCACTGGCGCCACCGGGGACACCGGCAGCACAGGCAGCACAGGCAGCACAGGCAGCACGGGTTACACCGGCGCCACCGGTGCCACTGGCGCCAAGGGCAACACCGGCAGCACCGGCTCGGGTGGCAGCACCATCGTGGTGGTCCCGCCGAAGTAAGTCTCCCTTCTCCCCGTTCCGGTGGCCGCCTCCAAGGCGGCGAATCCGGCGGGGAGGCCGGGCGAGCCCACGCGGGCTTTCGGCGCTGGCAGTGCCAAACGGCGCCACAATGGCCGCTGGACCTTTGGAGCCTGCCCATGACCACCGCCGACCCTGCCGCTGCCCCGTTCGAACTGTTTGCCTTCTGGCGCACCTCCGCGACCTACCGGGTGCGGGTGGCGCTGAACCTGAAGGGCCTGAGTGCCCATGAGCACATCGTCAACCTCGATGCTGGCGAGCAGCGCAGCGAGGCCTTTCTGAAGATCAACCCGCTGGGCGCCATTCCGGCGCTGGTGGTGGCCGGCCAGCCGCCGCTGACGCAGTCGCTGGCCATCCTCGAATTCCTGGACGAATACCAGCCCCAGCCACCGCTGTTACCCGCCGACTTGCATGGCCGGGCCCGGGTGCGGGCGATCGCCGGCATGCTGGCCACCGACACCCACCCGCTGGTGACGCCGCGGGTGAAGAAATACCTCACCACCACCGGCGGTTTCGACGACGCGGCTTTCCGCGCCTGGCAGACCCACTGGTTTGGCACCGGCCTGGCGGCGGTGGAGCAGCGGCTGGCCAGCGAGTCGGCCACCGGCGTCTTCTGCCACGGCGACCAGCCCGGCATGGCCGACATCTGCCTGGCCAGCATCACCGCGGTGATGCGGGTCTTCAAGATCGATCTGCCCGAGTTGCCCACG
Organism: Rhodoferax sp. SPJ4; assembly: GCF_058216275.1. NCBI lineage: Bacteria > Pseudomonadati > Pseudomonadota > Betaproteobacteria > Burkholderiales > Comamonadaceae > Rhodoferax > Rhodoferax sp. SPJ4. The sequence continues at coordinate 385,773 of NZ_JBYZMN010000003.1, forward strand.
GTGCGACGCATCGTGGCGGCCTGCGACGCGCTGGAGGCCTTTGCCGCCGCCGCGCCGCACCGCCAGGTGGGTGCGCCGCCGGCCTGAACTCCGGCTGCGTGGTTTCGCTGCTGGGTCAAAATCCAGGCTGTGAGGCCAGCCTGCCGAACCGCCCCGTGGCCCCGAGGATTCCCATGACCATTGACCCGCGCCCCGCACCCACCTGCCCCCGCTGGAACGGAGGCCGCGCATGAGCCCGACCGAAAGCTGGTACGCCGCGGCCGCCACCGTGGCGGTGATGGTGTTGTACGAGCTGGTGCTGGCCTGGCTGCAGAAACGCGACCCGCGCCAGCTGGCCCGCTCGGTCAACGTGGTGTTGCGTGAAGACTGGCTGGAGGCCTTGTCGGCCCACGAGGGCAGCGAAATCCTGGCGGTGCAGACGCTGCGCAACTCGCTGATGTCGTCCACCATGATCGCCTCCACCGCGGCGCTGGGGCTGATGGGCACGGCCACCTTGGCCGCGCCGTCGCTGCATGCCAGCCTGGGCGAGGGCGTGGCGGCGGTGTTGACGCCGCGGCTGGCGCTGGAGCTGGCTTTGATGGCGCTGCTGTTTTCGTCGCTGGTGAGCTCGGTGATGGCGGTGCGCTACTACAACCACGCCGGCTTCATCACCGCGCTGCCGGTGGGTTGCGTGGCCCGCGCCCGCTGGGCCGGGGCCGGCAAGGTCTACCTGCGTCGCGCCGGGCTGTTGTACAGCTGGGCGCTGCGCCACCTGATCCTGGTGGCGCCCTTGCTGGCGTCCATGCTGCACCCGATGGCCGGGCCTTTCGCCGCGCTGCTGGTGGTGGCGGTGTTGTACGGCTTTGACCGTTTCAGCGTCAGCGTGGCGGCGGCCCGCTGAAAGCCTGCTCAGCGACCGCGGCGCTGCTCGCGCAGCATGAACAGGTAGAGGTCCTCGACCTTGTCGCGGGCCCAGGGCGTCTTGCGCAAAAACTTCAGGCTGGAAGCCACGCTGGGGTCGTGGGTGAAACAGCGCACCGCGATGCGCTGGCCCAAACCCTCCCAGCCGTAGTGGTCGGCCAGCGCGCTGACCATGGCCTCCAGCGTCACGCCGTGCAGCGGGTTGCGGGGCTGGGCCGGTGGCGGGTTGTTCGGGGGCAGGTCGGGCGGCGTGCTCATGCCGTCATTGTGCGGCCTGGGTGGTCGCACAATGGCCACCATGGACCTGATGCCCGAGATCGATCGCTTGCCTGAGGGCTACAGCGAAGGTCTGTACCAGGGCCAGCGCTATGGCATCACCAAGACCTGTTTCAACGGCGGCCGCTCGGTCAAGGTCTTTGCCCGGGCGCTGGGTGGCACCGACTTTGTGAGCCTGAATTGCTACCTCACCACGGGCGGCGAGCGGGTCAAACCCTGCGAGATGCCGCTGGCCAAGGTGGCGACCTTTCTGCGCGGGGTGCAGCGGCTGCCCGGCAGCCGCTGAGGCTCACTCGGTGGTGGTGGGCGTGGCGGTCGTGGTCGGGGAGGTCTCAGGCCGGCCCAGTGTGCGGGCCACATCGCGCGGGTCCAGGCCGTACATGCTGGCAAAGGCGGCGATGTCCTGGCCGCTCAGCGTGAAGGCCCGGCGCAGGGCCTCGGCCTTGGCGTGGCGGGCGGCGGCCTCGGCCAGGGCTTCGGCCAACAAGGCATTGCCGGCCTCGTCCTTGCCGTGCAGCCGTTCGCCATAGGCTTCGCGGCTCAGGCCAGAGGCCTCGAAGGCGCGCACCAGGTCTTGCACCACACGGGCCCGCAGCGCGGCCTGCTGGTCAGGGGCGGTGCGGCCCAGGCGGCGGCGAAACACCTCCATCAGCGCGTGGTGCACATGCTCGGGGGCCATGGGCTCGACCGGCTGGCCGGCCAGGTCGTGCCGCGCCATGCCGGAGGCCACCGCGTTCAGGTAGCGGGTGGAGCGGGTGTGCAAGGCCAGCGCGGTCTTCAGCGCCTCGCGCTCGAAGGCCTCGGGGTGGGCGGCCAGCAGTTCCTGAAAGATGCCGCGCTTGAGCGGGCGGAACACCGCGCCGAACAGGGCCGGGTACAGCGTGGCGAGCTGCTCCAGCGCCGGGTGCACCGGGGCGCCGCGTTTGGCCTGGGCCGGGGCGGGGCCGCGACGGCGCTTGTCTTGTCGCTGAGGGCGGCTGGCCGTCGTCGCAGGGGCGGTGCTGTCAGCGCTGAGCGAGGGCGTGGCGTCGGCAGCGGCCGTGTGGGGGGGCAAGGGGGTGTCGGCAATGTCGGACATGGTGGGCTGCGGCCGGAGGAAAACCCGACATCATGCCAGCCGGCGGCCCTTGGCGTCCGGCCCAGGCCATCATGGGTGGGCCGCCCTCTGGCCGCTTGCTCTGATTTCAGGAGCTTCCAAACACCACGGGGCCGCGGCCTGGGACCGAAAAGGGCTCAGGCCCGTTGGCGCTGCTCTTGCTCCATCAGGCGCTCAAAGACCTCGGCCGAGACCGGGCGGCTGAACAGAAAGCCCTGGGCCTGGTCGCAACCGACCTCGTCCAGAAAGGCCAGCTGGGCCGGGGTTTCGACGCCCTCTGCAATCACCTGCAGGTTCAGGTTGTGGCCCAGCTGCACCACCGCGCGGACGATGGCGGCGTTGCCGGTGGCCGACAGGTCTTGCGGGATGAAGGACTGGTCGATCTTGAGTTTGTCCACCGCCAGCTGCTGCAGATAGGACAGGCTGGAGTAGCCGGTGCCGAAGTCGTCGATGGACAGCTTGACGCCCAGGGCCTTCAGGTCGAGCAGGGTCTTGACGGTGGCGGTGAAGTCCTGCAACAGCACCGACTCGGTCAGTTCCAGCTCCAGCAGGTCGGGGTGCAGGCCCGAGTTGGCCAGCGCGCGGCGCACCATTTCGAGCACATCGCCGCGCTTGAAATGCAGTGACGACAGGTTGACCGCCACCACCGGCGGGATGGCCAGCCGGTCCTGCCACAGCCGGCCTTGGCGACAGGCTTCGTTGAGCACCCATTCGCCCAGCGGCACGATGTGACCGCTGCGCTCGGCCAGTGCAATGAACTGCGACGGCGCGATCAGCCCGTCGGTCGGGTGCTGCCAGCGCACCAGGGCCTCGGCGGCGACGATGCGGCCGCTGCGGATGTCGACCTGCGACTGGTAGTGCAGCACGAACTCGCCGCGTCGCAGTGCGCTGGTCAGGCCGCCGGTCAGCCGGATTTGCTCCAGCGCCCCCTTCTTCATGTCGCGCGAGTAGAAGCGGTAGGTGTCGCCGCCAGCCTCCTTGGCGCTGTCGACCGCAGCCCGCAGGTGGCGGTGCAAGGTGTCGAAATCCTCGCCATCGCCGGGGAAGAAACCGATGCCGATGCAGCACGACACGTTGAGGGTGCCGCCGTCCAGCGCGATGGGCTCGCTCAAGGCCTCGCGGATGGCGGTGACCAGGCCGATGACGGCCGGGATGTCGTGCTGGCCGTTGAGCAGCACGATGAATTCGTCGCCGCTGTGGCGGCTGATGGTGGCGGTGGCGGGGATGGCCTGGCGCAGCCGCTCGACCACCAGCACCAGCACCTGGTCGGCCACCGCGTGGCCCTGGCTGTCGTTGATTTCCTGGAAGCGGTCGAGGTCGATGTAGAGCATGCTGACCGTTTTGCCGTCCATTTCGGCGATGCGGGCGGCATGCTCGAAGCGGTCGCGCAGCAGCAGGCGGTTGGGCAAATTGGTCAGCGCGTCGAAGTTGGCCAGAAACTCCAGCCGCTCCTTGGCCGCCGCATGCTCGGTGCGGGTGCGCAGCGTCAGGATGCCGTAGGCCAGGTCGTTGGCCAGCTCCATCAGCAGCTCCAGCTCTTCGGGGTCGAAGGTGTTGGCCTCGGCCGCGTAGAGGTTGAGCGCACCCAGGGTCTGGCCATTGCAGACCAGCGGCAGGGCCACGCTGGACTGGAAGCCGCGCTCGGCGGCCGAACCGCGCCAGGCGTCCATGCGCGGGTTGGTGAGCACGTTCTGGTTGATGCTGGGCAGGCCGGTGCGGATGGCGGTGCCGGTGGGGCCATGGCCTTGCACGTTGTCGGCCCAGCTGATGCTCACCTGGTCGAGGTAGCCGGCCTCGTGGCCATGCTGGGCGATGGGCCGCACGGTCTTGGCCTCGTCGTTGTCGGCGTAGCCCACCCAGGCCATGCGGTAGCCGCCGTTGACCACGCAAAGCCGGCAGATCTCGGCCAGCAGGCGGTGCTCTTCTTCGGCCTGCACCAGTGCCATGTTGCAGTCGCTGAGCAGCCGCAGGTCGCGGTTGGCGCGCTCCAGTGCCAGCTTGCCGAGCCGGCTTTCGGTGATGTCCTGCACCGTGCCCACTGCCCGCTCCGCCCGGCCCTGGCCGTCGAGCTGCATTTCGCAGCGTTCGTGCACGTACTTGATGCGGCCGTCCGACATTTGCAGCCGGAAGGTGCTGGCGTAGGGCCGGCGCCGGGCCATGGCCTCGCCAAAGCCCTTGCGCACCGCGTCGCGGTCTTCGGGGTGGACGGCGGCCATGAAGGCGTCGTAGGTGCCGTCGAAGCGCGACCGGTCGAGCTCGAAAATGTGGAAGGTTTCGTCCGAGCCGGTCAGCTGGCGGGTGGACAGCGTCACCTCCCAGCTGCCCAGCCGGGCCAGGCGCTGGGCCTCTTTGAGTTGGGCCTCGCTGCGCTGCATGTCGCTCTGGGCGGTGTTGCGTTCGTCGGCCAGGCGCTGCAGCTTGGCCTGGGTGTCGGCCAGCCGGGCCATCACCGTGCCCGGCTGCGCGGCGGTGTTCGGCCAGCTGTCGGAGAAGTCGCCGGAGCCCAGCCGGGTGATCTGGGCATGGACCTGGTCCACCGGTCCGCCCATGATGGCGTGGAAGGCCTTGGCCGAGCGGTAGACCATGAACAGCAGCACCAGCCCAAAGCCAATCAGCACCCAGCGCATGGCCAGCGCCCGCTGCTCGGCGTCGGCCACGGCCTGGGCGGTGCGGGTCTCCATGCGGCGGGTGAAGTCGGCGACCGGCCGCAGGATGTCGGCCTTGGCGGTCAGGTAATTGGCATCCAGCAACAGGGCGCGGGCCTGCCGGTGGGCGGCTTCGGCGCCGTCACCGCTGACCTGGCGCAGGCGCATGGCCTCGCGTTCGGTACGGGTCAGCTGGTCCGACAGTTCCTTGGAGCGGGCCAGCACCGCGAACTCGTCGTCGGTGAAGCCGGCGGCCTGCATCCGGGCCAGCAAGGCCTCACCGGCGCCCTTGGCCGGGGGCGGCTCGGCCGAGTCGGCCATCACCAGGTCCCAGTACACGTTGTCGTAGCCGGGCGGCTTGGGCACGCGGCCGTCGCGGATGTCGAGGATCTGCTGGAAATGGCGGGCGTAGCGGGGCTCGCCGGTGGCCACATAGAGCCGCGCCATGCGGGTCAGGTCGTTGGAGGACTGACGCAACTCCTCCACCAGCAGCAGCGACTGGACACGCCGGGTGTTGGCCATGTCGATGGTTTTTTCGGCCGCCACATAGACCACAAAGCTGCACACCATGGCCGCCATCACCGCCAGGGTGAGGGCGATCTGGCGCGCAAACGGGGTGGATGGCAGGTGCATGGTGGGTGGCTTCATGGGCCCTGTCCCCAGGGGCAGGCGCCATGGTGCTGAGGATAGGCCAATTCACTGCGCTTTTTGGCCGGTGTTTGACCGTCGGGTGTCGATTGCGGCCCTTTCCGGCAGGATTGTGCGGTTCGTCTGATGCAGCGCAAACCGCCGGCCAGCGTCCTCGGGTGGGGCCTGCGGGGCTCAGTCACCGCCCAGGTCCACGCTGCTGGCCAAAGGCAGGCCGTCCAGCGGGTGGTGGCTGGCCACCAGAAAAGCCCGGCGGCGGTGGCCGGCCGCGTCTTCCAGCAGGTCCAGCACCACCCGGGCGGCCGCGCCGTCGAGTGCGGCCAGCGGTTCGTCCAGCAAGGTCAGCGCCGCGCCCGAGGCGAAGGCCGCGGCCAGCCAGACCTTGCGCTTGCTGCCGGTGGACAGCGCGTACAGCGGCTTGTGCCAATGCGGCGCCAGCCCCAGCGCCTCTGCCAGTTCGTGCGCCAGGCTGGCGTCAAAGCCCGGGTGGGGGCTGGCCAGTGCGGCCCAGGCCTCGGTGGGCGTGGCGCTGTCCAGCGCGTCGGACTGCGGGTCGGCCCAGAACACCGCCAGGTCGGCAGGCAGCGTCGCGTGGGTGGTGAGGTCCGGCGGCTGGGGCGCGCCGGCCAGCAGCCGCAGCAGCGTGGTCTTGCCGCTGCCGTCGCCGCCGCGCAGCCAGCTCAGGCCGGGGGGCAGCGTCAGGGCCAGGCCGTCGAACAGCGTGCGGTGCGGGGTGTGGGCGCACAGGTCTTTGGCCAGCAGCACCGGGCTCAACGCCATGCGACCTCCAGCGCCTTCCAGGCCGCGGCCACCACCGGCTCGGCCGCGCGCGACTTCAGGCAGACAAAGCTCAGCACACAGTCCAGCCCCACCTTGTCGGCAATCACCAGGCCATGGGCCTGGCTTTCGCGGATGGCAATCGAGTCGCGCACCAGGCTCAGGCCCACGCCGGACTTCACCAGGTCCAGCATCGACGCCTCCTGGTCCACCAGCGCCACCCGCTTGGGCTCCAGCCCCAGCGGCTCGAAGGCGCTGGCCAGCAGCCGGTGGTGGGCCGAGGCCGGTGGGGTGGCCAGCCAGGGCAGCGCGGCCAGGGCCCGCCAGTCGCGGCCCAGCACCTGCGGGCCCCAGCCGGCCGGGGCCACTACCCGGTAGGTGAAATGGGTCAGGGCCCGGGCTTCGAAAACGGGCGCGGGCTCGCCGGCTTTGACGCCGGCCAGGCCCTCGGGCAGGCCCAGGTAGAAGCCCACGTCCAGTTCCTGGCGGGTCAGCAGGGTCAGCATTTCGCCGCTCATGCCCTGGCGCAGCTCGGTCTCGATCTGCGGTGCCGATTCCACCAGCACCTTCAGGAAAGCGCCCAGGCGGATGAATTCCGGGTCCAGGATGGTGCCGATGCGCAGCCGGCCGCGCACCGTGGTCTGCAGACCCAAAGCCGCCTGGCCGAAGTCGTGCAGCGCGGCCAGTGCCCGCTCGGCCTGCGGCAGCAGGGCCGCGCCATCGCGGGTCAGCACCAGGCCCTGGGGGGTGCGGGTGAAGAGCTGCAGGCCGGTGCTCTCGGCCAGGCTTTTGAGTTGCAGGCTGACCGCCGGCTGGCTCAAATGCAGCTGCTGGGCGGCCCGCGAGACGTTGCCCTCGCGCGCCACGGCCACAAAGGCACGCAGGGTTTGGGGTTCGGTCAGTGCGGCCATATTTGCGAAATTTATACACCTGTTTTGGCGAAGTCATTGGCAAGAACCTCGCCGATTCGGGATACTGACGCCCTTTACAGGGCAGAGACACCATGAGCGCAGCAAATATTCCCCACCACATTCAGGGCCGAGCCACGGCCGCCTCATCGACCCGTTTCCAGGACGTGTTCAACCCCGCGACCGGTGCGGTGACCGGCCGGGTGGCGCTGGCCAACGCCGCCGATGTGGCGTCTGCCGTGGCGGCCGCACAACAGGCTTTTCCGGCCTGGGCCGACACGCCGCCCATCCGCCGCGCCCGGGTGATGTTCAAGTTCCTGGAACTGCTGAACCGCCACAAGGACGAGCTGGCCCGGATGATCACTGCCGAGCACGGCAAGGTCTTCACCGACGCCCAGGGCGAGGTGGCGCGTGGCATCGACATCGTCGAGTTCGCCTGCGGCATCCCGCAGCTGCTGAAGGGCGATTTCACCGACCAGGTGTCGACCGGCATGGACAACTGGACGCTGCGCCAGCCACTGGGCGTGGTGGCCGGCATCACGCCATTCAACTTCCCCGTCATGGTGCCGATGTGGATGTTCCCGGTGGCCATCGCCGCGGGCAACAGCTTCGTGCTCAAGCCCAGCCCCATCGACCCCAGCCCCAGCCTGTTCATCGCCGACCTGCTCAAGCAGGCCGGCCTGCCTGACGGCGTGTTCAACGTGGTCCAGGGCGACAAGGAAGCGGTCGACGCGCTGCTGGTGCACCCCGACGTGAAGGCGGTGAGCTTTGTCGGCTCGACGCCGATCGCCAACTACATCTACGAGACCGGTGCCCACCACGGCAAGCGGGTGCAGGCCCTGGGCGGCGCCAAGAACCACATGGTGGTGATGCCCGACGCCGACATCGAGCAGTCGGTGGACGCGCTGATCGGCGCGGCCTACGGCAGTGCCGGCGAGCGCTGCATGGCGATTTCGGTGGCGGTGCTGGTGGGCGACGCCGCCGACAAAATCATGCCGGCGCTGATTGAGCGCACCAAGACCCTGAAGGTCTTGAACGGCAGCAACCTGGCGGCCGAGATGGGCCCCATCGTCACGGCCATCGCGCAGCAGCGCATCACCGGCTACATCGAGCAAGGTGTGAAAGAAGGCGCGCAGCTGCTGGTCGATGGCCGGGGCTTCGACGGTGCCAAAGCCGGCGAGGGCTGCGCGGGAGGCTTCTGGCTGGGCGGCACGCTGTTCGACCATGTCACACCCGAGATGCGCATCTACAAGGAAGAAATCTTCGGCCCGGTGCTGAGCTGTGTGCGGGTGCCCGACTTCGCCACCGCGGTGAAGCTGGTCAACGACCACGAGTTCGGCAACGGTGTGAGCTGCTTCACCCGCGACGGCAACGTGGCGCGCGAGTTCGCCCGCCGCATCCAGGTCGGCATGGTGGGCATCAACGTGCCGATTCCGGTGCCCATGGCCTGGCATGGCTTCGGCGGCTGGAAGAAGAGCCTGTTCGGCGACATGCACGCCTACGGCGAAGAAGGCGTGCGTTTCTACACCAAGCAAAAGAGCGTGATGCAGCGCTGGCCCGAGAGCATCGGCAAGGGCGCCGAGTTTGTCATGCCCACCGCCAAATGAGCGCGGCCAACCAAGGCGCCGAGTCCCCGGAAGCGGCCGAGCTGGCGTTTGACTACATCGTCGTCGGTGGCGGCACCGCCGGCAGCCTGGTGGCGAACCGGCTCAGTGCCAACGGCACCAAGCGGGTGCTGCTGGTGGAGGCCGGCCGGCGTGACGACTACCACTGGATCCACATCCCGGTGGGCTACCTGCATTGCATCGGCAACCCGCGCACCGACTGGCTCTACAACACCGAGGCCGACGCCGGCCTGAACGGCCGCCGGCTGCGTTACCCGCGTGGCAAGACGCTGGGTGGCTGCTCCAGCATCAACGGCATGATTTACATGCGCGGCCAGGCCCGCGACTACGACCACTGGGCCCAGCTCACCGGCGACGACGCCTGGCGCTGGGACGAGGCGCTGGCGGCCTTCAAGCAGCACGAAGACCATTACAAGCTCGACCCCGGCCAGCCCACGGTCAACGCCAATTTCAAGCGTTTCCATGGCCACGGCAGCCAGCACCCGCAGCACAAACAGGCGGTGCGCAAGGCCGGCGGTGAATGGCGGGTGGAGAAGCAGCGCCTGCGCTGGGACATCCTTGACGCCTTTGCCAAGGCCGCCACCCAGGCCGGCATTCCGGCCACCGACGACTTCAACACCGGCAACAACGAGGGTGTGGGCTATTTCGAAGTCAACCAGAAGGACGGCTGGCGCTGGAACACCGCCAAAGCCTTTCTCCGACCCACCTGCTATGGCCGTTCCAATTTTGAGATGTGGACCCGGGCCGAGGTCAACCGGCTGGTGTTCGCGCCGCACGACGACCCCAGCGGCCAAACCAAGTTGCGCTGCACCGGTGTGGAGGTGTGGAGCGGCCACGAGATGGTGACCGCCACCGCCGCCTGCGAGGTGGTGCTGTGCGCCGGCGCCATCGGCTCGCCGCACATCCTGCAGCGCTCCGGTGTAGGCCCAGGCGCGCTGTTGCAGCAGCACGGCATCCCGGTGCTGGTGGACCTGCCCGGCGTGGGCGCCAACCTGCAAGACCATTTGCAGATCCGCGCGGTGTTCAAGGTGCAGAACGCGCTGACGCTCAACACCATGGCCAACAGCTGGTGGGGCAAGGCCAAGATGGGGCTGGAGTACGCGCTCAAGCGCAGCGGGCCGCTGAGCATGGCGCCGTCGCAGCTCGGCGCTTTCACCCGCAGCGACCCGTCGCGCGAATGGGCCAACCTGGAGTACCACGTGCAGCCGCTGAGCCTGGACGCCTTCGGCGAGCCGCTGCATGCCTTCCCGGCCTTCACCGCCAGCGTCTGCAACCTCAACCCCACCAGCCGCGGCACGGTGCAGCTCAAAAGCCCCCGGCTGGAAGACGCGCCGGCGATCAAGCCCAACTACCTCAGCACGCCGGAAGACCGCCAGGTGGCGGCCGATTCGCTGCGGGTGACGCGGCGCATCGTGGCCCAGCCGGCGCTGGCCGCCTACCAGCCCGAGGAATGGAAGCCCGGCGTGCAGTTCCAGACCGACGAGGAACTGGCCAAACTGGCCGGCGACATTGCCACCACCATCTTTCACCCGGTGGGCACCACCAAGATGGGCCGCGCCAACGATCCCATGGCGGTGGTGGATTCGCGGTTGCGGGTGCGCGGCATTGCCGCGCTGCGGGTGGTCGATGCCGGTGTGATGCCCACCATCACCAGCGGCAACACCAACTCGCCGACGCTGATGATTGCCGAAAAGGCCGCGGCCTGGATCGCGGCCGACCACTGCTGAGCGTGCCTCGCAACCTAACAACGGGGCGTCCACAGGTCGGTGATGCGACCTGCTGGATGCCCGGTGGCGCTCTCACCGGGCGGGCCTGTTGAAAATTCAATCCTAAGGTTTACCCGCAAGCTTTGGGCTCAAATTCGCATCACGAAAGCTTTTCTAAGGGTTAGAACTTAGTTTGTAAGCGTCTGTACAGCTACCCGTCAGCGATGGGTCAGACCCCACCGCCACAGTCGGCCTCCTCCACCCCGTCGGGGTGATATTTATTCACAGGTTGAAGGAGACGATCCATGGCGACAGCACCCGCAGCGCGTCCCATGTCCGCTGAAGAACGCAAGGTCATCTTTGCGTCCTCGCTGGGCACGGTTTTCGAGTGGTATGACTTTTATTTGTACGGTTCGCTCGCAGCGATCATTGCCAAGCAGTTCTTCTCGGGACTGGACGCCGGCTCGGCGTTCATCTTCGCGTTGCTGGCATTCGCCGCCGGCTTCATCGTGCGCCCCTTCGGCGCGTTGGTGTTCGGCCGTCTGGGCGACATGATCGGTCGCAAGTACACCTTCCTGGTGACCATTCTGCTGATGGGTGCGTCGACCTTCATCGTGGGCCTGCTGCCCAACTACGCCACCATCGGTGTGGCCGCTCCCGTCATCCTGATCGCGCTGCGCATGCTGCAAGGTCTGGCACTGGGTGGTGAGTACGGTGGCGCCGCCACCTACGTGGCCGAGCATGCCCCCATGGGCAAGCGCGGTGCCTACACCGCCTGGATTCAGACCACCGCCACGCTGGGCCTGTTCCTGTCGCTGATCGTGATCCTGACGACCCGCACCATCATCGGTGAAGCTGCCTTCGCCGACTGGGGCTGGCGCGTGCCTTTCATCGTCTCCATCTTGCTGCTGGGCATCTCGGTCTACATCCGACTGTCGATGAACGAGTCGCCGGCTTTCGCCAAGATGAAGGCCGAAGGCAAGACCTCCAAGGCCCCGCTGTCCGAGTCCTTCGGCCAATGGAAGAACCTGAAGATCGTGATCCTGGCGCTGATCGGCTTGGTCGCTGGCCAGGCTGTGGTGTGGTACACCGGCCAGTTCTACGCACTGTTCTTCCTGACGCAGTCGCTGAAGGTTGATGGCGCCACCGCCAACCTGCTGATCGCCGGCGCGCTGGTCATCGGTACGCCGTTCTTCATCGTCTTCGGTGCCTGGTCTGACAAGATTGGCCGCAAGCCCATCATCATGGCCGGTTTGCTGCTGGCTGCGGTGACCTACTTCCCGGTCTTCGAAGCGCTGACCAAGGCCGCCAACCCTGACCTGCACGCCGCACAAAAGGCCAACAAGGTCATCGTGCATGCCAACCCCGCCGAGTGCTCGTTCCAGTTCAACCCGACCGGCACCGTCAAGTTCACCAGCTCGTGCGACATCGCCAAGCAGGTGCTGGCCGCCAGCTCGGTGAGCTACGACAACGACCTGACGGTTCCCGCTGGCACCGTGGCCGCGATCTCCATCGGTGAGACCAAGATCGAGGGCTACTCGGCCAAGGGCCTGCCGGCTGACGAAGCCAAGGCCAAGGACGCCGCCTTCAAGAAGGCCGTGGCCGACGCGCTGAAGGCCGCTGGCTACCCCGCCAAGGCCGATCCGGCCAAGGTCGACAAGGTCATGATCATCGTGATCCTCAGCTACCTGATGATCCTGGTGACCATGGTGTACGGCCCGATCGCCGCGATGCTGGTGGAAATGTTCCCGACCCGCATCCGCTACACCTCCATGTCGCTGCCTTACCACATTGGTAACGGCTGGTTCGGTGGCTTGCTGCCCACGACCGCCTTCGCCATCGTGGCCCAGACCGGCAACATGTACAACGGCCTGTGGTACCCCATCATCATCGCCGCTGTGACCTTCGTCATCGGCATGGTGTTCGTCCGCGAAACCAAGGACGTGGACATCTACGCAGGCGACTGAAGCCCCTTCCCGGTCATTGGGCTGACACCACGGTGACGGCCCCTTGCTCCGGGTGGTGATGCCCCCAGGGCATCATTCGGCGCGGTACACTTCGCGCCGTTTCCAAAAATTGCCCTTGCGAAGCGTTTTCTTCGCGAGGGCAATTTTTTGAAATTCATTGACCTTCTGGAGAAATCAGCATGTGGAAAATTGTGGTCGGTTTTGTGGTGTTCGCCGCCATCGCCTTGTTCGTCCTGTCCAAGGGTGGCGACATCGACATGGGCGGTGAAAAGCACGGCGCCGAAGCGCAGCACATGGAAGAGGCCAAGGCCAAGTCGGCTGCTTCTGCCGCAACCGCCGTTGCTGCGCCTGCAGCGGCCGAGGCTGCATCGGCTGCCGCTGTCGCCGCATCTGCGGCTTCCGCCGCCAAGTAATCGGCACCTGGCCAGCGCCTCCGGCCGGGTGCCGGTGGGGCGTGGCCGCCGGCCATCAAGCCGCTCCCGTCAGGGGGCGGCTTTTTTCATGCTCAACGCAACCGGCCAACGTAGCGGCTGTCGGCGGCGCTGGGTGCAGCGGCCGTGCCGGCGGGTGCAGGTGCCGCAGGTGCCAGCCCGGTGGCCACGGCCACCGCGTGGATGGCCGCTGGCACTGGCGGGCTCCGGGGCGTGGCCAGAGCGGTCATGGCCTGCTCCAGCTTGTCGGCCCAGCCCAGCAGCTCGGTGTGGCCGTCCTGGGCCGCCCTGGCGCGGGCGTAACGCACCACCTCGGCCGCGTATTCGGCGTTGGCCGCCATCCATTCGACATCGGTCACCCGGCCGGTCTTGCGACGCAGCAACACATGCAGGTGGGCGGCAATCGCCACGGTTTCGGTGGGGGTCATCGGTGCTCCTCAGGTGCCCATTCGCTCGCTGTGCACGGCAATGTCCAGGCCGGTGTCTTCGGACTCGGCATCCACCCGCAGCGGCACCAGCAGCGAGGTGATCCACAGCAGCAGCGTGGTGATGAGCAGACTGTAGCCCAGCACCGCACCCACCCCCACCGCCTGGGTCAGCAGGTCGCCGCTGACACCGCCGATGGTCTTGCTGGCCAGCAGACCGGTCAGCAGCGAGCCGACAATGCCACCGATGCCGTGCACACCGAACACGTCCAGCGAGTCGTCGGCGCCCAGCAGCCGCTTCAGGCCGGTTGCGCCCCAGTAGCAGGCGACACCGGAGACGCCGCCAATCAGCAGCGCCGATGAAGGACTGACATAACCGGCCGCCGGGGTGATGGCCACCAGGCCCGCCACCAGCCCCGAGCACAGGCCCAGCAGCGAGGGCTTGTGGCGCACCACCCATTCGCCCAGCATCCAGGCCACGGCGCCAGCAGCGGCAGCGATGTGGGTCACGGCCATCGCCAGGCCCGCCCGCCCGTCGGCCGCCACCGCCGAGCCGGCATTGAAGCCGAACCAGCCCACCCACAGCAGGCCGGCGCCGGCCATGGTCAGGCCCAGGTTGAAGGGCTCGAAGGCCTGCTGGCCAAAACCGCGTCGCCGCCCCAACACCCAGGCGCAGGCCAGGCCGCTGATGCCGGCATTGATGTGCACCACCGAGCCGCCGGCAAAGTCCAGCGCACCGCGCTGGGCCAGCCAGCCACCGGGCTCCCAGACCCAGTGGGCGATGGGCACGTAGACCACCAGCGACCACAGGCCGATGAACAAAAGCATGGCCGAGAAGCGCATGCGTTCCACCAGCGCACCGATCACCAGCGCCGCGGTGATGATGGCAAAGCTCAGCTGGAACATCGCGTAGACCGACTCGGGGATCAGGGGCGCGATGTGGCTCACCGCCACCAGGCCGGCGTCCTTGCGATAGTCCAGCCCGCCAAACCACAGCCGGCCGTTGCCGCCTATCCAGCCGTTGCCCGGCGTGAAGGCCCAGGAGTAGCCGCAAGCAAACCACAACAGGCTGACGACGGCAGCCACCGCCACCACCGAGGCCATGGTGTTGATGACGTTCTTGCGCCGCACCATGCCGCCGTAGAACAGCGCAATGCCTGGCAAGGTCATCAGCAGCACCAGCGCGGTCGAGGTCATCATCCAGGCGGTGTCGGCGGGGCGCAGCGTGTCTTCCTTCACCAGCGCGGGATGGGTGGGTGGCCCAGCAGCGTCGCCGGGCTCCGCCGCCGTGACCGATAGGGACGCTGCTGACGGGGCGCTGGCGGGCCCGGCAAGCACCGGTGCGGCGCCCTGTGCCCAGGCGGTGGCTGGCAGGGTGGCGCACAGGGCCACACCCAGGGCGATGGCCAGAACAAACGACAGGGCGCGCAGCATGACGGGTCCTTCAGGGTTGTTTTTGGCACTGTTTGCATAAGCCGTGCCACGCCTCGCCGGGGCGCAGGTGGCCTGCCGCGTGGCGGGTTTCCGCTGCTGTGCACGTTGTTGTATTTGCGCACTGAATCGGGAAACCCCGAGTGCCCCGGCATGGGGCACAGGGGTACAGTTCTGGGCATTGCAGGAGGGAGTCGTCCCGAACGCGAGGAGCCGAGGAGACACTGAACAAAACAACCACAACGGATTGATCACAAAGACGCCCGCTCGAGGTGTTTGCACAAGGCGCTGGATTTCCAGCGCCTTTTCTTTTGGGGGCGACCGTTGCGTCCGGGGCAGCCGGGACGTCCAGGACGCGGGTGCCACAATGGCCGGATGGACTTGCTGTTCGTCTGCGCCGCCTCGCTGCTGGCGGGCCTGGTGGACGCCATCGTCGGCGGTGGTGGGCTGATTCTGGTGCCCGCGCTGTTCGCCACCTACCCCGGCACCCACCCGGCGACGCTGTTCGGTTGCAACAAGGGCGCCTCGGTGTGGGGCACGGGCATGGCCACCTGGCGCTACAGCCGGCGGGTACAGCTGAACTGGTTGTCGCTGCTGCCGGCGGCGCTGGCTGGCGGGCTGGGCGCTTTTGGCGGGGCCTGGGCGGTGACCCTGGTGTCGCCCGATTTCCTGCGCAAACTGCTGCCGCTGGTGCTGCTGGCAGTGCTGGTCTACACGCTGGCCCGCAAAGACCTGGGGCAACAGCACCGGCCCCGCTACGCCGGTCGCGCCGAGGTGCTGCCGGCGGTGGCCATCGGCCTGGTGGTGGGGGCCTACGACGGCTTTTTTGGCCCGGGCACCGGCAGCTTTTTCATCTTTTTGTGGGTGCGCTGGCTGGGCTACGACTTCCTGCACGCCTCGGCCTCGGCCAAGTTGCTCAACACCGCCACCAACATCGCCGCCCTGGCCTTGTTTGCCGCCAAGGGCCACATCTGGTGGCATTTGGCGCTGGCGATGGCGGTGGCCAACGTCGTGGGCAGTCTGGTGGGCACCCAATTGGCGCTGCGGCTGGGCACCGGCTTTGTGCGCCAGGTGTTCATGGCGGTGGTCAGCGCCCTGATTCTGAAGACTGGCTGGGACGCGTTCCTGCGCTGAGGGCTTGTCAGCGCGCGGGGGCTGCTGCCGCGGCCGCACTGGCGGCGTTGGCCTTGGCGGCCGTGGGACGCTCGCCCGCCTTGCCGGCGCTGAGCCGGGCCGCGGTGTTGGTGGGGGTGGCGTTGCCGGCCGGCCAGGGCACCTCGGCCACCGGGCGGGCACTGCCCACGGGCGCGGCGGCCTGGCCTTTTTGCACCGCGGCGATGTCTTCCGTGCTGGGGTATTGCTGCAGCAACCAGTAGTCGAACACCCGGCGCGCGATGGGGGCGGCCACCTCGGCACCCCAGCCGGCGTTTTCCACCACCACCGCCAGCGCGATCTTGGGATGCTCGGCCGGCGCAAACGCCATGTAAAGGGCGTGGTCGCGCTGGTGTTCGTCGAGCTTGGATTTGTTGTACTTGTCTTTCTGGCCGATGGTCACCGCCTGGGCGGTGCCGGTTTTGCCGGCGCTCAGGTAGCCGGCCCCGGCGAACACCCGGGCCGAGGTGCCTTCCTGCGTCACGCCCACCAGCGCGCGGTGCACCACGGCCACGTTGTCGGGCTTGTAGCCCAGGTCTTCCGGCGGTGGCACCGGCACCGGCTTGCTGGTGTGGGTCACCGAGTCCTGGGTGGCCAGGATCAGGTGCGGTTTGTACTTGATGCCGTTGTTGGCCAGGATGGCGGTGGCCTGGGCCAGCTGCAGCATGGTGAAGGTGTTGTAGCCCTGGCCAATGCCCAGCGAGATGGTTTCGCCGGCGTACCACTTGCGCTGCTCGGGCCGGCGGTAGGCGTTGCGTTTCCAGTCGGTGCTGGGCAGCACGCCGCGCACCTCGCCGTGGATGTCGATGCCGGTGATCTGGCCAAAGCCCAGCGGCTTCATGAAGTCGTGGATGGCGTCCACACCCATCTCGTTGGCCAGCGAATAGAAGTAGACGTTGCTGGACTTGGCAATGGCCTTGTACATGTCCACCGGCCCCAGCGCGATGTCGCCGTGGCTGCGGAAGGTGTGGCCGCCAAAGGTCCACGAGGCGTTGTCGTTGACGATGAAGCCGGGCGAACGTTTGCCGGTCTGCAAGGCGGCCATCGCCATGAAGGGCTTGTAGGTCGAGCCTGGCGGGTAGGTGCCGCGCAGCGCGCGGTTCAGCAGCGGCTTGTCGATGGACTCGCTGAGCAGCTGCCAGTTCTCCACGTCGATGCCTTCGACGAACAGGTTGGGGTCGAAGGTGGGTTTGCTGACAAAGGCCAGCACTTCGCCGTTGGTCGGGTCGATGGCCACCAGCGCACCGCGGCGTTCGCCGAACAGGTCTTCGACCAGTTTTTGCAGCTTGATGTCGATCGACAGCTTGACCGAGTCGCCCTCGGTGGGCGGGGTGGTGGCCAGCTTGCGCACCGCGCGGCCACCGGCCGAGGTTTCCACCTGGTCGACCCCGGTCAGGCCGTGCAGTTGCTGCTCGAAGCTCTGCTCCACGCCCAGCTTGCCGATGTAGTCGGTGCCGCGGTAGTTGCCTTCGTCGTCGGCGTCCTCGATGCGCTCCTTCTCGGCCTGGTTGATGCGGCCGATGTAGCCGATCACATGGCTGGCCAGGTCGCCATAGGGGTAGCTGCGGAACAGCCGGGCCTTGATGTCGACACCGGGAAAGCGGAAACGCTGGGCCGCGAAACGGGCCACCTCTTCGTCGGACAAGCGGGTCCGGATGGGCAGCGACTCGAAGCTTTTGGACTCCTCCATCAGCTTCTTGAAGCGTCGCCGGTCGCGCGCGTCCACCGGCACCACCTCGGCGATGGCGTCGATGGTGGCCTCCAGGTTGCCCACCTTGGACGGCGTGATCTCCAGTGTGTAGGCCGAGTAGTTGTTGGCCAGCACGATGCCGTTGCGGTCCATGATCAGCCCGCGGTTCGGCACGATGGGCAGGATGGCGGTGCGGTTGTTCTCGGCCTGGTCGTTCAGGTCGTCGTGGCGCACCACCTGCAGGTAGACCAGCCGGCTGCCCAGCAGGCCAAAGGCCATCACCACCACCAGGCCCACCACCAGCACCCGCCGGTGGAAACGCGCCAGCTCGAACTTGAGGTTGCGGATCGCGGTCACAGCGGCCGGGTCACGTCGGGGTTGGGGGCTCGGCGCTGCGGCGCCAGCAGCAGCACCGTCACCAGCGGCCACAGGGCGGTGGTGAGCAGCGGCTTGAGGACGAACAGCCAGCCCGGCAGGCCACTGCCGCTGGCCAGCCGGATCAGGAATTCCAGCGCAAACGCGCCAATGAACAGCGGCAGCAGCTGCAGCGTCTGCGACGGCACCTTGAACCACAAAATGCGGCGATGCACCAGCGCGGCGAAAAAGGCCAGCGTGGTGTAGGTCCAGGCATGCTGGCCGAGCAAGGCGGTCTGGTGCACGTCCATGACCAGGCCGAACACAAAGGCCGCGCCGATGCCCACCCGCAGCGGCTGGTGCACAGCCCAGAAAAACAAGGCCAGGGCCAGGAAATCGGGCATCCAGGCCACCCGGCCCAGCGGCAGCATGTTGAGCACCAGCGCGCCCAGCAGGCTGGCCCAGATGAAGAGCGGGTTGGCCGGCAGCAGCAGCTGCTGGCCCTGCGGCATGATCATTTGCGGCCCCCTTTGCGTGGCGCCACCGCGGCCGGCTCGGCCGGCGGCCGTTGCGGAATGCGGGCCGACACCGGCTGCAGAATCACCACATGGCGGGCGGCCTGGATCTGCGCCTTGGGGGTGCAGAAGATGCGCGCAAAAGCCGATTCGCCGCGCCGGTCGATGCGGTCCACGGTGGCCACTGGCAGGCCGGCGGGGTAGACGCCGTCGACCCCGCTGGTGGTCAGCAGGTCGCCCTGCTGCACATCCGCGTTGCCGGTCATGAAGCGCAGCTCCAGCGCCCCGCCGTGGACGGCCGGCTCACCGTAGACCACGTTGCGCGCGCCAGTGCGGGTATTGAGCACCGGCACCGCGTGGTCGCGGTCGATCACCAGCGTGACCTCGCTGACCAGCGGATACACTCGCGTCACCTGCCCCAGCACGCCGGACTCGTCGATCACCGGCGAGCCGGCCTCGATGCCGGCGACCAGACCCTTGTCGACAATGACTTTGCGGGCATAGGGGTCGGCGGCGTCGTACAGCACCTCGGCTGCCACGCCCGGGGTGGCGGCCTGGGTGCGCAGTTCCAGCAGCTGGCGCAGGCGGTTGTTTTCCAGGGTCAGCAACTCGACCTGGTTGGCCCGCTCCGACATCGCGGCCATGCGCTTGCGGGCCGCCTGCTCGCTGGCGCGCAACTCCATCAGGCCGTCGAAATAATGGCCCACCGACTCGGCGGCCAGCACCGGCTGGCGGGCCACCCATTCCAGGGGCCACAGCAGGGTGATGACGGCAGAACGCAGCGGCAGGGTCAGCCCAAAACGGGCGTCGGCCACCATCAGGAACAAGGCCAGGGCGCTGAACAAGGCCATTTTGGACAGTGCCGACTGGCCCTGCTTGAAGAAGGGCGGGGGCGAGCGGTCCAGCGTTCCCAGGGGCATGGTGTCAGCGCTCTGAAATGGAAAAAGCCGGCGACAGGAAATTGCGCGCCGGCTTTGCAGAGGTGTGGTGCATCACTCGCTGGTGAAAATGCTTCCCAGCTGGTCCATTTTTTCCAGCGCGATGCCGCAGCCACGGACCACGCAGGTCAGCGGGTCTTCGGCCACCAGCACCGGCAGGCCGGTTTCTTCGGCCAGCAGGCGGTCCAGGTCGCGCAGCAAGGCTCCGCCGCCGGTCAGCATCATGCCGCGCTCGGCGATGTCGGCGCCCAGTTCGGGCGGGGTGTACTCCAGCGCGTTCTTCACCGCGCTGACGATGTTGTTCACCGGGTCGGTCAGGGCCTCGAGAATCTCGTTGCTGGAGATGGTGAAGCTGCGCGGCACGCCCTCGGAGAGGTTGCGGCCCTTGACTTCCATCTCCTTGACTTCGGAGCCCGGGAAGGCCGAACCGATTTTCTTCTTGATGGCTTCGGCGGTGGGCTCGCCGATCAGCATGCCGTAGTTGCGGCGGATGTAGCTGATGATGGCCTCGTCGAAACGGTCGCCGCCGACCCGCACGCTGCCTTTGTAGACCATGCCGCCGAGCGAGATCACACCGACCTCGGTGGTGCCGCCGCCGATGTCGACCACCATGGAGCCGCTGGCCTCGGCCACCGGCAGGCCGGCGCCAATGGCCGCGGCCATCGGTTCCTCGATCAGGTAGACGTCGCTGGCACCGGCGCCCAGCGCCGATTCGCGGATGGCCCGGCGTTCCACCTGGGTGGAGCCGCAGGGCACGCAGATGATGATGCGCGGGCTGGGCCGGAACATGCTGCGCGGGTGCACCATCTTGATGAACTGCTTGAGCATCTGCTCGGTGACGGTGAAGTCGGCGATCACGCCGTCCTTCATCGGTCGGATGGCCTCGATGTTGCCCGGCACCTTGCCCAGCATGGCCTTGGCTTCCTTGCCCACGGCCTGGATGGTTTTCTTGCCCTGGGGGCCGCCTTCGTGGCGGATGGCCACGACCGAGGGCTCGTCCAGCACGATGCCCTTGCCACGCACATAAATCAGCGTGTTGGCCGTACCGAGGTCAATCGCCAAGTCGGTGGAGAAATACCGACTGAATGCTCCGAACATTGCAAATCCTCTCAGGCACAGCCACCACTTCGGGATGCTGTCGCCACACTCATTAAACGGGTCGAACGGGGACGTCTAGGCGCAAAAGCACGCGGGGGCGTGGTGGCCTCTCAAAGGCGGGATAATAACGCATCATCCGACGGCCCCCTGGCGAGAACGGCCCGCTTACCGGCGAGATTGCTGCTTGTTGGGCGCCGAATCCAACTTTTGACACCCATGTCCCTCACCACCCTTGAACTTGGCCGGATTGCCAACCTGGCCCGCCTGGAGCTGCAGCCTGACGAGAGCGAGCGCTTGCTTGTGCAGCTCAACCAGTTCTTCGACATCGTCGAGCAGATGCGTGCGGTGGACACCACCGGCGTCGAGCCGCTGTCACACCCGGTTGCAACCGTCCAGGACATTGCGCTGCGCCTGCGCGACGACCTGGCCAGCGAGCCCAACCAGCGCGAGGCCAACCAGCAAAGTGCGCCCGCTGTCGAGCGGGGTTTGTTTCTTGTGCCCAAGGTGATCGAATGAGCGCCCCCGGCGAGGGGCCCCGCTTTGCGGGGATAGACGCCGCGCGAGTTCGATACGCTGCCGACACCATCCCATTCATGAACACCATTGGCGCCTCGGAGGCGGCCAGAGTGAACCCCACATGACGACAGAACTTCATCACCTCGGCGTGGCCCAGCTGGCCGCGCAGCTGCGCGCCAAAACCGTTTCCGCCACCGAGGCCGCCCAGCATTTTCTGCAGCGTGCCCAGGCCCATGCCGGCCTGGGGGCCTTTCTCGCCACCGACGCCGAGGCCACGCTGGCCCAGGCCCGGGCGGCCGACGCCCGCCTGGCCGCCGGCGACAGTGCGCCACTGCTGGGTGTGCCTGTCGCGCACAAGGACATCTTTGTCACCACCGCCTTCCCCACCACCGCCGGCTCCAGGATGCTGGCCGGCTACCGCTCTCCTTTTGACGCCACGGTGGTGAGCCAAATGGCCGGCCAGGGCGCGGTGTGCCTGGGCAAGCTCAATTGCGACGAGTTCGCCATGGGCTCCAGCAACGAGAACTCGGCTTTCAAGCCAGTGCAAAACCCCTGGGACGCCGGCCGTGTGCCCGGTGGCTCGTCGGGTGGCAGCGCCGCGGCGGTGGCCGCGCGGCTGGCGCCGGCCGTCACTGGTACCGACACCGGTGGCTCCATCCGCCAGCCGGCGGCGTTCTGTGGCATCACCGGCATCAAGCCCACCTACGGCCGGGCCTCGCGCTACGGCATGGTGGCCTTTGCCTCCAGCCTGGACCAGGCCGGCCCGATGGCGCGCAGCGCCGAAGACTGCGCGCTGCTGCTCTCCGCCATGTGTGGCCCCGATCTGGACCGTGACTCGACCTCGCTGGACGTGCCAGCCGAAGACTTCTCGCGCGTGCTGAACGATTCCCTCGATGGCCTGCGCATCGGCATCCCGAAAGAATTCTTTGCCGAAGGCCTGTCGGCCGACGTGCGCGCCGCGGTGGACGCCGCGCTGAAAGAATACGAAAAACTCGGCGCGACATTGGTGCCCATTTCGCTGCCGCGCACCGAGCTGTCCATCCCGGTCTACTACATCATCGCGCCGGCCGAGGCCAGCTCCAACCTGAGCCGTTTCGACGGTGTGAAATTCGGCCACCGGGCGGCGGACTACACCGACCTGCTCGACATGTACAAAAAGACCCGCGCCGAGGGCTTTGGCGACGAGGTCAAGCGCCGCATCATGATCGGTGCCTACGTGCTGAGCCACGGCTACTACGACGCCTACTACCTGCAGGCGCAAAAAATCCGCCGCATGATCGCCGACGATTTCCAGCAGGCTTTCAAGGCCTGTGACGTCATCGCCGGCCCGGTGGCGCCAACGGTGGCCTGGAAGCTGGGCGAAAAATCCAGCGACCCGGTGGCCAACTACCTGGCCGACATCTTCACCCTGCCCGCCTCGCTGGCCGGCCTGCCCGGCATGAGCGTGCCGGCTGGCTTTGGGGAAGGGGGCATGCCGGTGGGCCTGCAGCTCATCGGCAACTACCTGCAGGAAGCCAAGCTTTTGAACGTGGCGCACCGGCTGCAGCAGTCGACCGACTGGCATGCTGCCAAGCCCGAGGGATTTTGAGATGAGCGAGACCGTGAACAGCTTTGAAGCCCAACAGCAGGGCCGTCCCACCGGGCCGCTGGTGGGTGGCTATGAAGTCATCATCGGCTTTGAAACCCATGCCCAGCTCTCCACCCAGAGCAAGATCTTCAGCCGCGCCTCCACCGCCTTCGGCGCCGAGCCCAACACGCAAGCCTGCGCGGTGGACCTGGCCCTGCCCGGCACGCTGCCAGTGATGAACAAGGGCGCGGTCGAGCGCGCCATCCAGTTCGGCCTGGCCATCGGGGCCCATGTGGCGCCGCGCAGCGTTTTTGCCCGCAAGAACTACTTCTACCCCGACCTGCCCAAGGGCTACCAGATCAGCCAGTTCGAGATCCCGGTGGTGCAGGGCGGCGCGATCGAATTCTTCCTGGGCGACGAGAAAA
The DNA here is from genome assembly GCF_058216275.1 of Rhodoferax sp. SPJ4. NCBI lineage: Bacteria > Pseudomonadati > Pseudomonadota > Betaproteobacteria > Burkholderiales > Comamonadaceae > Rhodoferax > Rhodoferax sp. SPJ4. The sequence goes on from NZ_JBYZMN010000003.1 coordinate 408,863, forward strand.
AGACAGTGCGCCTGGTGCGCGCCCACCTGGAAGAAGACGCCGGCAAATCGCTGCACGAAGACTTCATCGGCCAGAGCGGCATCGACCTGAACCGTGCCGGCACGCCGCTCTTGGAAATCGTCACCGAGCCCGATATGCGCTCCAGCGCCGAGGCGGTGGCCTATGCCAAGGAACTGCACAAGATCGTCACCTGGATTGGCATTTGCGACGGCAACATGCAGGAGGGCAGCTTCCGCTGCGACGCCAACGTGTCGGTGCGCAAGCCGGGCCAGCCGCTGGGTACGCGGCGCGAGATCAAGAACCTGAACAGCTTCAAGTTCATGCAGCAGGCCATCGACTACGAGATCCGCTGGCAGATTGAACAGATCGAGGACGGCCATGCCATTCAGCAGGCCACGGTGCTGTTCAACCCCGACACCGGCGAAACCCGGGCCATGCGCACCAAGGAAGACGCGGCCGATTACCGCTACTTCCCCGACCCCGACCTGCCGCCGCTGGTGATCGCGGCCGACTGGATCGAACGTGTGAAAGCGCAGATGCCGGAATTGCCGCGCGCGATGGCCGCGCGGTTTGTGGCCGACTTCGGCCTGCCCGAGTACGACGCCACCACGCTGACGCAGAGCCGTGCGATGGGGGCCTACTTCGAGGCCGCGGCCCAGGCCAGCGGCCAGCCCAAGCTGGTCAGCAACTGGGTCATGGGGGAGCTGTCGCGGCGGCTCAACACGCAGGAGGGCGGCATCGCCGCCTCACCGGTCAGCGCCGAGCAGCTGGCGCAGCTGATTGGCCGCATCGCCGATGGCACCATCTCCAACAACGCGGCCAAGCAGGTGTTCGACGCACTGTGGACCGGCGAGGGCAGCGCGGTGGATGCCGTCATCGAGGCCAAGGGCCTGAAGCAGATGAACGACACCGGCGAGCTGGAGCGCATCCTCGACGAGGTGATTGCCGCGAATGCCGACAACGTGGCGCAGTACAAGGCCGGCAAGGAAAAAGCCTTCAACGCTCTGGTCGGCCAGGCCATGAAGGCCACCAAGGGCAAGGGCAACCCGGCCCAGGTCAATGCCTTGATGAAGCAGAAACTCGGCTGAGAGCCGCGGGTCAGGGCGTGGGGCTGCTCCACATCGGCTTCAGGCGGGCCAGCTCGTCGTCAAAACGCTGAGACACCCGCTTTTTGTCGACCTCCTGATCGGCAATGAAACGCTGCTGGATGGCGGTGCTGGCCTCGATGTCGGCGCGCTGGCGCTTCAGCGTTTCAGGGGCCTTGGACGGGTCTTTCAGGTAAAACTCCATCTCGGCGTCGGTGGCCTGGCGCTGTTGGGCCAGTTCACCCATGCGTTTGCGCGCTGCCCGAATGACCTCGTCGATCTGGGCCAGCGCGCTGGCGCGTTCGCGCTCATGGGCCTGGGGGTTGGGGTAGCGGACCAGCAGCAGCCGGTCACGGCGGCGGGCTTCCAGCAGCTTGGCATTGGCCTCGGCGGCCTGGCGATCGCGGGCCTCGATCTGGGCCCGCTCTTCGGCGGTGAAGCTGGGGTCCACCTTGCGGCGCACCGTGCCGCTGGGGTTCAGCTCGCGTTGCACCCGGTCGGCGCAGTTGGGAATGGGGCGGTCGGCGGAGAGGGTGCGACCCTGCCCATCGACGCAGCTGTAAATGCCCTGGCCACTGCCGGTCAGTACCACGCCGCACAGCAGGCCGGCGCCGGCCAGCAGGTGTCTTGCTTTTCCAAAAACCATCAATCCACGCCGTAACGTTCCCTGTAGGCTGCAACACGCGGGTGGTGGTCGGCGAACGCCGACCCGCCGCTCTGTTGCAGATACTGCAGCAAATCGCTCAGGCTGGCAATCGCACAGACCTGCAGGCCCAGCTGTTGGCGGACATATTGCACGGCGCTGTACGGCACGTCGGCGCCGTTCTCGGTGGCTTTTTCCTGGCGGTCCAGCGCAATCGCCACCGCATGGGGCGTGGCGCCGGCAGCCTGGATGATGGCGATCGACTCCTTGGCCGCGGTGCCGGCCGACATCACGTCGTCGACGATCAGCACCCGGCCTTGCACCGGCGCACCCACCAGCGTGCCGCCCTCGCCGTGGTCTTTGGCTTCCTTGCGGTTGTAGGCAAAGGGCACGTTGCGGCCCTGGCGGGCCAGCTCGACGGCCACTGCCGCGGCCAGGGGGATGCCCTTGTAGGCCGGGCCGAAAATCATGTCGAACACGATGCCGCTGTCGACAATGCGGCGAGCATAGAATTCGGCCAGCCGACCGAGCTTGGCGCCGTCGTCAAACAGGCCTGCGTTGAAGAAATACGGGCTCAAGCGGCCGGCCTTGGTCTTGAATTCGCCAAACCGCAGCACGCCGGCGTCCACCGCAAACCGCACGAAATCCTGGGCCAGACCGTCCACCGGCGTCGTCGAACCCGCATTGACCGACATGGGAGCTTCCTTGTTCAAACTGACCAGCCTCAACCTCAACGGAATCCGCTCGGCGGCCAACAAGGGGCTGGAGGCCTGGCTGGACGAAAAGCAGCCGGATTGTATGTGTGTGCAGGAGCTCAAAGCGGTGGCCGACGACGTGCAGGGCCGCTTCGAGCAGCTGTCCGGCCTGCGCGGGCATTTCCACTTTGCCGAGAAAAAAGGCTATTCCGGCGTGGGCATTTACACCCGCCGCGAGCCCAGCGAGGTGGTGGTGGGTTTTGACGGCGCCGAGTTCGACGCCGAGGGCCGCTTTGTCGAGCTGCGCTTCGACACGCCGGCGCGCAAGCTGTCGCTGATCAGCGCCTATTTCCCCAGCGGCTCCAGCGGCGAAGACCGGCAACAGGCCAAGTTCCGCTTTCTGGCCGCGTTCTACCCGCACCTGGCCCGGCTGAAGGCCGAGCGCGAATTCATTCTGTGTGGCGACGTCAACATCGCCCACCAGCAGATCGACCTGAAGAACTGGCGCAGCAACCAGAAGAACAGCGGCTTTCTGCCCGAGGAGCGGGCCTGGATGACGCAGGTCTTGACCGACGGTGGCCTGGTGGACGTCTACCGCCAGCTGCACCCCGACACCACCGACGCTTGCTACACCTGGTGGAGCAACCGTGGCCAGGCCTGGGCCAACAACGTGGGCTGGCGGCTGGATTACCACCTGGCCACGCCGGCGCTGGCGGCGCAGGCCCGTGAGGTCGACATCTTCAAGGCCCAGCGTTTCAGCGACCACGCGCCCATCACCGTGGGTTATGACCTGGCGCTGTGAGCGCCCGTTCACCTGGTCGACCCATGAGCCTCAACCCCCGCACCGAACGCTTCACCCTGCCCGGCCCGGTCGGCCTGATCGAGGTGGCCCGCGACCTGCCCGAGGGCCAGGCCCGTGGCACGGCCATCGTGGCCCACCCGCACCCGCTGTTTGGCGGCACGCTGGACAACAAGGTCGTGCAGACCCTGGCGCGGGCTTTTGTGCAATGCGGCTGGGCCACGCTGCGCTTCAATTTCCGTGGCGTGGGTCTGAGCCAGGGCGAGCACGACGCCGGCATCGGTGAGTGTGACGACCTGCTGGCGCTGGTGGCGGCGCTGGCGCCCCAGGGGCCGCTGGCCCTGGCCGGGTTCTCGTTCGGCGCCTTCGTGAGCAGCCATGCCATCGCGGCGCTGGCGCCCGATCGCGCCATCGATCAGGTGGTCTTGGTCGGCACGGCGGCCTCGCGCTTCACGGTGGCGCCTCTGCCCGAGGCTTTGCGCCCGGTGGCGCTGGTGGTGCACGGCGAGCAGGACGACACGGTGCCGCTGGCCGCGGTGCTGGACTGGGCCCGGCCCCAGACACTGCCGGTCACCGTCATCCCCGGGGTCGAACATTTCTTTCATGGACAATTGCCGCTTTTGAAACAGCTGGTGGTTCGGCACCTGCGCGCCTGAGCGGTGGGCCAGGCCTTGGCGGCGCCGAGCCCCGTGCAACACCCACACCCATGACCCGATTCCTGCGGGCGCTGCGCGTCCTGACCCTGGCCGTCGTGGCCCTGCCCTTCGCCGCGCCCAGCGGGGCCCAGGCCCCCGAGGCCCCCGAAGTGGCCGCCCGGTCCTACCTGCTGCTGGACGTGTCGGCCAACCAGATCCTGGCGGCCAAAGACATCGACACGCCGGTCGAGCCGGCCTCGCTGACCAAGCTGATGACGGCCTACATCGTGTTCGACGCGCTGCGGGCCAAGAAGATCACGCTGGAGCAGACCTTTCCGGTCAGCGAGCGGGCCTGGAAGACGCCGGGCTCGCGGATGTTCATCGACCCCCAGATGATGGTGCCGGTGGAAGACCTGATCAAGGGCATGGTGGTGCAGTCGGGCAACGACGCCACCGTGGCGCTGGCCGAAGGCGTGGGCGGCTCGGTGGAGCGCTTTGTGCAGCTGATGAACGAGCAGGCCAAGGCGATGGGCATGGTCAACACCCGTTACATGAACCCCGAGGGGCTGGCCGCGCCCGGCCACACCACCACCGCCCGGGACCTGGCCTTGCTGGCGGCCAAGCTGTTGCGCGAGTTTCCTGATCACGTCAAATACAACGGCATCAAAAAGTACCGTTACCAGGGCACGCCCACCGCCAACGACACCAACCGCAACCTCTTGCTGTTTCGCGACCCCACGGTGGACGGCCTGAAAACCGGCCACACCGCGGCGGCCGGTTACTGCCTGGTGGCCACCGCCAAGCGCGACTTCCCCAACCTGGCCGGCCGCCGCCTGCTGGCCATTGTGCTGGGCACGGCCAGTGAGAACGCCCGTGCCAACGAGGCCCAGAAGCTGCTGAACTGGGGCTACACCGCGTTTGAAGGGGTCAAGCTGTTCGACGCCAACCAGCCGGTGGCCATGCCCGCGGTCTGGAAGGGTCGGGAAAACACCGTGAAGCTGGGCCGGCCCGAGCCGCTGGTGGTGGCGGTGCCGGCCGGCAACACCCAGAAAATCCAGACCCAGGTGGCGCGTCCCGACCCGCTGGTGGCGCCTTTCACCAAAGGCCAGGCGGTGGGCACGCTGAGGGTGACGCTCAACGACAAGACCCTGGTCGATGTGCCGCTGGTGGTGCTGGAGGGGGTGGAGCAAGCGTCCATTTTCGGCCGGGCCTGGGACGCGGTGCGCCTGTGGATCAAGTGAAGCGCTTGGCGCTTGCCCGGGCTCTCGGGGCCCGGTCAGCGGGCCAATTTGCGCCGACAGGGTCAAACTGTTAGAATCGAAGGCTTTTCGGAATTTCCGAAGGGTTTCACGTTTTCGTTTATCAGACGTTTAGGGACGTTTTTCAATGCCAACCATCAATCAATTGGTGCGTCAGGGGCGCGAGGTCGAAACGACCAAGTCCAAAAGCCCCGCGATGCAAAACTCGCCACAGCGCCGTGGCGTGTGCACCCGTGTGTACACCACGACGCCTAAGAAGCCGAACTCGGCGTTGCGCAAGGTCGCCAAGGTGCGCCTGACCAACGGTTTCGAGGTCATTTCCTACATCGGCGGTGAAGGTCACAACCTGCAGGAGCACTCGGTGGTGCTGGTGCGCGGTGGCCGTGTCAAGGACTTGCCCGGTGTGCGTTACCACATCGTGCGCGGTTCGCTCGATCTGCAAGGCGTGAAAGACCGCAAGCAGTCGCGCTCCAAGTACGGTGCGAAGAAGCCCAAGGCCAAATAAGCCGGGCCGGCTCGGGTTTTGCCCGTGCCAGAAGAAGTTGTTGTGACTCCTTCAAAAAAGGTGCTTGAACTGCCGGGGCAGGCTGTTTGAGCGAAGTGACCCAAGTGCAAATTGGTTGCGCCGGTCGAGTAAGTGAGGGTTGAAATGACTCTCGCGGTGCTGCAAAAGCTGTGTGCTGGTGCGGTGCCAACTGAAGCAAAGAGGTGAAAAAATGCCACGTCGTCGCGAAGTCCCTAAACGTGAAATCCTGCCGGATCCCAAGTTCGGCAATGTCGAGCTCGCCAAGTTCATGAACGTGATCATGCAAGGCGGCAAAAAAGCGGTCGCCGAGCGCATCATTTACGGTGCCCTCGACCAGATCGAAAAGAAGAACCCCGGCAAAGACCCGGTGGAAGCCTTCACCATGGCCATCAACAACGTGAAGCCCATGGTCGAAGTGAAGTCCCGCCGCGTCGGTGGTGCGAATTACCAGGTGCCGGTGGAAGTGCGCCCGGTGCGCCGTCTGGCGCTGTCGATGCGCTGGATCAAGGAAGCCGCCAAGAAGCGCGGCGAGAAGTCCATGGCCCTGCGCCTGGCCAACGAGTTGATGGAAGCCACCGAAGGCCGTGGCGGCGCGATGAAGAAGCGCGACGAAGTGCACCGCATGGCCGAGGCCAACAAGGCCTTCAGCCACTTCCGCTTCTGATCCCTGTCCCCCATTCGGAGTTGCCAGCCCGCCACGAGCGGGCTCGCACTTTTTTAACGGAGAATTTTTATGGCCCGCAAGACGCCCATTGAGCGCTATCGCAACATCGGTATTTCGGCACACATCGATGCCGGCAAGACCACGACCACCGAGCGCATTCTTTTTTACACCGGTGTGAACCACAAGATTGGCGAAGTGCACGATGGCGCGGCGACCATGGACTGGATGGAGCAGGAGCAGGAGCGTGGCATCACGATCACGTCCGCTGCCACCACCTGTTTCTGGAAGGGCATGGATTCGTCCTTCCCTGAGCACCGCATCAACATCATCGACACCCCCGGCCACGTGGACTTCACCATCGAGGTGGAGCGTTCCATGCGCGTGCTGGACGGTGCCTGCATGGTGTACTGCGCCGTGGGCGGTGTGCAGCCGCAGTCGGAAACTGTCTGGCGCCAGGCCAACAAGTACCGCGTGCCGCGGCTGGCCTTTGTGAACAAGATGGACCGCACCGGCGCCAACTTCTTCAAGGTCGTTGAGCAGATGAAGCTGCGCCTGAAGGCCAACCCCGTGCCCGTCGTGATCCCGATCGGTGCCGAAGAGCACTTCAAGGGTGTGGTCGACCTGCGCAAGATGAAGGCCATCATCTGGGACGAAGCCTCTCAGGGCATGAAGTTCAACTTCGAAGAAATCCCCGCTGAGCTCGTGGCCCTGGCCAAAGAGTGGCGCGAGAAGATGGTCGAGGCCGCAGCCGAAGCTTCTGAGGAACTGATGAACAAGTACCTTGAAGAAGGTGACTTGACCGAAGAAGAGATCACCCAAGGCCTGCGCACCCGCACCATCGCGGGCGAAATCCAGCCCATGCTGTGTGGCACGGCCTTCAAGAACAAGGGTGTGCAGCGCATGCTGGACGCCGTGATCGAACTGATGCCCTCTCCGCTGGACGTCAAGGCCATCAAGGGCTTTGACGAAGACGAGAAGGAAATCACCCGCAAGGCCGACGACGACGAGAAGTTTGCTGCGCTGGCGTTCAAGCTGATGACCGACCCGTTTGTGGGTCAGTTGACCTTCGTGCGCGTGTACTCCGGCGTTCTGAAGAAGGGCGACACTGTCTACAACGCGGTGCGTGGCAAGAAAGAGCGCATCGGCCGCATCGTGCAGATGCACGCCAACAACCGCGAGGAAGTCGACGAAATCCGCGCCGGCGACATCGCTGCTTGCGTGGGCCTGAAAGACGTGACCACCGGCGAAACCCTGTGTGACCCGAATGCGGTGATCACGCTGGAGCGCATGGTGTTCCCGGACTCGGTGATCCGCCAGGCTGTCGAGCCCAAGACCAAGGCCGACCAGGAAAAGATGGGCATTGCCCTGAACCGCCTGGCCGCCGAAGACCCGTCTTTCCGCGTGCAGACCGACGAAGAATCGGGCCAGACCATCATTGGTGGCCAGGGCGAATTGCACCTGGAAATCATTGTCGACCGCATGAAGCGCGAGTTCGGCGTGGAAGCCAACGTCGGCAAGCCCCAGGTGGCCTACCGCGAAACCATCCGCAAGACGGTGGAAGACTCGGAAGGCAAGTTTGTGCGCCAGTCCGGCGGCAAGGGCCAGTACGGCCACGTGGTGCTGAAGATTGAACCGCAAGAAGCCGGCAAGGGCTTTGAGTTCGTCGACGCCATCAAGGGCGGTGTGGTGCCACGCGAGTACATCCCTGCGGTGGAAAAGGGCGTCATCGAAGCGCTGGGCCAAGGCGTGCTCGCCGGCTACCCGGTGGTGGACGTCAAGGTCACGCTGCACTTCGGTTCGTACCACGATGTGGACTCGAACGAACTGGCGTTCAAGATGGCCGCCATCTTTGGTTTCAAGGAAGGTTGCCGCAAGGCCAACCCGGTCATTCTGGAGCCCATGATGGCTGTGGAAGTGGAAACGCCTGAAGACTACGCCGGCAACGTGATGGGCGACCTGTCCTCACGCCGCGGCATGGTCCAGGGCATGGACGACATGGTCGGTGGCGGCAAGGCCATTAAGGCCGAAGTGCCGCTGTCGGAAATGTTCGGCTACTCCACCACCCTGCGCTCGATGTCGCAAGGCCGTGCCACCTACACCATGGAATTCAAACATTACGCGGAAGCCCCGCGCAATGTGGCCGAAGCCATTGTGTCGGCCCGCGCCAAATAAATCTGTTTACCAACCGGCCGCCATGTGGCGGCCGCGTCTGCGATCAGGTGCCCAACGCTGCCCGTGGCGATGGACCCAGCAATCTGATGCAAACGTAAAACACTGTCACGGGCCATGCTCTT
>NZ_JBYZMN010000004.1:0-342536 GCF_058216275.1 Rhodoferax sp. SPJ4
TGATCCGTGAGACGGGCATCTCCAGTGTGATCGTCGACAAGAACTGGAAGCATGTCACCCAGATCACCGACCGCAATGTCATCCTCGTCAAAGGGCAGGTGGTGTTTGAAGGGTCTTCGGCTGAACTGCTGCAGGACCCCGATCTGTTGACGCAGCACCTGGGGGTGTGAACCCGCGATCCCCTCAGGGCTTGGGCAAGACCTCCAGCACCCCCACCTCGGCATGGCCACCGTCCTTGCTGTGCACATGCACCGGAAAACGCCCGGTGTGTGCAGCCTGCAGCGGGAAACGGCTTTCCTGACCGGCCTTCAGCGCGATGCCTTCGGTGTAGCCGTGGATCTCCAGCATCCCATCGCGCGGCGACGACACCACGAACTCGGCCTGCTCGCCCTGACGCAGCTGATAGACGGTGGCCGCCCCCGCCTGGGCCTGACCCACATCGATGCGGAAAGTCGGGGGGATGGGCCGAGGCGCCTGGGGCAAGGCGGCCGCGCTGGCTGGCTGGGCAGCCGTTGCCGGCGCCGGTTCGGATGCCGGCGCGCCGGCCTTCTGGGCCACCACATAGCCACCGACCAGCACCACCACCGACAGCGCCAGCAGCAGCCCGTTGCGTAAACCGGTTTTCATGGTGTGTTCCTCTCGGGCTTGGTTTTTGTCAGGACGCCACAGCGGGCAAGACCACCGTGGTTGAAGCGATGGGCAGCGACAGGATCCACAAACCGGCCGCCGTCAGGCCCACCATCAGCAGCAGCATGGGCAGCTGGCTCAGCACCGCGCGGCGGCTGTTGCCAAAGACCTGCAGCGCCACCCCGTGGGCCAGGTAGACGCTCACCACATGGCCGACCAGGATCAGCGCGACCTGGGTGTGCCAGACGGTGTTGGCGTCGATGAACCAGGGCGCCACCGGCAGCGTGGCCGTGCCAAACAGGTTCCAGCCCCAGCCAAAGGGGTCGGACAGCAGGCGCACAAAGGCCGGGCCCTGCGCCAGCAGCAGCGTGTAGTAATGGGTGACGTGGTAAACCACGGCAATCGGCACCAGCGTGTGGGCAAAGTCCAGTGCCAGCGCACCCAGCGTCAGCCGGTGGCCGGCCAGCCGCTGCGTCCACTTGAGTGCGGCCAGGTAGCAGGCCAGGTAGACCAGCGGCGACAAAAACAAGGCCAGCGACTGCCAGAGGTGGAACAGCCGGGCGGCCACCGCATAGGGCTGGGCGGCGTGGGCCTGCACCACCGCGCCAAACAGCGGGTAGAGCTGGCCCCAGAAGAAGCGGGCCCAGGGGCCGGACTCGTGCAGGCCGTCGTAGGCGGTGGCCGACAGCATGAACAGAATGAACACCACCCCGCTGCCATGCGGTGGCCGGTCTTCCAGCAGGCCGACAAAGGGCCGGCGCCAGCGCAGCGCGATGCCGCGCCGGCCGCTGGGCAGGGGCGCGAGCGACCAGGCCAGCGGCGCCATCCTGGCCACCAGCCCGAGGAAAACGCCGAAGAACTCGCCGTGGCGAAACCAGGCGTCCAGACCGAACAGCCGCGCGCCGGCGAGGCTGATGGCGGTGTAGGCCAGCAGGGCCACCGACAGGCTGTGGGGCGTGGTGTTGCCAAACAGCTCCAGCCAGATGAAGGCCATGAACAGCGCCAGCGCCGGCCAGCAGCCCAGCGCCGCTGGATAGACGGCAAACACCGGACGAAACGCGCCGGGCCAAAGCCGCTGGAGGCCCTCGCACAGCGCCCGCCAGGGGTTGAGCAGCAGAAACAAATCACCGCACAGCGCACACAGGTAGGTAAAGCCCAGCACGAAGATGATCCAGAAAAAACCCATGTTGAAGTTGGCAAACGGGTTGGGCGTGCCAAACAGCCCGGTGGCCACCGTCAAGGCCAGCACCGCCAGCGCCAGGCCTTGCAGCGCCGCCACCGTGCCGCTCACGGCCAGCGGCGCTGGGGTGGCTGGCTGGGGCAGTGGCACCACCGGCGCCGGCACCCGCGACACCAGACCCACCACCACAAAGGACAGCACCAGCGCGGCCGAGGCGCCGTAGGCGTACATCCAGAACGGCACCGGCAAGGCATAGGGCGCGGCAAAGCTGTGGGCCGAGGCCGTGGCCGCCGCGCCCAGCGACGCCAGCAGGGCCAGGCACAGCACCAGGGGGTGACGGCGGGACAGCACAGACCGGCGGCGCATGGCTCAGTGGTTGACCATGGCGATCAGCTGCACGGCGCGCCAGCCCTTGGGGCCTTTTTCCGCCAGGATGGCCAGCTCGTCGTAGGGCAGATGGCGCAGCTTGGTCACCGCGATGGCACGGGCCAGGCCCTCGCTGGACGGTGGCAACCCATGGATGGCGTAAGGCAGCAGCGGCGAGACCCCCGGGCCCTGCAGCAGCAGCGGAAAAAATGCCTCCGACAGCTGGCCGTAGCGCGCATAGGCCCTGGCCTGGCCGGCCAGCCGGTCCACGGTCTGCAACTGGGCGGCCGTCAGCGGGGCGGGTGCATGGGCCAGTTCGGCCACCGCGCCATGGTCACGCATGCGCCACAGCCTGAGCCGCGCGCTCAGGTCGGGCTGGCGTTGTGTGCTGATGAGCTCGCGCAAGGCAGCGTCAGGTTTGTCGGTGCCCAGCCAGCGGGCGAAGAACAGGTCGAAAAACTCGCGGGTGTCGGTGTCCAGGCCATGCTGTGCCGTGCCGCCGCTGGGCAATGTGGGCAGGCGCCGGCCGTCCGCGCCCAGAGCCACCGGCTGTTTGCCATCCGGCAGCGAAATGCTGTCGAGGAACCGGGTGTTGGGCATGCCCTGGGCCACAAACCAGCGCCGCTTGTCGGTCTTGCTGGCGCCTTGAATGAAGCCTGGCAGCTGGGCCCGCACGGCGGCCCAGTCCTGCGGTGTTCTGGCCTTGCCGGCCACGGCGGGGTATTGCGTCAAGGCCTGGTAGCTGGCTTGGGCCATGGCCAGGGTGTCTTCGGGCCAGGCCTTGCTGAGGTCGGCCCGGTGGCTGGCCCAGCCGCCGCGGGCCTCCGGGGCCGTCCAGGCCAGCTGCGGGTCGCAGCGCACCGGGCTGGACGGAAACACCGGCGTGGCGGGCAGGCCCTGGTAAGACCACGAGTCCTGCAGCAGGTGCAAGGCCTCGCCCAGCTTGTACAGCAGGAAGTCGGCCTTGCCTTTGGCGGCCGCGGCCAGCACGGTGTTCAGCGGGCGCCGCGCGGCCCCACCACCGGCCACGATGGCCCGCTGCGCCGGCGCGGCGGGCGGCTTGCCGTCGCTGGGGAAATGGTAGGACTGGGCCACTTGGGCGGCGTCGGCATGGGCGCCCAGGCAGGCGTATTCCAGCACCAGCTCGATGCTGTCCATCACACCGGCGTCGCTGCGCTGATTGCCGGCGGCAATGGTCTCGGCCTGGGCTTCGGTGAAGCCGGCCTTCATGGCCAGCCACTGGGTCAGGCCGAAATGCACGTCGCTCTCGAAAGCCTGCGTGGGCAAGGCCGCACCCAGCAGCGCGGTCAACAACAGGGCAACGCGAAATCTCATCCAGCGAGGGGCAGCTTGGGAAGTGAACAAGGTCGCAGCGAGTAGACCCTATCCTCCCCGGGTCGTCAACGCGCGGGCCCTGGGCTCAGTTGAAGGGCCAGACGCCGTTCTTGAACTTCATCACCAGCAGGCCGTTGTCCTGGCACATGGTGGTGAGCAAGCCCTTCTTCTTGTCAAAGTCCAGCCGGGAGGCACACCAGTCGGGGCCACCGGGACGCCACTGGCCCAGCGTGGTGTGGTCGGAGCCGAGCTGCGGCAGCTGGGTGCCGGCCGGGTTGAAGTAGGCGATTTCCTTGGGCTTGGCCGGGTTGCGGATGTCGAACACGCGGATGCCGGAGTTGAAGTAGGAGCAGGCCATGGCGGTGGCGTTGTCGGTGTCGTCCACCGAGCAGTAATGGCTGCCGTAGGTGAACACCGCCAGGTCGGCCACGTCGGGCAACACGGCGTCGCAGTTCTTCACGTCGTGGGTTTCCAGCTTGAGCTTGGACACCAGCTGGGGGGCTTTTTCGTTGCTGATGTCGTAGATGCGGGCCATCGGGAAGGGTGGCAGGCCGGCGTTGCAGGCGGCCTTGATGCTGGCCGCGGTGGACAGACCGGCCGGGCCAGCCTCGTCGACCATGATCAGGTGCTGCTTGCCGTTGATGGTGACCACCTGGGTGTGCTGGGCCAGGCCGCCGTCGTTGAAGGCCACCGCCGCGATCAGCTTCATCTGCGCGCCGGGCTTGCGGGCCTGGACCTCGGAGGTGTCCAGAATCAGAAAGCCATTCATGGGTGTGGTGCTGGGATTGGCCACGTCCAGCGGCGTGGGTGCGGTGGACGCCACCACATAGGCACGCTTGCCATCCTTGCTGATCGACAGGCCGTGTGGGGCCTGAGCGATCGGCGAGCTGTTCTTCATCTCGAAGCTGGTGATGGTTTTCGGCCGGGTCGGGTTGGTCACGTCGATGGCGTGGTAGGCCGCGTTCTGGCTGTTGTCACCCACGTAATAGGTCATCCCGTCGGGCGAGATGTTGCCTTCGTGGCCCTTGATGGGCTTGGACTGCACCACGTCGCCCAGGGGCGTTTTGGTGACCGCGGTGTAGTTCAGCGGGGTGGAGCTGAGCAGCTGCGGCGAGCGGCAGTCGGCCGACAGGTCGTAGATGTCGACTTCGGGACCGCCGTCACCGCTGAGGTTGCCGTTGTCGGCAAACAGCATCTGGCGAACCGGGTTGGCGCGCAGCGACTCCCAGGGGTTGCCCATGGCGGGTGAGGTGAGCGACATGGTGCGCACCGGGTGGGTCGGGTCGGTCATGTCGATCACCGGCACGCCGGGGTTGATGCGGCCTGGCCGCATGGAGGCGGTGGAATGGTAGGCACAGTGGTGGCCGCTGCTGTCCTTGAAGGTCGCGGCCGACCAGTTGCCGCCCTCGCCGGCATAGCGGCCCACCAGTTCCAGGTTGCAGCTGAAGCCCTTGAAGCCCATGACCCGCATCAGCGCCGGCACCTGGCCTTGCAAAGCAGTTTCCGGCGTGTCGCCAGCCGCACAGGCGGCCACCTTGGTGGCGTACTCCTGCAGTGGCGTGGGTGCACCACCACCGTTGCCGTTGCCGTTGCCGTTGCCAGCGTCTGCCGTGCCCACGTTGGCCGCGCCATGGGCCGATCCGCCACCGCCGCTGGCCTGGCCGCTGGCACTGGCCAGCGATTTCTGGCTGCCATCGCCGGCCGCCGAGGCGGGCTCACCGCCACCACAGCCGGCCAGCACCAGCAGGCTGGCCAGGGCCACCGACATCAACGGGGGGCAAGGAAAGACAACATGGTGGCGAAGGCTCACGTGGGCACCTGATCAGGTTGGTTCGCCGTTCGACGGCGAGGTGGCAAGGACTTTTCCAATGGGACTGAATTGCCTTGCTGCCCGTGACCGACGCACGCCCAGAAAAACCGCTCAATGCACATGGGTACCAATGTATTACCCACCCTCCTGAAAAGGGAGGACTTATTCCACAGCCTGCACCGAAAGGAAAACTTTCAGCGGACTTGGCGACTTTGTTCACGGACGCGGGCGAAAGCGGGGTTCGACGCCGCCATGACCCACACGGGTGTGTCGTGGTCTCCCCACGACAGCCCGCAAGCCACAGCCCACGGATTTGAACAGGGCCGGTGTGATGCTCAGTCTTTGAACGGCCAGACGCCGTCCTTGAACTTCATCACCAGCAGGCCGTTGTCCTGGCACATGGTGGTGAGCAGGCCCTTCTTTTTGTCGAAGTCGAGACGGGAGGCACACCAGTCGGCGCCGCCCGGGCGCCATTGGCCCAGGTTCACCTTGCCCGAGCCGGCGGGTGGCAAGGTGGTGCCGGCGGGGTTGAAGTAGGCGATTTCCTTGGGCTCGGCCGGGTTGCGGATGTCGAACACACGGATGCCGGAGTTGAAATAAGAGCAGGCCATGGCGGTGGCGTTGTCGGTGTCGTCCACCGAGCAGTAGTGGCTGCCGTAGGCGAACACGGTCAGGTCGGCCACGTCGGGCAACACGGCGTCGCAGTTCTTGGGATCGTGGGTTTCCAGTTTGAGCTTGGACACCAGCTTGGGGGCTTTTTCGTCGCTGATGTCGTAGATGCGGGCCAGCGGGAAGGGCGTCATGTTGGCCAGGCAGGCGGCCTTGGCCGAGGCCAGGGTGTGCACGCCGGCCGAGCCGGCCTCGTCCACCATCACCAAATGCGGCTTGCCATTGATCTTGGTGGCCAGCGTGTGCTGGGCCAGGTTGCCGTCCTTGTGGGCGACGGACGCCACCACACGGAACTGCGGGTTGGGCTTGCGGGCCTGGATGTCGGACACGTCCAGCGTGATGAAGCCGGTGTTGGCCACGAAGTTCGGGTTGACCACGTCCAGCGGTGTGCCGGTGTCAAACGCCACCGCGTACAGCCGGTTGCCGTCCTTGCTCACCGACAGGCCATGCGGCGACTTGCCGATGGGCGAGTTCTTCATGTCGAAGCTGGCAATCAGCTTGGGACGGGTGGGATTGGTGACGTCGATCGCGTGGTACTGCTTGTTGGTGATGTCACCGACGTAGTAGGTCATGCCGTCCGGCGAGATGTTGCCCTCATGGCCCTTCATCGCCGCACTGCTGCCATCGGCGGCCTTGTAGCTCAGCGCGCTGGTGCTGAGCAGCTGCGGCGAACGGCAGTCGGCCGACAGGTCATACACATCGAAGTCGGGCCCACCCAGGCTGTCGGAGCCGTTGACGGCGAACAGCATCTGGCGAATCGGGTTGGCGCGCAGCGACTCCCAGGGGTCGAGCATGGCCGGGGTGGTCAGCGACATGGTGCGCACCGGGTGGGCCGGGTCGGTCATGTCGATCACCGGCACGCCGGGGTTCATGCGAATCACCGGCCGGGGCGTGGCGGTGGAATGGTAGGCACAGTGGTGGCCGCTGTTGTCCTTGAAGGTGGCGGCCGACCAGTTGCCGCCCTCGCCGGCATAACGACCCACCAGTTCCAGGTTGCAGCTGAAGCCCTTGAAGCCCATGACCCGCAACAGCGCCGGCACCTGGCCTTGCAAAGCGGTTTCCGGCGAGTCGCCGGCCGCGCAGGCGGCCACCTTGGTGGCGTATTCCTGCAGCGACGTGGGCACCGCACCGCCGCCGTTGCCTCCAAGATCGGGCATGGCGAGGTTCACCGCGCCACTGGCCGACAGGGCACCGACATGCAGCGCCCCGCTGGCACTGAGCAGCGAGCCCTGGCTGGCATCGCCGGCCGGCGCGGCGCCGCCGCTGGACGGTTCACTGGCGCTGCCCTGCTTCTGCGTGGCCACGCCGGTGGTGGTGGGGCTGGCATCGCCCCCGCCGCAGCCGGAGAGCACCAGCAGGCTGGCCAGGGCCACCGACAGCAGCGACGGGTGTTTGGAAAAAAGGGGCAAGAAAGAGCTCATGTCAGCACCTGATCAAGGTTGTTCGCCTGTCGAATCCCAAAGTTCGTTGTGGCGAGGGCTTTACCGATGGCACCGACCGTTTGGAGCTTGTGAACGGCTTCACACCCCTCCAACCGCCAGTGCAGATGGATACGAATGTATTAGTCACCCCCCTGAAACGGCAGGACTTATTCCGCATTTCCACCCATGGCAAGAGAACTTCTGGCCAAGAAGGAGAACTTTCGGCGGACTTCGCGACTTTTTTCACGGGCCTGCTGACCGGCCCGCGGTGGCGTTCGGGCCGGGCTCAGCCCCGAACCGTCTGGCTCCACGCCGCCAGTTTCTCCATCTGCTGCGCCACCAGTTGGGTGATGCGCGCGTCGGTGAGCTCGCCCTCGGCGTCGAAACCGCCACCGAAGGCGCTGGCAAACACCTCGGGCTTGTTCAAGGGATGAAGGTCCAGGTACACACAGACCTGCCGCAGGTGGTATTGCGCCCGGGAGGTGCCCATGCCCCCGCCCGCACCCAGGATGGCCACGGCCTTGCCGGCCAGCAGCGCGTTGTCGGGTTCGCGCGAGGCCCAGTCGAGGATGTTTTTCAGCGCGGGGGCGATGGAGTAGTTGTACTCCGGACAGGCCAGCACCAGGGCGTCGGCCTCACCGATCTGGGCCAGCACCCGGCGCACCGACGCCGGCCGCTCGGCCAGGTCGGCGTTGAAGAAGGGAATGTCCGACAGGTCGGCCACCGCCATCGTCACGCCGGCCGGCAGATGGGCCTGGGCGGCCCGCAGCAGACCCTTGTTGGCCGATTTCTGGCGCAGGCTGCCAGCGATGCCGAGGAATTGGAGTGACATGGTGGAATCCAGGGAGTGAAAAAAGCGATGGACGGGGTTCAACCCGGGTCATGAGAAGGTGGCCAGGATGACGCTGTCGCAGGCAAAGCTGGCCCAGGCCGGCTGGCCTGGCGTCAGGCCATGCTCGGCCACCTGACCGTGGGGCATGGCCGCCACCACGGTGTGGCCGTGGGCGGTGTCCAGTGCCACCTGGGTGCTGTTCTGCCCCGGCGTCAACGCCGCCACCGTGCCGGCAAACACATTGCGCTGGGCGCTGCGGCGCGGCAACTTGCCCGACACGCTGACCCAGGGCGCTTTGACCAGCGCATAGGCCTCGCTGCCCGGCACCAGGCCCATGCGGGTCACCGACTCCGGGGTGATGGTGGCCGTCATCTCGCCACCGCCCTCCAGGGCCAGCGCCACCTGCACCAGGCCGCCCCCGTCGACCAGCGACAACACCTGGCCCATGAACTGGTTGCGGGCGCTGGTCTTCACCGACAGCCGGCGGATCAGGCTGCGCAACGAGGCATTGGCGTGGGCGGCCGCACCCTCGGCAGGGCGCTCGGCCAACTGGTTCAGGATGTCTTGCTGCGAACTCTCCATGGCCCGGTACAGCGCAATGATGTGCCGGCCATGTTCGGTGAGCTGGGTGCCCCCGCCATTTTTGCCACCGGTGGTGCGCACCACCAGCGGCTGTTCGGCCTGGCGGTTCATCGCGTCCAGCGCGTCCCAGGCGGCCTTGTAGGACAGCGGCACCGCCTTGGCGGCGCGGCTCAGCGAGCCCAGTTGGGCAATGGCTTCGAGCAAGCGAATGCGCGCCTCCCCCAGCTGACCGCCAGCGGCGGTTTCAAAGGCGACTTTCCCCACCAGGGGGCGGGCCGGGGCTTGACTCATGACACTGAAGATAGCAGAGCGGCCAGGGTCCAATCCTGCATCGGTCAGGCACCCGACAATCGTTATATACTTTGTTATATTTCGATGATTTTCAAACGCCCCTCGGCGACTCGCCTTCAGGAGTTCTGACCATGCGCCCTCGCTTCACCTTGGCCCTGGCCGGCCTGTCCCTCTGGCTGGCCTCGGCCGCCGCCCACGCCGACACGGTGCAGGTGGCGGTGGCGGCCAATTTCTTCGGCCCAATGAAGGCGGTGGCAGCGGTGCTGGAGGCCACCACCGGCCACAAGGCCGAGCTGGTGTCGGGCGCCACCGGCAAGTTCTACGCACAGGTCCAGAACGGCGCGCCCTTCGACATGTTTCTGTCGGCCGACAGCAGCACACCGGCCAAACTGGAGGCCGAGGGCCTGGCCGTGCCAGGCAGCCGCTTCACCTACTCCCGTGGCAAGCTGGTGCTGTGGTCAGCCAACGCCGGCATGGTGGACGGCGGCGGCGAGGTGCTGAAAAAGGGCGGCTTCCACAAGCTGGCCATTGCCAACCCCAAGGTCGCCCCCTATGGCGCGGCGGCCGTGGAAACCCTGGCCAAACTGGGCCTGAGCGAGGCCATCACCCCGAAGCTGGTGCAGGGCGAGAGCATTGGCCAGACCTACAGCTTCATCGCCACCGGCAACGCCGAACTGGGCTTTGTGGCGCTGTCACAGGTGCTGGAGGGTGGCAAGCTGAAGTCGGGCTCGGCCTGGACAGTGCCCGAGAAGCTGCACACCCCCATCGTGCAGGACGCGGTGCTACTGACCCGCGGCAAAGACAACAAGGCCGCCGCCGCACTGGTGACGCTGCTCAAGTCAGAGCGCATCAAGGACTTGATCCGTTCTTACGGCTACGCGCTGTGAAGCTCAACGTGCAGGGTGGGCCGGTGCATAGAATCCGCCATCATGTCTGACGCCAGCCTCGCGGCCATCACCCTCACGCTGAAGCTGGCGACCGCCACCACCGTCATCCTGCTGCTGCTGGGCACGCCGCTGGCCTGGTGGCTGGCCCGCACCCGGTCCTGGGTCAAGGGGCCGGTGGGGGCGCTGGTGGCCCTGCCCTTTGTGCTGCCCCCCACGGTGCTGGGCTTTTACCTGCTGCTGGCCATGGGGCCGCAAGGCCCGGTGGGGCAACTCACCCAGTCGCTGGGCTGGGGCACGCTGAGCTTCAGCTTCTGGGGCCTGTTGCTGGGTTCGGTGTTTTATTCGCTGCCCTTTGTGGTGCAGCCGCTTCAGAACGCCTTCGAGGCCATGGGTGACCGGCCGCTGGAGGTGGCGGCCTCGCTGCGCGCCTCGCCACTGGACCGTTTTTTCAGTGTGGTGCTGCCACTGGCCCGGCCCGGCTACCTGACCGCCACCGTGATGGGCTTTGCCCACACCGTGGGCGAGTTCGGCGTGGTGCTGATGGTGGGCGGCAACATCCCGGGTCAGACCCGGGTGGTGTCGGTGCAGATCTACGACCATGTGGAGGCGCTGGAGTACGCCGACGCCCACCGCCTGGCCGCGCTGATGCTGGTGTTTTCCTTCTGTGTGCTGCTGGCG
Source organism: Rhodoferax sp. SPJ4 (assembly GCF_058216275.1). NCBI lineage: Bacteria > Pseudomonadati > Pseudomonadota > Betaproteobacteria > Burkholderiales > Comamonadaceae > Rhodoferax > Rhodoferax sp. SPJ4. Next base: position 10,679 of record NZ_JBYZMN010000004.1, read on the forward strand.
CTGTACTGGCTCAACCCCACCGGCAAACGCAAGGGCGCGGCATGAGCGCCACTGGCATCCAGGCCCGTTTTGTCCAGCGTTTCGACGGCTTCTCGCTCGACGTCGACCTGGCCCTGCCCGGCACCGGCGTGACCGCGCTGTTCGGCCATTCCGGCTCGGGCAAGACCACCTGTTTGCGGCTGATGGCCGGCCTGCAGCGGCCTGACCAGGGCCGGCTGGTGGTCAACGGCGAGGTCTGGCAGGACGACGCCAACCGGCTGTTTCTGCCCACCCACCGGCGTGACCTGGGCTATGTGTTCCAGGAAGCCAGTCTGTTCAGCCACCTGGACGTGCAGCGCAACCTGCGCTACGGCATGGACCGGGTGCCGGCAGCGCAGCGCAAGGTGTCGCTGGACCATGCCATCGATCTGCTGGGTATTGCCCCCTTGCTGGCCCGGATGCCGGCCACGCTGTCGGGCGGTGAACGCCAGCGGGTGGCGATTGCCCGGGCCCTGGCCACCAGCCCGCGCATCCTGCTGATGGACGAGCCGCTGGCCGCACTCGACCTGCAGCGCAAGGAAGAAATCCTGCCCTATCTGCAGCGGCTGCACGACGAGTTGCAGATGCCGGTGGTCTACGTGACCCACTCCCCCGACGAGGTGGCCCGGCTGGCCGACCACCTGGTGCTGCTGGAGGCGGGCCGGGTGGTGGCCAGCGGCCCCACCCACGCGCTGCTGACCCGCACCGACCTCCCGCTGGCCCATGGCGACGCCGCCGCCGCGCTGGTGATGGCCCAGGTGACCGCCATTGACCCCCAATACCACCTGGCCCAGGCCGGGTTTGCCGGCGGCGCGCTGCAACTCACCCAGCAAGGCCTGCGGGTGGGGCAGACGGTGCGGCTGCGGGTGCCCGCGCGCGACGTCAGCCTCACCCTGCAGCCCGGCAGCGGCACCTCCATCCTCAACATCCTGCCCGCCACCGTGACCGACTTGGCCGACGACAGCCCCGGCCAGCTGATGGTGGGCCTGGACGCCGGTGGCACGCGGCTGCTGGCACGCATCACCCGCAAATCGGCCGATGCGCTGGCGCTGGCGCCGGGCCTGACGGTGTATGCGCAGGTCAAGGGTGTGGCCATCGTCGGCTGAGGGCGACCGACCATGAAAAAAGGGCATGGTCCGAAGACCATGCCCTGGTGAATGGCGGCGCCGCATGGACGCAGGCCGCACGCGGAGAAATCAGGCCAGGTCGCGGTTGACCTGGGGCTCAATCTCGGCCCACTCCTCGTCGGTGAACAAGCGGGACCGGGTGTGAAAGGCCTTGCCGGTGTTGCCTTCCAGTGAGAAGGTGCCACCGCTGCCCTCGATCACGTCGAGGATCAGCTGCGTGTGTTTCCAATACTCGTACTGCGATTTGCTGATGTAGAAGGGCGTGCCGCCCACCTGCCCCAGCAGCACGTCGTAGGCGCCTATCGTCAGGTCGCCCGGCAGGTAGCAATTGGCCGCGCTGTTGTCGCAGCAGCCGCCGGACTGATGAAACATCAGCGCCCCATGCTGGGCCTGCAGCTCGGCAATCAGGGCCAGTGCGGCCTCGGTGGCAATGACGCGTTCAACCATGGTGGCCTTGTGTGTGGGAAGCCCCCGGACCGGAACCAGGCCGGACCGGGGGCAGACCTCGTTGGATCAGAAGAAGCCCAGCTTGTTCTCGCTGTAGCTGACCAGCAGGTTCTTGGTCTGCTGGTAGTGGTCCAGCATCATCTTGTGGGTTTCACGGCCGATGCCGGATTCCTTGTAGCCGCCGAAGGCCGCGTGGGCCGGGTAGGCGTGGTAGCAGTTGGTCCAGACGCGACCGGCCTTGATGGCGCGGCCCATGCGGTAGGCCACGTTGCCGTTGCGGCTCCAGACGCCAGCGCCCAGGCCGTACAGCGTGTCGTTGGCGATTTCCAGGGCTTCGGCTTCGTCCTTGAAGGTGGTCACGGCCAGCACCGGGCCAAAGATTTCTTCCTGGAAGATGCGCATCTTGTTGTGGCCCTTGAACAGCGTGGGCTGCACGTAGTAGCCGCCGTCGAGCTCACCGCCCAGCACGGCTTGGCTGCCGCCGGCCAGCAATTGCGCGCCTTCCTGCTTGCCCAGGTCGAGGTAGGACAAGATTTTGGTGAGCTGCTCTTTAGACGCCTGGGCGCCCATCATGCTGTCGGTGTCCAGCGGGTTGGCGTGCTTGATGGCGGCCACGCGCTTGAGCACCCGTTCCATGAACTTGTCGTAGATGGATTCCTGGATCAGTGCGCGCGACGGGCAGGTGCAAACCTCGCCCTGGTTGAACGCGAACAGCACCAGGCCTTCAATCGCCTTGTCGAGGAAGGCGTCGTCCTTGTCCATCACATCGGCGAAGAAGATGTTGGGCGACTTGCCACCCAGTTCCAGCGTAGCGGGAATCAGGTTGTTGGCAGCGGCCTGGGCGATCACGCGGCCGGTGCTGGTGGAACCGGTGAAGGCGATCTTGGCGATGCGCTTGGAGGTGGCCAGCGGCATGCCGGCTTCACGGCCGAAACCGTTGACGATGTTCAGCACGCCGGGCGGCAGCAGATCGGCAATCAGCTCGGCCAGCACCAGGATGCTGATGGGGGTGGACTCGGCGGGCTTGAGCACCACGCAGTTGCCGGCGCCCAGCGCGGGGGCCAGTTTCCAGGCAGCCATCAGGATGGGGAAGTTCCAGGGAATGATCTGGCCCACAACGCCCAGCGGTTCCTGGATGTGGTAGGCCATGGTGTTGGCGTCGATCTCGCTGATGCCGCCTTCCTGGGCGCGCAGGCAGCCAGCGAAGTAACGGAAATGGTCCACCGTCAAGGGGATGTCGGCGTTCAGGGTTTCGCGGATGGCCTTGCCGTTGTCCACGGTTTCGGCATAGGCCAGCAACTCGAGGTTGGCTTCCAGGCGGTCGGCGATCTTCAACAGCACGTTGGCGCGGTCGCCCACCGGGGTCTTGCCCCAGGCGTCGGCGGCAGCATGGGCGGCGTCCAGGGCGAGTTCGATGTCTTCAGCGCTGGAGCGGGCGGCCTGGGTGTAGACCTTGCCGTTGATCGGGGTGATGACGTCGAAATACTGTCCCTTGACCGGAGCCACCCACTTGCCGCCAATGAAGTTGTCGTATTTGGCTTTGTAGGAAATCTTGGCACCGGCGGCGCCGGGAGCTGCATAAATCATGTCTCGTCCTTTGTGGGTCTGAATGGAGTGAAAGCTGCCATGTGGCCCATGCTTCATCACAACTTCCATGCCACCCGCTGACAAGACCGTAAGCTGTTGATTTAAATATGCTTTTTTTGACACCCACACCACACCGCCAAGCCCCCTGGTCGTTGCAGGACCTGACACATGTCCGGAAATGTGACGTTCCACCGCGCAGGCCACGCCGGGGGTGTGAATTAAGTCACATCACCCTCAAAATGGCAGCGCCGTGCATAGAAAAAAGCACTTGAAAACAGGGTGAAAAACAGCCCTGTGGCGCACAGGGTCAGGTCCGATTGCTGGCTGTTTTTGACACACCTGCCGACCCTGGAAATCGCCCCCTGTCCAATCCCTGCACACCGACCTTTTCCTTCTGAAAAAGCCCCACACCGGACCACCATCCGTGAGCAACAGGCCAACCGCCAACGTCAAGAATTCACCGCCGACGAAACGCCTCCTGCGCCATCCCGGAACGATTCAAGCAAGGTGTTTTTTCGAAAACCTATGCAAATGCCTGCATACACCCACTGACGCTGGATGCAGGTGGGACGGCGGGCCGCCAGACCTTCACTTCGCGGTCTTGCAGGTGTTGATGCCCAGCAGCGCATAGGGAGGGCAGCGGCCCGTCAGACCGGTCAACAAGGGCACGACGCCCAGGTAACCCCACCAGCCCACGGTGCCGGTGGCGGCCAGGCCGATCAACACCAGGCCGCCCACAATACGCAACACCTTGTCGATGCCACCGACGTTCTTGATCATGATGTTTCCTTTGAAAAAGAGGTCCGGGTGCACGGCCCCGGCGGCAACCAGTCTGCCCGCCTTTGCCAGCCCCATCAAGCGCACTTTCCGCAGGAGACCGGCGCATGGAAAGCGGCAGAATGCGGGCTGCCCTGTGCCGCGCCCCGCCCATGCCCAAAGCCATCTCCTTCCATGACCAGCCCTGACCCCGTGATGGCCGTGCTGCGCGCGGTGGGCCAGGCCATGGCGCGGGGCGATGCGACGGCGGCCACGGCGCAGCTGCAAAGCGCCTGGGCCACCCACCCCACCGACCCCCGGCTGCACCTGATGGCGGCCCAGCTGGCCGAGGCCTCACAGCAGCCGGACCAGGCGCTGAGCCACACCCGCAAGGCCGTGGCCCTGGCGCCGCACTGGGAGGCCCCGGCCACTGAACTGGCGCTGCTGCTGGCGCGTCAGGGCCGGCCGCTGGAGGCGCTGGACGCGGCCCGCCACGCCGTGGCCCTGGCCCCGGACAGCCTGGACGTGTTGTACCGGGTGGTGGACATCGCCCACCAGGCCCTCAACCCCCAGCTGGCGCTGGACTGGCTGCAGCACGCGGCCACGCTGGACCCGGACAACCCGGAGCTGCTGCCGTTGATCGCCCGCGACCTGACCCAGCTCGGCCGCTACACCGAGGCCCAGACCGCCTACACCACGCTGCTGGCACGCCAGCCCGACCACGCCGAATTCCGCCTGGCCCGGGCCAAGGCTGCGGTCTATGCCGGCGACCTGGCCGCCGCACGCCAGGACGGCGAGCGGCTGGTGGCGCAAGACCCCGGCAACGAGACCCACCGCTTCTGGCTGGCCGTGGCCTGCGGCGACACGCCACCCACCCAGCCGCTGGCCATGACGCAAGCCATGTTCGATGGCTACGCACCCTTGTTCGACCAGCACCTGGTGCAGGGCCTGCAGTACCGGGTGCCCGAGCAGGTGGCGGCGTGGATTGCGCAACACCACCCGCAGCGGGCGCTGGGGGTGCTGGACCTGGGCTGTGGCACCGGCCTGCTGGCCAAGCAACTCGGCGCTGGCCAGGGCCGGCTGGTGGGGGTGGACCTGGCACCCAAAATGGTGGCCCAGGCCCAACGCCTGGGCCTGTACGACGCGCTGCATGTGGCCGAGTTGGTGGCTTTTCTGCGCGGCACACCGACGCCGTTCGACGTGGTGGCCGCCTGCGATGTGTTCATCTACCTCGGCGACCCGGGCCAGGCCATTGCGTTGGCCTGGCACTGGTTGCGGCCTGGCGGTCACCTGGTGTTTTCCTGCGAGGCGGCGGGCGAGCACGAGGCCAACCTGGTGCTGCGCCCCAGCACCCGTTACGCCCACAAGGCCAGCCATGTGCAGGCGCTGTGCGAGGCCGCCGGCTTCGAGGCCGTGACGCTGACGCCCACCCCGATCCGGGTCGAGGACGGCCAGCCCATTGCGGGCTTCCTGCTGAGCGCGCGCCGGCCGGGCTGAATCAGCCGCGCTGCGGCAGGATCAGGAATTTCTCGCCGGTGTGGCGCTGGGCATAGCGCCGGATGTGGGTCAGCGACAAGACCTCGGTCAGGCTGATCTGCTGCGAATAATGGCTGCGGAAGGTGGTGGTCAGCTCCACCGCCACCCGCTGCTTCAAGGCCTCGGTGGCGGCCGGGCCGATCTTTTGCAGGTAGGGAAACACCAGCCAGCCGCCCATGCCCCAGGCCATGCCGAAATTGCGCACCAGCGTGCTGGGCCCGGTGTCCAGCCCGCCGTAGACATAGACCTGCTTGTGCACCGGCGAGCCGTAGCGGCTGTACGAAGGCAGGCGTTTGGCCAGCATGGTTTCCATGCACGACAGAATCTGCCCGGCCAGCGCGCCGCCGCCCACCGCGTCAAAGGCCAGCGTGGCGCCGGTGGCGTCCAGCGCCCGGGTCAGGTCGTCGGTGAAATGCGGGGCGCTGCTGTCACACACATGGACCGCGCCCTGCGATTGCAGCAAGGCCGCCTGCTGCACCGAGCGCACGATGTTCACCAGGCCGATGCCGTCTTTCAGGCAGACGCGGTTCAGCATCTGGCCCAGGTTGGAGGCCGCGGCCGTGTGCACCAGCGCCGAATGGCCTTCGCGCCGCATGGTGTCCACCATGCCCAGCGCGGTCAGCGGGTTGACGAAGCTCGACGCGCCGTCGATGGCCGAGGCGCCCTCGGGCAACACCAGGCATTGCGCCGCCGGCACCACCCGGTGCTGGGCGTACATGCCGCCGCCCAGCGCCGCCACCCGCCGGCCCAGCAACGCCTGGGCCGCGGGGTCGGGGCCGGCGGCCACCACCAGGCCAGCGCCCTCGTTGCCCACCGCCATGGCCTGACCCACCCGGCCCACCATGGACCGCATGGCCTGGGCCGGCACCAGCGCCTGGATCACCGGCCGTTCGTCGCTGCCCGAGACCCGCACCGTGGACAAATCGGCCGCACCGAACAGCAGGCCATGGTCCGACGGGTTCAGCGGCGCCGCCTCGACCTGGATCAGCACCTCCTGACCCTGCGGCTGGGGCACGGCCGCCTCCACCAGCGACAGCGTCAGCTCCCCCTGGCTGCTGACCAGGGAACGCAGCATCAAGGTCCGTTCGGGCACGGCGGGGGTGGCATGGCTGACCATGGGCAGGCTCCTGCAGGGGTAAAAAACCATTGTAGGGAGCGGGGTGGGGCATGGACAGCCCCCTGTCCCTCAGGCCGGGTGGCGACGGCGGCGCTGGGCCCACCAGGCGTGGTGCCACAACACCAGCGGCAAGGGCAGGCCCACCACCCAGTGCAGCCACTCGGCCCCCTCGCGCAAGCCGCCATCGCTGGCGTACCACAGCGCATAGCCGCTGACCGTGAGTGCGCCCAACAACAACAGGTTGGCGATGCCGCCCAGCCGGTGGCGCCGCAACCGCCAGGCCAGCCGGATGTGGACTGGCATCAGGCCGCCGATCACCAGCAGCACCAGCAACACCCCGGCCCCGTGCAACCGCACCGACCACAGCTTGCCCGCCGCGTTGAGGGGCAAGCCCTCGTCACTCAGGGCTGGCCAACCCCAGTGCAGCGCCAGCCACACCGCCCCACTGGCCCACACCAGCGCGGTGGCCCAGGCCACGGCCTGGCGCTGCCAGCGTGGCAGCGCCACCGCGTGGTGCACCAGGTGGGGTGGGGTGGGACGGTGGCTAGGGCGCATGGGTTCAGGCGGTTTCCAGGGCCGGGGCCTGCAGGCACCAGGCACGGGCCTGGTGCCGGACCAGCACCGGATGGGTGGTGTCGCCGGTGGCGGCCACCAGTTTGGTCAGCATGTCGGCGGCCATGCAGGTCGGCGCCACCACCGTCCAACTGGCCGAGGCCGTCACCGTGGCGCGGCTGCGGCCATGGCGCAGCACCGGCGTGTCCAGCAGGTAGGAGGCCGAGGTGGCCGCCGCGCACTCGCGCAGTTCACCCAGGCAGCGGGCCTGCGACAAATCGGCCGGGTCGCGCACCCACAGTGGCTGCACCCGGTCGCCAAACACCCGCCAATCACCCCCGGCATTGACCACGCCAGCCTTCACCCCCCGGGCCGACAACACCGCCACCGCGCGGTCCACCGCATGGCCTTTGGCAATGCCGCTGAGGTCGAGCACCAGCGGCGCATGGCGCCGCGCCCGGCGACCCGCGGCGTCGAGCTCGAGATCACGCCAGCCGCCTTGGGGCCCGGCGCTGCAGGCGTCAAACACCCCGCCGGTCTCGGCACTCAGCGCCTGCGCGGTGGCCAGCACCGCCCAGCAATCCTCGCCCACAGCCACCCAGTCGCCCAGCCGGGCGCGGTTGATCGCGCTGACCTCGCTGCTGGCCTCTTGGAAACTCATGGTCTGGTGCACCGCAGCCACCGCATCGAAGGCCGCGCCCAGGGCGGGCATGGCGGCGTCGGCGTCGGCGGCCTCGCAGGCGATGTCCACCAGGGTGCCCAGCAGCGGGCGGGCGCGGCGCAGCCAGGCCATGGTTCAGGCCGGCAAGGCCTTGGCCTCGCGCAACACGCCCCACACCGCCACGATGCGGCGCACGCCGTCGGTGACATGGGTGCAGGACAGCGTGGCGCCACTGAGGCCGGCAATATCGTCACCGATGCGCAGTGGCTGGGCGGCGGTCTTGCCCACGAATTGCCGGCGCCAGGCCGGCAGACGGATTTCGCCACCATGGCTTTCGCGGTAGCTCAGCACCTCCATGCCCGCCACCGCGCCGTTGGCGTCGATGCCCACCGCGTAGGTGATGAGTTCGAACTTGCCCACCACGTTGTCCACCACCACACTGCCCAGGTAGCGGTGGTTGGCGTCAAAGGCGTGGGCCAGCTTCCAGCCCACCGAGCGGGCCGGCTGTTGCGCGGCCTTGGCCACCGCCTGCAGCTGTTCGGGCGACAGCGTCACCGCGGCCTCCTGCCAGCTGGCTGCCGTGGGGAAGATGGCCTTGCGGGCCTGTTCGGCGCTGAGGTAGTCCACCGCGAAGGCCGAGGTGGAAGCCAGCACCAGCCCGGTGGCCAACGCCACCGGCACCAGGGTTTGCAGTGGCGAAGAAGCGTTCATCAGAAAGCGTAGCCCAGCGACAGATTGAAGCGGTCGTTGTCGCGGTTGGAGACGAAGCGCTGCAGGTCGGCCTTGACCACCACCGTGGGGGCCAGGTGGTAGTTGGCGCCGATCACCGCGACCCGGGTGTAGGGGTCGGCGGCCCGACCCAGACCGGCCGGGAAGGCCGAATAGGCCGCGGCAGTGTTGAAGCGCTCCAGCCGCACAAAGGGCTTCAGCGCCTGGTCGCCATTGCTCCACAGCTTGTAGGCGGCCTGCAGGTAAAGGCCGTCAAAGCGCGACGGGATGGGGGTGGGGTCGGCGGCGAAGGCCACATTGAGCGGGCCGGCGCCACTGACCGTGCCGCGGGCATAGACCGACTGCAAGTCCCATTTGCCCGGCGTCCAGCGCGCATGCAGGTCGGCCAGCGTGATGCGCGGGTTGGCACCGGTGGTCGCGCCCTGGCCGGCCTTGCCGGTAATGAAGCCGCCGCCCACCAGCAGACCGGGCTGGCCACGCCAGTCCAGCGAACCCAGCACCGCCAGGTTTTTGCTGCGGGCCAACTGCAATTCCTGGTGCACGCTGGCCAGCGGCGAGGCCTTGCCCTCGGCCGAGGCCGAGTCCCACTTGCTCAGGTCGAAATAGGTCGACAAGCCCAGCTTCCAGTTCAGGCCGTTGTCGGTGTCACCGACCAGCATCACACCACCCTCGCGGTAGGTGCTGGGGATGATGGCGGTTTCGACCAGGGGCCGGTCGACACCGTAGAAGGTGTGGGGCTCGTGGCTTTCATTGACCAGCCCCAGCGGCACCAGAAACAGGCCGGCGCGCACCGCCAGGCCGGGCTTGAGCTGGTGTTCGATGTAGGCCTGTTCGATGGCCACCTCACCCTGGTCACCGGCCGAGGTCACCGCGTGCTCGAACTCGATTTCGGTGACCAGCTTGGTCTGGTCGTTGAAGCGGTGCTGCAGGCCGATCACCGCGCGACGCAGGTCGGCCTGGGCCTCACCGCTGCGCCGCAAGGGACGGGAATAGACGATCTCGCCATAGCCATTGATGACGGTGGCGCTCTCCGGTTTGAGGCCGGTGCCAGCCACCGTGGCCAGCTCGGTGCGGGCCTGCTGCGCCTCCTGGCTGGCGCGTTGTGCGGTGGCCTCGGTCTGGCCTTGCTGGGCGCGCAGTTGCTGCACCTCGGCCTTGAGCTTGTCAATCTCGGCGCTCATCTGATTGAGCCTGTCGATCAACAGTTGCGGCGCCGTGGCCGGCGCGACCGACTGGGCCAGTGCGGGCACGCTGGCAGTGGCCAGCAGCAGGCCCAGGGCCAGCGTGGAAAAGGAAACAGCTTTCATCGTGAATGTCCTGAAAAAAAGGGGTCAGCGCGGGGCGTAGCGCAAAGCACTGAACAGGCCGGAGGCCTCGTCGTCGGGGCCCGAGGCGGCATACAGGGCGTCGCTGTCGCCCAGCGCCACACCATTGCCAAAACTCAGGCCCCACAGGCCGGGCAGCGAGACAAAGCCGCCGTCGGTGCCGCGCAAATACCCCAGGAAGTCGCCGCTGGCGCCGTCAAAGGCGGTGATGAAACCCCCACCGCCGAAATTGCCCACCAGCACCGCGCCGGCGAAGGCACCGAAGGCGGCTGGCGCGATGGCCAGGCCCCAGGGCGCGTTGAGGTGCTGGCGGTCGTTGTAGACGCGCACCCGGTTGCCGGCGGTGTCGAATTCCACCAGGCGACCGCGGTTGGGCTGGTAGCCACTGGCGCGCTCGGCGTCGGCGTCCAGCGCGTCTTCTTCGCCGGCAAAGAACTGCGTGATGTCGCCCGGGTTGGGCCGCGACTTGGCGTAGGTCACAAACACCCGCTGGCCGATGGCCTGGATGTTGAACGGCACGAAGTCGCCTGGGCGCACCGCACCGCCGGGCCCGCTGCCAAAGGGGTTGGCAAAGCCCGCGGTGGGCACCAGCGCCCACTGGCCATCGAACTGGCGGATCTGCGGATCGCGGCCAAAATCGGCCACCCACAAGGTGTCGAAACTGCCCGGCTTCACCGCCACACCGAAGAAGGCCGAGCCCAGCGCGCTGCCGTCGTAGACGTCGGCGGCCGCGCCGTTGTGGCGCATCACCGCGCCGTTGTCCAGCCTGCGCTCGCCCCAGGCGCCGATGTGGCCGCTGTCGGTGACGAAGATGAAGCGCGACGACCCGCCGATGGCCACCGGCACCCCCTGGTCGTCCGGCATGGTCTGGCCCACCGGCACAAAGTTCGCCGCGTTGATGTTGCCGCCATTGAAGGCCACACCGGTCACCGTGCCACCCAGCACCGGATCCTGTGTGCCCGGCACCGACACCCGGGTCAGCGCGTCGGTGCTCAGGCTGCGCAAGCCGGGATCGGGTGAGGCGCTGACATCGCCCAGGAACTCCCAGGACGAGCCCCCACCACCGATCCAGAAATGCCCGCCGGCGCCGGCGGGACGGATGGCAATGCCCCAGGCATTGACAAAATCCGGCACGGTGAACTTGGCCTTGACCGCCGCGGACGAGGCCACCAAGTGGGTCAAGGCAAAGCTGTTTTGCTGGGCCGGGGCCGTGCCCACACCACCGCTGCCAGACCCCCCACCGCCGCAGGCCGCCAGCACACTGGTTGACAAGCCTCCCAACACCACCGATCGCCGTTGCATTGTTGTCCTTTCGTCGCAAAGGGGCCGGGCTTGGCACCCATCAACCCCAAGAAACTTAATGATAACTACTTTCATTTGCATTACCAAACCACCCAAACGGCAAAGCCCTAGACTTGCTCCTCCCCGCGCATTCGCCATCGGCTTTTTTGTTTCCCCTCCATGACCGCTTCCCGCTCAGGCACCCTTGGCATTGACTTCGGCACCTCCAACTCGGCCGCCGCCTGGGTTCAGGACGCTGGCCAGGCCCGGCCCATCGCGCTGGAGGGGGCGGCCACGGCCATGCCCACCGCGGTGTTCTTCAATGCCGACGAAGGCCGGGTGCAGTTCGGCCGCGACGCCATCGCCGAGTACCTGGCCGGCACCGAGGGCCGGCTGATGCGCTCGCTGAAAAGCCTGCTGGGCAGTCCGCTGCTGCGCGAGACCACGGTGGTCAACCACCAACAGGTCAGCTACCAGGACATCATCGCCACCTTTCTCACCGCGCTGCGCGAGCGCGCCAGCCAGGCCCTGGGCCATGCGCCCACCCGGGTGGTGATGGGCCGGCCGGTGCACTTTGTGGACGACGACGCCCAGCGCGACGCCCAGGCCCAGGCCTCGTTGCAACAGGCGGCCCAGGCGGTGGGCTTCACCGAGGTGGCCTTCCAGCTGGAGCCGATCGCCGCGGCGCTGGACTATGAACGCCGGCTGCAACGCGAGGCGGTGGTGCTGGTGGCCGACATCGGCGGCGGCACCTCCGACTTCACCGTGGTGCGGCTGGGGCCGGAGCGCATCGCCCGCACCGACCGCGCCCGTGACGTGCTGGCCACCCGCGGCGTGCACCTGGGCGGCACCGACTTCGACCAGACCCTGAGCCTGGCCCGCGCGATGCCGCTGCTGGGCCTGGGTCACATCGGCCCGCAGCAGCGCGAGGTGCCCAGCCGGGTGTTTTTTGACCTCGCCACCTGGCATTTGATCCACTGGCTGTACCAGCCCAAGGCCCTGGCCCAGGCCCAGGGCCTGCGTGTCAACTACACCGACCTGCGCCTGCACGACCGGTTGATGAAGCTGCTGCGCCAGCGCGACGGTCACCGCCTGGCCGATGCGGTGGAGCGGGCCAAAATTGCCTGCTCGCAACAAGGCCAGGCCGAGATCGGCCTGCCCTTCATCGAGGCCGGTCTCGCGGTGACGCTGGCCGCCCAAGCCCTGGCGCAAGACCTGGCGCCGGCGCTGGACCGCATCGTGGCCTGCGCCGGCGACTGCGTGCGGGCCGCCGGCCTCGGCGCGGGTGCGCTGGATGCGGTCTACCTGACCGGCGGCTCGTCGGCGCTGCGGCCCTTCCAGCAGGCGCTGGCCGCCGCCTTCCCCGGCGTGGCCCTGGTCGAGGGCGACCTGTTCGGCGGGGTGGCCGCCGGCCTGGCCTACACCCAGGCCTTCTGAGCCCCCGCGCTTGTGCGCCCGTGGACCGGGCCGCTATCCTCGGTGCACATTCCCAGGAAGGCCCCGATGAGCATCCGCCACCTTGACCGCCTGCTGACCCCCACCTCGGTGGTGGTGGTGGGCGCCTCCGACCGGCCGCAAAGCGTGGGCGCCACCGTCTGGCGCAACCTGTGCGCCGGCGCCTTTCAGGGCCCGCTGTTCGCGGTGAACAAGCGCCAGCCGGCCCTGGCCGGCGGGGCGGTCTTTGCCCGGGTGGCCGACCTGCCGCTGGCGCCCGACCTGGCGGTGATTTGCACCCCGCCCGACACCGTGGCCGGCCTGGTGACCGAGCTGGGCCGGCGGGGCACCCGCGCCGCCATCGTCATGACGGCCGGCCTGTCGGCGGCGCAGAAGCAGGCCATGCTGGACGCCGCCCGGCCCCATGTGCTGCGCATCCTGGGCCCCAACTGCCTGGGCCTGCTGACGCCCCGCCTGGGCCTGAGCGCCAGCTTCGCCCACACCGACGCGCTGGCCGGCGACATGGCCTTTGTGTCGCAGTCGGGCGCGCTGGTCACCACGGTGCTGGACTGGGCGCAGTCGCGCCGCATCGGCTTCTCACACATGGTGTCGCTGGGCGAGCGGGCCGACGTGGACTTTGGCGACCTGCTGGACCACCTGGCCAGCGACCCCCACACCCGCTCCATCCTGCTCTACATCGAATCCATCGAGTGCGCCCGCAAGTTCATGTCGGCGGCCCGGGCGGCGGCGCGCAACAAGCCGGTGGTGGTGGTCAAGGCCGGCCGGGCCGGCCGCGGGCTGCAGGCTGCGGCCTCGCACACCGGCGCTCTGGCCGGCTCCGACGTGGTGTACGACGCCGCCATCCGCCGCGCCGGCATGCTGCGGGTGGACACGCTGCAGGAGCTGTTCATGGCCGCCGAAACCCTGGTGCGTTTCCGTGGCAGCGAGGTCGGTGGCCCCGGTGGCCTGACGATGATGACCAACGGCGGCGGCGCCGGTGTGATGGCGGCCGACGCCGCCGCCCGGCTGGGGGTGGCCCTGCCCGAGCTGAGCCCGGCCACCAGGTCGGCGCTGGACGCGGTGCTGCCTGCCACCTGGTCACAGGCCAACCCGATTGATTTGATCGGCGACGCGCCGGTCGAGCGCTACACCGCCACGCTGTCCACCTTGCTGGCCGACCCGGCGGTGGGCGCGGTGCTGTTCATGCACGCCCCCACCGCCATCGTGCCCAGCGCCGGCATTGCCCAGGCCTGCGCGCCGCTGGCCCAGCAGGCGGCGCGGCGCGTCATGGCCTGCTGGCTGGGCGACGGCGGTGTGGCCGAGGCGCGCCGGGTGTTCGAGGACGCCGGTGTGGCCAACTACGCCACGCCCGAAGAAGCGGTCAGCGCCTTCGCCATGCTGTCCACCTACCGCCGCAACCAGGCCTTGCTGCAGGAGGCCCCCAGCGCCAGCGAATGCCAGGCGCCCGACGCCGCGGCCGCCCGCCGCATCGTCGAGGCGGTGCTGGCCGAGGGCCGCACCATGCTCAACGAGGTTGAGGCCAAGGCGGTGCTGGCGGCCTATTGCATCCCGGTGGTGCCCACGCAGGCGGTGGACGCCACGGCCGAGGCCGCGTTGGCCGTGGCACGCGACCTGGGTTTTCCGGTGGCGCTGAAGATCCTGTCGCCCGACATCAGCCACAAGTCCGATGTGGGCGGCGTGGCGCTGCACCTGGGCGACGAAGCCCAGCTGCGCCAGGCGGCCGAACAGATGCTGGCGCGCATCGGGCTGGCGCGGCCTGAGGCCCGGCTCAGCGGCTTTTCGGTGCAGGCCATGGTGCAAAAACCCATGGCCCAGGAGCTGATCGTCGGCGCCAGCGTCGACCCGGTGTTTGGCCCGGTGATCCTGTTCGGCCAGGGCGGCACCGCGGTGGAGGTGGTGGCCGACCGGTCCATCGCGCTGCCGCCGCTGAACAGCAGCCTGGCGGCCGAGCTGGTGTCGCGCACCCGGGTGGCGAAACTGCTGGCCGGCTACCGCGACCACCCGCCAGCCGATCTGCCGGCGCTGCACGACACGCTGGTGGCGGTGTCGCAGCTGCTGGCCGACCTGCCGGAACTGGCCGAGCTGGACATCAACCCGTTGTGGGCCGACCACCAGGGCGTGCTGGCGCTGGACGCCCGCATCCGCGTGGCCCGCAGCACCGGCGCCGGCACCGACCGCTTCGCCATCCTGCCCTACCCCAGCCAGCTGGTCGAAACGGTGGCCTGGCAGGGCCGGTCGCTGCTGCTGCGGCCCATCAAGCCGGAAGACGAGGCCCTGCACGCGGCCTTCATCGATCAATTGACGCCCGACGACCTGCGGCTGCGCTTTTTTGGCGGCCGGCGCGAACTGCCGCGCAGCGAGCTGGCCCGGCTGGTGCAGATCGACTACGCCCGCGAGATGGCTTTTCTGGCGCTGGCGCAGAACGCCGACGGCGCATGGGAAACCCTGGGCGTGGCCCGCGCCGCCACCGACCCCGACAACGTCGAAGCCGAGTTCGCCATCGTCGTGCGCTCCGACCACAAGGGCCTGGGCCTGGGGCACCTGCTGCTGGGCAAGCTGGTGCGCTTTCTGCGTGGCCATGGCACGCAGCGGGTGGTGGGCGAGGTGCTGCGGGAGAACCAGGCCATGCGCCAGCTGGCCCAGCACCACGGCTTTCAGGCCGACCCGGCCGGTTCCGACAACCAGACCGTGCATGTGGTGTTGAACCTGAAGCTTGAGGGGGATCAAGCGCCAACCACCAGGACCACCCCATAATGGCCAGGCCCCCACCCACCAGGAGACGCGGTGAACATCTTGCTGGCCGTTGACGGCAGTGCCTACACCAAGCGCATGCTGAGCTACATCGCCGCCCACGACGAATTGCTCGGCCCCCGCCACCACTACACGCTGCTGACCGTGGTGATGCCGGTACCGCCGCACGCGGCGCGCTACATCGACCAACCCACACTCGACCAGTACTACCTCGACACCGCCGAGGAAGTGCTGGCGCCGCAACGCAAGTTCGCTGCACAGCAGGGCTGGAAGGCCGACACGCTGTACCGCGTGGGCCAGCCGGCTGCCGAGGTGGCGGCTTACGTGACCGCGCACCCGCAGGACCTGGTCGTCATGGGCACCCATGGCCACACCGCGCTGGCCGGCGCCATCGTCGGCTCGGTGACCACCGGCGTGCTGGCCAGCTGCGCCACCCCGGTGCTGCTGGTCCGCTGAGCCGCCACCGGACGGCATGGGCCTGCCACCACCGGCCGGTCTGAGTTCGGCGGAAGCCGCCCGCCGGCTGACCGCCGACGGTCCCAACCTGCTGCCCGGCAGCCAGCCCAAACCGGGCTGGGCCATCGCCCGCGAGGTGCTGACCGAACCGATGTTTCTGATGCTGCTGGCCGCCGGCGGCATCTACCTGGCGCTGGGCGACCGGGCCGAGGCTTTGTTCCTGCTGGGTTTTGTGTTCACCGTCATCGGCACCACGCTGGCCCAGCAGCGCAAGACCCAGCGGGCCCTGGAATCGCTGCGCGACCTGTCGGCGCCGCGTGCCCTGGTGCTGCGTGACGGCCAGCCGCTGCGCGTGCCTGGCCGTGAGGTGGTGTGCGGCGACCTGCTGGTGCTGCGCGAAGGCGACCGGGTGGCGGCCGACGCCCGGCTGTGTGAAGGCCAGCTGGAGGTGGACGAATCGCTGCTCACCGGCGAGGCCGTGCCGGCCGCCAAGCGGCCCACCGCCGACGGCGACAGCGCAGACACAGGTCGGGTGTTCGCCAGCACCGTGGTGACCCGGGGCAGTGGCCTGGCGCGGGTGGAAGCGGTGGGCCCGGCCAGTGCGGTGGGCCGCATCGGCGCCGACCTGGCGGCCACGGTGGAGCCGCCCTCGGGCCTGCAACAGGCCTCGCGCCGGCTGGTGCGAGGCCTGGGCCTGGTGGCGGGGGTGCTGGCCTTGCTGCAGGTCGGTCTGCTGTGGGGCTGGGACGGCCAGCCGCTGCTGGACAGCCTGCTGTCGGGGCTGGCACTGGCCATGGCCATGCTGCCGCAGGAAATCACCGTCATCCTGACCGTGTTTCTGGCCATGGGGGCCTGGCGCATCGCCCAGCAGCAGGTGCTGACGCGGCGCGTCTCGGCCGTCGAAGCGCTGGGCGCCATCACTGTGCTGGCGGTGGACAAAACCGGCACCCTGACCGTCAACCAGATGGGCGTGGCCGAGCTGGCCGCCGGCGACGCGCATTTCCGCGCCACCGACTCCACTGCCCTGCCCGAGGCCTTTCACCGGCTGGTGGAGGCGGCGCTGCTGGCCACGCCGGTCGACCCCTTCGACCCGATGGAGAAAGCCATCCAGCAGTTCGGCCGGGTGCACTTGGCCGGCACCGGCCACGGGCAGCACAGCCTGGCGCCGGAACACACCTACCCGCTGTCACCCACGCTGCTGGCCATGACCCAGCTGCATGCCGAGCCCTCCCCCGCGGCCTACCGGCTGGCCACCAAGGGCGCACCCGAGGCGGTGGCCGACCTGTGCCACCTGCCGGCCGAGCGGCTGCAGCAGGTGCGGGCCCAGGTGGAGGCCATGGCCGCCCAGGGCCTGCGGGTGCTGGGCGTGGCCGGCGGCCGCTGGGTTGGCACATCGCCTGTGGCTGGCGGCCCACCGGACTGGCCGGCGCAGCAGCATGATTTCGATTTCGAGTTCCTTGGCCTGCTGGGCCTGGCCGACCCGCCGCGGCCCGAGGTGCCGGCCGCGCTGGCCGAATGCCGCCGCGCCGGCGTGCGGGTGGTGATGATGACCGGCGACCACCCGGCCACCGCCCGCGCCATCGCCGCCCAGGTGGGCCTGTCGGCGCGACCCGAGGTGCTCACCGGTGCCGAGCTGGCCGCGCTCGACGACACCGCCCTGGCCGCGCGCCTGAAGCAGGTCGACCTGTGTGCGCGGCTGCAACCCGCCCACAAGCTGCGCCTGGTGCGGGTGCTGCAGGCAGCGGGCGAACTGGTGGCCATGACCGGCGACGGCGTCAACGACGCGCCGGCGCTGAAGGCCGCCGACATCGGCATCGCCATGGGCCAACGCGGCACCGACGTGGCCCGCGAGGCGGCGGCGCTGGTGTTGCTGGACGACAGCTTCTCGCGCATCGTCGCCACCATCCGCCAGGGCCGCCACATCTACGACAACATCGCCAAGGCGTCCCGCTTCACCTTCGCGGTGCACATGCCCATCGTCGCGCTGGCGCTGCTGCCGGCGCTGCTGGGCTGGCCACCGCTGCTGTGGCCGGTGCACATCGTGCTGCTGGAGTTGCTGATCGACCCCAGCTGCGCCATCGTGTTCGAGTCCGAGCCACCGGTGCCCGGCCTGATGGACCGCCCGCCCCGGTCGCCGCAGGCCACCCCCTTCTCGCCCGCGGTGCTGGTTGGCGCGGTGCTGCAGGGCCTGGGGTTGGCCGCGCTGCTGCTGGGCGGCCACGCCTGGGCACTGGCCCAGGGCTGGGACGCCGCGCCGAGCCGGGGCCTGGTGTTTGCCGGGCTGGTGCTCGGCGTGGTGCTGCTGATCCTGGCCAACCGCGACCCGTCGCGCCCGCTGTGGCAAACGCTGGCCGTGCCCAATCGCTGGGTGGGCCGCATGGCCGCGGCCGTGGCCTTGTTGCTGCTGCTGGTGTTCAACCTGCCCTGGCTGCGCCAGCTGATGGGTGTGGCCCCGCTGGGGCTGGCCGGCTGGACCGCGGTGGCCGGTCTGGTGGCCGCGGGCGCCCTGTGGCTGGAGGCCTTTCGGCGGCTGGCCCGGCGCGCGGCCCGGTGATCAGCGGCCGCGCTGGCGCCAGTCCCGCAGGTCGTCCAGCGCCGGCACAATGGCCAGCGTCACCAGCGCCAGCGCCAGCGGCACGGTGGCGACATAACCCAGGTGCTTGAAGCCCCAGGCACCGACCACCCCGCCGCCAAAAAACGCCACCAGCAAACTGACCAGCACCGTCAGCCGGGTGCCGCTCTGGCCGGCGGCGGCCGGGTCCGGGTCGGGCTCGCCCAACCGGTGCGCCCAGCGGCCCAGCTCGATGCCGATGTCGGTGACGATGCCGGTGACGTGGGTGGTGCGGATCTCGGTGCGCGACAGCTTGGTGATGACGGCGTTCTGCAAGCCCATGATGAAGCACAGCAGCATCACCGTGACCGGCACAAACAGGCCGTGGATTTGCGACAGCCGCCCGCCCAGCAAGCCGAAACACAGCAGCAGGCCAGCTTCCAGCAGCAGCGGCAGCGCGTACTCGCTGTGCAGCTGCCAGCGCCGCGCCCGGTTGACCATCCAGGCCGAGCAGGCCGCCCCCAGCACAAAGGACAGCAGCGCGCCCAGCCCGCCCCAGGCCAGGTCGGGCGTGCCCAGGGCCCATTGGTCGGCCATGGCCGACACCACACCGGTCATGTGCGAGGTGTACTGCTGCACCGCCAGAAAGCCGCCGGCGTTGATGGCCCCGGCCACCGCGGCCAGGGTGTAGCCCAGATGCCGGTTGGCGTCGGCGGTGCGGTGGCGGCCAGTCAGGCGGCGGGCGTAGGCAATGGGCATGGTGCGGTTCGAACCTGGGCTTATTCTGCGCGCTTTTCAGCCCCGCTTGACTGACAGCCCGGGGCCATGGCGGGGCGTGCCGAAAGCCCCTGCTTTCAGGTGGATTTCATTTTGGTAAGGTCCAATGCATGGTGCTTACCTTTGGACCCCTTTCCCATGCGCATCCTGCTGGTTGAAGACGACTTGCCCCTGGCCAGCGCACTGGCCAACTACCTGCGCAGCCAGCAGTTCGTGGTCGAGCCGGTGAGCTCGCTGGCCGCCGCCCGCACCGCGCTGCCGCTGGCCGACTGGTCGGCAGTGCTGCTGGACCTGCACCTGCCCGACGGCGATGGCCTGTCGCTGCTGCCCACCATCCGCCGCCAGGCCGCCGATACGCCGGTGATTGTGCTGACCGCGCGCGACCAGGTCAGCGACCGCATCCGCGGCCTGGACGCCGGCGCCGACGACTACCTGGTCAAGCCCTACGACCCCGACGAGCTGCTGGCCCGGCTGCGTGCGGTGCAGCGGCGCGGCAGCGCCAGCACCGCCGGCACCATCACGCTGGGCGGCCTGGAAATCGACCTGGGCCGCAGCACCGTGCTGGCCCAGGGCCAGCCGGTCACGCTGACCGCCAAGGAATGGACGCTGCTGCGCGTCATGGCCACCCGGCCCGACCGCATCCACTCGCGCGAGGCCCTGACCAGCGCGCTCTACGGTTTTGACGACGAGGTCGGCAGCAACACGCTGGAGGTCTTCATCAGCAGCCTGCGCCGCAAGCTGGGCCGCAACAGCATCGAAACCCTGCGTGGCATGGGTTACCGCCTGACAGGGGGGGTCTGATGGCCGCCCAGGGCCGCAGCCTGGTCAACCTGCTGCTGCGCCACCTGCTGCTGGTGGTCGGTGGCCTGTGGCTGCTGGCCTCGCTGGGCGTGGCCTGGCAGGTGCGCAGCGAACTGGCCGAGGGCTACGACGGCAAGCTGCTGGAGAGCGCCTACACCCTGCTCGACCTGATCGACCACGAGCTGGCCGAACGCGAACACCACCCCGACGCCACGATGAACCTGCGGCTGCTGGCGCAGAAGGAGCTGGAGCAACTGGACGAGGCCCAGAGCTTCCTGGTTTTCCAGATGCTGGACCAGAACCGCCGGGTGCTGCGCCGCTCGCTCGATGCGCCGCTGACCCCCATCCCGGTGCCGCTGGCCACCGGCTACAGCGACACCGACACGCTGCGGGTGTTCACCCTCAAACACCCGCTGGAGCCGGTCTACATCCTGGTGGCCGACTCGCTGGACCACCGCCACCAGGCGATGCTGGAGGCCACGCTGTGGCAGCTGCTGCCGCTGCTGGGCCTGCTGCCCTTGCTGGCCTGGCTGATCCAGCGCACCGCGCAGTACGCGCTGCGCTCGGTGGGCCAGGTGGCGCGGCAGATTGGCCAGCGCGGCGACGGTGACCTGACCCCGATCGGCGACGCCGACCTGCCGCTGGAAATGCAGGCCATCACCACCAGCACCAACCACCTGCTGGCCCGGCTGTCGGACGCGCTGCAGACCGAGCGGGCGCTGGCGGCCAATGCCGCCCACGAGCTGCGCACCCCGCTGGCCACCGCCCGGCTGCGGCTGCAAGGCATCCTGGGCCACCCCCTGCCCGAGGACACCGCCCAGCAGGTGCGCGAGGCGCTGGACGCGCTGACCCAGCTCAGCCGGCGGGCCGAGAAGCTGCTGCAACTGTCGCGCGCCGAATCGGGTGCCGCGCTGGCCCAGGCCCCGGTGCAGTTGGGCCAGGTGGCCGGGGTGGTGGCGCAGGAGTTCTGGGCCCAGGCCGAGCTGCTGGACCGGCTGCGGCTGCACATCCCGGCCGAACACGACGTGGTGGTGCTGGGCGATTTCGACGCCATCGCGATCGCGTTGCGCAACCTGGTGGAAAACGCCGTGCGCTACGCACCGCAAGGCCCCATCGAGCTGACCGTGTCGGCCCCGGGCACGGTGACCGTGCGCGACCACGGTGCCGGACTGCCCCCCGCCCAGCTGGCCGCACTGACGCGCCGCCATGTGCGCCACGGCAAGGACGCGGCCGGCTTCGGCCTGGGCCTGTCCATCGTCGGCACCATCGCCGAACGCCACCAGGCCCGCCTCACACTGACCTCGCCGCCGGCCGGCCAGCCCCAGGGCCTGGAAGCCCGGCTCGATTTCCGCCCGGCGCCGGTCACGCCCTGAACAGCCCGCACCCTGATCGCCCATGCCCTCTCCACACCCCTTTTCCTGGCGTCCCGCCAGCGCCCTGCTGGTGCTGCTGACCAGCCTGACCGCCCAGGCCCAAACCCCCGCCCCCATCGCCTGGACCGAGGCCCAGGTGCGTGCCGCCGGCATCCGCACCGAGCGGGTGGGCCAGGAGGCCGGCGACGGCGCGCGGCTGCAGGGCACGGTGGTGCTGCCAATGTCGGCCATCGAGGTGGTGAGCACGCCGGTGGCCGGGGTGGTGCAGGCGGTGCTGGTGGACATCGCCCAGCCGCTGCGCGCCGGCCAGCCGGTGGCCCGGGTGCAAAGCCCGCAGCTGGTGGAGTGGCAGCGCGACTGGCGCCAGGCCCAGGCCCAGGCCAGGCTGGCCGACGACAAACGCCAGCGTGACGAGCAGCTGTTCAACGAAGGCGTGGTGTCGGAGGGGCGGCTGCGCGAGTCCCGCACCCAGGCCGAACTGGCCAGGCTGGCGCTGTCCGAGAAACGCATGGCCTTGCAGATGGCGGGCCTGAACCCGGGCGAGCGGCTGGCCGCCAGCGAGTTCACGCCGCTGCTCACCGTCACCAGCCGCCTGGCCGGTGCGGTGCTGGAACTGCTGGTCTCGCCGGGCCAGCGCCTGGAGGCCGGTGCCCCGCTGGCCAAGGTGGCCCGCGCAGGCCAGCTGGCCATCGAATTGCAGGCCGCCGCCGAGCAGGCCGCCATGGCCCGGCCCGGCGACCGGCTGCGCATCGACGGCTGCGCCAGCCCGGCGCGGCTGGTGTCGGTGGCGCCGCAGCTCAGCGGCGCCACCCAGTCCCGGCTGCTGCGGGCCCTGCCCACCGGGCCGGCCAGCGAGCAGGCGGCCTGCCTGCGGCCCAACCAGTTTGTGCTGGCCCAGCTGCTTGGCGCCACCCCGGCCGCGGGCCTCAGCGTGCCGGCCGCGGCGGTGGTCCAGCACGAAGGCCAGGCCCATGTGTTTGTGTCGCGCGGCGGCCAGTTCGTGCCCACGCCGGTGGCGCTGGGCGCAGGCGCTGAACGCCGGCCGGTGCGCAGCGGCCTGAAGGCGGGTGACGCGGTGGTGGTGCAGGGCACGGCGGCACTGAAAGGGGCCTGGCTGGGCCTGGGTGCCGAAGCCGCCGGCGGCCAGGCCCCGAAAGGCCCGTGATGCTGTCGCGCCTGATCGCCTGGTCGCTGTCGCAGCGCCTGCTGGTGGCCGTGTTGACGCTGGGCCTGGTGGCCGCCGGCCTGCTGGCCGCGCGGGGCCTGCCCATCGACGCCTTCCCCGACGTGTCGTCGACCCAGGTCAAGCTCATCCTCAAGGCCCCGGGCATGACGCCCTCCGAGGTCGAGACCCGCATCGTCGCCCCCATCGAGCAGGAGCTGCTGGGCATTCCGCACCAGAAGGTGCTGCGCTCGCAGTCCAAGTACGCGATCGCGGACATCACGCTGGACTTTGACGACGGCACCGACATCTACTGGGCCCGGCAGCAGGTCAGCGAGCGGCTGGCCGGCGTGATGGACAACCTGCCACCGGGCCTGAGCGGCGGGCTGGCGCCCATCACCACCCCGCTGGGCGAGATGTTCATGTTCACCGTCGAGGGCCCGGGCTCGCTGATGGACAAGCGCAGCCTGCTCGACACCGTGATCCGGCCGCGGCTGCGCGGCATTGCCGGTGTGGCCGACGTGAACACCCTGGGTGGCCAGGTGCAGACCTTCGAGGTCGTGCCCGATGTGGCGGCGCTGGCGGCACGCCGGCTCTCGCTGGGCCAGCTGCAGACGGCGCTGGCGGCCAGCAACCGCAACGACGGTGCCGGCCGCCTGTCCAGCGGCGAGGAGTCGCTGCTGGTGCGCAGCGACGGCAGCGTGCGCACGCTGGACGACGTGCGGGCGATCGCGGTGCTGCAGCGCGACGGCCAGGCGGTGCGGGTGGGTGACGTGGCCGAGGTGCGCATCGGTAGCCTGACCCGCTACGGCGCGGTCACCAAGGACGGCCAGGGCGAGGTGGTGCAAGGCCTGGTGCTGGGCCTGCGCGGCGCCAACGCCCGCCAGGTGGTGCGCGAGGTCCAGGCCCAGCTGGACCAGCTCGCGCCCTCGCTGCCGCCGGGGGTGACGGTGCGGCCCTTCTACGACCGCGGCCAGCTGGTCGACCGCGCCATTGGCACGGTGGGCAAGGCGCTGGCCGAGGCCACCGTGCTGGTGGTGATTTTGCTGCTGCTGTTCCTGGGCAATTTGCGGGCGGCGCTGGCGGTGGCGCTGATCCTGCCGCTGTCGGCGCTGGCCACTTTCGTGCTGATGCGTGGCTGGGGCCTGTCGGCCAACCTGATGTCACTGGGTGGCCTGGCCATCGCCATCGGCATGCTGGTCGACGCCGCGGTGGTGGTGGTGGAAAACATCGAGGCGCGCCAGGCGCTGGCCCGCCACAGCACGCCCGGCCGCACGCCACTGCCCCATTTGCACACGCTGTTCCGCGCCACCCAGGAGGTGGCCGTGCCGGTGACCGCCGGCATGGCCATCATCGTCATCGTGTTTTTGCCGCTGCTCACGCTGCAAGGCCTGGAGGGCAAGCTGTTCGGCCCGGTGGCGCTGACCATCGTGTTCGCGCTGCTGGCCTCGCTGCTGCTGTCGCTCACGGTCATCCCGGTGCTGGCCTCGGTGCTGCTCCAACCCAAGGCCGGTGCCGTCCACGCCACACCGCGGCTGGTGCGCTGGCTCGAAGCCCGCTACGCGCCCTGGCTGGACGCCGCGCTGCGCCATGCGCGCGCGGTGGCGATCGCCTCGGTGCTGGCGCTGGTGGGGGCGGCGGTGCTGTTTCCCTTCATCGGCAAATCCTTCATGCCCACGCTGGACGAGGGCGACATCATCATGCAGGTGGAAAAGCTGCCGTCCATCAACCTGGACCGTTCCACCCAGACCGACCTGGCACTGCAACGGGCGTTGATGAAGGCCGTGCCCGAGGTGCAGAGCATCGTGGCCCGGGTGGGCTCCGACGAGCTGGGCCTGGACCCGATGGGGCTGAACGAGACCGACACCTTCATGGTGCTGCAGCCCCGCGACAGCTGGCGTTTTGGCAGCAAGGCCGAGCTGATCGACGCCTTGCGCACGGCCGCCGCCCCCATGCCAGGCGTCAACCTGAGCTTCACCCAGCCGATCGAGATGCGCACCTCGGAGATGCTGTCCGGCGTGCGTGGCGACCTGGCGGTCAAGGTGTTCGGCAGCGACGAGCAGGCGCTGGCCAAACTCGCCGACCAGTTGGTGCAAATCCTGTCCGGCCTGCGCGGCAGCGAGGACGTCATCACCACCAAGAACGAGGGTGTGCAGTACCTGCGGGTGGACATCGACCGGGTGGCCGCCGGCCGGCTGGGCCTGAGCGCCGAGGCCATCCAGAGCGATTTGCGCACCCTGGTCGAAGGCCAGCGCAGCGGTGTGGTGGTGCTGGACGGCCGCCGCGTGCCGCTCACCCTGCGCGGGCCCGAGTCGCTTCGGCTGTCGCCCGAGCTGTTTCGGCAGCTGCGGCTGCCCATGGCCGACGGCAGCGCCATCCCTTTGAGCGCGGTGGCGCGGTTGGAAACCACCGAGGGCCCGGTGAAAATCGAGCGCGAGAACGCCTCGCGCATGGCGGTGGTGCGGGCCAATGTGCGCGGCCGCGACCTGGTGGGCTTTGTGCAGGAGGCTCAGGCCGCGGTGGCCCAGCAGCTGACGCTGCCCACCGGCTACCGGCTGGCCTGGAGCGGCCAGTTCGAGAACCAGCAGCGCGCCGCCCAGCGGCTGGGCCTGGTGGTGCCGGTGGCGCTGGCGCTGATCGTATTGGTGCTGTTCACCACGCTGGGCTCGCTGCGCCAGGCGCTGCTGGTGTTTGCCAACATCCCGTTTGCGTTGATCGGCGGGGTGGTGGCGCTGGCGATCTCCGGCGAATACCTGTCGGTGCCGGCCTCGGTGGGCTTCATCGCGCTGATGGGCATCGCGGTGCTCAATGGCCTGGTGCTGGTGAGCTGCTTCAACCAGCTCGCCGCCCGTGGCCTGCCCATCGACGAGGTGGTGCGCCAAGGCGCCTTGCGCCGGCTGCGGCCGGTGCTGATGACGGCCAGCATCACCGCGCTGGGCCTGATCCCGCTGCTGCTGGCCAGCGGGCCGGGCTCGGAAATCCAGCGCCCGCTGGCGGTGGTGGTGATCGGTGGCCTGGTCAGCGCCACCGTGCTGACCTTGGTGCTGCTGCCCATCCTGTACCGCCGCTTCGGCCAGGCCCCGGCCCGCCAGGCCGCATTGACCCCGGTGTCCCCATGACCTCCCACCCTGCCCCACCCAACTGCCTGCTGACGCTGGCCCTGCCCAGCGCGCTGGAAGCCGACATCACCGACGCGCTGCGGGCCCTGCCCGACACCGTGTCGGGTTTCTCCATGCTGCATGGCCACGGCCATGGCGAACACGCCCGCCTGGCCACCGCCATGGAGCAGGTGCAGGGCCGGGCCAACCGGGTCTTTGTGCAGCTGGCGCTGAACGACCAGGCGGTGCCCGAGCTGTTGCAGCGGCTGCAGGCGGCGCTGCCCAACCCGGAGATCGCCTACTGGGTCGTGCCGCTGGACCGGTTCGGGCGGTTCGCATGAGCCGCCAGACCTGCGCGCTGGTGCTGCTGTGCGCTCTGCAGACCGCCCATGCCCAGGTGCCCGCGGCGGCCTTGCCGCCGGCCGACGCGGTGCTGCAGGCCCTGAGCCGGCTGCCCGCGGTGCGCGCCGCCGAGGCCGGGCGGGCCGAAGCCCTGGGCCGGCAACAACGGCTGCAAGCCGGCCCCCACGACTGGACGCTGAAGCTGGGCGCCCAGCGCCGCCAGGAACAGGCCGGCCCGCGTTTCAACGAACAGGAGATCGGCCTGGAGCGCGCGCTGCGCTCCCCGGCCAAGGCCACCACCGACCGCCAGCTGGGCGAAAGCGAGCGGACGCTGGGCGACCTGCGCTACGCCGACGCCTGGCACGAGGCCGCGCGCGGCCTGCTGGCCGGCTGGTTCGGCTGGTTGCGCGAGTGGCGCAGCGCCCAGGTGCTGGCCGCACAAGCCGCGCTGGCCGGCCAGCAGCAGGCGGTGGCGGCCAAGCGCTTGCGCGCCGGTGACGCCGCCCGGCTGGAGCTGCTGCTGGCCCAGGCCGAACTCGACCGGGCCCTGGCCAAGGCGGCCCAGGCTGCCCAAAAAGCCGATTTGTCGCAGGCCGAACTGGCGCGCCGCCTGCCCGGCCTGCCACTGAACCCGCCCACCCCGCTGCCCGATCCCGAGGCCGATGGGCTGGGTGTGGACGCCTGGGTGGCCCGCATCCTGGACGACAACCACGAGCTGGAGCTGGCCCAGGCCCAGGCCGAACTGGCCCGGCAACGCGCCACCCGCGCCGACCAGGAGCGGCTGGGCGACCCGCTGCTGGGACTGCGCGCCAGCCGCGAACGCGGCGGCCAGGAACAGCTGCTGGGGGTCTACCTGGCATTGCCGCTGGGCAGTGGCGCCCGGGCCGCCGACGCGCAGGTGGCGCTGGCCCAGGCCGAGGCCGCCCAGCAGGCCGAAGCCGAGGTCCGCAACAAGGTGGAAACCGCGGCGCTGCGGGTGGCCACCGAGGCGGTGCAACGCCCGGGTGGCTGGCGCCGCCTGCAGGCGGCGCACAGCGGCCTGCAACAGGCCGCCGCGCTGGCCCAGCGCGGCTATGCGCTGGGCGAGACGCCGCTGAGCGAGGCCCTGCTGGCCCGGCGCAGCGCGCTCGACGCCGAACTGGCCGCCGAGACCGCCCGGCTCGACGCACTGGAAGCCCAGGCCCGCGCCGCGCTCGACGCCCACCGGCTGTGGCAGCCGCCGGGCGGTCACCACCCGGCACCGACCGACGTCGGCCGCTGACGCTCCTGGCCGCCTCAGGCCGGCGGCATGGGCAGGTGGTGGCGGAAGGCGGCGGCGAGTTCGCGCTCGCCATGCTCCAGCACAAAGTAGCGAAAGGCCTCGGCCGCCGGCGACAGCAGCTTGGCCGAGGTGTGCACGCAGTTCCAGGCCCGCACCACCGGGCTGCCCTCGACGTCGAGCACCGCAATCAACCGGTGGTCCAGCTCCAGCCCCAGCGTGTGCAGCGACAGAAAGCCCAGGCCCAGGCCGGCCATCACCGCCTGCTTGATGGTTTCGTTGCTGGTCAGCTCCATCGCCACCTTGGGCTCCAGCCAGCCGGTCTGCAAAAACTTTTCCATCGCCGCCCGGGTGCCCGAGCCGGCTTCGCGAACGATGAAGGCGTGAGGTCGCAAGGCCTCCAGCGTCAGCCGCTCGCCCTGCGCCAGCGGGTGGTCCACCGGGGCCACAAACACATGCGGGTGGGCGGCAAACGGCTCGGCCCGGGTGGCCAGCTCCTTGGGTGGCCGGCCCATGATGGCGATGTCGACCTCGTTGGCCCGCAGCAGCTGCAGCAGCTTCTCGCGGTTGCCCTCGACCAGCCGCACCTCCACCCCCTCGTGCTCGCGCCGGAAGCTGGCCAGCAGCCGGGGCAGAAAGTACTTGGCGGTGCTGACCATGCCGATGGTCAGCGTGCCCAGCTCCAGCTTTTGCAGCCGGGCGGCGGCGTCCTCGGCGTCCTTCAGCGTGGCCAGCATCTTGCGCGCATAAACCAGCATGTACTCGCCGGTGGTGGTGAGCGACACGCTGCGGCCGTTGCGCTCGAACAGCGCCAGGCCGATGTGGCCTTCCAGCTCCTTGACCTGCATGGTCACGGCCGGTGGGCTCAGGTGCAGGCTGCGGGCGGCCTTGGCAAAGCTGAGGTGGCGGGCGACCTCGTTGAACACACGCAACTGCCGGAAGGTGGCGTTCTTCATTCAGTTAAAGCTTAACTCGAATCGCCGAATTATTGAATTTACCTTATCAAACCGCGTCCCTACAGTCGGCTTTCCCACAGCCCACCCGACCAGGAGCCGACCACCATGACCGACGCCGCCACCGCCATCACAGACAGCAAGAAGCGCTACGCCGCCGGGGTGCTGAAGTACCGCCAGATGGGTTACTGGATGCCCAACTACCAGCCCAAGGACACCGACACCATCTGTTTGTTCCGCATCACCCCGCAGGACGGCGTGGATCCGGTGGAGGCGGCGGCGGCGGTGGCCGGCGAGTCCAGCACCGCCACCTGGACCGTGGTGTGGACCGACCGCCTGACCGCCTGCGACAGCTACCGCGCCAAGGCCTACCGGGTCGAGCCGGTGCCGGGCCGGCCGGGCGAGTACTTTGCCTGGGTGGCCTACGACATCATCCTGTTCGAGGAAGGCAGCATCAGCAACATGACGGCCAGCCTGATCGGCAACGTTTTCAGCTTCAAGCCGCTGAAGGCGGCCCGGCTGGAAGACATCCGCATCCCGGTGGCCTATGTCAAAACCTTCAAGGGCCCGCCCACCGGCCTGGTGGTGGAACGCGAGCGGCTGGACAAGTTCGGCCGGCCGCTGCTGGGCGCCACCACCAAACCCAAGCTGGGCCTGAGTGGCCGCAACTACGGCCGGGTGGTCTACGAGGGCCTGAAAGGCGGGCTGGACTTCATGAAGGACGACGAGAACATCAACTCCCAGCCCTTTATGCACTGGCGCGACCGCTACCTCTACGTGATGGACGCGGTGAACAAGGCCAGTGCCGCCACCGGCGAGGTCAAGGGCAGCTACCTCAACGTCACCGCCGCCACCATGGAAGACATGTACGAGCGTGCCGATTTCGCCAAGGAGCTGGGCAGCGTGATCGTGATGATCGACCTGGTGATTGGCTACACCGCCATCCAGAGCATGGCCAACTGGGCGCGCAAGAACGACATGATCCTGCACCTGCACCGCGCCGGGCACGGCACCTACACCCGGCAGAAGAACCACGGCGTGAGCTTCCGTGTCATTGCCAAGTGGATGCGGCTGGCCGGGGTGGACCACATCCACGCCGGCACCGCGGTGGGCAAGCTCGAGGGCGACCCGCTGACCGTGCAGGGCTACTACGACGTCTGCCGCGAAAGCGTGACCCGGGTCAACCTGCAACGCGGCAACCACTTCGAGCAGGACTGGTGCGACATCAAAAAGGTCATGCCGGTGGCCAGCGGCGGCATCCATGCCGGCCAGATGCACCAGCTGATCGACCTGTTCGGCGACGACGTGGTGCTGCAGTTCGGCGGCGGCACCATCGGCCACCCGCAGGGCATCCAGGCCGGGGCGGTGGCCAACCGGGTGGCGCTGGAATGCATGGTCAAGGCGCGCAACGAGGGCAAGAACCTCCTCGAAGAAGGCCCGGACATCCTGCGCAAGGCGGCCCAGCACTGCACGCCGCTGAAGGCCGCGCTCGACACCTGGGGCGAGATCAGCTTCAACTACGCGCCCACCGACAGCAGCGACTACGCCGTCACGCCGGCCATGGCCTGACCCCCTCACCCCGTCCAAGGAGCCAACGCCATGATGACCAACCCCACCGGCCGCATCACCCAGGGCCAGTTCAGTTTCCTGCCCGACCTGACGGACGACGAAATCGCGCTGCAGATCGAGTACGGCCTGAAACGCGGCTACGCCTGGAGCGTGGAGTACACCGACGACCCGCACCCGCGCAACACCTACTGGGAGATGCACGGCCACCCGATGTTCGACCTGCGCGACGCCGCCGGCGTGATGGTGGAACTGCGCGAATGCCGCCAGGCCTTTCCCCGCCACTACATCCGGCTGATGGCCTTTGACGCCACCCGCGGCGTGGAAACCATCGCGATGAGTTTCATCGTCCACCGGCCGGTCAACGAGCCCGGCTTCATGCTGGAACGCCAGGAGGTCAACGGCCGCACCATGCGCTACACCACCCGCGGCTACGCGGCCAGCCGGTCCGAAGGCGAGCGCTACTGACGGCCGGCCCCGGCCTGCCCCACCGAGCTGTCCACCCGCCAGCCCATGAAATCCCCGCTCTACGCCCTGCCCGCCAGCGCCGGCGCTGTGCCCGATGCAGCCGATGTGGCCACGCCCGCGGCCAGCGCCCCGGTGGCCCGCTCGGTGGGCCAGGTGCTGGCCGACTCGCAGGTCGAGGCGGTGCTGGCCGAGCTGGACCACGACCTGGTGGGCCTGGCGCCGGTGAAGGCCCGCATCCGCGACATCGCCGCGCTGCTGGTGATCGACAAGCTGCGCATCAACCTGGGCCTGACCAGCCAGGCGCCCAGCCTGCACATGAGCTTCACCGGCAACCCCGGCACCGGCAAGACCACGGTGGCGCTGCGCATGGCCACCATCCTGCACCGGCTGGGCTATGTGCGCAAAGGCCACCTGGTGGCCGTCACCCGCGACGACCTGGTGGGCCAGTACATCGGCCACACCGCACCCAAGACCAAGGAGGTGCTGAAGAAGGCCATGGGCGGCGTGTTGTTCATCGACGAGGCCTACTACCTCTACCGCCCGGAGAACGAACGCGACTACGGCCAGGAGGCCATCGAGATCCTGCTGCAGGTGATGGAGAACCACCGCGACGACCTGGTGGTGATCCTGGCCGGTTACAAGGACCGCATGGACACCTTCTTCCAGTCCAACCCCGGCATGAGCAGCCGCATCGCCCACCACCTGGACTTTCCCGACTACGCGGTGGCCGAACTGGCCCACATCGCCCAGCACATGCTGGTGGCGCAGAACTACCGCTTCGGCCCCGGCGCGCAGGAGGCCTTCGACGCCTACCTGCAGCGCCGCGTGGTCCAGCCCCATTTCGCCAACGCCCGCAGCGTGCGCAACGCGCTCGACCGGGCCCGGCTGCGCCAGGCCAGCCGGCTGTTTGCCGACCGCGAGCGCGAACTCAGCGCCGACGACCTGAGCACGCTGACCGCGCCGGACATCCTGGCCAGCCGGGTGTTCCAGTCCACCGAAGGAGCCCCGCCATGAACGCCCTGCCGCTGCAAGCGCTGATCTTCGACGTCGACGGCACGCTGGCCGACACCGAGTACGCCCACCTGGAGGCCTTCAACGAGGCCTTTGCCGCCGAGGGCCTGGACTGGCACTGGGACCTGGCGCACTACACCGAGCTGCTGACCATCTCCGGCGGCAAGGAACGCATCCGCCACCACTGGCAGCAGGTGCAGCCCGGCCTGACCGACATCGACGGCCACGCGCTGCGCGACACCATCGACCGCATCCACGCGATGAAAACCGCCGCCTACGAGGCCAGGGTGCGGGCCGGTGCGGTGACGCTGCGGCCCGGCGTGCTGGCCTTGATCGAGGACGGGCTGCGCCACCGCCTGAAGCTGGCGATTGCCACCACCACCTCGCCAGCCAACATCGCCGCGCTGCTGCGCCCGGTGCTGGGCGACGGCTGGGCCAGTCGCTTCGCGGTGGTGGAAGACGCCTCCACCGCGCCGCGCAAAAAGCCCGACCCCCAGGTCTACCGGCAAACCCTGCAGCGCCTGGGCCTGCCAGCCGCCGCCTGTGTGACGCTGGAAGACTCGGCCAATGGCCTGCAGGCCGCGCTGGCCGCCGGCCTGGCCACGGTGATCACCCCCACCGGCTTCACCCAGCACCATGATTTCAGCGGTGCGCTGCGGGTGCTGCCCCACCTGGACGGCGTCGGCGTGGCCACGCTGCGGGCCTGGCACACCGGCCGCCAGGCGCCGGTGCTGGTCGGCGCCTGAACGGAGCCTTGGCCATGCCCTTGTCGCCCCGCTTCACGCTGACCCAGTATTTGATCGAGCAGCGCCGCCAGTTCCCGCAGGCCACCGGGGATTTCAACGCCCTGCTGCTTGACGTGGCGCTGGCCTGCAAGGCGATTGCCCGGACCGTGGCGCTGGGCGCACTGGGCGACGTGCTGGGCGACCATGGCAGTGCGGACGGCGCCAGCGTCAACGTGCAGGGCGAGACGCAGAAAAAGCTCGACGTCATCAGCAACGAAGTCTTCACCCGGCGCACCGAATGGGGTGGCCACCTGGCCGGCATGGCCTCGGAGGAAATGGCCGAGCCGCACCAGATTCCCGCCGCCTACCCGCGTGGCAAGTACCTGCTGGTGTTCGACCCGCTGGACGGCTCCAGCAACATCGACGTCAACGTGTCGGTGGGCAGCATCTTCTCGGTGCTGCGTGCGCCACAAGACGTGCTGGACAGCGGCCGCGACGTGGTGGAGGCCGACTTTTTGCAGCCCGGTTGCCGCCAGGTGGCGGCCGGCTACGCGCTCTACGGGCCCACCACCATGCTGATCCTGTCGGTGGGCAAGGGCGTGGCCGGCTTCACGCTCAACCCCGAACTGGGCGAGTTCATGCTGACCCACCCGGACCTGCAGGTGCCGCCCGACACCCAGGAGTTCGCCATCAACGCATCCAACAGCCGCTTCTGGGAACCGCCGGTCAAGCGCTATGTGGACGAGTGCCTGGCCGGTGTGGCCGGCCCGCGCGGCAAGGACTTCAACATGCGCTGGATCGCCTCCATGGTGGCCGAGGCCCACCGCATCCTGATGCGCGGCGGTGTGTTCATGTACCCGCGCGACACCAAAACGCCGGCCAAGCCCGGCCGGCTGCGGCTGCTGTACGAGGCCAACCCCATCGGCTTCATCATGGAACAGGCCGGCGGGCGGGCCAGCACCGGCCGTCAGCCTGTGCTGGGCCTGACCCCCAGCGCCCTGCACCAGCGGGTGGGCCTGGTGTTCGGCTCCAAGAACGAGGTCGAGCGCATCGAGCGCTACCACGCCGACCCGGCCTCGCACGACAGCGGCAACCCGCTGTTTGCCGAACGCAGCCTGTTCCGCCACTGAGCCGGTCCCACCCCAGGAAGCCCCATGTCCGAGCGCCACCCTATCATCGCCATCACTGGCTCGTCCGGTGCCGGCACGACCTCGGTCACCCGCACCTTCACCAACATCTTCCGCCGCGAGGGCATCCACGCGGCGGTGGTCGAGGGCGACAGCTTTCACCGCTACGACCGGCAGGAGATGAAGCAGCGCCAGGCCGAGGCCGAGCGCGCCGGCAACGGCCACTTCAGCCATTTCGGCCCGGAGAACAACCTGTTCACCGAACTGGCCGGGCTGTTCGGCCAGTACGCCCACAACGGCACCGGCCAGCACCGCAAGTACCTGCACAACGCGGAGGAGGCCGCGCCCCATGGCCAGCCGCCCGGCACCTTCACCCCGTGGACACCGGTGCCCGACGACACCGACCTGCTGTTTTACGAAGGCCTGCACGGCGCGGTGGTGACGCCCGAGGTCAACATCGCCCAGCACCCCGACCTGCTGGTGGGCGTGGTGCCGGTGATCAACCTGGAATGGATACAGAAACTGTGGCGCGACAAACACCACCGCGGCTACAGCACCGAGGCGGTGACCGACACCATCCTGCGCCGCATGCCCGACTACGTGCACTACATCGTGCCGCAGTTCGCCCACACCCATGTGAACTTCCAGCGTGTGCCCATGGTGGACACCTCCAACCCCTTCATCGCCCGCGACATTCCCACGGCCGACGAGAGCATGGTGGTGATCCGCTTCGCCCAGCCCAAGGGCATCGACTTTCAGTACCTGCTGAGCATGGTGCACGACAGCTTCATGTCGCGCGCCAACACCATCGTCGTACCGGGCGGCAAGATGGAGCTGGCGATGCAGCTGATCTTCACGCCCTTCATCTGGCGCATGATGGAGCGGCGCCGGCGCGCGCTGGGCGCCGAATGAACCCGCGGCTGGCGCTGTTCGACCTTGACGGCACGCTGGTGGAAACCGCGCCGGAAATCACCGATGCCGTCAACGACACCTTGTGGCAGTTCGGCCTGCCCACCGTGGCCCAGGCCCAGGCCGAGGCCTGGATAGGCCATGGCACCCACACCCTGCTGATGCAGGCGCTGGCCTGGGCCACCAGCCAGGCCAGCGACCGACCCGCACTGCCGCCGCAGGCCGAGATCTCCGCCGCCTTCGATGGCCATTACCACCGCCGCTGCGGCACCCGCAGCCGGCTCTACCCCGGCGTGCGCGAGGTGCTGCAGCAGCTGCACGCCGCCGGCGTCTGGCTGACCGTGGTCACCAACAAGGAGGGCCGCTACACCCAGCGGGTGCTGGACGCCCATGACCTGGGTCCGCTGTTCGACCGCGTGGTCTCCGGCGACAGCCTGCCCACCAAAAAGCCCGACCCGATCGGCGTGTTGTTTTGCCTGCGGGCCTTTGGCCTGTCACCGAAGGAGGCGCTGTTCGTCGGCGATTCGTCCATCGACGTGGCCACCGCCCGCCGCGCCGGCGTGCCCGTCTGGGCGCTGAGCCATGGCTACAACATGGGGCAGCCGATCGCCGCCAGCCAGCCCGACCGGGTGATCGACCATTTCGCCACGCTGCTCGAGGCCTGGCCCGGCGTTACGGCCTGAGGCCACGGCACCCTTTGTTTTCAGGAGTTCCCATGGCCTTTGTCACCCTGCGCCAGCTGCTCGACCACGCGGCCGAGCACCAGTACGGCATTCCGGCGTTCAACGTCAACAACCTGGAACAGATCCAGGCCATCATGGAAGCCGCCGAGGAGACCCGCAGCCCGGTGATCCTGCAGGCCTCGGCCGGCGCCCGCAAATACGCCGGCGAGGCCTACCTGCGCCACATGGTGCTGGCCGCGGTGGAGCAGCACCCCGACATCCCGGTGGTGCTGCACCAGGACCATGGCGCCTCACCGGCCGTGTGTGTGCAGGCCATCCGCTCGGGCTTCACCAGCGTGATGATGGACGGCTCGCTGATGCCCGACGCCAAGACCCCGGCCAGCTACGCCCACAACCTGGCGGTGACGCGCCAGGCCTGCGAACTGGCGCACGCGGTGGGGGTCTCGGTGGAAGGCGAGCTGGGTTGCCTGGGCTCGCTGGAAACCGGCGAGGCGGGCGAGGAAGATGGGGTGGGCGCGGCCGGCCGGCTGAGCCACGACATGCTGCTGACCGACCCGGTGCAGGCGCTTGACTTCGTGGCCCGCACCGGGGTGGACGCGCTGGCCATTGCCATCGGCACCAGCCACGGCGCCTACAAGTTCAGCCGCCCGCCCACCGGCGACATCCTGGCCATGGACCGCATCGCCGCCATCCACGCCGCGCTGCCCAACACCCATTTGGTGATGCACGGCTCCAGCAGCGTGCCGCAGGAATGGCTGGACACCATCCGCGCCCATGGCGGTGAGATCAAGGCCACCTACGGCGTGCCGGTGGAAGAAATCCAGCGCGGTATCCGCCATGGCGTGCGCAAGGTCAACATCGACACCGACATCCGGCTGGCCATGACCGGCGCGATGCGCCAGAGCATGGCCCAGCAGCGCAGCGAGTTCGACCCACGCAAGGCCCTGGTGGCGGCCAAGAACGCCGCCCGTGATGTGGTCAAGGCGCGCTACGAGGCCTTTGGCTGCTGCGGCCAGGCCGAGCGCATCCGGCCGGTGCCGCTGGAGGCCATGGTGCCGCGCTACGCCAAGCACTGACGGCGGCTCAAGGTGCCGCGTCGTCGCCCAAGTGGAAGGGGTTGAAGTTGGTGTCCCGGTCGTAGTGGTCCACCCCCTCGGCGCGCTTGAGCCAGCCCACCACCGCGTAGGTCAGCGGCGTGGCCAGAACCTCCCACAGCGTCTTCAGCAGGTACTGCACCAGCGTCACCGCCAGGATGTCCGAGGTGGCCCAGATGCCGTAGAAGGCGATGAAGTAAAACAGGCCGGAATCGACCAGCTCACCCACCAGCGTGGAGCCGATGGTGCGGGTCCACAGCCAGCGGCCTTGGGTGAGCAGCTTGAGCTTGGCCAGCACAAAGCTGTTGGCAAAGCTGCCGCACCAGAAGGCCAGCATGGACGCCAGCGCGATGCGCCAGGCGCCACCGAAAACGCCTTCCAGCTGGCCCTGGTAGCTGGCCATGAAGTCGGTGGGGGCGGCCGGCAGGGCCACCACCACCGCCGCCATCACCGAGGCAAAGGCCAGCGAGGCAAAACCGGCCCACACCACCCGGCGGTCGCGGCCATAGCCATAGACCTCGGTCAGGATGTCGCCGAACAGATACGAGATGGGAAAGAACAGCACCCCGGCACCAAAGGTCACCGGGCCCCAGCCGGGCAAGGTCAGCGTGGCCTGCTTGGCCGCGCCGATGAAGTTGGAGCACAGCAGCACACAGACAAAGGCCGCCAGGATGAAGTCGTAGTAGCGGTAGGACGTGCGACGCATGGGGAGCCTCGGGGGGTGATGCCCCCATTCTAGGCAAGGCCATGAAAAAGGCCGCCGGCCTCCCCAGAGGCACGGCGGCCGCAGGGCCAGCGGGCTCAGGCCAGCTTGAACGGCAGCTCGCGCGGCGTGTTGCCGGTGAGCTGGGCCACGGCGTTGGCGAAGGCCGGCGCCAGCGGCGGCAGGCCGGGCTCGCCCATGCCGGTGGGCGCGTCGGTGCTGGGCACCAGGTGCACCGCAACCTGGGGCATGTCGGTGATGCGGGGCACGGCAAAGTCGTGGAAATTGCTCTGCTCGACCACGCCGTCTTTCAGCGTGATGGCCGCACCGGGCAAACACATCGACAAGCCCATCAGCGCGCCACCCTGCACCTGGGCTTCCAGCGTTTTGGGGTTGACCACCAGGTTGCAGTGCACGCCGGCGGTCACGCGGTGCAGCTTCGGAACGCCCTTGTCCACCGAGGCCTCGACCACGTAGGCCACCACCGACTGGAACGATTCATGCACCGCCACGCCCCAGGCGCGGCCGGCGGGCAGTGTGCGCTTGCCGTAGCCCGATCGGTCCACCGCCAGTTGCAACGCGGCCTTGTGGCGCGGCGCGGCGTCACCGATCAGCTTCAGGCGGTAGGCCACCGGGTCCTGGCCGGACTGGCGGGCCACCTCGTCGATCAGCGTTTCCATCACGTAGGCGGTGTGGGTCGAGCCCACGCTGCGCCACCACAGCACCGGCACATTGGCCTGCGGGTGGTGCACCGACAGCCGCATGGGCAGCGCGTAGGGCTCCTTCATGCCTTCCACGGCCGTGGCGTCGATGCCGTCCTTGACCATGAAGGCCTCGAAGGGCGAACCCTTGACGATGGACTGGCCGACGATCACATGGTCCCAGGCCTTGATGTTGCCCTGGGCGTCAAAGCCGATCTCGGCACGGTGCACATGCAACGGCCGGTAGTAGCCACCCTTGACGTCGTCTTCGCGGCTCCAGACCATGCGCACCGGCACGTTGAGGCCGGCCGCCTTGGCGGCCTTGGCCACCTGCACCGCCTCCACCACGTAGTCGCTGGTGGGGATGGCGCGCCGGCCGAAACCGCCACCGGCCATCTGGGTGTGGACCTTGACCTGGGCCGCCTCCACGCCCAGCACCTTGGCGGCGGCGGCGGCGTCCAGCCCCGGCATTTGGGTGCCCAGCCACAGCTCGGCACCGGTGCCGCTGAGCGACACGGTGCAGTTCAGCGGCTCCATCGGCGTGTGGGCCAGGTAGGGGAAGACGTACTCGGCGCTGATCTTCTTGGGCGCGGCAGAGAGTTGGCTCACGTCAGCGTCAAACTTCACCAGGCCCTTGGTTTTGGCCAGCGCGCGGTAGGCTGCCAACTGCTTGGTGGTGTCCACCTTTTCCACCGCGCTGCTGTCCCATTCGACCTTGAGCGCGTCGCGGCCCTTCTTGGCGGCCCAGTAGCCGCTGGCGACCACCGCCACGCTCTCGCCACCCCGGTCGGCCGGCACCCGCAGCACGGCCTTGACGCCGGGCACGGCCTTGGCGGCCACGTCGTCCACCGATTTGACCTTGGCGCCAAACACTGGCGCATGGGCCACCACGGCGGTGAGTTGGCCCGGCAAGCGGGTGTCGATGCCATAGGACTGCTGGCCGCTGGATTTGGCCCGCGCGTCGATGCGGCCGGTGGGCTGGCCGATCAGGCGGAAGGTCTTGGGGTCTTTCAGCACCACGGTCTGCGGCACCGGCTGCTGCATGGCGGCGGCGGCCAGCGGGCCGTAGCCCAGCTTCTGGCCCTTGGGGCCGATGACAAAGCCCTTGTCGGTGCGCACGGACGCCACCGGCACCTGCCACTGCGCGGCGGCCGCCGCCATCAGCATGGCCCGGGTGCGGGCGCCCAGTTCGCGGTACTGGGTGTAGGAGTTCTTGATGGTGTTGGAGCCACCGGTCAGGTGCATGCCAAAGGCCGGGTCAAAGTAGGCCGGGTTGGCATCGCCATGGGTGCTGCGCACGCGGCTCCAGTCGGCGTCCAGTTCCTCGGCCAGGATCATGGGCAGCGCGGTCTGCACGCCCTGGCCGAAGTCCAGCCGGTTGATGACCACGGTGACGATGCCGTCCGGGCTGATGCGCACAAAGGCGCTGGGCTGCTGCTGCGGCGTCAGCCCAGCGGGTGCAGCGGTGGGGGCGTCGGCGGCCAGCGCCGCGCCGGCAGGGAACAGGCCCAGCGCAAAGCCGGACGCGGTGGCCATCTTCAGAAAGCCGCGGCGTTGCAGGCCGGCGCTCACCGGGGCGTCGTGCGGCGCGGTGCCGGCCAGCAGATCGTGGGAGTCGGTGGGGGATGTGAACAACATGGGGTTTCCTCAGGCAAGTGCGCGGGCGGCATCAAGGATGGCGGCGCGGATGCGCACATAGGTGCCGCAACGGCAGATGTTGCCGGCCATGGCGGCGTCGATGTCGGCATCGGTCGGCTTGCGGTTTTTCTGCAGCAGCGCGGTGGCGCTCATCACCTGGCCACTCTGGCAGTAGCCACACTGGGCCACGTCGTGCTTGACCCAGGCGTCCTGCACGGCCTTGCCCACCTTGCCGGCGGGGCCGCTGGCCACCGCCTCGATGGTGGTGACCTTGCGGCCGTTCAGCGACGAGATGGGCGTGATGCAGGAGCGGGTGGCCACGCCGTTGACGTGCACGGTGCAGGCGCCACACAGCGCCATGCCGCAGCCGAATTTGGTGCCGGTCAGGCCGATCTCGTCGCGCAGCGCCCACAGCAGCGGGGTGTCGCCGGGCAGGTCGACCTGGTGGGTCTTCTGGTTGATGTTCAGTGGGGTCATACAGGCCTTTCTTGAGGATGGGGTGATTGTTCCCAGCGGGGTGCATGCGCTCAAGAAAAATCCTGCACAAGACTTGCCTGATCCTGCAAAAGTTCGGACAGAACAACCTGTTTCATCGCCAGAACCTGGATACTTGCTCCACCAGACCGTAATACTGTAGACACACGCACCATGGCCAAATCCGCCCCCTCCCCGACCCCCCTGGCCGAGCTGCTGCGCGGCCTGGACCTGCAGGAAGGCATCCACCCCAGCCGGGTGGCTGGCGTCAACCTGATGCACACCCAGCGCAGTTTTCCGCGGGTGCCGCTGGTCTACGAACCCTGTGTGGTGATCGTCGCCCAAGGCCACAAGATCGGTTACCTGGGTGACGAGCGCTACTGCTACGACCGCGACAACTACCTGGTGCTGTCGGTGCCTCTGCCGTTTGAGTGCGAAACCCAGGCCACACCCGAATCGCCGCTGCTGGGCCTGTCGGTCAGCCTGCAGCCGGCGCTGATCCAGGAGTTGCTGCTGCAGCTCGATGAGCCCGGCCCCGGCGCCCGCGAGGTGCCGCGCGGCATCTGCTCCGCGCCCATGACCGAGGCGCTGCGTGACGCCAGCTGCCGGCTGCTGCACTGCCTGCGCAGCGACACCGAAAGCCGCATCCTGGGCCCGCAGCTGGTGCGCGAAATCGTCTTCCGGGTGCTGCAAGGACCCTATGGCGGCGCCTTGCGCAACCTGGCGGCGCGGCATGGCCATTTCAGCACCATGGCCCGGGTGTTGCAGCGCATCCATGCCGATTACGCCGAGGCGCTGGACATCGAAACCCTGGCCCGCGAGGCCCACATGAGCGTGTCCAGCTTCCACCACAACTTCAAGGCCGTCACCTCCAGCTCGCCATTGCAATACCTGAAAAGCATCCGCCTGCACAAGGCCCGGTTGCTGATGGCCCACGATGGCGAACGCGCCAGTGCGGCGGCGCTGCGGGTGGGCTACGAAAGCGTGTCGCAGTTCAACCGCGAGTTCAAGCGCGCCTTTGGCAACAGCCCGGGCGAGGACATGCGGCAACTGCGGGCCGGTCCCAACTGAGCACCCGGCCGGTGCCAGGGCTTGCCAGACAGAGGGCGGCCTTGATAATGCGGTTTTGCCTTCCTGGGAGCTGCGCTTGAAACACCTATCACTCTTTGCCGTGGCCGCCTGCCTGGCCGGTGCCGCCCATGCCGACGCCATGGGCGATTTCGCCAACATCTTTGCCCAATGCGAAGCCACCCACAAGGCCATCCGGGCCGGTGAGGTGATGGCCGATGCGCCGCCGCTGTGGGTGCGCAAGATCACTACCGAGTCCAAGCTCAAGTACGAGATCAGCCAGAAATACTACTCATCGCCCTTTGTGGCGGTGCTGACGGTGGAGCGTATCGAGGGTTTTGGTGTGGCCAACAGCCAGGCCGCAGCGCAACAGCTGGTGGCCGGCCCGGACAACCGGCTGCAGCGCGACGTGGCTCGCCTTGCCTACATCGCCGAAGGCGGCCGCTGGCGCACCACCGAGGTGACCGTGGGCACCGAGACCAAAGCCAAACGCGACGACCCCTGGGGACCGGCCAGCATCGTCAAGCTGGACCGCGACGCCGCGCAAAAGGCCAACCAGCCCTGGACCGCCTGCTTGCGCTGACAGCCGGCCCGCTGGGGCTCAGGACGGCAGCTTGGCCGAAGCCTCGCCGTTCAACTCACCCAGCGCAAAGGGCGGCATGCCCAGCGCGCTCCAGCCATCGGCCTCGCCGGGCAAGGCCTCCAGCAGCGAGGGCTTGGGCTGGGTGGACAGCATGCGCTCCAGAAAACGCACCAGCGCCGCCGACACCTGTTCGCCGGTCCAGGTGCCGCTGGCGCTGTACCACTTCATCACCCAGTTGAGCATGCCCAGGGCGGCAAACACGGCCAGTTTGGGGTTGCAGGGCACGATGCTGCCGTCGGCCGTGCCCTCGATCACCAGGGTGCGCAACTCGGCCTCAAACTGGTCACGGCGGGCCACGATCAGCCGCACATGCTCTTTCGACAAGGCGTGCTCTTCCAGAATCAGCACAAAGCTGCGGTTTTCAGACAGCATCATGCTGAGGTAACTCTCCAACGCCTGGCACAGCCGGGTCAGCCCCGAGCCCGGCGCCGAACGGGCCTGGACCACACTCTCCAGCGCCATGTCCATGGCCGCCTGGTGGCAGAAATACAGCAGCTCATCCTTGCTCTTCACATAGGTGTAAAGCGCCGCCTTGCTGACGCCCAGGATGGAGGCAATCTCGGTGAGCGAGGTGCCGTGGTAGCCGTTGCGGGTGAAACAGGCGGCGGCCTCCCTCAGCAAGGCCTCGCGCTTGGCCTCAAACTGTGCCTTGGCCGCGGGTACTGCACCGTTCCATACTGGCATCTTTTGTCTCCTGGTTTTTCTTCTTGCGGGTGAGTGTATTGAAGCGCACCGAACACCGGTCAGAACCATAAGATACCCCAGTGACCCGCCGGTCGCCATCAGCCAAAAGTACAGTCGAACCACGGGGTCGTCGGGCCGACCGGGTGAAGGCCGTCGGCCGCGTCGGCCGGTGCGGCAAAATCGGGGTTTCACCACGCCACGCCCACCATGTCCCTCGAAGCCCTGGCCTTTGAAACCGGCCCCCACCCCACCGCCACCGTCATCGTGCTGCACGGCCTGGGCGCCGACGGCCACGACTTCGTGCCGGTGGCCCGCGAGCTGGACCTGCGGTCTGTCGGCGCCGTGCGTTTTGTCTT
This sequence comes from Rhodoferax sp. SPJ4, assembly GCF_058216275.1. NCBI lineage: Bacteria > Pseudomonadati > Pseudomonadota > Betaproteobacteria > Burkholderiales > Comamonadaceae > Rhodoferax > Rhodoferax sp. SPJ4. The sequence goes on from NZ_JBYZMN010000004.1 coordinate 52,642, forward strand.
CCCCCACGCGCCGCTGCAGCCGGTGACCATCAACGGCGGCTACGTGATGCGGGCCTGGTACGACATCCTGGGTGCCGATCTGGTGCGCCGCGAAGACGAGGCCGGCCTGCGCCAGTCCTGCGACCTGATCGAATCGCTGCTGGCCAGCGAGCGCGCCCTCGGCGTGCCAGCAGCCCGCACCGTGCTGATGGGCTTTTCGCAGGGCTGCGCGATGACGCTGATGGCTGGCCTGCGCCACCCCGAACGGCTGGCCGGATTGATCGGCTTGTCAGGCTACCTGCCGCTGGCCGCCAGCACCGCCGCCGAGCGCAGCCCGGCCAACGCCGACGTGCCGATTTTTCTGGCCCATGGCCGGGTCGATCCGGTGGTGCCGCTGGCCCGCGCCACCGCCTCACGCGACGCGCTGCAGGCGCTGGGCTACGCGCCCGAATGGCACGAGTACCCCATGCCCCACTCGGTCAGCCCGGAGGAGATTGACGACATCAACGCCTTCCTGTTGCGTGTGCTGGCCTGAAGCCGACCAACGACCGTGATGCATAAAAACGCGCTGGTGCTGTTTTCCGGTGGGCAGGACTCCACCACCTGCCTGGCCTGGGCCCTGTCCAAGTACGAGCGGGTGGAAACCGTGGCCTTCGACTACCGGCAACGCCACAGCGTGGAGTTGCAGGCCAGGCTGGCGGTGCTGCAAGCCCTCAAGGCCGAGTTTCCCCAATGGGCGCCCAAGCTGGGTGACGACCACCAGCTGGACCTGGCGGTGCTGGGCCAGGTCAGCGAAACCTCGCTGACCCGCGACACCGCATTCGCGATGGAAAGCTCGGGCCTGCCCAACACCTTTGTGCCCGGCCGCAACCTGCTGTTTCTGACACTGGCCGCCGCGCTGGCCTACCGGCGCGGGCTGGAGGTCATCGTCACCGGCGTCTGCGAGACCGATTTCTCCGGCTACCCCGACTGCCGCGACGACACCATGAAGGCCATGCAGCTGGCGCTCTCGCTGGGCATGGACAAGCGCTACCTGATTGAAACCCCATTGATGTGGATCGACAAGGCCGCCACCTGGGCCCTGGCCCACCAGCTGGGCGAGGCCTCGGGCACGCCCGACGGTGGCCGCCGTCTGGTGGACCTGATCATTGAGGCCACCCACACCTGCTACCTGGGCGACCGCGAACACCGTCACCCCTGGGGTTATGGCTGCGGCGGTTGCCCGGCCTGTACGCTGCGCGCGCGCGGCTTCCAGGCCTGGCGCCAGGCCACAGGCCAACCGCTCAGTCCACCTTGACCGCGTAACGGGCCGCCGCGCCCTCGGGCTGCGGCACCAGCGTCCAGCGCTGGCCATGGAAGGCCGCCACCGCCGGGCGGTGGGCAATCGACACCAGGCCACCCCGGCCTTTCACCAGCGCCAGCAACCGGCCGTACAACGTGGCCTCGGCCGCTTCGTCGAGCGCGCTGGTGGCCTCGTCGGCCAGCACCCAGGCCGGCCGCTTCAGCAACACCCGGGCGATGGCCAGCCGCTGTTGCTCGCCCCCCGACAGGGTCTGGCCCCAGGCCGCCGACCGGTCGAGCTGGTCGGCCAGCTCGGGCAGCAGCGCGTCGCGCAAGGCCTGCTCCAGCGCCGCGTCGCTGTGGCTGGCGGCCGGGTCCGGGTAGGCCAGCGCGTCACGCAGCGGTCCGTTGGGGAAATAGGGGTGCTGCGGGATGAACATCACCTCGGGCGGCAAGGCCACCCGGCCTTGGGCAAAGGGCCAGATGCCGGCCAGTGCGCGGAACAGCGTGGACTTGCCGCTGCCCGACGGGCCGCTGAGCAGCACCGTGTCGCCCGGCAAGGCCTGCAGCGTGGTGGCGGCCAGCAGCGGACGGGCCGCGTCGCCGGCGGGCAGGCGCAGCGTCAGCTGCTGGGCCAGCAGGCCCTCGCCAGCGGCCGCGGCGTCCATCGCCAAACCCTCGGAGGGCGACCTGGCCAGGCGCGCAAAACTCTCTTCGAAACTGGTCAGCCGGTCGGTGGTGGCGCGCCAGGCCGCCAGGCTGGCGTAGTTGTCGACAAACCAGCTCAGCGAGTCCTGCACCCGGCCAAAGGCCGACGAGATCTGGATCAGCTCACCGAGCTGGATGGCGCCGCTGAAAAAGCGCGGCGCGGCCACGATGAAGGGAAACACCACCGCGGCCTGGCCAAAACCCGAGGTGAACCAGGTCAGGTTTTTCTGCGCCTTCAGCAGCTTCAAATAGTTCTGCAGCACCCGGCCGAAATGCAAATCCATTTGCCGGCGCTCCACCGCCTCGCCGCGGTCCAGCGCAATCGCCTCGCTGTGCTCGCGCACCCGCACCAGGTGGTGGCGGAAGTCGGCCTCGACCTGTTCCTGCTGAAAATTCAGCCGAATCTGCGGCCGGCCGATGCGGTGGGTGATCCAGCTGCCCACACCGCAGTAGGCGATGGCCGCCCAGACCATGAAGCCGGGGATGTCGATGCGGGTCTCGCCCAGGTTGAAGGCGAAGTCGCCCGACAGCCCCCACAGGATGCCGACAAAACTCACCAGCGTGACGCCGGCGTTCAGCAGCCCCATGCTCAGCGACACGGTGAAGGCGGTGAACTGCGCCAGGTCCTGCTGGATGCGCTGGTCGGGGTTGTCGGGCGAGGCCTGGCCCGGCGCGTAGCGGGCCAGCTCCAGCCGGTAGAAGGCCTGGTCGGCCATCCAGCGGTCGAGGTAATGGGCCGTCATCCAGGCCCGCCAGCGCATCTCCAGCAACTGGGTCAGGTAAAACTTGTAGACCGCCACCACGATCAGCGCAAAAGCGATCCAGCAAAAGCGGCCCAGCTGGGTCCAGAACACCGCCGCCTGCTTGTCCTGCAGCGCGTCGTAGAACAGCTTGTTCCAGTCGTTCAGCAGCACCAGCAAATACACCGAGCCCAGGTTGAGCAGCACGATGGCAGCCAGCAAGCCACGGGCCTTCCATTTTTCGCTGGACTGGAAATAGGGCAGCGACAAGGCCACCACCTTGCGGCGGGTGGTGTTGGCCTCGGCCAGCGTGGTGGCGATGCGGGTGGCAAAACTCATGCGATGAAACCCCGGGGTGGATGGCGGCGCAGCGCAGCGCCGCCGGGTTGGAGGGGAGGCAGCGGCCAAGGTTCCACCCCGGCCGCCGCCGGCCCGTCAAGGCGGGTCTTTGGGTGCGTTGGCCACACCGCTGGCCACATGGCCGGCCGGCACATGCCGGGCGGCCGATTCGATGTGGCCGGTCTGGTCGTCGAAGAAGAAGTCCGGCTCGAACTCGCGCAGAAACTCGCCCTTGGGCAGGCCGCCGAGGAACATGGCCTCGTCAACCGCGATGTTCCAGTCCATCAGCGTGCGGATGGCCCGCTCATGGGCCGGTGCGCTGCGGGCGGTGACCAGTGCGGTACGCACCCGCATGGCCGGGGTACCGGCCTGCTGCAGCTGGTGCAAGGCGGTCAGCAGCGGCTTGAACGGCCCGGCCGACAGCGGCAGGCTGGCCTTGTCTTTTTCATGCTGCTGGAAGGCCGAGAGTCCCTGGGTCTGGAACACCCGCTCGGCCTCGTCGGAGAACAGCACCGCGTCGCCGTCAAAGGCGATCCGCACCTCGTTGGGGTGGGCGCCGCTGGCACGGGCCGAATGCGGGTAGACCTGGGCCGCCGGCACGCCGGCGTCCAGCGCGGCGCGCACATCGCTCAGATGGGCTGACAGGAACAGGTTGGCGTGCAGCGGCTTCAGGTAGCGCCAGGGCGGCTGGCCGCGGGTGAAGGTGCCACGCTCGATGGGCAGGCCGTAATGCTGGGCCGAGCGGAACACCCGCATGCCCGACACCGGGTCGTTGCGCGACAGAATCACCACCTCGACCCGCTGGCTGTCCGCGCCATTGAAGGCCAGCAGTTTTTGCACCAGCGAAAAAGCCACGCCGGGCGGCGCTGGCTGCTCCAGCCGCTCCAGCTGCAAGCGCATGTAGGCACGGTCGTCGCCGCGCTCGAACAGCTGGTTCTCGGGCTCGAAGTCGAACAGCGCGCGCGACGAAATCGCGACCACCAGCTTGCCTTCGAGCGAAGCGGCCATGGTCAGCGGGCGAGCTGGTTCAGCTCGATGATGGGCAGCAGCACGGCCAGCACGATCAGCATCACCACCATGCCCATGACCACGATCAGCAGCGGTTCCAGGATGGTGGCCAGCGCAAAGGCGCGGCGCTGCACCTCGGCGCTGAGCTGCTTGGCGGCGCGCTGCAGCATCACCGGCAGCTGGCCGGTCTGCTCACCCAGCCGGGCGAACATGCTCACCAGCCCGGGGAAACGCTTTTTCTGCGCCATCGCGCTGGCCAGCGGCGCACCTTCGCGCACCAGCACCAGCGCGTCGAGCGCGTCCAGCCGCATGGCCCGGTTGCCCAGGGTTTCGGCGGCGGCTTGCAGGGCTTTCAGAATGGGCACACCGGCGCCAGCCAGCATGGCCAGCGTGCTGGTGAAGCGGGCGGCGTTGTAGCCCCGGGTGAGGTTGCCGATGACCGGCAGGTTCAGCCAGGCGGCGTCAAAACGCTCGCGCACCACCTCGTTGGCCAAGGCGATGCGGGCACCGATGCCGCCCGCCACCAGCACCAGCGCAGCGAGCCAGCCGTAGTTGCGCACCACGTCGCTGATCTGCAGCATGATCACCGTCAGAATGGGCAGGGCCCGCTTGCTGCCGGCGAACACCGTGGCCACCTGCGGCACGACATAGCCGACCAGAAACATCACGATGACGATGGCGATCAGCGTCACGATGGCCGGGTACAGCGCCGCGCCAATCAGCTTGCCCTTGAGCGACTGGCGCTCTTCCAGGTCGTCGGCCAGCCGCTCCAGCACCAGGCCCAGGTTGCCCGAGGCCTCGCCGGCGCCGATGACGGCGGTGTAGATGTCGCTGAACTCGCGCGGGTGCTGGGCCAGCGCGCGGGCAAAGCTGGAGCCACTGTTGACCTCGGAGCGCAGCGAGGCCACCAGGTTGCGCTGGCGTTCATCCGACGTTTCTTCCGACAGCGCGGTCAGTGCCCGCTCCAGTGGCAGGCCGGACGACACCAGGCCGGCGACCTGCCGGGTCCAGATGGCCAGGCCGGTGGCGTTGAAGATGCGGCTGGTCCACAGCGTGATGTTGAGCCCGCTGCCGCCGGTCTTGGTGCCCGGCGCACCGCCGCCCTTGACCGGCTCCACCGACAGCGGCACCAAGGCCTGGGCCCGCAGCAGACCGCGCGCGGCCTTGGCGGTCTCGGCCTCCAGCACCCCCTTGCGGGTCTGGCCCTGGGCGTCCAGGGCTTCAAATGTGTAGGCGGGCATGGGCGCTCTTTAGACGAGGCGACGAGCGCGAACAGCAGTTTTTCCGCTGGGCCGCCCCAAGGAAAAACGCGCCCCCTCGGGGGGCAGTGCAGTACACGAAGTGACGAGCGTGGGGGCCATGTTCAATCTCTCGTGACCCGCACAACTTCTTCGCGGGTGGTGATGCCGGCGCGCACCAGGCGCTCGCCGTCATCGCGCATCAGCATCATGCCGGACTGCAGGCCGGCGGCGCGGATGTCGGCCTCGGCCGACTGGCTGTGGATCAGCGAGCGGATGTGGTCGTCGGTCACCAGCAGTTCGAACACGCCGGTGCGGCCCTGGTAGCCCGACTGGCCACACTCGGCGCAGCCGGCGCCATGGCAGCTGGTGCACAGTTTGCGCACCAGGCGCTGGGCCAGCACGCCCAGCAGCGAGCTGCTGAGCAGGAAAGGCTCGACGCCCATGTCGGTGAGTCGGGTCACCGCGCTGGCGGCGTCGTTGGTGTGCAGCGTGGCCAGTACCAGGTGGCCGGTCAGCGAGGCCTGGATGGCGATTTGCGCGGTTTCGAAATCGCGGATTTCGCCGATCATGATGACGTCCGGGTCCTGGCGCAGGATGGCGCGCAAGGCCTTGGCAAAGGTCAGCTCGATCTTGGCGTTGACCTGGGTCTGGCCGACGCCGGGCAGCTCGTATTCGATCGGGTCTTCGACCGTCATGATGTTGCTGCGGGTGGCGTCGAGCCGGCTCAGGGCGGCGTACAGCGTGGTGGTCTTGCCGGAGCCGGTGGGGCCGGTCACCAGGATGATGCCGTGGGGCTGGCCGATCAGGTCTTCCAGCCGCTCCAGCACGTCGCCCTGCATGCCCACCGCTTCCAGACTGATCTTGCTTTCGCTCTTGTCGAGCAAACGCAGCACCGCCCGCTCGCCGTGCGCGCTGGGCAGCGTGGAGACCCGCACGTCCACCGCCCGGGTGCCGATGCGCAGGCTGATGCGGCCGTCCTGCGGCAACCGCTTCTCGGAGATGTCCAGCTCGGCCATGATCTTCAGGCGCGAGATCAGCGCGGCGTGCAGCGCCCGGTTGGGCTGCACCACCTCGCGCAGCGTGCCGTCGACACGGAAGCGCACGCTGGAATGGCGTTCGTAGGGCTCGATGTGGATGTCACTGGCGCCATCGCGCGCGGCCTGCGTCAAAAGCGCGTTGAGCATGCGGATGATGGGCGCGTCGTCGGCCGACTCCAGCAGATCTTCCACCGCCGGCAGGTCTTGCATCATGCGCGACAGGTCGGCATCGTTCTCGACCTCGCTGACCACGGTGGCCGCACTGGACTCGCCCTGCGAGTAGGCCGCGCTGATGCGCTGCACCAGCTCGTCGTTGCCGATCTTCTGCAGGCTGCGGATCTCGTACTTGCGCATCACCTCGCCCAGCGCGGCGGGCGATGTGGCGTCTGACCGGCACAGGGTCAGGTCACGCCCATCGTCCTGCAGCAGCAGCTTGTGGGTGCGCGCAAAGGCATAGGGAAGCGGGTAGCGCACGGGGGACCTTGCTCAGAAAACGTCGGATGAAGCGTCGGGTTACTTGGGGCTGCCAGGAGGTGGCGGCAGCCTGCCACCGGGCAGGCGGGCCGGCAGCGTGGCCGACTCGTTGATGTCCATCACCGCGTTGGGCGTGGGCTGGCCCTCCACCTCACGCTTGCGCATCAGGTCGTAGCGGTCCAGCGCCAGCTTCTCGGTGGCGTCGGCGTCACGCACCACCACCGGCCGCAGAAACACCATCAAATTGGTGCGCTTGCGGCTGCGGGTTTGCGACTTGAACAGGTTGCCGATGATGGGCAGGTTGCCCAGGATGGGCACCTGCTGCACATTGCCCGAGTACTCGTCGGTGATCAGGCCACCCAGCACCACGATGGAGCCGTCGTTGACCAGCACGTTGGACTCGATGGAGCGCTTGTTGGTGGTCAGGCCCTGTTGCGACGTGATGGACGCCGGATCAACGCTGGAGACCTCCTGGAAGATCTGCATGCGCACCGTGCCGTCCTCGCTGATCTGCGGCTTGACGCGCAGCGTCAGGCCCACGTCCTTGCGCTCCACCGTCTGGAAGGGGCTGACCGAGCCGCCCACCGCGCCGGTGTTGGTGAAGGAGCCGGTGACAAAGGGCACGTTCTGGCCAATGACGATCTTGGCCTCTTCGTTGTCCAGCGTGAGCAGATTGGGTGTGGACAGGATGTTGCCGGCGCCGTTGGTTTCCAGGAAATTGGCCAGCGCGTTCAGCACGTACTTGCCGTTGGACATGCGCGAGGCCACGCCCACGTTGAAGCCCTGGCCCAGCGACAGGTTGCCCGCCGCGGCGCCGGCCTGCAGCGCCAGCACGTTGCCGCCGCCGGAACTGAAGTTGCTGCCAGCCACGCCCACCGTGCCACCACCCACATTGCCCAGCAGGCTTTGCAGCTGCACGCCGAACTGGGCGGCCTTGTCGGCATTGACCTCGACGATCAGGCTTTCCACAAAGACCTGGGCACGCCGGCCGTCGAGCTTGTCGATCACCGCGCGCAACTGGCGGTACTGCGGCTCCGAGGCGGTGATGATCAGCGCGTTGATCGACGGGTCGGCCTGGATCTGGCCGCCGGTGGACGGCTGGCTGCTGGAACTGCCAAAGGAGCCGCCACCCGCGCCACCCCCGGCCGCACCGCCGGCCCCCAGGGCCGCGGCCGTTGCCAGCGGCGAGGCCCCGCCGGCACCAGCGTTGGGGACCGAGGGGGCCGGGCTGGAAGACCCCACCGTGCTGCCACCGCCCTGCCCGGAGGTCAGGGCGCGCAGCACCGCGGCGATCTTGGTGGCCTCGGCGTTTTTCAGGTAGACCACGTAGACGTTGCCGGTCGGGCTGGTCGAGGTGGGCTGGTCCAGCTTGGCCACCAGGCTGCGCACCAGCGACATCCGCGCCACGTTGGCGGTGCGCACGATCAGCGCATTGGCCCGCGACTCCACCGCGATGGTGGTGCGGAACGAGGTGTCGGCCTGGCCGCCGGGAGCGGCCCCGCCGGCGCCACCGCCGGAATCGATCAGGCGCTGGATCAGCGGCGCCATGTCGGCCGCGATGGCGTAGCGCAGCGGGATGATCTCGACGTCGGTGGCGTTGGAGACGTCCATCGCCGCGATGATGCGGCCCATGCGCTGCAGGTTTTCGGCGTAGTCGGTGATCACCAGCGAGTTGTTGCCGGGGTTGACGTTGATGGTGTTGTTGGGGCTGATCAGCGGCCGCAGAATGGGCACCAGGTTGTTGGCCGACTCGAAGTTGAGTTTGAAGATCTGCGTGGCAATCTGGTTGCCCGCCACCCGGGCGCCCGAAGGCGCCTCACCCACACTGACGCTGCCGCCCTGAATCTTGGCGTCGGCCTCCGGCACCACCTTGTACAGGCCGGAGCTTTCCACCACGGTGAAGCCCTGCAGCCGCAGCGCGGCCAGGAACTGGTTGAAGGCCATGGCCGGCGACACCGGCCGGTCGCTGGCCAGGCTCACCGTGCCCTTGACGCGGGGATCGACCACCACGTTGCGGCCGGTGATGGTGGCGATGGTGCGGGCCACGGCCTCGATGTCGGCGTTGGCAAAGTCCAGTGTCACGCGGTCACCGGCGCGGGCCGAGGCGGCCTTCTTGGCCTTGGGTTTGGCCTCGGCATCCCCCGCCGCCGCGCTCGCCGCACCGGCCGCCGACTGGGCATGCAATGGCCCGCTGCCCGCCGTCAAAAGGGCGAGGATAGCTACGGAAACTGTAGCAAGTCGAAATTGGTTCATGAGGCTAACCCACTGAGATGATGGAACGGGGCCCGTTTCTGCGCCCGATGATATTCAACAAATTGGCCAGCGCCGCTTCGCGGCCCTCGACCGCGCTGGCCTCGCCATTGAAGCGCAGGTGCCCGCGCGCCACCTCGCCCTGGCCCGACAGCAGCAGCGCGCCGCCCAGGGTCTCCAGCTTCAGCGTGGGGTTGGCCGCTGCCCCGGGGGCCAACAGGTCCAGCCGGTAGCTGCCCAGCGGCCGCAGCGTGGACAAACGCGAGGCCACGTCCAGCGCCTCCAGCCGCACCTGGCCTTGCGGCACCGGCCGGCCCTGGACCCAGCGCAGGTCAAGCCCGGCGCTGGCCAGGGTCAGCTCGCCCTGCAGCTGCACCGTGTTCCAGGGTGTGCCCAGGCCGGCCAGCCAGCCCATGGGCAATTTGAGTTTGGCCGGGCCCACCCGCACCTGGCCACCGCCCCATTCGGGCACCAGATCGATCGCCACCGGCTGCTCGGCGCAGCAGGGCAGGCTCAGCGCCAGGGTGGCGCCCAGCAGCACCGGGCGCAGCTGCCATTCCACCCGGCCGGGCAGGGCCGCGGCATCGCGGCTGCCCTCGCCGCCGGTGAGCACCAGCCGGGCCGAGCCGTTCCAGACGCTGCCGCGGGCCTCGTCCAGCACCAGCCGGCCCTGGGTGGCACTGGCCACCGCGCCGGTGAGCCAGGTGGCTGGCATCCAGATCAGCAGCGCCAGCACCCCGCCCAGCACCGCCCCCAGCCACAGCAGCAGGCGGCCACGGCTGGCCTGGCGCGAGATGGGCTTCACTTGGGCGCCGGCAGGTTCAGCACCAGCTGGCCGCTCCAGCCCGCCTCGGAGCGGGTCAGCTTGGCCTCGATGGGCAGCAGGCGGCCGTTGGTGCGGGCATCGGTCAGCCAGGCCGACAAGGCCTCGGGCTTGCTGTTGTTGAGCGTCAGCGTGGCGCGGTCGCCGCTCACGGTGACCTGGGCCGTGCCCAGCAGCCGCTGCTTGGCCGAGTTCTCGACAAAGCGAATGGCCTCGTCATGGCTGGGCTTGGGTTCGTTCTGGATGGCCTGGGCCTGGGCCGCCAGCGCACGCACCGAATCCAGCTGCACGTCCAGCGCCTGGTGATCGGCTGTGGCGTAGCGCAGCACCTTGATGGACGGTATCAGCATGAACAGCAGCACACAGGCCAGCAGCACCACACCGGCGCCGGCCAGCACCAGGCGGCGAACCTCCGAGGGCAGCTTGGCCCAGGCCTGGCCCAGGCCTGAATTGGCAAGCCGGCTCATGAGCGACCGCCCTTGCCGGTGTTGAAGCGCACCGTCAGGCCGTTGTCCTGGGTGAAGGCGAAGTAGCCCGCCTCCTTGAGCCGCGCCTCGATGGTGTTGAGCTCGGGCCCGCTGAGGGTCAGGCCCTTGAGCTTGAGCTCGCCGGTGCTGAACTCCAGCGATGACGGGGCGCGGCCATCGGGCAGCGCCGTGGCCAGTTGCGACAGCATGACCTCCAGGTCACGCGGCGTGGCCTGGCCCACCGCCTGCTGCAGCGAGGCCACCTCGCGGCTCATCTGGGCGACCGGGTCAACAATGGGTTTGACCTGCGGAAAGGTCTCGGCAAAGGTTTGTTTCAGCTGGGCCCGCTTGGCCGACAGCGCGCTGTTTTCCTTCCAGGCCCAGCCGTTGATGGCCAGGAACTGGATGGCCAGCGCCGCGCCCAGGCCCCAGCGCACGGCCCGCCACTGCGGCGCCCGGGCAAACACCTCCCAGCCATGCATCAGCCGGTCGGTGCCGACCTTGCGGCCGGCGGAAATCAGGTCGAACTGGGCCAGGTTCCAGTCGCTGCGGGCGGCCACCACCAGCTGCTGCACGCTTTGGCGCAGGCCGACTTTGACACCCAGCGTCTTTTCGGCCAGCGCGGCCACCGCCGGCTCGGCGAACACCGGCACCAGCGGTTTGGCCGGGCTGGCTTCCAGCGGCAGCACCGACACGCCGCCGCCATCGGACATCACACACCAGGCCGACTGCGGCGTGCCACTGACCCAGCATTCGCCGCTGCCCGGCACCATCTCGGGCACCACCCGGGTGATGCGGCGGCCGGCCGCTTCCAGGGCCTGCAGCGCACCGCGCAGCCAGGCCTTGTCGCAGGCCGCGACCCAGATGGGCTCGCCACTGCCTTGCAAGGCCCGGGCCCCGGGCTGCAAGGCAAAGTGCAGGCTGGCCGGATCGTCCAGCAGTTGTTCTTCCAGCGCGCCCTGCAACACCTCGGCCAGGCGGTTGGCCGGTGCCTTGGGGATGCTGGGCCGGTGCCAGGACAGCATGCGGGCCGGCACCACAGCCACCAGCTCGGTGCTGGGCGGCAACAGGTTGATGGCCACCGTGCCATGGCTGGCCAGGGTTTGCCCATCCTGGGTGACTGCGTAGGTGACGTCGACGCCTGCTCGGCTCGAAGGAGGGTTCAGGGCGACGATCAGCGAGGACATCGGTTCATTCTAAAGGTCGGGTCACGGGTCACGGCTTGGGGTTGTCCACCAGCGCGGTGCGTTCGCGGTAGACGGTGATGACGTCCAAATTGTCCCGCCGCACCAGCGACAGCTCCTGGATCACCGTCTTGTCCATGCGCAGGCGGCCATAGACCTCAAACAGGCGGCTGGCCACGCTTTGCTGGCTCTCGGTCAGCAGGCCGGCGATCTCGGGCATGAACAGCCCAACCTCGGACAGCGACTTGAACGGCGACTGGGTGCGCTGCTCGACCAGCTTGCGCGCCTCGGCCATGGACAGCGACGGGATGATGGCGTAGATCACCTCCACGCTGGCGGTGTTCAGGTTGACCGGGGTGCGGAAGGGCAGCACCACCACATAGGGCTTGAGCCGGGCCACGGTGGTGTCGGTCAGGCCCAGCCACACCAGCTGGTCGACCCGCTGCGGCCGCAGCGGCGCGGGCGCGCCGTCGCCAACGCCAATGCCACTGGTGAAGGTGCGGGCCCAGTTGCCGGCCAGCACCTTCAGTTCGGCCTCCGGCAGGCCCAGCACCTGGAACAGCTTGCCGAAGGCCTGCAGGCCCAGTTCGGACACCACCGCACCATCGGCCAGGTTGGCCACGTTGAGGCGCGACTGCGCGTCGACGATCTGGCCGGACAGAAAGACCTCGCTGGCCGGGTCGGTGCTGTCGGCGGCGTTGTTTTTCTGGTCGGCCGCCAGAAAGCTGGACAGGCGCGACTCGGCCAGCGGCACGGCCCAGGGCTCGGACAGGTTGTCGGAGCCGCCGGTGCGGGCGTCTTCGCGCAGGATCAGCCGGGCGAAGTCCAGCGCGCCGGTCAGCACCCAGGCGGCCTGGATGCGCTCGCGCTCGGCGCCCTCCACTTCCACGCTGCGGTACTGCTGCCACAGCGACGAGGCGGCAAAGGTGGCCACCAGCGTCACGGTGAGCATGGCGGTGAGCAGGGCTGCGCCGCGCTGGCGGCCTGTGGCCTGGCGTTCGCGCCTCATGAGGTTTTGCCTCCGCCCTGCTGCGGCCGCACCCAGTCGCGGGTGATCAGGCCGGTGTAGGGCTGGCCTTCGGACAGCGTGAGCATCAGCCGCACGCCGTCGGGAATGGCGGTGAACTGCGGCACACCCGCGGCGGTGGGCGCGGCCGCCACCGCACCGGGCCGGGCCGCTGGGCCACCGGTCAAGGCCGAGGATTGCGGGTTGGTCCAGGCGTTGTCGCGGTAGTAAAACAGCTGCCACTGGTCGATGCCGGCCAGCGGGATCTCCTGCGCCAGGTCGTCGGCCCGCGGTTCGCGGCCCCACTGGATGGCTTTTTGCCAGGCCACCAGCAGGTCTTGCCGGGTGCGCACGTTCTGCGACTGCCAGCGCACCCAGCGCCCACCTTCGCCGGCCTGGCGCCGGGTCCAGGCCACCACCCGCAGCCCTTCGGCCGGTGTGGTGGCGTCGCGCCGGGTCATGCGCAGCACGCTGCCGTCGAAGTCGATGGCGCTGACCACCTGGGTCTCGGCCAGGTTGTCGAGGTCCACCGTCCACTGGGTCAGGCCGGTCTGCAGGGTCAACACGTCGTTGGTGCGGGTCTGCACCTGGTCGCGGGTGCGCAGCATGCCGTCCAGGCCACGCCAGCTCAGCACCGTCATCAAGGCCATGATGGTGATGGTGACCAGCAGTTCCACCAGCGTGAAACCACGCGCACGGCGCTTGAAGATCGGGCGCCTCATGTCAGAACCGCCCCAGCACGGTGGATATGCGCAGCAAGCTGAACTCGCCATCGAACACCTGGGCGTCGACCCGCAAAAAGCTGGGGTTGGGCGTGGTGGCCACAATCAGTTTGCCGTCGAAGGTGCGCCCCCCCTGGGTGCAACTGAAGCTGTTTTCACCGATGCCGGGCAGCTGCTGGGCCAGGCGCACCTTGACCAGCTCGTTTTCGGCACAGAGCTGGGCCAGCAAGGCGTCGGCCTGGCGCTGGGCGTTGCGGGTCAGCGCGTTGCTGGCCTGCATGCCCGACAGCAGGGCAATCGACACGATGCCCAGCGCCACCAGCACCTCCACCAGCGTGAAGCCGCGCAGCGCTTGGCGAGCTCGGGAACTCATTGGGCGACTGGCCCCACAGCAAAAGGCCGCACGCCGTCGGTGGCCACCAGCAGGCTGCGTCCCTGCAGTTCGATGATCACCCCCTGGCGGGCCAGGATGGGCTCGGGGCCCAGCACCAGCAGGTTGGCGCCGCGCGACACCGTGCCCTCGTTCAGCCAGACCTCGGCCAGGGCGCCGGCCGGCAGGCCGTCAAAACGGAAACCACCGGTGGTGGGTCGCCAGTAGACCGGCGAGCCCAGGGTGCGCGAACGGGCCCGAGCGGTGTCGAGCAAGGCGGCCAAGCGCTGGCCCTCGCGTTCGATCAAGGCCTCGGAGGAATCGCGAATGGCAAAGCTGACACCGGCCGTGGCGATGGCAATCAGCGCCACCACCACCAGCAACTCCAGCAGGGTGAAGCCCCGGCAGACGGCGCGTGGTGTGGGCATGGCCGGTGGCCGAAGGCCCCTTCTTACTGCCAGTTGCCGATGTCGGCGTTCTTGCCCTCACCGCCGGGCTGGCCGTCGGCGCCGAAGGAGAACACATCCACCTCGCCGTGCAGGCCAGGGTTCAGGTACTGGAAGGGTGCGCCCCAGGCGTCCTTGGGCAGCTTGTCCAGGTAGGGCTTCCAGTTCGGCGGGATGGGGCCAGTGGTGGGCTTGACGATCAGCGCCTGCAGGCCCTGCTCGCCGGTGGGGAAGCGCTGGTTGTCGAGCTTGTACAGCTTCAGCGCCTGCATCAGGTTGTTGACGTCGGTGCGGGCCGCGGTGACCCGGGCGTCGTCGGCGCGGTCCAGCACATTGGGCACGATCAACGCCGCCAGCACCCCAATGATCACCAACACCACCATCAGTTCGATGAGGGTAAAACCACGGGCCAGGGACTTTTTCAGCGAGCTCATGAAGACGGTATCCAGTGTGGTGAAGCGCCTCGGGGGCGGGTATAGGCTGCATCATAATCGCAGCATGCAAAGCAAATTCCTGCCGGTCACCCTGTCGTTTCTGGTCTGGGCACTGGCCGTGGGCAGCGCCGTGGCCTGGGGTTTGCAGTGGAGCGGCCGCTTTTTGAATGCCCCCCGGCTGACAAGTTCCACCGTGGGCAGCGAGGCCAGTGGTGCGGCCCAGGTCAACCCCGCAGCCGTGGCCCGGATGCTGGGTGCGGTGGAGACCCCTACGGTCGCCACCGTGGCCCCCAGCACCGCCAGCCGGCTGGTGTTGCTGGGCGTGGTGTCCAGCCGTGATGCCGAGGCCGCCGCGCTGATCGCGGTGGACGGCAAGCCAGCCAAGCCCTTTGTGATTGGCAGCGTGGTGATCGACGGCCTGGTGCTGCAGAAAGTCGAACCCCGCCGCGCCATGTTGGGCGGTCCTGGCGACGAGCCTGCCTCGCTGACCCTGGACATGCCGCCCCGCAAGGACGGCGAATCCGGCCAGACACGCCCCTGACCCTTCGGTCAGCGCGGCAACGCATCGTCGCTCCCCGCCCAGCGACGCGACCGACAAAACACCGGGGTTTCCCTGAAAGCACACCGAAGGTGGGCTTTTTTCACACCCCTGGCTATTTCTAAAGTGGTACCGCACCGAAACGGCGCCAAAAATCCGTCCGGAAGGCCGAATGAACGGTCGGTCAGCCCCGAAACGGGGCCAAATGAATACCCGAGCAGCTTACTTGTACAAAAAGTAACACCAAAGTGCTCGTCAGCCAGCTGTCAACTACGCCAAAAAAGGGCAAATTTCACGGAGAAAGTCTCAATTTGAGACAGATCTGTGCCAAATTTCACGAATGTTTAATAGTGGTAAACCCTGATTAGTGGTTTTCCCTAGCGGTCTTGGGGGGTGACCTTCCTACACTCAGCGCTGGGATTTTCCTAAACCTTTAGCACTACAGAAGGTACTATGAACACTGAACTGCTCGCCTCGCAAAGCGAAAACACAGGCTCCGAAGCCACCGCCTCCACGGTGGACCGTCGGGATTTCATGACTTGGGCGGTTGCCACCCCGGCTGCCGTGGCCGTTGGCGCCAAGTTGGTCACCGGTTCGGACGACGCCGTCGCCGCCGATGCCGCGCCGGTCAAGATCAACAGCTACCTGTCGATCGACACCGCTGCCAAGAAGATCGTGCTGACGATTCCCCGCGTGGAATCCGGCCAGGGCATCTTGACCTCGCTGGCCATTTTGACCGCCGCCGAACTGGGCCTGAACCCCAGTGACATCGTTCCCAAATCGTTCACCACCGCGCAAGCCACTGAATTCACCACCACCCTGGTGGGTGCATCCGGCTCCACCCGTTTGCTGACCGATCCGGTCCGCGCCGCTGCCGCCGACCTGAAGGCCCGCGCTGTGGCCAACGGTGGTGCCACGCTGGCCAACATCGTCGCCAAGGCCGCTGAAATCGCCGCCACCACCCCGGCCTCCAAGCCTTTCGCCTCCACCTTCACCTACGGTGGTCTGCTCGGCAAGGGCATGACCCGTTCCGGCAACGTCGGCACCTTCGTGCCCGGCACCGGCATCGCCCGCCTGGACAGCGATGAAATCTACTCGGGTACCCGCAAATACACGGTTGACACCAACCAAGACGCGCTGAACTGCCTGGTCATGCACTCGCTGCAAACCCGTGGCACCCCGAAGACGGTGGAAATCGCCAAGATCAAGGCCCTGTGCCCCAAGGTCAAGGCCGTGATCCCCTTCGACTCCGGCAAGAATGGTTTCACCATCTACACCGGCGTCGGCATTGTGTGCGACACCATGGGCGAAGCCTTGGACGCCCGTGACGTGATCATGAAGAACAACCTGATCACCTGGAACCCCGGCACCGCCGCCCGTTTCAGCACCCCCATGCTGAACCAGAAGCTGAAAGACGCCGTGGGTCCTGACCCCGTCGGCGCCAAGCTGCTGGCCGCCAAGCAAATCAAGGGTGGCATTCTGGTGAACTTCCACCACCAAGGCACGCTGGGCACCCAGGCCGGTGTCTGCGAAGTGTTCGGTGATGCCGGCGGCGCTGCCACCGGTGCCGAAGCCTGGTGGGCATCGCAAGTGCCAAAGTACAACCGTCAGGCACTGGCCCAGCAAATCGGCCTGGACGCCGCCCCCACCAAGGTGCTGTTGAACGTCACCCAGGGTTATGGCCACTTCGGTCGCAACCTGCTGGTGGAATCCTCTGCTGAATCGGCCCGCGTGGCCGACGCCGTCCGCAAGATGGGTGGCCTGGTGAACAAGCGTGGCGTGAAGACCAACAAGGTCAAGGTGATGTGGTCGCGCAACGACGACATCCGTCTGTGCCCCTACCGTCCGCCCACCTTCAGCCGCTACATCGTCAACATCGGTTCCGATGGCAAGACGATTCTGAGCATGAACCACAAGTTCGTCTCCATTCTGTGCGAACTGCCTTCCGGCGTGGACAACACCCAGACCGAAGACACGCTGTCGTCGACCAACCAGACCGGTTTCGACTACTTCCCGTTGTCGGCCCCGTCCCCCTACAGCTTCACCACCAACGAGCAGTTCCGCGAAGTCGTGGCACCGTTCCCCACCGGCGCCATGCGTGCGGTGTACTCGGTGGGTGGCCAGGGCGGCAAGGAAGTGTTCATGGACGAAGTGGCTCGTCAGACCGGCCAAGAGCGTTTCGGTCTGCGCCTCAAGTACATGAAGTCCGAGCGCATCAAGGGCTGCATGGAAGAACTGAAGAAAACCTGGGACGAGCAATTGGCTTTGGTGAACGCCAACAACGCCAACCCCAACCGCACTGTCACCATGGGCCTGGGCTTTGGTATCCACGAAGAGTGGAACAGCGCTGCCTGCCAGATCGTGTTGTCTGAATTGCCTGTGGGCGCCGACATTGCTGTCACCCCGCCGACGGTCAAGAAGGCTTGGAGCGCCATGGATGTGGGCAAGGTCACCAACCCGTCGGGTCTGGCTTCCATGGGTGAAGGCGCCATCGCTGACGGTGTCGCCTTGGTCTACTTCTCCAAGATCACGTTCACCGATGGTGCGGCCGACCAAAGCACCTTCCTGAACTACTACTGGAACCGCATGCGCGAGTGCAGCTACTCGCACGAAGCCAAATTTGTCAATATCAACGACAGCCGTGTTGGTGGCGCCGGCGAACTGTGTGCACCCTCTGGCTTTGGCGCTGTCGCCAACGCCTGGGGCCACATCAACAGCGTGGTTCGCCCGTCGCTGAAGTCGCACCACGCCGAGGAGTTCCCGATTTACGGTTCGCCCTCCGCACCGCTGACCGACCGCTAATCCAACAGGAGCAAAAACATCATGGGAACCTACAACCTCACCATCAACGGCAAGCCGACCACCGTCGAAGCCGATGCCAACGAATACCTGCTGTACATCCTGCGTGACAAGCTGGACCTGACCGGCCCCAAGTACGGCTGTGGCGTGGGCGTTTGCGGTGCTTGCACCTGCAACTCCTCCACCCCCATCGTGGCGGCTGGCAACACCGTTGCCACCAACAGCCCGTACTCGGAAGCCAGCCGCTTCAGCGGCACCCAGCCGACCACGCAAAAGAAGAAGTTTCGTTCCTGCGTGACCCGCATCAGCGACGCCGCTGGCCACGAGATCACCACGATCGAAGGCCTGGGCGCCACGGCACTGGGTGCCAAGCTGCAAGCGTCTTGGAAGAAATTTGACGTGGCCCAGTGCGGCTTCTGCCAAGCTGGCCAGTTGATGACGGCGTACGAGTTGCTGCAACGCATTCCCAACCCGTCCGACCAAGAAATCACCGACGCCATGCAGGCCAATCTGTGCCGTTGCGGTACCTACCCCCGCATTCGTGCGGCCATCAAAGACGCAGCCGCCTCTTGATCACGAACACATTGGAGCTAAAACATGTCTAATCCTATTGAAACCCTGTTGGCCGGCTTGACGGGCGGCGCTTCCGGCCTGCCTGGCTTGCCCAGCTTGCCCGGTCTGCCTGGCCTGGACAGCCTGCCTCTGCCCACCGACCTGCTCGGCGGTCTGACCCAGACCAACGCAGCGGCCGACGGCGGCAGCGCCAGCGGCAGCGTCAACGACGGCAATGGCAACTCGGCCTCCGGCGAAATCTCCAGCAACGGTGGCGGCAGCAGCGGTGGCCTGCCCACCCTGCCAGGCCTCGATGCACTGGGCGGTGGTCTGCCGGGCGCTGGCGGACTGCCAGGTCTGGACGCACTGGGTGGTGGCCTGCCGGGCCTGCCAGGCGGCACCTCCGCTGAAGGCGGCAACGGCAGCGTGTACGGCACCAGCGACGGCCCCATCGGCGGCCTGCTGTTCGCCGCTGAAAACGCCACCTACGGCATCCCCGGCCTGGGCGAAAACGTTGGCGGCATCTCCGGCTCGCAAGTCGAAGGCGGCGGCACCCAGAACATTCTGCTGACCCAGCTGTACGGTACCCCGGCCTTTGGCCCGGTGCAGTCGCTGATTGGCGGCAACAGCTACGGTGATGAACTGGTGCTGTATGACTTGGCCACCCGTCCGGTCGCCCTGTCCGAAGGCACGCCTCTGAACGGCCCGACCCGTGAAATCGTGACCGGCAGCTACGCCGCCACCACGGCCTTCATCGGCGCCTACAGCGGTGGCCTGCTGTCGGAAGACTACCTGCAGTACCTGGTGTCCGAACAAGGTTACACCGGTGCCCTGGCCAATGCCGCCGAAAACGGTGGCCGCGGCGTCCCCGGCGCCGGCCTGCTGCTCGACGGTGACAACCTGAACTCGACGCTGGACCTCGTGACCAACGGCACCGACCAGATCCTGTACGTTGACGACATCGTCGCCGGCGTGGGTGGTGGTGACAAGCTGAGCAACGACCTGCCGTTCAACAACGTGCTGGCCGCCACCGGCTTCGAAAGCACCCTGAACGGTGCAGGTGCTCCGGTGGGCGACATGTTCTACCCCGCCATCACCCCGCTGACCACCGCCATCCAGGAAGTGGCCATCGCTGGTGCCATCACCAACGGCACCTTCGGCAAGTTCATCTGATTCTTGGGCGGCTCACGCCGCCCAGGCATTCACATGCACGACGGGGCTTCGGCCCCGTTTTTCATGGACCACCCAAAATGCCGCTCATGCATTCAGCCCAAAAGAAAAGCGCCTCCAGGGCGCTTTTTTCATGTCACAGTGGTGGCTACCCAGCGACGGCGGGGCGCTTATTTCAGCCGCAGCACCCATCGCACCAGCGTGTGGGCTTCGGCCTCGGTGATGGGCTGCGGTGGCATGCCGTTGCCACCCCAGGTGCCAATGGCGCCGCCCAAGACCTTTTTCACCAGATAGGCTTCAGCATTCTTTTGCCCCCGGTAACGCTGGGCCACCAGCTTGAACGGTGGGCCCAAGGTCATGCCCTCGCCCGGCTTGAAGGGCTCCACCCGGTGGCATTGGTAACAATCCCGTGCGGCCGCCAGGCCCTCGGGGCTCTTGGGAATCTGGGCCATCACCCATGAAGGGCTGGCCAGCAGCACCGCGGCCCACAGCCCCGCACATGACCGGGTCTTCATGGCGAACCCTCAACCCGGCCCTTGACCATTTCACCCGGCTTGTACACGGTGACGAACACCCCCATGGTGCGGCCGTTGACCAGTTTCTGGTTCATGCTCGTGCCACCTGAACTCAACGAAGGGTCCAAGTACACCGTGATGTAGTTGTACTTGCCATAGCTCTGCCTATCCTGCCCCCAGACCGAGGCGTGGCGCAGGCCCATGGGGCCGACACGGGACGGGTCGGCCGGTTTGTCACCGGGCTTGAGGTCGGTGGTCTGCACCACCACCCGGTACATGCCGGGCTTCGGGACGGCCACCTCAAAGCGGCCCTTGGCATCGGTTTGCACCTTGACGCGGGTGGCCAGGTTGTCGGGCTGGTCGACAAACACGTCGACACCTTTCAGCGGCACTTCTTTCGGTGGACTTTTGGCGTGCACCGCCATGCCCAGGCAGCCGACCAGCGCCGCAGCGCTCACCAGCAAAGCCCGGCGGCGGCCTGATTGACCCACCGCCCATGGGACGCCGGAATGCTTGTTCATTGGCATGTTGTCTCTCGGTTGTTGGGAACCGTCCCGCCGCACCAGTCCATGGAACAGGTCAGCAACGGAAACCCCTGACATGCTGTGACTGCCGGATTGCCAAAAAGTTTAGTTCAACGGCACCGTCTAAACGAGACGTACAGGAAAGGGGTGACGCTTCTCACCCCACCCTCACTCGGCGCTGGCCAGTGCCGCCGTGCGGGCGGCGGCCAGTTGGGGCCGCACCAGGGCCGCGGCCCGCTCAAAAGCCGGGCGGGCCGACACCGACACCGGAATGGCCTCGGACTGGCGGGCCAGGGTCAGCGGGTCACGGTGCATGCCGTTGACGCGGAACTCAAAGTGCAGGTGCGGACCGGTGGCCCAGCCGGTGGAACCCACGGCGCCCACGGTTTGGCCCTGCTCCACGCTCTGGCCCTTGCGCACGTTGATGCGGCTCAGGTGGGCGTAGACGGTGGAATGGCCGTTCTGGTGCTTGACGATGACCACATTGCCAAAGCCGTTCTGCACGCCGGCAAAATCGACCACGCCATTGCCGACGGTGCGCACGGCGGTGCCGGTGGGTGCGGCATAGTCCACGCCGAGGTGGGCTTTCCACTTCTGCAGAATGGGGTGGAAGCGCATCGAAAAGCCGCTGCTGATGCGGGAGAAGGCCAAGGGCGACACCAGGTAGGCCTTGCGCAGGCTCTGGCCGTCCAGCGTGTAGTAACTGCCGCGCTGGCCCGGCTCCTGGAACCACATGGCCTGGTAGGTTTTGCCGTTATTGACGAACTCGGCGCTCAGCACACGGCCGGCGCGCACCGGCTCGCCGTCGGCTTCCAGGGTTTCATAAACCACGGAGAAACGGTCGCCTTTGCGCAGCGCGCGGTGGAAGTCGATGTCGCCGGCAAAAATCTCGGCCAGCTTGATCGCCACCGAGTCAGGGATGCGGGCGTCGTCGGTGGCGGCGAACAGCGAGGTGTTGATGGTGCCGCTGGCCAGTCGGCTGGACGACGTGAAGCTGCCCAATTCGACCCGCGAAGCAAAGCCGCTGGGGGTTTTCTCGATCACCAGGCGGTGGAAGTTGCCTTCTTCGTCCGAGGTCCAGCGGGCGGTGAGCTTTTGCAGTGCGTTGTTGTCGGCCACCTCGGCGGTGACCGAACGGCCAGCCCGGCCCAGCAGGTTCTTCTGGGCGTCGGGTTGGTTGCGCAAAAAGGCCACGGCGGCCGGATCGTCCACACCCAGGCGGGCCAGCAGCGACTGCGCCGAATCGGTGGAGCGGCTGAGCTCGGAGCGGTAGAGCTTGAAGCTGAAATCGTCCAGTTGGGCCAGTTGCGAGGCCACGCGGCGTTCTTGCGGGGCTTCCAGCACCTCGCGCACCGGCAGCGACGCGGCGTCGGGCGCCAGCGAGGCCACGGCGAAAGCGCCGCCGCCACCGCCCAACAGCACAGCGGCCACCACGGCGGTCAGGCGCTTGGGGTGGCGTTGGAGGGAATTCAGCAGGGAAAGACTCAGGGCGCGCCCAGCGGCGATCAGACCAAGGTGTTGCAAAGGAATCGTCCTCAGGTGTTTGTCGGTGCGTTGCCACTGGAATTCGGCATTGTTGCGAAATGCCGACATGCACGTTGCGTGCCAATTAAAATCCAGGCTCGCGGTCGCCCGCCAGTATATAAGGGCCACGCACGGCCCCATCTGAAGAAAACCCTAATGACTTCCCAGCCCCAAAACGCTTCTGCACCCAGCCCGGAACCCGCCCCGTTGAGCGACACCGTGGCCCAGGCCCTCCAGGTGAGCCTGCGCGGCTGCGAGGAACTGCTGCCCAGGGACGAGTGGGTCAAAAAGCTGCAGCGCTCGGAGGCCAGTGGCCAGCCGCTGCGCATCAAACTGGGGCTGGACCCGACCGCCCCCGACATCCACCTGGGCCACACCGTGGTGCTGAACAAGCTGCGCCAGCTGCAGGACCTGGGCCACCAGGTGATCTTTCTGATCGGCGACTTCACCTCCATGATCGGCGACCCCTCGGGCCGCAACACCACCCGGCCCCCGCTGACCGCGGAGCAGATCCAGCGCAACGCCGAGACCTACCGGGCCCAGGCCGACAAAATCCTCGACCCCCAGCGCACCGAGCTGCGCTACAACAGCGAGTGGTGCGACGCGCTGGGCGCGCGCGGCATGATCCAGTTGGCCAGCCGTTACAACGTGGCCCGGATGATGGAGCGCGACGACTTCCACAAGCGCTTCCACGGCGGCCAGTCGATCAGCGTGCACGAATTCCTGTACCCGCTGATGCAAGGCTACGACTCGGTGGCCTTGAAATCCGACCTGGAACTGGGCGGCACCGACCAGAAGTTCAACCTGCTGATGGGCCGCCACCTGCAGGCCGAGTACGGCCAGGAGCCCCAGTGCATCCTGACCATGCCGCTGCTGGAAGGCCTGGACGGCGTGGACAAGATGTCCAAGAGCAAGAACAACTACATCGGCATCAGCGAAGACGCCAACACCATGTTCGCCAAGGTGCTGAGCATCAGCGACGACCTGATGTGGCGCTGGTACACGCTGCTGAGTTTCAAGAGCCTGGCGGACATCGCCGCGCTCCAGGCCGAGGTGGCCGGCGGCCGCAACCCCAAGGACGCCAAGGTGGCGCTGGCCAAGGAAATCACCGCCCGCTTCCACTCGGCCGCTGCGGCCGACGCCGCCGAGCAGGACTTCGCCAACCGCAGCAAGGGCGGCGTGCCGGACGACATCCCCGAACTGACGCTGGCCGGCGCCCCGCTGGGCATTGGCGCGCTGCTGAAGCAGGCCGGCCTGGCGCCCTCGGGCTCGGAAGCCAACCGGCTGATCGACGGCGGTGGTGTGCGGGTGGACTCGGTGGTGGTCAGCGACAAGGGCCTGAAGCTGAACGCCGGCACCTGTGTGCTGCAGGTGGGCAAACGCAAATTCGTCCGGGTCACGCTGACCGCCTGACGGCCCGCTGCGCGGGTTTCAGCGCACCAGGATCTCGACCCGCCGGTTGCGGGGCTCGTTGACCCCGTCGCGGGTGACCACCGCCGGCTGGTGTTCGCCGCGCCCCACCGCCTGCAGGCGGGTGGTGGTGAAGCCGCGCGCCACCAGCATGGACTCGACCAGCTGGGCGCGTTTTTCCGACAAGCCGTCGTTGTAGGCGTCCGAGCCCAGGGTGTCGGTGTGGCCGACGATCATGATGTCGGCGCCACTGCGGCGCAGCGCGTCGTCCATGGCGTTGAACAGCGTGATGCGCGACTCGGCCGTCAGCTCCAGCGAGCCCGACTTGAAATACAGCACGAACTTGGCCGGCTTGGCGGGGGCCTGGTCGAACAAGGGACCGTAAGCCTTCCCCACCTCGGCCGGGCTGGACTGCCGCACCGAGGGCGCGCCGCGTGTCCCGTTTCGGGCATCGGCGCTCTGGTAAGGGGTGGACAGGGTCTGCTGGCCCCCGGCCGAATTGACGATCACCGCCGACGGCGAGCCGTCGGCCTGCGGCAACAGAATGACCTGGGTGCCGGGGCTGGCACAACCGGCCAACCACGCAGACACGCCCAGCAGGCCGGCGCCGGCCCATCGCCTCCACACACGCAACATCTGGGATTTACTCTTCGGTCTGCACGATGAAATCGGTGCCGCGCACACCGATGGTGGCGGTCTTGGTGGTGACCGACACCCCGTCCGGGTTCACCTTGGCGATCAGACCGGTGATCATGCGCAGCGAGCCCTGAACCAGCGAGACCAGCAGGTTGCCGTTCTGGGTGCTGGCGTCGAAGCTGAAAGCGCTCAGGTCCAGCCGGCTGCGGGGGCCCACCACCAAGGTGGTGCCGTCGCGCAAGACCACGCTGGCCGAGCCATCGGCGCCGGTGGAGATGCGGTCGGCCACCGCCACCGGATCGCCGGAGTGCAGGGGGTGTTCGCCTTGCGCGCCCGTCACCCGCACATCGCCCTTGACCAGCTTGACCGTGCCGGCACGCTCCGCAGCCACCGGCAGGGCCTGGGCCACCGCCCAGCCGCTGGTGAGCAGCAGCACGCCTGCCCAAAACATTTGTTTGATTTTCACAACATCACCTTAGCGGGCCAACAGCCCTCCTGTCAAGCCGGCCGTGGCCCGGGCGTGCGCCATGTCAAGGCAAAATGCCCGGATGCGCGCGCCGGCTGTCCTGACCCGAATCTCTCCCCGAACCCTGTTGTGGGGCTCGGTGGGCGTGGCGGTGCTGACCATTGCGCTGAAGATGGCCGCCTGGTGGGTGACCGATTCGGTGGGCCTGCTGTCGGACGCGATGGAGTCCTTCGTCAACCTGGCCAGCGCGATTTTTGCGCTGACCATGGTCACCATCGCCCAGCGGCCGGCCGACGAAGACCACCCCTACGGCCACCACAAGGCCGAGTATTTTTCGTCGGGCTTCGAGGGCGTGCTGATCATCGGCGCCTCGGTGGGCATCATCTGGGCAGCCGCGCTGCGTTTGCTCAACCCCCAGCCCATCGAGGCGGCGGGCTGGGGCATTGCGTTGTCGCTGGTGAGTTCGGCCTTCAACGGCCTGCTGGCCTGGGTGATGTTTGGCGCGGCCAAGGCCCATCAGGCCGACGGCACGGCCGGCGCCCTGGCGGTGGAGGCCGACGCCCGCCACCTGGTGGTGGACGTCTGGACCTCCATCGGCGTGGTGGTGGGCATTGGCGCGGTGGCGGCCACCGGCTGGCTGTGGCTGGACCCGGTGGTGGCGATTCTGGTGGCGCTGAACATCCTGCGCGAGGGCGGGCATTTGATCTGGCAGTCGTCCCAGGGCCTGATGGACGAGGCGCTGGAGCCCGAGGTGCTGGACACCATACGCGCCACGCTGAAGCAGTTCGAGCACCGCCGCGGCGAGGTGGAAATCATCCGCTTCGACCACCTGACCTCACGCAAAGCCGCCCAGCGCCGCTTTGTCGACCTGCACATGCACATGCCCGCCAGCTGGACGCTGGGCCGGGCCGCCGCGGTGCGCACCAGCGTCGAGCAGGCGCTGATGAGTGCCGTGCCCGGGCTGCGGGCCAGCATCCAGCTGCTGCCCAGCGACGTCGAAGCCCATTTCGGCGATGCCCGCGACCTGATCTGAGCCCCGCCATGACGGCCGCCCCGCCCCTCGCTGCCCTGAGTGGATTGGCCGCGCAGGGTCTGAACCTGCAGGCCGTGATGGCGCTGGACGCCTTGCCGGCCGAGGTGGTGGCCCAGCTGGCGGCCACCGAGGCCGAGCGTACGGGCGCCACCCAGCTGCTGTTGCTGGGCCACCAGGGTCGGCGGTTCTGGCAGGCGCTGCAGCAGCGTGGCATGCACGGCGCCCACCCGGTGGACGACTTCGTGGGCGAATGCCTGGCCGATTGTTTTGCCGGCCCACTGGCCGGCCACCGCTGGCGCCAGCTGTTTCCGGGGCCGCAGGTGGTGGGCCTGCAGCGGCTGGGCGAACTGGCGGGCTGGCACCACCGCTCGCCCTTCATGGTCGGGGTGGACGCGGACTGGGGCAGCTGGTTCGCCTACCGCGCGGTGGTGTTGGCCGACACCCGGCTGCCGCTGACGCCGCGGCGTGAGCAGGCCTCGCCCTGCCTCAGCTGCGCCGACCAGCCCTGTCTGTCGGCCTGCCCTGCGGGGGCGCTGACGCCGGTGTGGAATTTTCAGGCCTGCCTGGACCACCGGCTGGCGCCCGGCTCGTCCTGCGCAGACCGCTGCCTGGCCCGCAACCGCTGCCCGGTGGGGGAAGACCACCGCTACAGCGACGAACAGACCGCCTACCACTACC
This sequence comes from Rhodoferax sp. SPJ4, assembly GCF_058216275.1. NCBI lineage: Bacteria > Pseudomonadati > Pseudomonadota > Betaproteobacteria > Burkholderiales > Comamonadaceae > Rhodoferax > Rhodoferax sp. SPJ4. The sequence continues at coordinate 78,996 of NZ_JBYZMN010000004.1, forward strand.
GCCAGTCGCTGCCGGCGCTGCGCGCCTGGCGCCAGCGCACCGAGACACCGGACGCTCAAGCGTAGGGGTTGGCCACGCCCAGCCGGGCCAGGATGGCCACCTCCTGGGCCTCCATGGCCTGGGCGTCGGCCTCGCTGGTCTCGTGGTCCCAGCCCTGGGCGTGCAGCGCGCCATGGACCAGCAAGTGCGCGTAGTGGTCGGCCAGCGGCTTGCCCTGCTCGGCCGCCTCGCGCGCCACCACCGGCGCACACAGCACCAGGTCGGCCATCACCACAGGCTGTTGGGCGTAGTCAAAGGTCAGCACGTTGGTGGCGTAGTCCTTGTGCCGGTAGTCGCGGTTCAGCGCCTGGCCTTCGTCGGCGTCGACGATGCGCACCGTGATCTCGGCGTCAGAGTCCAGCGCATGGCGCACCCAGCGCGCCACCTTGTGCCTGGGCAGGGCTGCGCGGTGGGGCACGGCGTCGGCCAGCGCGCCAAACTGCAGCGACAGGCTCAGTGTGGGCAGGGCCATCTCAGTCCACCCGGGTGCGCTGGGCGTCGTAAGCGTCGACGATGCGGGCCACCAGCGGGTGGCGCACCACGTCGGCGCTGGTGAAGCGGCAGATGGCGATGCCCTTGACCCGGCCCAGCACCCGCTCGGCGTCGATCAGGCCGCTGAGCTGGTCTTTGGGCAGGTCGATCTGGCTCACGTCGCCGGTGATCACCGCCTTGGCGCCAAAACCGATGCGGGTCAGGAACATCTTCATCTGCTCCGGCGTCGTGTTCTGCGCCTCGTCCAGGATCACAAAGGCGTTGTTCAGTGTGCGGCCGCGCATGAAGGCCAGCGGCGCAATCTCCAGCTGCTGGCGCTCAAAGGCCTTTTGCACCTTCTCGAAACCCATCAGGTCATAGAGCGCGTCGTACAACGGGCGCAGATAGGGGTCGACCTTTTGCGCCATGTCGCCGGGCAGAAAGCCCAGCCGTTCGCCGGCCTCCACCGCCGGCCGGGTCAACACGATGCGCTGCACCGCGCTGCGTTCCAGCGCGTCCACCGCACTGGCCACCGCCAAATAGGTTTTGCCCGTGCCGGCCGGGCCGATGCCCAGCGTGATGTCATTGCCGGCGATGTGGTCCAAATAGGCCGCCTGGTTGGGCGTGCGCGGCCGCAGGTCGCTGCGCCGGGTGGCCAGCGCCGGGCCGTCGCCATTGCCCACCACCAGCGGGCCGTCGCCCGCCAGCATCAGCTGCAGGGTGTAGGGCGGCACCGGCCGGCCGGCGATCTCGTACACCGCCTGCAGCACCTCCAGCGCCCGGGTGGCCTTGGCCTTCGGGCCATCGACCTTGAACTGCTCGTGGCGGTGGGCGATCTTCACCTCCAGCGCGTCCTCGATGGTGCGCAGGTGCTCGTCGGTGGTGCCGCACAGGTTGGCCAGCCGGGTGTTGTTGGGGGGCGAAAAGGTGTGTCTGAGAATCAAGCTGATAATCCCGCAAAAGGACAGCAATGATAGGCAGATTGAGCGGCATCCTCGGCGAGAAAAACCCGCCCCAGATCCTGGTGGACTGCCAGGGCGTGGGTTACGAGGTCGACGTGCCCATGAGCACCTTCTACAACCTGCCCGGCCTGGGCGAGAAAGTCACGCTGCTGACCCACATGGTGGTGCGCGAGGACGCCCAGCTGCTGTACGGTTTTGCCACCCACACCGAACGCCACGCCTTCCGCCAGTTGATCAAGATCTCCGGCATCGGCCCGCGCATGGCGCTGTCGGTGCTGTCGGGCATGGGCGTGGCCGAACTGGCCCAGGCCATCACCCAGCAGGAGGTGGGCCGGCTGGTCAAGGTGCCCGGCATCGGCAAGAAAACCGCTGAACGCCTGCTGCTGGAACTCAAGGGCAAGCTGGGCGCCGACATCGGCGCCCCGGTCAGCCTGGCCAGCGATGCCCAGGCCGACATCCTGCAGGCCCTGGTGGCCCTGGGCTACAGCGAAAAGGAAGCCGCCCAGGCCTTGAAGGCCTTGCCGGCCGATGTGGGCGTGAGCGACGGCATCAAGCTGGCGTTGAAGGCGTTGGCGAAATGACCATGCCCGCATCTGAACGCCGCGCAGCGAAGGGCCGCCCCGAGCAAGCGACGGCCCCCTCGGGGCTGAGTGCTGCGGCTCCAAGCCTGCCTGCGCAGGCTTGGACAGCACGAAGAGCCATCGCGTCTTGCGGAGGCACGTCCAGCGCAGTACACGAAGTGACAAGCGTGGGGGCACCATGACCATCAAGACCGACGATTTCGCGCCCGCGCCGGTATCCCGCGTGGTGTCGCCCGCCCCCACCTCGCCCAACGAGGAGGCGATCGAGCGGGCGCTGCGGCCCAAGCTGTTCGACGACTATGTGGGCCAGACCAAGGCCCGCGAGCAGCTGGAAATTTTCATCGGCGCGGCGCGCAAGCGCGAGGAGGCGCTGGACCATGTGCTGCTGTTCGGCCCACCCGGCCTGGGCAAGACCACGCTGTCGCACATCATTGCCCACGAGCTGGGCGTCAACCTGCGGCAGACCAGCGGCCCGGTGCTGGAAAAACCCAAGGACCTGGCGGCGCTGCTGACCAACCTCGAGAAGAACGACGTGTTGTTCATCGACGAGATCCACCGCCTCAGCCCGGTGGTGGAAGAAATCCTCTACCCCGCGCTGGAGGACTACCAGATCGACATCATGATCGGCGAGGGCCCGGCGGCGCGCAGCATCAAGCTGGACCTGCAGCCCTTCACGCTGGTGGGTGCGACCACCCGCGCCGGCATGCTGACCAACCCGCTGCGTGACCGCTTCGGCATCGTCGCCCGGCTGGAGTTCTACACCCCGCAGGAGCTGGCGCTGATCGTGGCACGCAGCGCGCGGCTGCTGAACGCCCCCATCGACTACGAGGGCGGCATGGAAATCGCCCGCCGCTCGCGTGGCACGCCGCGCATCGCCAACCGGCTGCTGCGCCGGGTGCGCGACTACGCCGACGTCAAGGGCACGGGCGAGATCACGCTGGACATGGCCAACCGCGCGCTGGCCATGCTGGACGTGGACCCACAAGGTTTTGACGTGATGGACCGCAAGCTGCTGGAGGCCGTGATCCACCGCTTCGACGGTGGCCCGGTGGGGCTGGACAACATCGCCGCCAGCATCGGTGAAGAGCGCGACACCATCGAGGACGTGATCGAGCCCTATCTGATCCAGCAAGGCTATTTGCAGCGCACGCCGCGTGGCCGCATCGCCACGCTGGCGGCCTACCGCCACCTGGGTGTGGTGCCGCCCAGCCAGATGGGCGACCTGCTGCCCGACTGAGGCCCTCAGGTGACGGGCGGCTGCGACGGCTGGGCGTGGCGCACGATCAGCCACTGCGCCAGGCCGTAGGTGAGCAGAATCCAGACCAACGCCAGCGGCAAAGGCTGCAGAAAGCGGTCGATGGCGATCAGCGTGTCGCTGAGCATGAAGATCGCCGCGCCCAGCGCCACGCCGCGCGCCGCCGGCGTCTTCAGCGACTGGGCCCTGCCGACGGCCTGCGCCACCATCAGGCCGATGGCGCCCACATAGGCGGCCACCGCCGTCCGCAGGGCCGGCTCGCGCAGCGGGCCCCACATCAGCGCATACATCGCCACGGCAATCGTCAGCACGCCCCACAGCGCGGCCCGGCTGGGAAACCAGGCCACCCCCCGGCGCAGCAGCGCGAGGTAGCACAAATGGGCCAGCAGGAAAGACGCCAGGCCGGGAATGAACAGGTCGCCCGGCAGCATCAAACACACATCGCCGCCCAGCGAGAACAGCAGGGCGGCCATCAGCCAGCCGGTGAAGCGGCGGTCCAGCCGGCCCTGGGCCTGCTGGCGGCGGGCACGCAGCACCACCCACAGCAACGCCACCGCCATCACCGCGGGTTTGCTCACCCAGTGCAGCAGGCCCAGCGGCCAGGCCCCGCTGACCGTGGCCACCGCGGCGGCCAGCAGCATCAGGGCCTGCAATGGCCAGAGCGGGGTGGCATCGTCGGGCGGGCGGTTTGTCATGGCCAAATTGTCGCCAGGCCGGGCACGCCGGCTGACATCGAGGTGACAGCGCCCGGCTGCCGCCCTCAGGTGCTGGACTCGTCGCGCACCGCGCCGTCCAGGTGGCGGGTGTCGGCCCAGCCCACCAGCGTCAGGCCGTCGGGCGTGGCCAGCAACCGGTTGATGGCGGCGTTGCCCAGCAGCCAGGTGCGGGGCGCCTGCAACTCCTGGCCGGTGGCGGCGCGGTACAGCAGGTCCATCACCCCACCATGGGCCACCACCATCACCTGGCCCTCGGTGTGGGGCGCGGTGAGGGCCTGTACCGTGGCCAGCACCCGCTCACGGAAAGCCAGCAGCGACTCGCCGCCGTCCGGCGCAAAACCCGGGTCGCGGCGGCGCCAGCGTTCGGCCTGGTCGGGCCACAGCGCACTGATCTCGTCAAAGGTCTTGCCCTCGAACTGGCCGAACACCCGCTCACGCAGGCCGGCATGGCGCACCAGCGGCGCGCCGGTGGCCCGGGCCACCGCGGCGGCGGTGTCGTGGGCGCGCGCCAGGTCGCTGGTGTAAATGGCGTCGATCGCCTCGTCGGCCAGGGCCAGGGCCAGCTGCTCGGCCTGCCAGCGGCCATGGTCGTTGAGGCCAATGTCCAAATGGCCCTGGATGCGGGTGTCGCGGTTCCACGCGGTTTCGCCGTGGCGCACCGCGATCAGTCGAAGGGCTTGCATGAAGGAGTGGGTGAGGGTCAGCGTGGCAGCTCGGCGTCCAGGTAACGCACGCCGCTGGGTGGCTTGGGAAAATCGCGCAACGCGGCGTCCAGCAACGCAGGCAGCACCCGCTCGGCCTGGCGCCAGTAGCCCTCGTGCACGGCACGGGTTTCAAACACCACCTTCTGGCTGGCCAGGTCGCGCAGCACCAGCGTCACCTCGTGGCGGTAGCGTGGTGCGCTCGGGAAAGCCGGTGCGTACAGCGGCACGCCGGGCCGCCAGTAAGGGCCCCAGCCATAGCGGGTGGGGGCCCAGAACTGGTCGTCCCAGCTGTTCAGTGACACCACGGTGCTGGCCACGCCCAGCCACAGGCTGTAGCGCGGGGCGTGCTCGTCGCGGTTCAGGCCCACCCGCGTCAGGGCCGCCTGGGCCATGACCTCGTGCAGGCCTTGGCGGGCCGCGTCGGCCTGCTGCGAGGGCAGCTGCTCGAAGCGGTAGCCGCCCAGCGGCGGTGCCGGCAGCGACGAAAAGGCCTGGACCTCGCTGTTGACCCGGGGGCTGGCACAGCCGGCCAGGCCACCGAGCCAGGCGGCCGCGGCCAGCAAGCACCAGAGGCCCAGGCGCCGCATCTCAGTCCCCGTCGCTGACCCGGTGCAGCGGAATGGCCTGCAGCGCTGGCAGGCCGCTGGGGCTGAAGCCGGGCCGCTCGTCGTCGGCGTCAAAGGCGCGGTCGCCATCGGGGTCGGGCACGCCGGTGGGCTGCAGGCCGGCAAAGTCGTGGCGGTTGCGGTCCATCAAATGCGAGGGCACGACGTTTTGCAGCGCGGTGAACATGCTCTCGATGCGGCCGGGGTGCTTCTTCTCCCACTCGCGCAGCATGGCCGCGACCTGCTTGCGCTGCAGGTTTTCCTGGCTGCCACACAGCGTGCAGGGGATGATGGGAAAAGCCTTGTGCTCGGCCCAGCGGCTCAGGTCTTTCTCGGCCACATAGGCCAGCGGGCGGATGACGATGTGGCGGCCGTCGTCGCTCACCAGCTTGGGTGGCATGCCCTTGAGCTTGCCACCAAAGAACATGTTGAGGAAAAAGGTCTGCAGCATGTCGTCGCGGTGGTGGCCCAGCGCGATCTTGGTCGCGCCCAGCTCGTCGGCCACCCGGTACAAAATGCCGCGGCGCAGCCGGCTGCACAGGCTGCACATGGTTTTGCCGGGCGCGATCTTGTCCTTGACGATGGAGTAGGTGTCCTGGTTCTCGATGTGGAAGGGCACACCCAGCTCGGTCAAATAGGCCGGCAGGATGTGCTCGGGAAAACCGGGCTGCTTCTGGTCGAGATTCACCACCACGATGCTGAAATCGATGGGCGCGCGGGCCTGCATCTTCAGCAAAATGTCCAGCATGCCGTAGCTGTCCTTGCCGCCGCTGAGGCAGACCATGACCTTGTCGCCTTCTTCGATCATGTTGAAGTCGACGATGGCCTGGCCCATCTGGCGGCACAGCCGCTTTTCCAGCTTGTGGGTTTCGCGCTCGATCTTGGCGCGCTGGCCCAGAGGCGGGGCTTCGGGCTCAATCCATACGGCGCTCATACAGTTTCCTTGGTGTTCACCATTGCCCGGACTCGACCCGGATGGCGACTTCGCAATCGGCAAAGATTTCCAGCTTGGCAATTTTCACCCGCACGCCCACCACGCCAGGCAATTGCATCAGCCGGTGGCTGAGCTTGCCGATCAGGCTTTCCAGCAAATTCACATGCTCGGCGGTGCACTCGTCGATGATGATTTGCCGCACCTTGCGGTAGTCCAGCACATGGCCGATGTCGTCGTCGCGTGGCAGCAAGGGCTGGGTGCCCAGGCTCAGCTCGGCGTCGACCTGGATGGGCTGCGGCGCCTGCCGCTCATGCGCCAGGATGCCCAGGTTGGCGTTGAAGCGCAAGCCCGACAGCGTGAGGATTTGGGTACCTTTTGAATTGAACATGGGGTTGGAAGATGAGCGTGCGCTCACATCACGGAAAAATCACGCTCGAATTTCATCAAATGCTGGCCGCCGTCCACCAGCAGCGTGGTACCGGTGATGGACTGGTTGTCCAGCGCAAAACGCACCGCGCCGGCCACGTCCTGCGGGGTGGACGAGCGGCCCAGCGGGCTGAGCTGGTGCAGGGCCTGGAACTGCGCGTCGCTGAGCATGTGGCTGGTCAGCGTCAGGCCCGGGGCCACGCCCACCACCCGCAGCCGGGGCGCCAGCGCCAGCGCCAGCAAGGTGTTGGCAGACTCCAGCGCGGCCTTGGACAGCGTGTAACTCAAGAAATCGGGGTTGGGGTTCCAGAGTTTCTGGTCCAGCAGATTCACCACCGCGCCGCGGGCCATCGCGGGGCCGTCGTCGCGGCCGGCCAAGTGCTGGTGCAGCGCCTGGGCCAACAGGATGGGCGCGCCGGTGTTGCCACGCAGGTGCTTGTCCAGCATGGCAAAGCTGAAGCTCTCGGCGGTGTCGTGCTCGAAGGTGGAAGCGCTGTTGACCAGTGCGTCCACCTGGCCCAGTTCGGCCAGCACCGCCGGCAGCAGGCTGCGCACCGCGGCCTCGTCGCTCAGGTCGGCGCCGAAGGCGGCCGCGCCCGGCGTCAGCGCCGCGCAGTCGGCCGCCGTTTGCAACGCCTCGTCGCGCGAACCCCGGTAATGCACGGCCACCCGCCAGCCGGCCGCGGCCAGCGTCAGCGCGATCTCGCGGCCCAGACGCTTGGCGGCGCCGGTGACCAGCACGGTGCGGGGCAGAACAGGGGTGGTCATGGGTGGGGAAGGGACGGGCCATCGGGGACAATGGCCGGGTGAGCAAAGACCACAGTTTAACGACCGCGCCCCCGCCAGGCACCCCGGCCCAGGACCTGTCCGAGCGGCTGGCCCAGCGCCTGCGCCAAAAAATCACCGCCGCCGGTGGCTGGCTGGGCTTTGATGCCTTCATGGCCGAGGCCTTGTATGCGCCCGGCCTGGGCTATTACGCCAACGGCCTGCGCAAGTTCGGCCAGCTGCCGTCGTCGGGCAGCGACTTCGTCACCGCGCCGGAACTCACGCCGCTGTTCGGCCAGACCCTGGCGGCCCAGGTGGGCGAGATGCTGGCCCACACCGGCACCGACGCGGTGTGGGAATTCGGCGCCGGCTCGGGCGCGCTGGCGCTGCAGCTGCTCGACACGTTGGGCGACGCGGTGCAGACCTACACCATCGTTGAGCTGTCGGCCAGCCTGCGCGAACGCCAGCAAACCACCCTGGCCGCCCATGCGGGCAAGCTGGTCTGGGCCGACGCCCTGCCCGAGCGCTTTGCCGGTGTGGTGGTGGGCAACGAGGTGCTGGACGCGATGCCGGTGCAGTTGCTGGCCCGGCTGGGCGGCGTCTGGCACGAGCGCGGCGTGGCGCTGCAGGATGGCGCATTCGCCTGGGCAGACCGCCCCACCGAGCTGCGGCCGCCGCTGGCGATTGCAGGTGAGCATGACTACGTCACCGAGATCCACCCCCAGGCCGAGGCCTTCATTGCCACGCTGGCCGACCGGCTGACAAAGGGTGCGGCGCTGTTCATCGACTACGGCTTTCCCGGGGCCGAGTACTTCCACCCGCAGCGCCACATGGGCACGCTGATTTGCCACCGCGCCCACCAGACCGACGCAGACCCGCTGAGCGCGCCGGGCCTCAAAGACATCACCGCGCACGTGAATTTCACCGGCCTGGCGCTGGCCGCCCAGGACGCCGGCCTGCCGGTGCTGGGCTACTGCAACCAGGCCCGCTTTCTGATGAACTGCGGCCTGCTGGACCGGCTGGTCGACGCCCCCCTGGCCGAGCGCGCGATGGCGCAAAAGCTGATGACAGAGCACGAGATGGGCGAGCTGTTCAAGGTGATGGGTTTCTTCAAGGGCGAGCCCTGGGAGCCGCTGGGCTTTGCCCAGGGCGACCGCACCCACACGCTGTGAACACCGCGGCGTCCAAGCCGGCGAGAATGGCCCCATGTTCCGCTGGCTCATCGTCACCTTCCTCGCGCTGCTGCTGATCAACGGCCTGTCGCCGTTGCTGGGCAAGTTCGGCTTTGGCAAGCTGCCCGGTGACTTTCGTTTCCGGCTGTTCGGCCGCGAGTGGTTCATCCCGCTGACCACCACCGTGCTGCTGAGCATGGCGGCGGCGGGCATTGCCAAGCTGCTCTAGCTAGTACCCCGCAGCCACCAGCGCTGCCAACCGGGCGGCCTGGATGCGTTCCCCCACCGCCTTGCCCGACAAACCCTCGGACTGGGCCTGGGCCGCCACCGCCGCGGTGGACACGGCCAAGGCCAGGTCCAGCACCTGGCGCAGCCGCTCCCGCTGGGGGTAGGCCGACTCGGCCAGCCCGCCCCGGCCCCGGGCGTCGCACTCGCAGGCCAGCAACACCTCGTCGAAGCGCGCCGGCTTGCGCAGCGCGTCGCAGCGCTCCAGCAGCCGCAGCAGCGCCGCCGCGCCGAAGCCGCCGCTGCCGTGGATGTGGCCGTGCTCACGCGCCACCACCTCGGCCAGTTCGCGGCAGTCGGTGGGCACACGCAGCCGTTCGCCCAGGCCCTTGAGCAACCGGGCGCTGCGCTCCTCGTGGCCGATGTGGCGTGGCCACTGGTCGGGCGGGGTGGTGCCCTTGCCGAGGTCGTGGCCCAGGCAGGCGTAGCGCACCGCCAGCGGGGCCTGCAGGCGGGCCGCCATGTCCAGCACCAGCATCAGGTGCACACCGGTGTCGACCTCGGGGTGGTGCTCGGCGCGCTGCGGCACGCCCCACAGCCGGTCCACCTCGGGCAGCAGCACCTGCAGCGCGCCGCAGTCGCGCAGCACGTCGAACATGCGCGAGGGCCGGGCTTCCATCAGGCCGCGGCTCAGCTCCTGCCAGACCCGCTCGGCCACCAGCGCATCGGCCTCGCCTGCTTGCACCATCTCACGCATCAGCGCCAGCGTCTCGGGCGCCACCGTGAACGCGGTGAAGCGGGCCGCAAAGCGGGCCACACGCAGGATGCGCACCGGGTCTTCGCGGAAGGCGTCTGTCACGTGGCGCAGGGTTTTGGCCTGCAGGTCGGCCTGGCCGCCATAGGGGTCGATCAGGCCTTCGCAGGGGCCAGCCTCGGCCGGCTGGGCCATGGCGTTGATGGTCAGGTCGCGCCGGGCCAGGTCTTGCTCCAGCGTGACCTCGGGCGAGGCCTGGACCGCAAAGCCCTTGTAGCCACGGGCGGTCTTGCGCTCGGTGCGGGCCAGCGCGTACTCCTCGTGGCTGCGCGGGTGCAAAAACACCGGGAAATCCTTGCCCACCGGCGTGTAGCCGGCCGCCACCATGGCCTCGGGCGTGGCGCCCACCACCACCCAGTCGTGGTCTTGCACCGGCAAGCCCAGACAGGCGTCACGCACCGCGCCCCCCACCCTGTAAATCTGCATCGCGAAAGTGTAGGGCTCAGCGGGCGCTGCGGTAGGGCTCGCCAAAAGCCACAAAGTCCTGCTCGGCCAGTGCGCCGGCCACCCAGTCGGCCACGCCGGGCAGGGCCAGCACCCGCTCGCAATAGGCCCCGATGTCGGCCGGCACCGGCAACGCATAGGTCTGGATGCGGGTGCAGACCGGCGCAAAAAACGCGTCGGTGATGCTGAACGCCCCACACAGCAGCGGCCCGTCGTGCGCGGCCAGCAGTTCGCCCCACAGCGCCACCACCCGCGCCACGTCCGCCCGCAGCGCCGGCTGCTCGGCCCACAGCCGCTCACCGACCTCGGGCAGGCGGGCTTCGATGTTCATCGGGCAGTGGCTGCGCAACGCGGCAAAGCCCGCATGCATCTCGGCGCAGGCGCTTCGGGCGCGGGCGCGGGCCACCGCGTCGGCGGGCCACAGCGCCCGCTCGGGGAAACGCTCGGCCAGGTACTCGGCGATCGCCAGCGAGTCCCAGACCACCAGCCCAACGCCGCCACCGGCGGGCGAGTTGTCGATCAGCACCGGCACCTTGCCGGCCGCGCTCAGCGCCCCCATGCGCTGCTTGAACTGCGAACCGGGCGTGAAAGCGTCGAAGCGCAGCAGCTCCTCGTCAAACGGGATGCCGGCCTGGCGCATCAGCACCCAGGGCCGCATGGACCAGGACGAGTAGTTCTTGTTGCCGATGACCAGACGCAAGCCCATGGAACACCTCCTTCGTCCGCGCCGGGGGGCGCGCTTTGACCGAATTTAAAACCGCCCGGCCGTCTTGCGCATGGCCAGCAGGCCGCTGCGCGGGCCGCGCCGGCCCAGGTAGCCGGGCGCCACCGCCCGCAGCGACTCGGGCGTGATGCCCAGCGCCTCCAGGCCCGCGGCCTGGCCACTGGCCACGTTGTCCACCTGCATGGAAGCCAGGTTGTCGCGGCTCATCAGCGGCTGGCCGGGCGCCAGCTCCATCAGCAGCGCCTGCAGCCAGCCCACCGCGCGCGGCAGCGGCCAGACCGGCCGGCCCCGGCCCTCGTTGACGCCGGCCAGCTGGCCCGACAGCTGCACCAGGGCTTTCAGCGTCAGCACCTCGGGGCCACAGGCTTCGTAGATCTGGTCCACGGTGGCGTCGTTCACCAAACAGCGCAGCACCGCCTCGGCCACGTCTTCCACCCACACCGGCTGGAACTTCGTGCCACTGCCGGCCAGCGGCAGCACCGGGGCCAGCTGCTGCAGGCTGGCGAACAAATTGGTGAATTTGTCTTCGGCACCAAAAATCACGCTGGGACGCAGCACGCTCAGGCGCAGGCCGGCGGCCCACAACACCGACTCGCCGGCGGCCTTGCTGCGCTGGTACATCGACGGGCCGGTGGCGGCCGCACCCAGGGCGCTGACATGGACCAGCCGGGTCACACCGGTGGCGGCGCAGGCTTGGGCCAGCTTGGTGGGCAGGTCCACATGGGCGCGCTGAAAGGCCGCCTCGTTGCCATGCAGGATGGCGATCAGGTTGACCACCGCGTCGTGGCCGGCCACCAGCCGGGTCAGCGCGGCCTGGTCGTGCACGTCGGCCTCCACCACCTGCAGCAGCGGCAGCATTTGCAGGTGTTTGGCGTTGCCGGCGCGGCGGGAGGGCACGGTCACCCGCCATTGTTGGCGGGCGAGCTTTTCGCAGACATGGCTGCCGACGAAACCGGAGCCGCCGAGGACGAGGATGTTTTTCATGGGGGCATTGTGCCCCCGCAAGGCCTGGCACAGGGCCGCCGCCTTCCGCGGCGAAACTTTGACATTGGCGTCACAAATGCACATCGCGGGCGTCCACGGCCGTCGCCCCGTTCGGTGGCGCACGGAGCGCCGGGCCGCCGGCTTTTTACATTGGGATGTGGCCGCTGTTCGTCCGTCAGGCTGCACCTGCGGCCCTCTTTGGCCTTGTCCCGCCTGTGGGCGCGCCCACCCTCCTCACCCGGTACCCCCCATGACCCACCCCTGCTGCTTCACCCGAAAACTGACCTGCCTGGCGGCGGCCACCATGGCCGGCGTCGCCTGGGGCCTGCCGCTGGCCGTGTGGGCCCAGGCGGCCCAGCCGCCGCCGGCCTCCGGGCCTGCGCCGGTCAAGACCGCGCGGGCCTGCCAGCCCGCCGATGTCGAGCAAAAGAAATACGACCAGGAAAAAGACCAACTGGGTCGCCGCCATGCAGACCAGCACCGCCAGAGCCGTGCGCGGCAGTGCGAGGTGGAGAAGGGGGTGCACAAGGTGCCGGCGGACGGGTGGGTGGTGTCGGCCGCCCAGTCCTTGCAGGACGACGAGCGCGCCAAGAAAGCGGCCTTCAAACGGAATGCGCCGGTCGGCTGGTGGCGCGCCACCCTGACCCAGGCACTGGCCTCGCTGACGGGCAGCCGGCCCGCCTTGGCCCAGGTTGCCGCCGACGACCCGCTGGTGGTGGGGCGCTGGAGCGCGCCCTTTGTGATTCCGGTGGTGGGCGTGACGGCCGTCGTGCTGCACACCGGCAAGGTCTTGTTCTGGTCCTATGACCCGGTGAACTACCACAACCCCGCCAAGTCACGCGATGGCGTGGGCCACGTCTGGGACCCGGTCACCCGGCTGGGCCACAACCTGCCGCCGCCAGAAAACCTCTGGTGTGCGGGCCAGACCATCCTGAGCGACGGGCGCGTCTTTGTGGCCGGTGGCAACCTGCGCTACCCCGACCCCAACGCCGCCCCGGGCTACGGCGGCTGGGCCGGGCCATTGAGCAGCTATACCTTCAACCCCACCGCCGAAACCTGGGCCCGGCAGCCCAACATGGTTCGCGGCCGCTGGTACCCCACGGTGACCCAGCTGGCCAACAACCGCGTGGTCATCACCAGCGGCATCGACGAGACCGGCTCCAACGCCATCAACAACGTCGTTGAAGTGTTCACGCCCGACACCAACATCGACGGCATCGGCCAGATCAATGCGGTGTCGGTGCACAACGCGTCGGGCCTGTACCCACTGCAGTTTCTGTTACCTTCCGGAAAAATGCTGGAAGCTGGCCCGGTGGCCTCCAGCAGTTTCCAGCTGGATCCGGCCACCTGGAACTGGGGCAATTTGCCGGCCATGACCAGCGACCACCAGTACCTGGGCAACGGCATTTCCTACACCGACGCGTCACGCACGGTGCCGCAGCAACGCATCATGGTGGCGGGCGGCTACGCCTATTCGGACACCCAGAACAAGCCACTGGCGGCCAACGAGTCGCTGGACGGCTTCAACCCCGCCGCGGGATGGACCCCATTTCCCGCGTGGCAAACACCCCGGCACAACGCCAACACCGTGCTGTTGCCCGATGGCAGCATGCTGACGGTGGGCGGCAACAAGGGGCTGTACGGCTATGAAGACCCGGTGTTCCAGTCCGAGCTGTACAGCACCTCCGCACTCGACCCCACCGGCAACTGGAAACCGGTGGCCAAACACGCGGTGCAGTCGGCCTACCACGGCACGGCCATTCTGTTGCCTGACGCCAGCGTGCTGCTGTCGCAGGACGACATGGACTATTCGGCCCAGGCCGCGTTCCAGCACAAGGCACAGGTCTACTCCCCGCCCTACCTGTTCAGAGGTCCACAACCCAAGATCACGGCGGCACCGTCCAGCGTGCGCTACGGCCAGTCGTTCGCGGTGAGCACCGACCGCGACGGCATGGTCAGCGCCGTGCTGGTGGCCCCGGCGGCCACCACCCATGGCAACGACATGCACCAGCGCGCCATCAAGCTGAAGGTGACGCCGGTGCTCAACGGTCTGACCGTCGCCGTGCCAAGCTCGAGTGCCCTGGTGCCACCGGGCTACTACATGCTGTTCGTCAGCGACGCGGCAGGCGTTCCGTCGGTGGCCCGGTTTGTGCGGGTGAGCTGAACCGGCTCAGTTGCCCGGCACGGTGTCGGCCGAGGCCTGCTGCATCTCCCACATGCGGGCGTAGCGGCCGCCCAGCGCCAGCAGCGCGTTGTGGGTGCCCCGCTCGACGATGCGGCCGGCGTCCATGACCAGGATTTCGTGGGCATCGACCACGGTGGACAGCCGATGGGCAATGACCAGCGTGGTCTTGTTCTCGGCCACGCTTTTCAACTCGGCCTGGATGGCGCGCTCGTTGGCCGAGTCCAGCGCCGAGGTGGCCTCGTCGAAGATCAGCACCGGCGGGTTTTTCAGCAGCGTGCGGGCGATCGCCACCCGCTGTTTCTCGCCACCCGACAGCTTGAGGCCACGCTCGCCCACCATGGTGTCGTAACCCTTGGGCGTGGCACTGATGAAGCCATGGATGTGGGCCGAGCGGGCGGCCTCCTCCACCTCGGCCCGGCCGGCACCGGGGCGACCGTAGGCGATGTTGTATTCCACCGTGTCGTTGAACAACACCGTGTCCTGCGGCACGATGCCGATGGCCTGGCGCACGCTGCTCTGGGTGACCTGCTGCAGGTCTTGGCCGTCGATCAGGATGCGGCCCCGCTGCACGTCGTAAAAGCGGAACAGCAGCCGCGACAGCGTGGATTTGCCTGCGCCCGACGGGCCCACCACCGCCACCGTCTTGCCGGGCGGGATGGTGAAACTCACGTCGTGCAAGATCGGTCGGGAGGGCTCGTAGGCAAAACTCACTTGCTCGAAGCGCACCTCGGGCGAAGCCCCCAGGCGCAGCGGCTGGGCGCCCGGACGGTCGTCGATCTCGCGCTCTTTTTCCATCAGCGTGAACATCTTTTCCAGGTCGGTCAGGCTTTGCTTGATCTCGCGGTACAGCACACCCAGAAAGCCCAGCGGAATGTAGAGCTGGATCATGAAGGCGTTGATCATCACCAGGTCGCCCAACGTCATGCGGCCGTCGACCACGCCCAGTGTGGCGCGGTACAGCATGGCCACCAGGCTGATGGCGATGATGAGCTGCTGGCCGGTGTTGAGCATGGACAGCGTGGTCTGGCTCTTGATGGCGGCCTTGCGGTAGCGCGCCAGGTTCTCGTCGTAGCGGCGGGCCTCGAAGTCCTCGTTGTTGAAGTACTTGACCGTCTCGTAGTTCAGCAGCGAGTCGATGGCGCGGCTGTGGGCCGACGAGTCCAGCTCGTTCATCTGCTTGCGGAACTTGGTGCGCCATTCGGTCACGGTGACGGTGAAGGCCACGTAGAACACCAGCGCGATGATGGTGATCCAGGCAAACCAGACGTCGAACTTCACCGCCAGCAGCGTCAGCACCAGCGTGACCTCGATCAGCGTGGGAATGATGCTGTACAGCGAGTAGCTGATCAGCGAATGCACGCCGCGGGTGCCACGCTCGATATCGCGTGTCATGCCGCCGGTCTGGCGCTCCAGGTGGAAACGCAGGCTCAGGGCGTGCAGGTGGCGGAACACCTTGAGCGAGATGCTGCGCGCCGCGCCCTCGGTGGCCTTGGCAAACACCAGCTCGCGCAGTTCGGTGAACAGCGAGGTGGACAAGCGCAGCAGGCCATAGGCCACCAGCAGCGCCACCGGCACCACCAGCACCGCCTGCAGGTCGCCGGGCTTGAAGCTCATGGTGTCGACCAGGTTCTTCAGCAGCAGGGGCACGCCCACGTTGGCCACTTTGGCGCCCACCATGAAGGCCAGCGCGGCCATCACCCGCCACTTGTACTGCCACAGGTAGGGAAACAGCCGCTGCAGCGTTTGCCAGTCGGTGTGGGTGCGGGGCGGCGCGGGGGGCGCGCCGGGAAAGGAGGCGTGGGGGCTGGATTCGCCGCTGCGGCGCATGGGAGACAATCGGAGTGGTTATTTTGACGAGATTGTGCCCATGTCCAACAACCCCTGCGCGCCCGTGTCACTGCCCACCGACAAAGACCTGGTGCTCAAGGTCATCCCCATGCCAGCCGACTGCAACGCCAACGGCGACATCTTCGGTGGCTGGGTCATGGCCCAGGTCGACCTGGCCGGTGCGGTGATGGCGGCCCGCGCCGTCAAGGGCCGCATGGCCACGGTGGCGGTGAACCAGTTCATCTTCAAGCAGCCGGTGCGGGTGGGCGACATCCTGAGCTTTTTCTCCCATGTCTCGCGGGTAGGCAACACCTCGATCACGGTGCAGGTGGAGGTGTTCGCCGAGCGCTTTCAGACTCAGGGCAGCTACATCAAGGTCACCGAGGCCTCGCTGACCTATGTGGCGATCGACGACAGCGGCAAACCCCGGCCCATCGCCAAGAACGGCTGACGCCGCTCAGTCCGGCCCGAAGCGGCCATGCCGGCCCTCGCCCGCGCTGAAGCGGGCGGCACCGGCAAAGGCGTCGGGCAAACAGGCCTTGCCGGCCTCCCATTCCTGCTGCAGTGCGGCTTCCAGTGGCAGGTCCCACTGGCGGTGGGCGCTCAGGCGGTCGGCCCGCATCGTGGGCTGCGGGAATTTGCACAGCTGCTGGGCCAGGGCCAGCGCCGCCTCGCGTGCGCTGCCTTTGGCCACCACCCGGTTCGCCAGGCCCATGGCCAGCGCCTCGGCGGCCTCGACCTTGCGGCCGGTGAGGATCAGGTCCATCGCATGGCCCATGCCGATCAGCCGGGGCAGGCGCACCGTGCCGCCGTCGATCAGCGGCACACCGAAACGCCGACAGTAGACGCCGAAGTAGGCGTCTTCCTCCATCACCCGCAGGTCACACCACAGCGCCAGCTCCATACCACCGGCCACCGCCGCGCCGCTGATGGCGGCGATCACCGGCTTGGACAGCAGCAAACGGGAAGGCCCCATGGGCCCCAAAGAACCCACAGGCGACACCGCGGATTCGTCGGCACCGAAGTTGAGTTGGCTCAGCACCTCGTGCGCGCTGCCGGGCGCCTGGGCGGCCAGCCGGGCCCCATGCTGCAAGTCCCAGCCGGCGCAGAAATGGCCGTTCGCGCCATGGAACACCGCCACGCGGGCCTCGGGGTCGGCGTCAAAGGCCACAAAGGCCTGGTACAGCGCGCGGGCGGTGTCGCCGTCGACCGCGTTGCGCACCTCGGGCCGGTCCAGCGTGACCACGGTGACCTGGCCTTCGCGGCTGACATGAACGCTCATGGGCATCTCCAGAAAAGAGGCGTTGACAGGCGCACCGGGCCGGTGCGATTTCCCTGCCAATCTAACGGGTTTTACCCCCCGCCACCGAGGCGGTGACGCATGGATGACAGCCCATCGGGTACACCCTGAGCACAAGCCACAGGCAGGCAGGTATAACCCAGCGACTGCCTCAGCGCAGCAACCCAACAAGGACGGAGACAGCGTGCAGTTTGTGCAGTTGGTGATCAGCGGTGTGGCCCAAGGCTGCATCTACGGCCTGATCGCGCTCGGGTTTGTGCTGATCTACAAGGCCACCGAAACGGTGAGCTTTGCCCAGGGCGACCTGATGATGCTGGGCGCGTTCTGCGGCTTGGCTTTCATGACCTTCATGGGCATGCCGTTCTGGCTGTCGGTGCTCAGCGCGATCGTGGCCATGGCGGCCTTCGGTGTGGCGCTGGAGCGGCTGGTGATCCGGCCCATCCTCGGCCAGCCGGCGTTCTCGGTGGTGATGCTGACGATTGGCATCGGCTACGTGGCGCGCGGGCTGATCACCATGATCCCCGGCATCGGCACCGACACCCACACCCTGCCCGTGCCCTACAAGGACCAGATCTGGAATGTGGGCCCCTTGGTGCTCAACGTGGAGCAGATGGCGGTGATCGCCACCACCGTGGTGCTGTGCCTGGTGCTGTTTGCGATGTTCAAGTACAGCAAGCTGGGCGTGGCCATGCAGGCCTCGTCGCAGAACCAGCTGGCGGCCTACTACATGGGCATTCCGGTGAAACGCATCAACGGCCTGGTCTGGGGACTGGCGGCGGCGGTGGCGGCGATCGCCGGCCTGTTGCTGGCACCCATCACCTTTGTGCACGCCAACATGGGCTTCATCGGCCTGAAGGCTTTCCCGGCGGCGGTGGTGGGCGGCTTCGGCAGCCTGCCCGGCGCCATCGTCGGCGGGCTGGTGATCGGCATCGTGGAATCGCTGTCCGGCTTCTATTTGCCCGATGGCTTCAAGGACACCGCACCCTACATCGTGGTGCTGGTGATGCTGATGGTCAAACCCAACGGCTTGTTCGGCGAGAAACTGCGGAAAAAAGTATGAGGTTTCTCTTCAAAACCGACTACGGCCAGGACCTGAACCTGGCCAAACACGGCGGCCATGTGTTCTGGTATGGCGCGCTGGGGCTGTTGCTGCTGGCCGCGCCCTGGCTGTTTGCCGAGTACTGGCTGGCCCAGCTGACCTTTGTGCTGATTTATTCCATCGTCGGCCTGGGGCTGATGCTGCTGGCCGGCTACACCGGGCTGTTCTCGCTGGGCCACGCGGCCTTTCTGGGCGTGGGTGCGTACACCCAGGCGGTGCTGACCAACGCCGGCTGGCCCTTCCCGGTGGCGCTGGGCTGTGCGGCCGTGCTGTCGGCGCTGGTGGGTCTGGTGGTGGGGCTGCCGGCGCTGCGGGTGAAAGGCATCTACCTGGGCATTGCCACGCTGGCCTTTGGCTTCATCGTCGAGGAAGGTTTTGCGCGCTGGGAGTCGGTGACCGGGGGCAACGCCGGCATCCACATCAAGGTACCGGTGCTGTTCGGTTTCAAGCTCGATTCGGGCGAGGGCTTTTACTTCCTGTGCCTGGCCATCACCGTGGCCGCCACGCTGGCCATTCTGAACCTGCTGCGCTCCCCCACCGGCCGGGCCTTTGTGGCCATCCGTGACTCGGAAATTTCGGCGCAAAGCATGGGCATCCACCTGGCCCGCTACAAAACGCTGTCGTTCGCGCTGTCGGCCGGGCTGGCCGGCATTGGCGGGGCGCTGTATGCCCACAAGCTGCAGTTCATCAGCCCCGATCAGTTCAACATCCTGCAGTCGATTGACCTGCTGCTGATGATCGTCATCGGTGGTGTGGGCTCGGTGCACGGGGCTTTTCTGGGCGCCATCTTCCTCATCACCATGCCACAGCTGATTTCGCTCAGCAAGGACTTCCTGCCCGATGCCATCGGCCAGGCGCCCGGCCTGCAGGCGGTGGTGTATGGCTCGGTGCTGATTGCCTTTGTGCTGTTCGAGCCGCTGGGCTTGTACGGCCGCTGGCTCAAGGTGCGCACCTATTTGCAGCTGTTCCCGTTCTACCGCCAGGGCATGTTCAAGCGGCAAAAGAGCTTCCAAAAGTCGGATCGTCTGAAATGATGAACGTGTACCCCCACGCTCCCCACTTCGTGTGGTTTGCTTCCCCCCGAGGGGGCCGTGCCTTGCTTGGGGCGGCCCGGCGCTGCGGCCTTTCCTTGCACACCGCGAACAGCCATGAGTGACCTACTGCTTTCCGCCCAGAACCTCAGCGTGCGCTTCGGCGGCGTGCTGGCGGTGAACCAGGTCAGCTTCGACGTCCGGCGCGGCGAGGTATTCACGCTGATCGGCCCCAACGGTGCCGGCAAGACCACGGTGTTCAACCTGATCAGCCGCATCTACACGCCCACCACCGGCACCATCGCCTGGCATGGCGGCACGGCGCCCCTGGTGTTGACCGACCAGGCACCGCACACCGTGGCCGGCCTGGGCATTGCCCGTACCTTTCAGAACATCGAGCTGTTCGAGCACGCCACGGTGCTGCACAACCTGCTGATCGGCCGCCACACCCACCGCCGCACCGGCTGGGTCAAGGACATGCTGTTCACCGGCCAGGTGCGGCAGGCCGAATTGCTGGCCCGCGAGAAGGCCGAGCAGGTGATCGACTTCCTCGACCTGCAACACCACCGCGACTCCATGGTGGCCGGCCTGCCCTATGGGGTGCGCAAGGTGGTGGAGCTGGCGCGGGCGCTGTGCACCGAGCCGAAATTGCTGCTGCTCGACGAACCTTCGTCCGGCCTGAACGTGGAAGAAACCGACGACATGGCCTTCTGGATCCAGGACATCCAGGCCGAGCTGGGCATCACCGTGCTGATGGTGGAGCACGACATGTCGCTGGTGTCCAAGGTCTCCGACCGGGTGCTGGCGATGAACCAGGGCGAGGTGCTGGCGCTGGGCTCACCCCGCGAGGTGCAGACCGACGCGCGGGTGATCGAGGCCTATCTGGGCACGGTGGACGACGTGTCCTCGCTGCGCCGGCCGGCGACCGTGGGGGCCACGCGATGAGCGCCGTGCCCGCCACCAGCCCCGCCGCCGACGACGGCGTGGTGCTGAAGCTGATGAATGTGGAGAGCGCCTACGGCCCCATCAAGGCCATCCGCGGCGCCAGCCTGCAGGTGCGGCGCGGCGAGATCGCCACCGTGCTGGGCTCCAACGGCGCCGGCAAGACCACCATCCTCAAAACCATCTCCGGCATCATCGACCCCAGCCGCGGCAGCATCACTTTCCAGGGCCAGGACATCACCGCTCAGGACCCGGCGCGCATCGTGCAGCAGGGCCTGTCGCATGTGCCCGAAGGCCGCGAGGTGTTTCCGCTGCTGAGTGTGCGCGACAACCTTCTGATGGGCGCCTACACCCGCAAAGACCGCGACGGCGTGGCCCGCGACATCGAGACGGTGTTCGGCTACTTCCCCATCCTGAAGGAGCGTGCCGCCCAGGACGCCGGCCTGCTGTCGGGCGGCCAGCAGCAGATGCTGGCCATCAGCCGCGCGCTGATGGCCGCGCCCGACCTGATCTTGCTCGACGAGCCCAGCCTGGGCCTTTCCCCGAAGCTGACCAAGGAGATCTTCGAGATCGTGGTGCGCATCAACCGTGAGCGCGGCACCACCATGCTGCTGGTGGAGCAAAACGCCAACATGGCACTCAACGCCTCGGACTACGGCTATGTGCTGGAGAACGGCCGCATCGTGATGGAAGACAGCTGTGCCGTGCTGCGCGAGAAAGACGACATCAAAGAGTTTTACCTCGGCCTGAAAGAAGCCGGCCAGCGCGGTGAGCGGCGCTGGAAGAAGAAGAAGAACTGGAGATAAGCCGATGTCTGTGCTTTGGGATCTCAGCCATGTCCAACCTGCCACCGGCATCGCCATGCCGGGCGACACCATCCCCGCCATCTTCTGGAACGCGGTGGCCCAGCGCGGCGACAAGGTCTGGCTGCGGCAGAAGGAGCTGGGCATCTGGCACAGCCTGAGCTGGCGGCAGACCGGTGACGCGGTGCGCGAAATCGGCCACGGCCTGCTGGCGCTGGGCTTCGAGGCCGGGCAATGCGCGTCCATCCAGTCCAACACCGTCATCGACTGGGTGCTGGCCGACCTGGCGGTGCTGAGCTGCGGCGGCGTGTCCAACGGCATCTACCCCACCGACGCACCGGCCCAGACGCATTACCTGTGCGACGACTCGGCCACCCGCATCCTGTTCGTGGAAAACGATGAGCAGCTCGACAAGGCGCTGGAGGTGCGCGACCGCCTGCCGCTGCTGCGCCACATCGTGGTGTTTGACATGACCGGCCTGCGCGCGCTCAACGACCCCATGGTGATCAGCCTGGCCGAGCTGCGCCGCCGTGGCTGCGAACACCTGGCCAGCCGCCCGGCGGCGCTGGACGCGCGGGTCAAGGCCTGCCGGCCAGGCGACCTGGCCATCCTGGTCTACACCTCGGGCACCACCGGCAAACCCAAGGGCGCGATGCACAGCCATGGCGGCCTGGTCTACACCGCGCACGGCTACAACACCTTGGTGGCCCAGGGCGAAGACGACGAGCGCATGTGTTTCCTGCCGCTGTGCCACATCGCCGAGCGCATGGGCGGCGAGTACCACGCGCTCTACACCGGCGCCAAACTCAACTTCGTCGAGAACCCGGAAACCGTGCCAGAAAACGTGCGCGAGATCGCGCCCACGGTGTTCACCGCCGTGCCCCGGGTCTGGGAGAAGTTCTACTCCGGCGTGATGATCGCGCTCAAGGAATCGGGCCGGCTGCAGCAGGCCGCCTACGGCTGGAGCATTGGCGTGGGCGGCCGCATCGCCGACCTGGTGCTGGCCAAGCAACCGGTGGGGGGGCTGCTGAAGCTGCAGTTCCACCTGGCGCGCTGGCTGGCGCTGAACAACGTGCGCAAGCTCATCGGCATCCACCGCGCGCGGCTGCTGGTGACCGGCGCGGCGCCGATTTCGCCCGAGCTGATCCGCTGGTACCTGGCGCTGGGCGTGCCCATGCTGGAGGTCTGGGGCATGACCGAGTCTTGTGGTGCCTCCACCGGCGTGCCCGCCAGTGGCATCAAGCCCGGCTCCATCGGCCCGGCCGCGGCCTACAACGAGGTCAAGCTGGACCCGGTCACCAGCGAGATCATGGTGCGCGGCCCGAATGTCTTCATGGGCTATCTGAACCAGCGCGAAAAAACCGCCGAAACCATCGATTCGGAGGGCTGGCTGCACACCGGCGACGTGGGCGTGGTCGATGCTGACGGCTATTTCAAGATCACCGACCGGATGAAGGACATCATCATCACCGCCGGCGGCAAGAACATCACCCCCAGCGAGCTGGAGAACGAGCTGAAGTTCTCGCCCTACATCACCGACGCGGTGGTGATCGGCGACAAGCGCGCCTACCTGACGGCCATCGTGATGATCGACCAGGACAACGTGGAGAAGTACGCGCAAGACCACGACGTGCCTTTCTCCAACTACGCCAGCCTGACCCGTTCGCCCGAGGTGCAGGCGCTGATCCAGGCCGAGCTGGACCGGGTCAATGCCCAGTTCGCTCGGGTCGAACAGATCAAGAAGTTTTTCCTGCTCGACACCCAGCTCTCGGCCGAAGACGAGGAGCTGACGCCGACCATGAAACTCAAGCGCGCGCTGGTGCAGAAGAAGTACGCGCCGCAGATCGAGGCCATGTACCGCTGATCGCCCCACACCCGCCAAGGCCATGGCGCCCACCCCCTAGGGTTAGTGCCCTGTCTGGCCGAAAAACCGCACCGTATAACCCGTTGACCACTTGAAGGAGTTGTTTCCATGAACACCAAATCGCTGCTGGCCCTTGCGGCCGGCACCTTGCTCGCCGCGTCGGCCATGGCGCAATCCCAGGGCGTGAGCAAGACCGAGATCACGCTGGGCTCCATCCAGGACTTGTCGGGCCCATTGGCCGGCTTTGGCAAGCAGGTGCGCCTGGGCATGATGCTGCGGGTGGACGAGATCAACGAGCAGGGCGGCGTGAACGGCCGCAAGATCAAGCTGGGCATCGAAGACTCGGGCTATGACCCCAAGAAGGCGGTGCTGGCGGCGCAGAAGCTGGTCAACCAGGACAAGATTTTTGCCATGGTGGCCCACATCGGCACGGCGCAAAACCTGGCCGCGATGCCGGTGCAGTTCGAGAAGAACGTGATCAACTTCTTTCCGGTGACGGCGGCGCGTGAAATGTACGAGCCCTTCCACCGCCTGAAGTACTCGTTCGCCGCCACCTACTACGACCAGATCCGCCAGACCCTGCCGGTGCTGGTCAAGGAAAAGAAGGTCAGCAAAATCTGCGCGATCTACCAGGACGACGAGTTCGGCCTGGAGGTGCTGCGCGGCGCCGAGGCCGGCCTCAAGGCCTCGGGCATGGAGCTGACCGAGAAAACCTCGTTCAAGCGCGGCGCCACCGACTTCTCGTCGCAGGTGGCCAAGATGAAGGCCGCCGGCTGCGAGTTCGTGGTGCTGGGCACCATCATCCGCGAAACCATTGGCACCATCGGCGAGAGCCGCAAGACCGGTTTCAACCCGGTGTTCCTGGGGTCGAGCGCCTCCTACACCGACCTGATCCACAAGCTGGGTGGCCCGGCCATGAACGGCTTGTACGCCACCCACACGGTGCAAAACCCCTACCTGGACGAGGCCTCGCAGCCCATCCGCTTCTGGGCCAACAAGTACAAGACCAAGTTCAACGAAGACCCCACGGTGTTCTCGGTCTACGGCTACAACGCCATCGACACCTTCATCCGCGCCGCGCAGAAGGCCGGTCCCAACCTGACCACCGACAGCTTCATCAAGGCCATGGACACCATGACCGTGCCGCCGGACATCTTTGGCGGCTCGGAGCTGACCTTCAGCCCCACCAAGCGCCTGGGCAGCGACAAGTCACGGATGTCGCAAATCCAGGACGGCAAATGGAAAGTGGTGTCGGACTACGCCAAGAACTGAAGGCCCATCGCCCCAGAAAAAAGCCACCCGAGGGTGGCTTTTTTCATGGGGCTGCGCCGCACGCTAGAAGAAATCAACCGCCGTGGCCCGGTCGGCGTCGGCCAGGTGCCCGGCCTGCACCAGCTCGGCGTGGCCCGCCACCCGGTTCCGGCCATGGCGCTTGACGTGGTACAGCGCCTTGTCGGAGCGCTCGATGGCCTCGCTGGGGGTGTCGCCCTCGCGCAGCTCGGTGAAGCCCACGCTCACCGTGATGTGGCCCACCTGCGGGAAATCGCAGAGCTCGGCGCTGCGACGCAGCCGCTCCAGGGCGGCGCTGGCCGAGGTGGTGTCGGGGCTGCGCATCAGCACCACGAACTCCTCGCCACCGAAGCGGTAAATCTGGTCGTGGTGGCGGAAACTGCCGCGCATCAGCTGGGCCAACAGCAGCAATACCTCGTCACCGATCAGGTGGCCGAAGCGGTCGTTGACCTGCTTGAAATGGTCGATGTCGATGATGCCCAGCCACAGCGGCGCCGGCCCGGCCGGTCGGCGTTGCTCCACCCCGGCCAGCGGCGGCTCGGGCAGCGGCTCTGCGGCGGCCAGCATGCGCATGACGTTCTCGTCAAAGGTCTTGCGATTCAGCAAACCGGTGAGGGCGTCGCGCTCGCTGTAGTCCAGCACCGCGTGGAAGTTGCAATACAAACGCAGAATGGCCTGCAGCGTCCGCAGCTCGCGTTCACCCAGCGGCTGCTCGGTCAGCAGCTCAATCACCCCCAGGGTCTGGGTCCGGGTGCCCAGGGGCAACAGGGTGCAGACCGGTGGGCCGGGCAAGACGGCCATCTCCAGGGTGCGCAAACAGGCCAGGCGGTCGGGGTGCTTGTCCAGCGGCGGCAGGGTGTCGGGGGTGGCCCACAGCGGGTCGGTGCAGGGCACCAGGTCACCGCGGCGCAGGCGGCCCCGGGTCAGCCAGACCTCGGTGTCGGCGTCGCCGCCCACGCCGTACAGGGCCACCTGCAAGGGATGCAGCAGCTCGTGCAGGGCGCTGACCAGGGTGAGATCGAGGTGGTCACGGTTGCGCGACACCGTCATTTCCGCCATCTGGACGGCGAGCTGCTCGGCGATGTGGGACATGCGATGGGGTAAACGGCTGGTTGTCCCTTTCAGGATAAGGGGACCGTCACCCTGCCAAACGCCAAATTGCGGGGGAAAGCCCCCGCAATTGCGCCGCCCCAGGCCGGTGGATCAGACCGGCGACAGCAGCGCCGCGTCGCTGGCGGCGATCGGGTCGCCGGTGCGGTTGAAGACTTCCAGCCAGGCGTCGTAGCCGTGGATCTGGCCGGTCTGCCAGGGGTGGAAGCCGGGTTTGAAATAGGCCATGAAGTGGCCCAGGATGGGCATGTACAGGCCGCCCGGCTTGTACATCCACCAGGCGCCTTTGGCCATCATGCCCAAGCGCTTGAACAGGCCAAAGCCGTCGACCTTGAGCATGCGGTTGATGGCGATGAAGGTGCCCACCGGGAAGAAGACGGTGGTCACGGCCAGCGCAAACACGCGGCGGAAGTAGCCCACATGGGCCACCTTCTGCATCACGTCAAAGGCCACCGCCTTGTGCTCCACCTCTTCGATGGCATGCCAGGTGTACATGGCGCGGATGCGCGGGTCGGCCTGTTCCAGCACCTTGGCTTCCTCAAAGCCATGGGCCATCAAGGCGGTCATGTGCTCGAAGGCGGCGGTGATGGCCAGCGTGGTTTTGCGGCTGAACACGCCGCGCAGCACCTTGAACAACCAGAACACGGTGAGTTTTTCAATCCGGTCCACGTCCACGCCCTGGGCCTTGACGCGGTTGTTGAACTGGCGGTGCACCATGCCGTGCTGGCCTTCCTGGCGGGTGAAGTCTTTCACCTCGGCCAGCAGCTTGGGGTCGGTGATCTGGTCGCGGAAGTCGCGCACGCAGGTGATGAAGAAGCGCTCGCCTTCGGGGAAGAAGGTCGACATGGCGTCAAAAAAACGCGACTTGAAGGGGTCGTTGTTCAGCCAGTGACGGGGGATGTCACCGTCCAGCCCGAAATCGAGCTTTTCACGGGGAACGATGGCGTGCTCGGTGTGGGTGTGCATGGAAACCTCTCAAAAGTTCGGTGCGGGGATGGCAGCGGGGCTCAAAACCTGGTTTTGGCGCCCTCGGTCGATGATCTCTCATCTGACTGTGCCATTGAATGATGTAATTTATAACCCTGGATCGGTACTGTCAAGTACCGATTCGGGTTTGTCCTGACCCCTGCGGCCGGAAAAGCGGCATTCCTGCCAGGCCCGCGCCAAAACAAACGGGGTCCGCCGGTGGGCGGACCCCGTGGGTCCATTCGAAGACGGGGCCTGCCCCCCGCGTCAGCGCGGGGTGAAGCGCACCTGGCGAATCCGGGCGTCGTTGATGCTGCCCAGCAAATAGGCCTGCTGGGCGTTGGCCGGCCCCAGGTCCACCGTGAAGGTGAGCCGGCCGGCGGCGTCGGGGCGCAGCTTCTTCACCACCCCGTCGATGGCGACGTCCACGGTTTTGTTGCCACGGAACAGCGCCGGGGTGGTGACGCGGGTCTGGCCACTGCCAATCAAGCTCAGCCCGGTGGCGCTGACGTCCCGCAGGTTCATGAACTCCAGCGCCCGGGCCGGGTCGGCCTCGACCGACCAGCCGTACACCGCGAAACGGGGTTCGATGGCCTGGAAGTCGAATGCGGCCGGCGCCGCCGGGGCCTGGGCAAAGACCTGCTGGAAGCGGGCCACGGCCTGGGCAATCTCGTAGCGGAACAGCGAGACGCTGTGGCAACCCCAGTCCAGCGGCGTCCAGGCATGGGCAATGCCCAGCGCGTTCAGCTGGTTGTGCAGGTTCACGCTCTCCGGCTGGATCGCCCCGATTTCGAGCGCACAGCCGGCCACATCGGTGCCACCCTCGCCCTGGGCCGTGCCCAACAGCCCGTTGCCGGTGAACACCTGCAGGTCGACGCCTCGCAGGTTGCGCGCCAGGTCCCAGGGGTTGTGGCCGCGCCAGCGCACCTCCTGGGTCAGCCGCGGGCCGTACACCGAGTCGGGCGCGCTGGTCTGCAGCAGCGGGCTGACCGACACCGCCGCGTCCCCGGTGGGGAAGTTGGTGTCCACCGTGCCCGACAGGCTGGCGGCCGCGCCAAACAGGTCAGGGTGGCGGGCGGCCAGCATCAGCGCCCCATAGCCGCCCATGGAGTCGCCCATCACAGCGCGCTGGGCCCGGTCGGCCAGGGTGCGAAAGTTGGCGTCGATCAGCGGCATCAGCTGCTGGATCACAAAGGTCTCGTAGCGCGGTGGGCCACCGGCGCCGTTGTTGAACCAGTCGCTCCAGTAGCCGGAATTGCCGCTCGGCGACACCACCAGCGAGGGGTAGGCCTTCACCAGGTCGTAGGCGCTGTAGTCCTTGCGGAAGGTGGTCTGGTCGTGGTTGGTGCCCCCCAGGTAATAGGTGGAGGCCCAGCGCCGGCGGGTGTCGGTGAGGTAACCCGCGGGCAACATCACCTCGACCTTGACCGGCGCCACAAAGGCGTTGCTGGCCACGGTCAGCTCGGCGGTGTGGCTGTCCAGCCAGGCCAGGCCCACCACCGTGGCCCCGGGCACGGCCACCATCTGGCCCAGCGTCGGGGCCGGACTGGCGGCCGGGCCGTCGCTGGGGGCGGCCACGCTGGCCTTGGTGGGGGTGGCCAGGGCCGCCGCGTCATCGCCGCCACCGCCACAGCCGCTCAAGGCCAGGCTGCCCATCGCGGCCACCAGGGCCAGTGTTTTGGCCCATGCATTGGAGAAATTCGACATGCCGTTCCTTTGGTCTTTTTGGCTCTAAAAAGAAGCCTCTTGAAGCAAAAATGAATACTTTTGGTTGAAACTGGCAGGATTTTCGACGCATCACCGCCAAAGTTGAGTGCAAACAGCACCGCCGAGCCGCGGGCGGCGTGACGAATTGCCGAATTACGGGGCCGGCATGGCCTTTGCCCCTGCGCCTGGTCCGCATGGTTTGCCCCGATGGTGCCCACGGCCCCGGGCCTCTTACGATGCGGCAGACAACCCCAAGGACCGCCTGTGGCCCCGTTTGACACCGACTACCTGGTCATCGGCGCCGGCGCCACCGGCCTGGCCTTTGCCGACACCCTGCTGCAGGAAAGCGACGCCCACATCACGCTGGTGGACCAGCGGGCGCAGCCCGGTGGCCACTGGAACGACGCCTACCCTTTTGTCACGCTGCACCAGCCCTCGGCCTTTTACGGCGTGAACTCGCTGCCACTGGGCAGCGGCCACAAGGACACCCAGGGCCCCAACGCCGGCCTGCACGAGCTGGCCAGCGGCGCCGAGGTCTGCGGCTATTTCCAGCAGGTGATGCAGCAGCGCCTGTTGCCCAGCGGCCGGGTGCGCTTTCTGCCCATGAGCGACTGCCTGGCCAGCGGCGGCCCGCAGGCCCAGGTGGTGTCGCGGCTCAGCGGCCAGACCACCACCGTCACCGTGCGGCGCAAATGGGTGGACTCGCGCCACTTCAGCCCCGACGTGCCGGCCACCCACCCGCCGCGCTTTGAGGTGGCCGCCGGCGTGCGCCTGCTCACCCCCACCCAGCTCACCCGCTGGGGCCAGGACGGCGCCCCGCCCCCGGAACGCTTTTGCATCCTGGGCGCGGGCAAGACGGGCATGGACGTGGCGCTGTGGCTGCTGGCCACCGGCGTGGCGCCCGAGGCCATCCACTGGGTGGTGCCACGCGACTCCTGGGTCATCAACCGCCTGAGCACCCAGCCCGGCATGGAATTCTTCGAGCACTCCATCGGCGGCCAGGTCAAGGCCTTCCGGGCCCTGGCCCAGGCCCGCGACGTGGACGACCTGTTCACCCGGCTGGAAGCCGAGGGCCAGATGCTGCGCATAGACCGCAGCGTGATGCCCCGCATGTTTCACTACGCCACGCTGTCCGAGGGCGAGGTGGCGCAGCTGCGGCACATCACCCAGGTGATTCGCCAAGGCCGCGTGAGCGCCATCACCCCCCAGGCCCTGGTGCTGGAACAGGGCCCGGTGGCCATGGACGCCGCCACCACGCTGTACATCCACTGCACCGCCTCGGCGGTGGCGCCCAGGCCCAGCGAGCCCATCTTCCAGACTGGCAAGATCGTGCCCCAGCTGGTGCGGGCGCCGCTGGTGTCGTTCAGCGCGGCCGTGTGCGCCTACCTGGAAGCGCATGGCGCGGACGATGCGGCCAGAAACCAGCTTTGCACGCCCGTGCCCTTTCCGCGCAGCGTGGCCGGCTATGTGCGGTCCACCCAGGTCAACATGCTCAACCAGATGCGCTGGAACCAGGACAAGCCCCTGCGCGCCTGGATGCGCGACAGCCGGCTGGACGGTTTTGGCAAGCTCACCGCCAGCGTGGCCCCGGACGACGCGGCCAAACTGGCCTTGCTGGGCGAGCTGCGCGAACAGGCGGCGGCCGCCATGGCCAACGCCCCGCAACTTCTGAAGGCCACCGCATGAGCACCACCCAGTTCCAGGTTCACAAAACCCAGCTCGCCAGCACCCGCTGCGTGGTGCGACCCGACGCGCCGCTGGACGAGGGCCAGGTGCGGGTGCGCATCGTGCAATTTGCCTACACCGCCAACAACATCACCTACGCCGCCTTCGGCGAGGCCATGCAGTACTGGCAGTTTTTCCCGGTGACCCCCGAGGCCGGCGACCCGCCCGATGCCCCCTGGGGCCTGATCCCGGTCTGGGGCTTTGGCGTGGTGGTGGAAAGCCGCAGCCCGGCCGCGGTGGTGGGCGAGCGGCTGTACGGTTACTGGCCCATGGCCTCGCACGCGGTGCTGAGCCCGGTGCGCGAATCGGCCCAGGGCTTTTTTGACGGCGCGCCCCACCGCACGGCGCTGCACCCGGTCTACAACCAGTACCTGCGTTGCGCGGCC
This sequence comes from Rhodoferax sp. SPJ4, assembly GCF_058216275.1. Classification (NCBI taxonomy): domain Bacteria; kingdom Pseudomonadati; phylum Pseudomonadota; class Betaproteobacteria; order Burkholderiales; family Comamonadaceae; genus Rhodoferax; species Rhodoferax sp. SPJ4. Next base: position 109,052 of record NZ_JBYZMN010000004.1, read on the forward strand.
GACCCGCTGCACGACCCGGCCCACGAGCCGCTGGAAGCGCTGCTGCGCCCGCTGTTCCTCACCGCCTGGCTGATCGACGACTTTCTGGCCGAGCACCACTTCTTTGGCATCAACCAGGGCGGCGAGGGCAGCGCGCGCGGCGTGGTGTTGCTGTCGTCGGCCAGCAGCAAAACCGCCTACGCCACCGCCGCCCAGCTGGCCAAGCGCCCCGAAGTGCGGGTGGTGGGCCTGACCTCGGCCGCCCATGTGGGTTTTTGCGACAGCCTGGGCGTGTACGACCAGGTGCTGCGTTACGACCAGCTCGACAGCCTGCCGGCCGACACACCCTGTGTGTACGTGGACTTTGCCGGCAGCGGCCCGCTGCGCCAGGCCATCCACGGCCGCTTTGGCGCGCTGGCCCACAGCTGCGCGGTGGGCGGCACCCATGTCGACCAGCTGGGCGGTAGCCGCGACCTGCCCGGCCCCAAGCCGGTGCTGTTCTTCGCCCCGGCCCAGGCCAAGCAGCGCATGCGCGACTGGGGCCCAGCCGGTTTTGCCGAGCGGCTGGCCCAGGCCTGGCATGGCTTTGTGCAGCAGGTCAGCCGGCCCGCCGCGCCCTGGCTGGTGGTGCAAACCCACATGGGCGAAGCGGCTGTGGCCGCAGCCCACCAGCAGGTGCTGCAGGGCCAGGGCGATCCACGGCAGGGGCATGTGTTGTCGCTGTGAGTGGCGGGCCACCCAGACGGCCCTGCGCGGGGGGCGGTGGGTCATGCTCGCAGCGACCGACTTTGTCACCAACTGTGTCTTGGCCATGCCACAGGGCCGGACTTTTGCCATTGCGCAGGCCTGATCCGTGCGATCGGCGGCGCCGATCCGCGACAATTCGCGACCTTCCCGTGAACCCCATGCAAACCAAGACCTTCTCCCTCCTCCCTGTCGTCGTCGCCCTCACCGTGGGCGCCCTGCTGCCCAGCACCGCCTCGCTCGCGGCGGCACGCCACGCGTCCAAGCCCGCGGCGCACAAGAAAGCCGCGGCCACCGCGAACGCGCTGCCGCCCCTGGCCGCGCAGACGGCCCTGGCGGCCAACCCACCGGCGCTGCCCGCCAAGGCCTGGCTGCTGATGGACCACGACTCCGGCGAGGTGCTCGCCTCGGCCAATGCCGACGAAGCGCTGCCGCCCGCGTCGCTCACCAAGATGATGACCAGCTTCCTGGTCGAGCAGGCGCTGCGCGCCGGCAAGCTCAAACCCACCGACCTGGTCTCGGTCAGCCAGAACGCCTGGTGCCGCGGCACCAGCGCCGAGTCGTGCATGTACCTGCCGCTGAACAGCCAGGCCACGGTGATCGACCTGCTGCGCGGCATCATCATCCAGTCGGGCAACGACGCGTCCAAGGCCATTGCCGAGCACATGGCCGGCTCAGAAGCGGGTTTTGCCAAGCTGATGAACGCCGAAGCCCAGCGCCTGGGCATGACCCACACGAACTTCGTCAACCCTACGGGCCTGCCCGACCCGGCGCACAAGTCGTCTGCGCGTGACCTCGCCATCCTGGCCCGCGCCATCATCCGCGACAGTGCCGACTACTACCCCATCTACGCGGAACACGATTTCAAATACAACGGCATCAAGCAAGGCAACCGCAACGCCCTGCTCTACACCGACCCCACCGTGGACGGCCTGAAGACCGGCCACACCGAAGAGGCCGGCTACTGCCTGGTCACCTCGTCCAAGCGCAACGGCATGCGGCTGATCACCGTCATCCTCAACACCAACAGCGCCCAGGCCCGGGCCGACGAAACCCGCACGCTGCTCGGCTGGGGCTTCAGCAACTTCGAGAAAGCCACCCCGATCCAGCCCAACACGGTGGTTGGCACCGCCAAGGTCGGCTTTGGCAAGGCAGACACGGTGGCGGCCGGCCTAGGCGCCCCCTGGGTGCTGACCGTGCCGCGCGGCCTGCAATTGCAAACCGCGGTGACGCTGCAGCCGGGCCTGGAGGCGCCGGTGGCCAAGGGTGCCGTGATCGGCAAGGTGGTGGCCACCGCCAACGGCAAGCCGGTGGGCGAAGCCCCGCTCGTTGCCCAGGCCGATGTGGAACGCGCCGGCCTGCTGCTGCGCCTGTGGCAGCACGTGACCCAGTGGATCGGCAAGTGAGGCCGGCCGGCCTCGGGCTCACTTGACCCGGATGACGACCTTGCCCTTCGCGCGACCGGACTCAACATAGGCCAGGGCCTCGTTGGTGGACTCGAAGGGGAACACCTTGTCGATGACGGGGCGGATCGCGCCCGCTTCAATGAGGCGGGTGATCTGCTGCAACTGGGCGCCGTCCGCCTTCATGAACAGAAAGCCATAGCGCAGACCGCGACGGCTTGCCCTTCGCCGGACGCCCGCGCTCAGCCCGCGCATCACCAGCCTCACGAACCAAGGTGCGCCGATCGCCTTGCCAAACTCGGGGTCTGGCGGGCCGGAGATGGAAAGCAACGTTCCGCCGCTCTTGAGCACCCGGAGGGACTTGTCCAGCGTCTGGCCATCCTGGCTGTTCAGCACCAGGTCGTAGTCGTGCAAAACACCTTCAAAGTCTTGGTGCTTGTAGTCGACCACCACATCGGCACCCAGGCTCTTGACCAGCGCGACATTGGCGGTGCTCGTTGTCGTGGCGACGCTGGCGCCGAGGTGCTTGGCCAACTGGATGGCGAAAGTGCCCACGCCGCCGGAACCGGCCTGGATGAAAACCTTCTGCCTTGGCTTCAGTTGGGCCTTCTCAACCAGTGCCTGCCACGCCGTCAAACCTACCAGCGGGATGGCGGCGGCTTCTTCCATCGTCAGGCCCCTGGGCTTGAGCGCCAGCGATGAGGCCTTGATCGGGACAAACTCGGCGAAGCTGCCGATCCGGAAGTCATCGGCGCGTGCGTACACCTCGTCGCCCACCTTGAATTGGCCCGCCCGGGGGCCCACCTTCACCACGACACCGGCGACATCGTGCCCCAGGATGAGGGGCAGGCGGTAAGGCAGGATGAGCTTGAACTCCCCGGCCCGGATCTTGGCGTCCAGCAGGTTCACGCTGGCGGCGTGCACCTCAACCAGGACTTCGTCGTCGCGCAGCGTCGGCATCGGCATGTCTGCCAGGCGCAACGCGCTCTTTTTTTCATAGCGGTCGGCGATGAATGCTTTCATGGTCAGTTCACGCCTTGCGCCACATCGAGCCGCAGGTCTTTTCGAATCCCGGCATCCATCAGCCAGGCCGGTGCGAACCGGCGCAGCAGCCGCAAACGGTTCGCGAGCCCGCCGGCGGTGTAACGGAGCTTGGGTCGGGTGGCGCTGGCCGCTTGGAGCACCACGTCGGCCACGACGCCAGGCAGCGCCCCAGCAGCCATCGCCTCCTTCACGCGCCGGTTCATGGCGGCGCGAACTTCACGGTAGGCGTCGAGCTTGGCGTCGGGTTCCAGCAGGTTGGCGTCGAATGGCGTCTTGGTGTAGGCCGGCTCGATCACCGAGACCCGGACACCCAGTGTGCGCAGCTCATGGTCGAGCGACTCGGAATAGCCTTCGATGGCATGCTTGGTGGCGGCATACAGCGCGCCATAGGGCATGGGCAAGAAACCCAGCACCGAACCAATGTTGATGATGCGGCCCGCCCCCTGCCGGCGCATGTGGGGTAAGACGGCGCGCGTCATCCGGATGAGCCCGAAGAAGTTGGTGTCGAAAATCAACCGGGCCTGCTCGATGGAACTTTCCTCGGCACCGGCAGGCGCGACACCGAACCCGGCGTTGTTGACCAGCAGGTCGATGCGGCCCTCCCGCTGCATCAGTTGCGCCACCGCAGCGGTCACCGACGCGTCGCTGGTCACATCCAGCGGCAGCATCTCGAAGGCCCGCCCGCTCGCCTCACCACCCCGTCGGCTCGTGCCGTAAACCCTGTAGCCGACCTTGGCGAGCCGTTCAGCGGCGGCTTGGCCAATGCCCGACGAGGCACCGGTCACGAGGGCAATCTTGGGGTTCGTCATGGTTATGCATTTCTCCGTCAGCGTTTCGGGTTGGGAAGTTCGGTGTGTGGCGAAGACTTCACGCCATACTGGCATGATGTTCATCATATTTAAATTCGCGCGAAATGACCATGGTCATCAAGCGGTTCAATGCGCAACGGGCAGCAGATGCTGAAGCGCCGCTTCTCGCAGGCTGTCCGACAACGCTGGATCGTCCACCGCACGCGCCAACAGCAAGGCACCCACCATGGTGGACAGCGTCACGAGCGCCTGTTCATGGGCCTTGGGACGCCCCCAGTCCGGCGACTGCCGGGCGACCAGGTCGATCATTTCCTTGATGTGCCGGGTCGCCACGCGACGCACTTCGGGCGCCTGGCGCGAGGTCTCGGAACCCAGAGCAGCCAAGGGGCAGCCGTGCTCTGCATTTTGGACATGGGCTTTGGAAAGGTAGGCGTCCAGCATGGCAGCCAGCGCAGCCCCTGGAGGCTGCTTGGCTGCCACCTCGGCCGCCGCCGCTGCGGACTCCGCGCAGGCTTTGCTTGCCGCTTCGGCCAGCATGGCCTCCCGGGAGGCGAAGTGTGCATAGAAGGCGCCATGCGTCAAGCCGGCCTCCTTCATGATGTCGGCGACGCCGGTGCCGTCATAACCGCTGCGACGGATGGTCCGGGCGGCCACGGACACGATGCGGTCGTGTGTGGCCTCTTTGGCAGCGGCTCTGGCGTTGGCAATCGATTTTGACATGATGATCATCATACCTAAATCAAAAACTTGTTGCAAACCAGAGGCTGCCCAGACCGCCACGCCAGCGGTTTGCTACATTCACCCCGACCCCCCAGCGAACCACAGAAAGTCCCCATGATCGCCTCCGTCTTTTCGATCTCCCTGGGCGCGGCCCTGGGCGCCTTGCTGCGCTGGAAGCTGGGCGGCTGGCTCAACGCGCTGTGGCCGGCGGTGCCGCCGGGCACGCTGGCGGCCAACCTGGTGGGGGGTTATCTGATCGGGCTGGCGGTGGCCTTCTTCGCGGGCAACCCGCAGTTGTCGCCGGAATGGCGGCTGCTCATCATCACTGGCTTTCTGGGCGGGCTGACCACCTTTTCCACCTTCTCGGCCGAGGTGGTGGCCAATTTGCAGCGGGGCGACCTGGTGATGGCGTTCACCGGCATCGCCGTGCATGTGGCCGGCAGCCTGGCGCTGACGCTGCTGGGCATTGCCACCTACACGGCCTTCAAGTCGCTGGCCGCCAGCTGATGCCTCAGTGCAGACCCATCAGGGCGCGGGCTTCGGCCGGGCTGGCCACCTCGCGGCCGGCCTCGCGGGCGTAAGCTGCCAGCTGTGCGATCAGCGGCGCATTCGAGGTGACCTTGTCACCGCTGGGCAGGTAAAACGTGTCTTCCAGGCCCGTGCGCAAATGGCCGCCCAGCTCGGCGGTGCGGCGGTGAGTGGGCCAGATCTCCTGGCGGCCGATCAATGTGGTTTGCCAGCGCGCGCCCTCGGGCAACAGCTTCAACAGAATGGGCAGCAAATCAGGGTCGGCCGGCATGCCGGACTCCACACCCATCACAAAGTTCACCTCCAACGGGCCGCTGTACATGCCGGTCTGCTGGTACATCTCCACGCAGCGCACGATGCCCACGTCGAAGCACTCGAACTCGGGCAGCGTACCGGTCTCGGCCATCACGTCCAGAAAGGCCTGCACCTTGGCGGGCAGGTTGTCGAACAACATGGGCGGCCAGGCCCATTGGCCGTTGCTGCGCACCTTCAGGTAGTTCAGCGAGCCGGCGTTGCAGGCGGCCATCTCGGGCCGGGTGGCGCGCAGGCAGTCGAGTGCGCCCTGGTAATCGGGGCCCACCACGCCGGTGGTCTGGTTGATGATCAGCCCCGGGCAGGCGACGCGCATCGCGTCCACACAGGCCTTGGCCACGGCCGGGTCCCAGCTGGGCAGATGGCCCTGGCCGGGAGTTTGGTTGCGAAAGTGCACATGCACCACGCTGGCGCCGGCGTCCATGGCGCGGCGGGCCTCGGCGGCCAGTTGCTCGGGCGTCACCGGCACATGGTGCTGGCCGGGGTCGGTCAGCACACCGGTGATGGAACAGGTGAGGATGGCTTTGTCGCCCATGGCAGCTCCTTCAGGGGTTCAGGACACGATGTAGGCCGCCATCGCGGCCGACAGCAGCGTGCCGTCTTGGTTCAAGAATTCCATGCGGGTGGTGGCCACCCGCGAGCCGCTGCGCAGCACCTCGGCGTGGACGGTGAACATCTCGCCCACCACCGGCCGCAAAAAATCCACCCGCAGGTCGATGGTGCCCAGCTTGCCAAAGCGCTCCATGCGCTTGGCCGGCGCGTCGTCCATGTGGCGGGCGCACACCGAGGCCAGCGCGGCAATGCCGCCAGCGGCGTCCAGGCAGGCGCTGGTCACGCCACCGTGCATGCGCTGGTGGGCGAAGTTGCCCACCAGGTCGGGCTTCATCGCGATGCGGGCGGTGGTGTGGGTGGGCGTGAGGCTTTGCAGCTGCAGGCCGATGAAACGGTTGAAGCTGATGCGCTCGTCAAACACATGGCGTACCAGGTTGAAGAACTCGGGCTCGAATTCAATCAGGGAAGCGGGGATCTTGGTCATGGTGGAATGTTTGTGGTCACACGCCCAGCTGCTTGGCCGCCAGGTCTTTCATGATGTCTTCGGCGCCGCCGCCAATCATCAGCACCTTGACCTCGCGGTACAGACGCTCGCTGACGGTGCCGCGCATGAAGCCCATGCCGCCGAGGATTTGCACCGCCTGGTCGGCACAGAACTGCAGGGTTTGCGTAGCGTGGTTTTTCAGCAAACAGACGCTGGCCACCCAGGCCGGTGCCATGTCGCCGGCGTCGGCGCGGTCGGTCAGCGCGTCGGCCCAGGCCTGGGTGGACTCGATGCGCATCTGCATGTCCATCAGCTTGTGGCGCACGGCCTGGTGCTGCACCAGCGGCTGGCCAAAGGTGTGGCGCTGGCGGGCCCAGTCCAGCGCCTCGTCCAGGCAGGCCTGGGCAAAACCCAGCGCCGCCACCGCGATCGACAAGCGCTCGGCATTGAAGTTGCCCATGATGATCTTGAAGCCCGCGCCCTCCTCGCCCAGCAGGTAACGCGCCGGCACGCGGACATTGTCAAAACGCAGCTGGGCGGTGTCCGAACTCAGCCAGCCCATTTTCTGCAGCCGGCTGCGCGACAGGCCCGCCGCGTCGCCCGGCACCAGCAGCATGGACAGGCCGCGGGCGCCCCGTTCATCCGGCCCACCGGTGCGCACCGCCACCGTCAGCCAGTCGGCCCGCATGCCGGAGGTGATGAAAACTTTGTCGCCATTCACCACGTAGTCGCCGCCGTCGCGGCGGGCGGTGGTTTTAAGCGCCGCCACGTCCGAGCCGCCGCCCGGCTCGGTGATGGCCAGCGCGGCAATCTGCTCGCCGCGCAGCACCGGGGGCACCACCTCGGCCTGCAGCGCGGGGCTGCCATGGCTGAGCACCGGCGGCAGGCCGATGTTGTGCGAGAACAGGCTGGCAAACACGCCGCCGCTGGCGCCCACCCGGCAAAAGGTTTGCGCCATGGCCATGCGCAGCTTCCAGGGCGCCGGCGTGCCACCCAGCGCCTCGGGGTAGCCCAGGCCCAGCAGGCCCAGCTCGGCCGCCTGGCGGTACAGGCCACGCGGGAACTCGCCGGCCTCGTCCCAGGCCGTGGCGTGGGGGGCCACCTCGCGGCGGGCGAAGCGGGCCACGCTGTCGGTGAGTGCTGCCAGCTCGGCGGCCAGGGGGTGAGTCATGCCGCCACCTCCACCGTCAGCAGCCGCTGGCCCGGCGCCAGCTGCTGGCCCAGGGCCACGGCCACTGCCGCCACCACCCCGTCGCAGGGCGCGGGCAGGGCATGCTCCAGCTTCATCGACTCCACCACCGCCAGCGTGTCGCCACGCCGCACCCTGCTGCCCGCCGGCTGCGGCAGGGCGATCAATTTGCCGTTGAAGGGCGCACGCAACTCCGCACCCTGACCGGCGTCAACGGCGGCGGCCGGTGGCGCCCAGCTCAGGTCTTGCAGCCACAGCTCGGCACCGTCCACCTGAACATGCCAGCGGCCGTCGGGCAGCGCCACCCTGGCCACCGCGTGGCCCACCCCGTCCAGCGTCACGCGGCATTGCTGCGGGCCGCTGGCCTGCCATGCCACGGCGTGGGTCTGGCCCTGGTGGCTGAGCTGCAGCGCGCCGGGCCCGGTTTCCAGCACGGTGAGTGCCAGCGTGTCGCCGTCTGCGTCAAAGCGCAGTGGTTTGCCAAAGGGCAAAGGCAGACCATGGCCGGCCGGGCTGTGGGCCAGGTGCACCGCCACACAGGCCACCAGGCGCGGGGCCAACGCGGCCTGGGCCAGGGTGGCGCGCAGGCCATCGCCCTGCTCCGCCAGAAAGGGAATCAGCGCCTGGCCGGCGCGGAACACCGGGTGTTGGACGCAGGCCTGCAGAAAAGCCCGGTTGGTGGGCAGGCCCAGCACCTCGGTCTGGGCCAGCGCAGCGTGCAACCGGTCCAGCGCCGCATGGCGGTCGGGGCCGTGGGCAATGAGCTTGCCCAGCATGGCGTCGTAATGCGGCGACACGATCTGGCCGTCGGCCAGCGCATGGTCAAAGCGCACACCGGTGGGTGGCACGAAGCGTTGCACGGTGCCGGTGTGGGGCATGAAGTGTGCGTCTTCGGCGCACAGCCGCACCTCGACCGCATGGCCCTGGAACTGCACTTGATCTTGGGTGAGCGGCAGCGGTTCGCCACGGGCCACGCGCAGTTGCCACTCGACCAAGTCGAGCCCTGTGACCAACTCCGTCACCGGATGCTCCACCTGCAGCCGCGTGTTCATCTCCATCAGGTAGAAGGCCCCCACGCTCCCCACTGCGTGTGGTTCGCTGCCCCCCGAGGGGGGCCTCGCGTCTTGGGGCGGCCCGGCGACGCTCGACGCCCCCCCATCGAGCAGAAACTCCACCGTGCCCGCGCCCACATACCCGGCCGCCTGGGCCAGCGCCACCGCGCAGCGGCCCATCTGTTCACGCAGCGCCGGGCCCACCGCCGGACTGGGCGATTCCTCGATGATCTTCTGGTGGCGGCGCTGCACCGAGCAGTCGCGCTCGCCCAGGTGGATGCAGTGGCCCAGCGCGTCGGCAAACACCTGCACCTCCACATGGCGGGGCGCCAGCAAGGCCCGCTCGATCAGCAGCTCGGCGCTGCCAAAGCTGCTCAGGGCCTCGCTGCGCGCGCTGGCCAGCGCCGCAACGAGCTGCGCCGGGTCGTTCACCAGCCGCATGCCACGCCCACCACCGCCGGCTGTGGCCTTGACCATCACCGGGCAACCGATGCGCTGGGCCTCTTGCGCAAAACGTTCGTCGCGCTGGTCATCGCCCTGGTAGCCGGGCAGCACCGGCACACCATGGGCCAGGGCCAGTTGCTTGGCGCTGGCCTTGCTGCCCAGCGCGCGGATGGCGGCGGGCGGCGGGCCGACCCAGACCAGGCCGGCGTCCAGCACGGCCTGCGCAAAGTCGGCGTTCTCGCTCAAAAAACCGTAGCCCGGATGCACCGCGTCGGCACCGCTGGCCTGCGCGGCGGCGATCAGTTTGTCGATGCGCAAATAGCTGTCGGCCGAGGCCTCGCCCCCCAGCGCCACCGCTGTAGTGGCTTCGCCCACATGCAGGGCCTGGGCATCGGGGTCGGAATACACGGCCACGGTGGCAATGCCCATGGCCTGCGCGGTGCGGATCACCCGCCGCGCGATCTCACCCCGGTTCGCAACCAGCAGCCGCTTCATTGCGGCGCAGGGCGTTTGGCGATGCCCATGATCTTGGACAGGATTTGCAGCATCACCTCGTCGGCGCCGCCGCCAATCGACGCCAGCCGGCCGTCGCGGTACAGCCGCGAGACCTTGTTCTCCAGCGTGAAGCCCATGCCACCCCAGAACTGCAAGCAGGTGTCGGGCACGATGCGGTTGAGCCGGCCGGCCTTGAGCTTGGCCATGGAGGCCAGCTCGGTCACGTCCTGGCCTTGCACGTACAGATCGCAGGCGCGGTAGGTCAGCGCGCGCAGGCTCTCCACCTCGGTTTTGGCCTCGGCCAGCTTGAACTGCACCCATTGCTGGTCGGCCAGCGAAGCGCCGAACAGCTGGCGCTGCTGCGCCCACTCGATGGTCCATTCGATGCAGTTGTTCAAAGACTGCAAACAGCTGGCGGCGCACCACAGCCGCTCTTCCTGGAACTGCTGCATCTGGTAGACAAAGCCCGCGCCCTCGGCACCGATGCGGTGGCGCTGCGGCACCCGCACGTTGTCGAAATAGATCAGCCCGGTGTCGCTGGCGTGCATGCCGATCTTGCGGATCTTCTGCGCCACCTCGATGCCGGGCAAGAGCTTGCCGTTCTCGCGCAGGGGCACGATGACCAGGCTTTTGTTTTTGTGCACCGGCCCCTCGCCGGTGTTGACCAGCATGCACATCCAGTCGGCCTGCAGGCTGTTGGTGATCCACATCTTCTGGCCGCTGATGACGTAGTCGTCGCCGTCCTTGCGGGCAAAGCTCTTGATGCCCGACACGTCGCTGCCCGCGCCCGGCTCGCTGACGCCGATGCAGCCCACGGTGTCGCCGGCAATCGCCGGGGCCAGGAACTCGCGCTTCAGTTCCTCGCTGCCAAAACGCGCCAGCGCCGGCGTGCACATGTCGGTCTGCACGCCAATCGCCATGGGCACACCGCCGCAATGGATGTGGCCCAGCGCCTCGGCCATGGCCAGGCCGTAGGAGTAGTCCAGGCCGGCGCCGCCATGGACCTCGGGCTTGGTCAGCCCCAGCAGGCCCAGCTGGCCCAGGCGCTTGAATACCTGGTGGGCCGGGAAGATTTCGGCGGCCTCCCATTCGTCCACATGGGGGTTGATCTGGTCGTCGATGAAGCGCTTCAGCGTGCGCTGGATTTCGAGGTGTTCGTGGGTGAAGTGCATGGTGGGTCTTCGTGAAAAAAGGGACGGACGGGTTCAGGCCTCGGCCAACAGCTCGAACTCGCCCAGGGCCTGGGCCCGGCCGTTCAGCACCAGCTCGACGCGGTGCAGGCCGGGGTGGTGGCGCCTTGTGCTCATCTGCTGCAGCGACAGGCGTTTGTGCAAAGGCTGGGTGGCGCCGGCGGGCAGGTCCAGCGTCTTGAGCTTGAACACCTTGGCGCGGTGGCTGCCGTCCGCCTTGGCGTAATGCACCCGCAGGTCGGCCAGCACCCGCTGGGCCTTCGGGCCGGGGTTGTGCAGGGCCAGGTCGATGGCCACCGCGCCGCCGATGCGGGCTTGCGCTGGCGCGATGCGCACCTGCTGAACGCTCAGGTCCACCGCGTGGGCCAGGCCCAGAACGGCCAGCGCGTCGGCGTCGCCGCGCTTGACGGCAAAACGCAGCGCGTGGCGCACCAGGCGCTGACGTGCTACCGGCGCGTCCAGCAACCAGCGGCGCGCCACCGTGGTGAGCAGTTCCGGGTGGTCCTTGCCGATGTCGTTGAGGTGGTTGGCCACCGAGCGCCGCACATAGGACGAGGGGTCGTCTTTCAGCCGGTCGAGCAGCGGCAGCAAGGGCGCCGGGTCGCGCACAAAGGCGCGCAGCCGGGGCGCCCAGGGCAGGCGCGGCCGGGCGCCTTCGCTGGCCAGCCGGCGCACATGGGCGCTGGGGTCGCTGGTCCAGGCCATCAGCCGGGCCAGTGTGGCGTCGGGGTGGTGTTCCAGGTAGGGGCGGATGCAGAACTCGGCGGTGAAGCGCTGGGTCAGCGCGTGTTGCGCGGCTATCGACAACTCGAAATGGCCCAGCCCATGCTGGGCAATGAACAGGCTGTGCGGCAGGTACAGAAAGGCACTGTGGCCGCTGCCGCTGGCCACCGGCTCGCCGGCGGCATCCAGCCCCATGGGAGGGCCCATGGCGGCCAGCAGGATGGCCAGCGCCTCCGGGTAGGCCGGCGGCAAATGGCGGTGCAAGGCCTGGGCCATGCGCTGGCCACGTGGCATCAACGCCAGGGCCTCGTAGCCGGGTGCCACGTCGGCCAGAAAGGCCGCGCGATCAAAGGCCGGCCAGGCGCCGTGCAGCATGGCGGCCAGCCGCGGCGGCACCGTGGGGTTGAGCAAATGGGTCAGCGGCTCGGCCATGGCGGGGCGGCTCCGTGGCTCACATCCGCGCCACGCCGAACGACAGCGGCTGCAGCGCGCGGCCGGCGGCATCGGCACAGAGGTCCAGGCATTGCGTCAGCACCGCCCGGGTGTCGCGCGGGTCGATCACGCCGTCGTCGAGCAGCAGGCCCGAGGTGGTGAAGGCGTCGGCCTGGGCCTCGAACATGGCCACGATCTGCTCGAACTGGGCCTGGGCCTGCACCGGGTCGGGCGTCAGGCCTTTGCGGGCCAGGCCGGCCTCGGTGACGATTTGCATGGTGCGGGCGGCCTGCTCGCCGCCCATCACCGCGGTTTTGGCGCTGGGCCAGCTGAACAAAAAGCGCGGCGCGTAGGCCCGGCCACACATGCCGTAGTTGCCGGCGCCGAACGAGGCGCCGCATTGCACGGTGAGCTGGGGCACGCTGGCGTTGGTGACGGCCTGGATCATCTTGCTGCCGTGCTTGATCATGCCGGCCTGCTCGCTGTCGCGGCCCACCATGTAGCCGGTGGTGTTCTGCAAATAGACCAGCGGCTGGCCCAGCTGGCAGCTGCGCTGGATGAAATGGGTGGCCTTGTTGGCGCCGGCCACGTCGATGGGCCCGTTGTTGCTGACCAGGCCCACCGCATGGCCGCCGATGCGGGCCTGCACACACAGCGTGGCCGCGCCGTACAGCGGCTTGAATTCCAGCAGCTCGGAGCCGTCGGCGATGCGGGCCATGACCTCGCGCATGTCCACCGGCTGGCGCAGGTCGTCGGACATCAGGCCCAGCAACTCGTCGGCCGGGTACAGCGGCGCCGGCGCGGCCGCCCGCAGCGCGGTGGCTGCCGCGCTGCGCGCCACCACCTCGCGGGCCAGGCCCAGCGCGTGGCGGTCGTCCTCGGCCAGGTGCTCGCCCAGGCCAGAGACGGTGCTATGCATCTCGGCCCCGCCCAGCTCTTCTTCGGTGGCCCGCTCGCCGGTGGCGGCCATCAGCAAAGGCGGGCCGGCCAGAAAGGCGCGCGAGCGGCCCCGCACCATGATGACCACGTCGGACAGCCCCGGCATGTAGGCGCCACCGGCGGTGCCCGAGCCGTGCTGCACGGTGATGACGGGCAGGCCGGCGGCCGACAGCCGGGCCAGGTTACGGAACAGCGCGCCACCATGCACAAAGCCCTCCACCCGGTAACGCATCAGGTTGGCGCCGGCGCTCTCCACCAGGTGCACAAACGGCAGGCGCTGCTGCAGCGCGATCTCCTGCACCCGCAAAATCTTGTCCAGGCCCATGGGCTGGATGGCACCGGCCTCGATGCCGGAGTCGCTGGCCACCACCATGCAGCGCACGCCGCTGACCCAACCGATGCCGGCCACCACCCCGCCGCCAGGCACTGAACGTTCCTTGTCGCGGTTGTCCTGGCCGTAACCGGCCAGGCTGCACAGCGGCAGCCATGGCGCGCCCGCGTCCACCAGCAAGGCGATGCGTTCGCGTGGCAGCAGCTGGCCGCGTTTCTCGAAGGTGGGGCGGGACTTTTCCGAGGCGGCCACGGCCCGCTGCTCCAGCGCCCGCCACTGCGCGATGCGGGCCAGCATGGCGGCGCGGCGCTGCTGGGCGGCCTCGCCCTGGGCGTTCCAGGCCGAACGAAACACCGTCATCGCTGCAGCACCTGGGGGGTTTGCGCGCGGTGGAAACCGTCGAAGGGCTTCACCGCCGGGCGCGCCTGCACCTCGGCGGACGGCACACCCTGGCCCCAGCCCATGCGCACCTGGGGCCGGGCGCCGTCGACCCGCAGCACCGAGCCGGAGATGAATGACGCCGCGGGCGACAGCAGGAACACGATGGCGGCCGAGGTTTCGGCCTCGTTGCCGAAGCGGCCCAGCGGCACCGTGGCCTGCATCTGGCGCAGCATGTCGCCGGCCTCGGGGGGGTAATGGTCCATGCCGCTGGAGGCGATGTAGCCGGGCGCCACCGCATTCACCCGCACGCCGCTGCGGGCCCATTCCAGCGCCGCGGTCTCGGTGAAGCTGACCATGCCGGCGCGGGCCGCGCCGCTGTGGCCCATGCCAGGCATGGAGCCCCAGATGTCGGCCACGATGTTGACGATGGCCCCGCCCTGCGCCTGCATGCTTTGCAAATAACACTCACGGGCCATCAGAAAGCCGCCGGTGAGGTTGGTGTCCACCACCGCCTGCCAGCCCTTGGCCGAGATGCTCTCCAGCGGCGTGATGTACTGGCCGCCGGCGTTGTTGACCAGGCCGTCGATGCGGCCATGGGCCAGCACGATGGCGGCCACGGTGTTGCGCACCGCCTCTTCGTCACGGATGTCGCAGCTGTGAAAGCTCACATGGCCCACATGGGCGGCGCCGTCCACCGCGATCTCGGTGGCCACATGCTGCAGCTTGTCGAGCTTGCGGCCCACCAGCACCACATGGGCGCCCAGCGCGGCCAGCTCGTGGGCGGTGCAGCGGCCAATGCCGGAGCCGCCGCCGGTGACCACCACCACCTGGCCGGCCAGCAGGCCGGGCTTGAAGACAGAACGGTAGCTCATGGCTTCTCCTGAATGAACAAGGACAGCGCGGCCTCGGCCAGCTCGTCGAGCGACGCGCCCTTGCGTCGGTCGTACCACTGGGCCGACCAGTTCAGCGCGCCAAACATCAGCAGCCGAGCCAGCTTCACATCGGCGCGGATTTGCCCGCTGGCGTGCAGGGCCTGCAGCACCGGCACCCAGGGCGCCTCGTATTCGCTTTGCAGCGTGGCCAGCAGGCCACGCTGGCGCGGCGTGATGGAACGGCTCTCGTACAGCATCACCGGGATGAAGTCGCTGCGCGGCCCCAGCAGCACCTGGAAATGGTGGCGCACCAGCAGCGCCAGCTGGCCGCGCGCATCCAGCCCATCGGCGGCGGCCCGCCCCAGCACCTCGGCCTGCGAGGCAATGGCCGAGGCCATGCCCGACTCCATGACGGCGAACAACAGCTCGCCCTTGCTCTTGAAGTGGTAGAAGGGCGAGCCGCTGCCCATGCCCACCGCGGCGGCGATGTCGCGGGTGGAGGTGGCGTCAAAGCCCTTGCGGCGAAACAGCTTGGCGGCCGAGCTGATCAGGTGCTGGCGGCGGTTGCCGTCGTCGCGCTCGTCCAGGGTTTTGCGCGGCCGGCCGCGGGGGCGTTTTTCAGGGGTGGCGGCGGGCTCGGTCAGGTCGGCGGGGGCGCCGTCCATCAGGGCCGGCAACGCATCGGGAATGTGCATGGGCGAAACCATACCAAACCCGATTATTTTTAGCAAGCATTTGCTTGGTAAAAATACCCTTGCCGGCCAAACTCCCCCGGCCTGCGCGTGAAAGCTCAGCGGCGCGGCGGCAGCGGGGTGCTCACAAAGCCGTCGCGGTTGGGCATGCGAACCGCCGGCAGGCGGGTGGCGTCCATCACCGCGTCGGCGCCCACCACCCCGTTTTCGGCCAGCAAATAGGCTGTCAGCGCATAGACCTCGGCGTCGCGCAGGCTGCCCGGCTGGGCCATCGGCATGGCACGCCGGATGTAGTCGAACAGCGTGGTGGCATAAGGCCAGTACTGGCCCAGGGTCTTGGTGGGGTGGCTGTTGCCGGCCAGCGGCGCCCGGCCCACCAGCGGCCCGCCGTCGCGGCCGCCCTCCCCCTTGTCGCCATGGCAGGCGGCGCAGCGGGCGGCGTACAACACCCGGCCCTCGGCCACCGTGCCCTGGCCGGGCGGCAGGCCGCGGCCATCGGCAAACACCGTGCGCTCCAACGCGGCCAGCGTGGCGGCATCGACCGGCTGGCCGCCACGGGGCTGGGCCCCGGCCGTGCCCAGGGCGGCGGTCAGCAGCAGCACGACGAGCGACTTAGCCATGGCTGTGGCTGACATCGCCGTTCTCATCGACCTCCCACAACACGATGGCGTTGTAATGGTAAAAGCCGCGCCGGCCACGCGCCGCCACCAGGGCTTCGCGGGTGGGCTGGACCTGGCCCCACTCGTCGGTGGCCCGGCTTTGCAGCAGCGCGGGCTGGCCGTTCCAGCGCCAGGCGGCGCGGAAGCCTGTCAGGCAGCGCGGCAGCACCGGGTCTTGCAACTCGGCCTCGGCCCAGCTGGCGCCGCCGTCGGCCGACACCTCGACCCGGCGGATGCGGCCATGGCCGCTCCAGGCCAGGCCTTGCAGCTGGTAGAGGTTGGGGCCTTGCAAGCGCTGGCCGTGCGACGGCGAGGTGATGACCGACTTGGTGTCCATCACAAAGCTGAACTGGCGGGCCTGGTCGTTGGGCAGCAGCTCGGTGTAGCGGGCGGTTTCGTTGCGCGCCATCGCCGGCTGATCGGCCACCTGCAGGCTGCGCAGCCACTTGACGCTGAGCACGCCTTTCCAGCCCGGCACGATGAGCCGCACCGGGTAGCCGTTTTCCGGCCGCAGCCGCTCGCCGTTCTGGTACAGCGCCACCAGGCAGTCGTCCATGGCCTTGGTCAACGGCAAACTCATCTGCATGGCACCGGCGTCGGCGCCGGTGGCCACCAGCCAGCCACTGCCAGGCAACACACCGGCCTCGTCCAGCAGCAGCGACAGCGGCACGCCGGTCCATTCGCTGCACGACACCAGGCCGTGCACCAGGCCCACCGGGCGCTGCACCGGCTCCTCGAACCAGCCCGCGCTGCTGTTGCCGGCGCACTCCAGAAACAGCAGCTGCGAGCGCAGCGGGTAACGCAGCAGCGCCTCCATGCTGAACTGCAGCGGCTGGCGCACCCGGCCATGAATCACCAGCTGGTGGCGGGCGGGGTCGATGGCCGGTGTGCCGTTGTGGCTGCGCACAAAGTGCAGGCCGGTGGGCGTGACCATGCCTTGCAAACGCTCCAGCGGCGTCCAGGCCGCGCCGTTGCCGGGGGAACTGGGGAAGTTCAGGCCAATGCGGCGCACCACCGCCTGCTCCTGCGGGGCCGGCTGGCCATAGGGCAGAAAGCCCTGCCCAGGCTGGGTGGTCCAGGGCGGCGGCTCTTGTGAATGGGCCGCCGCACCGGCCACCGCCGAGGCCAGCACCAGGCCACGGCGCATGAACACCCGGCGGTGCAGCAGGCCACCACCGGCCACGGCGTCGTTCGGCAGCGGGTCGAGCGGGTCCATGCCCTTCACCCCTTGGCCAAGCGCACCGCGGGCCGGCCCTCGGCCTCGCCCCAGTGGCCACGCAGGCCGTCGAGGTCCAGCACCGTGACACCACCGAACTCGATGCGCAGCAGACCGGCCTTTTCCAGCGCGTGCAAAGCGGCATGGGCGCGCTGGCGAGACACCGCCGCCAGCAGGCCAATTTCCATTTGACTCAGCTGCACAAACGGCCCAGCCTGGGGGTAGAGGTCGGGGTCGAACAGGCTGGCCAGACACCGCGCCACGCGGGCATCGGGGTAGTGCAAGCGGTCGTACTCCACCAGGCTGATGAACAGGCTCAGCCGGGCGTTCAGGTGCGAGGTCAGGAATTGGTTGAACGGCAGGCTGGTGTTCACCAGGCGCTGGAAACTGGCGCGGGGCACACAGGCCACCAGGGTGTCGCGCACGGCCACCACGTCGTAACGCCAGCGGCCCTGTTTCAACAAGGTGCCTTCGCCAAACCAGGCCCCGGCGGCCGAGCCGGTGAAGGTGGACAAACGCCCGTCGGGGGTCGACACCGACATCTTGCACAGGCCCTCGATCAGGCCAGGCCAGAAGAGGCCATCCTCACCCATGCCCAGCACCGTGGCGCCAGCGGGCACCGCCTTTTCCCAGCTCTCAGCACAGACCTGGTCGACCTCGTCCGGCGTCAGGGCCCGTGCCCAGATGCTGGTGCGCAAAAAGTCGTTCAGTGAGGACACGAGGGGTTCCGTGGGGCAAGCGCGGCTGAAGCGCCGATTGTGAACCGCCCGTTGGGCGGTTGCACAGCGGCAGCGCCAGGGTATTCCCTGCGACCCGCCCGCCTTCACACCTTGGGAAGTCGGGCTTGCGCTTTTGGCGAAAGCCCAATACCGGCTGCGCCGGCGGGCCTACGGCCTGCCCGCCTTCACACTTTGGTGAAGTCGGGCTTGCGCTTTTCCATGAAGGCGGTGAAGGCTTCGCGGGCGGCGGGTTCGCGCAGCATGCGGCCGAACACCTCGGCTTCGTCACTGATGCGTTTGGCCACCGCGCCGGCCTGGCCCAGCTTCATGAAGCGCTTGGTTTCGATCAGCGAGCTGAGCGGCTTGGCAGCCAGCTTCAGTGCCTGCTTGTGGGCCAGCGCGTTGACCTCGGTGGGTGGCACGATGCGGTTCACCAGGCCATACTCCAGCGCGGTTTCGGCGCTGAAGGGCTCGCCCAGCAGCAACGCCTCGGCTGCGCGGTGGTAGCCCAGCAGCGCCGGCGCCAGCAGGCTGGAAGCGGCCTCGGGGCACAGGCCCAGGTTGACGAAGGGCATGGCAAAGGCCGCGTTGTCGCCGGCATAGACCAGGTCGCAATGGAACAGCATCGTCGTGCCAATGCCCACCGCCGGGCCGGCCACTGCGGCCACCACCGGCTTGGCCATGCCGCTGATGGCACGCAGGAACTGGAACACCGGCGCGTCTTCGGTGGCGGGCGGGTTGTTCAGAAAGTCGGCGATGTCATTGCCGGCCGAGAAGATGCTTTCGTGGCCCTGCATCACCAGCACCCGCACGTCGTCGCGGCTGCCGGCCTCGTGCACCGCCAGGGCCATGGTGGCGTACATGGCGGCGGTGATGGAGTTCTTCTTGTCGACCCGGCTCAGGGTCAGGGTCATCACGCCGGCTTCGACGTGGGTCAGGATGTCGCTCATGGAGGGTCTTTGCAAGTGGGTGAGGAAAACGCTCAGGCGGCCAGCGCCTCGCGCACGAAATCAAGCCGGTCCTGGCCCCAGAACATCTGGTCGCCGACAAAGCTGGTGGGCGCGCCAAACACGCCCCGGGCCACGGCGGCCTCGGTGGCGGCTTTCAGCGCGTCTTTCACTTCCTGCTCCTGCGACAAGGCCAGCAGTGCGGCGGCGTCAAAGCCGGCCCGGGTCAGCACCTCGGCCACCACCGCCGGGTCGTTGAGGTTGTGGTTGTCGACCCAGATCGCCCGGTAGATGGTGTCCATGTACTCGGCGAAGCGCGGGTCAGCGCGCAGCTGCAGGGCGATGGCGATGCGCATCAACGTGGTGGTGATGATGGGGAAGTTGCTGTTCAGCACCAGCGGCACGCCGTAGCGGCGGGCAAAGCGGCCGAAGTCGGTGAACACATAGGTGCCTTTGGGCAGCACCGCGATCGGCGGCCGGTTGCCGGTGGCCTGGAACACACCGCCCAGCAGCATGGGTTTGTAGACCACGGTGGCGCCAGTCTCCGCACTGAGCTTGGGCAACTGGGTGTGGGCCAGGTAGGCCGCGGGGCTGCCGAAATCGAAGTAGAACTCGAGGGTCTTGGCCATGGGGTCTCCAGTGTTGTGGGGCGGCAGCGTCAAAAGGTTTCCATCCACGGCCGCAGGTCCATCTCGTGGGTCCAGGCGTCGCGCGGCTGTTGGTGCAGCATCCAGTAATTCTCGGCGATGTGGTCGGGATTGAGGATGCCGTCCTTGTCTTTCAGCGCGTAGGTGGCCGGGAACAGGGTGCGGATGAACTCGGTGTCGATGGCGCCGTCGATCAGGGTGTGGGCCACATGGATGCCTTGTGGCCCCAGCTCGCGCGCCATGCTTTGCGCCAAGGCGCGCAAGGCCATCTTGGCACCGGAGAAGGCGGCAAAGCCGGCCGCACCGCGGGTGGACGCGGTGGCGCCGGTGAAGAGAATGGTGCCGCGTTCGCGCGCCACCATGCGTTTGGCCACCTCGCGGCCGTAGAGAAAACCGCCAAAGGCCGCCATCTCCCAGATCTTGAAATAGCGCCGCGCGGTTTCTTCCATCACCGGGGTGCGCACGTTGGCGCCGATGTTGAACACCAGGGCCTCGATGGGGCCGATGTCGGCCTCGATCTGCGCCACCAGTGCCACCACCGCGTCTTCCTTGCGGGCGTCGGAGCCAAAGCCGTGGGCGGTGCCGCCGTCGGCCCGGATCTGCTCCAGCAGCGGCTGCAATTTGTCGGCGTCGCGCCGCACCGCACACACCGTGAGGCCACCGCGGGCGAAACGCCGGGCGATGGCGCCGCCGGTGGCGTCACCGGCGCCCACAATGAGGGCTACGCCATGGGTCATGGTGTTTCGCCGCCGGGCCGCCCCAAGGCGAAATGCACCCCCTCGGGGGGCAGCAACGACACGTCAGTGCGGAGCGTGGGGGTCATGTCTATTCCTTGTAGTAAGCGAGCTGGTGCGTCGTGACCAGCAACTCGCCTGCCTCGTTCCAGAGCTGCGCCGCCTGGTCGTAAAAGCCGTTGCGGAACCCTTGTGCCTGGGCCTGGGCCAGCAGAAAACCGGTGCCGGTGGCCGCCAGTTGCGCCGCGTCGGCATGGAAGTAAATGGTCAACGTGACCGTGCCCACCGGGACCCGCCGCGCGCGACGCAACCAGATGCGGGGATAGAAGACATCGGACATCGCGGTCAGCGACAGAAAGTCCAGCGGCCGCGGCGCGGCGTCGCGCACCCACAGCCGGGTGACGCTGTCCGTGCCGCCACCGTCCCAGACCGTGGGGATGGGGCCGGCCACCGGCCGCATCTCGTAGCGGTGGATCCACTGCACCTCGGCAAACATCGGGATGGGTGCCACCGCCTCGGGCCGTGGCACCGGTGGCATGGGCAACTCGTCCAGGCTCCAGGTGCTGCGGCGCACCGAGGTCATCGCGGTGCCGGTGGACACCATTTCTTCCGTGCCCTCGCTGCCGGCCTGCCAGAGTTCCAGCACCCAGTGCTGGGTGGAACGGTTGGTGCGCACCGGCCGCGCCACCACACGCACCGGGCCGGCGCCCACCGCGCTGGCGTAGTTGATGGTCAGTGACAAGGGATCGCCCAGCCGCTGCGGGTGCAACAGCACCGCATTGAGCAGCATGGCGGCGGTGATGCCGCCATAAGGGCCCACCATGTTCCAGTAGGCCGGGCTGGGGGTGCCCACAAAGTCACCCCCCGCTTGCGCCGCGAGGGCCAGCGCTTGGTCAAACACATGCACAGTCATGCTGCGCAGTGTGCCGGTTTTTGCAGATTCACACTGCCGCCCCGGTGACTTTCCCACCCACGCTGTCCGCAGCCTCCAGCCGCGTCGCGAGCGGGATGAGATGCAAGGCGCGGGTGGCGGGGCACCGGAGCGACCTTGAGGGTCGTGAGGATGTCCCGACGGGCCCCGCAACGCCGCAGATCGCCCGCGCAGCAGCGGATCAGACGCGTTCGAAGATGCCGGCGGCGCCTTGGCCCATGCCCACACACATCGTCACCATGCCGTATTTCTTGTTGTGCCGGCGCAGCGCATGCACCACGGTGGCCGCACGAATGGCACCGGTGGCGCCCAGCGGATGGCCCAGCGCGATCGCGCCGCCCATGGGGTTGACCTTGCTCGGGTCCAGACCCAGCGAGTTGATGACGGCAATCGACTGCGCGGCAAAGGCCTCGTTCAGCTCGAACCAGTCGATGTCGTCCTGCTGCAGGCCGGCGTAGCGCAGCGCGGCGGGAATCGCCTCGATGGGGCCGATGCCCATGATGTGGGGCGGCACGCCCTTGGAGGCATAGCTGACGAAGCGGGCCAGTGGCGTCAGGCCGAAACGCTTGACCGCGTCGCCGCTGGCCAGGATCAGTGCGCCGGCGCCGTCCGAGGTTTGCGAGCTGTTGCCGGCGGTGACCGAGCCGCGGGCCGCAAACACCGCACGCAGCTTGGCCAGGCCTTCGACCGTGGTGTCGGGCCGGGCGCCCTCGTCCAGGCTGACGGTGCGGGTGGTGGTGGTGACTTCGCCGGTGTCCAGGTTGGGTGTGCGCTCGGTCACTTCAAACGGCGTGATCTCGTCGGTGAACTCGCCGTCCTTCATCGCCGCAATCGCCTTCATGTGCGAGCGGTAGGCGAACTCGTCCTGCGCTTCGCGGCTCACCTTCCACTGGTTGGCCACCTTCTCGGCGGTCAGGCCCATGCCGTAGGCGATGCCGATGTTCTCGTCGTTGCCGAACATGGCGGGCGACAGCGAGGGCGAGTTGCCGCTCATGGGCACCAGGCTCATGCTTTCCACGCCGGCGGCAACCATCACGTCGGCCTCGCCGACGCGGATGCGGTCGGCCGCCATCTGCACTGCCGACACGCCGGAGGCGCAGAAGCGGTTGACGGTGATGCCACCCACGCTGGTGGGCAGGCCGGCCAGCACCGCGCCGATGCGGGCGATGTTCAGGCCCTGCGGGCCTTCAGGAATGGCGCAGCCGCAAACGATGTCTTCGATCGCCTTGGGGTCCAGCGTGGGCACCTGGGTCAGCGCCGATTGCAGCGCGCGCACCAACAGGTCGTCGGGCCGCACGTTGCGGAAGGAACCGCGGTGCGAGCGGCCGATGGGCGTGCGCGTGGCGGCAACGATGTAGGCGTCTTGCACTTGTTTCATGGGGTCACTCCTTTGGGATTCTGGAAAGGCGCCGGGCTCAGGCCGGGACGCGGGTGGGCTGGGGCGCGGCCGACTTGGTCGACGGCACCCAGGCCCAGATGAATTCACACACGATGGGCTGTTCGCCCGAGGCGTCGGTCACGGTCACCGGGACCACCACCTCGCCCTTGTCCTGCGACCGCATCAGCGCGCGCTGCGGCGCGCTCAAATGCGCCACCGCCCGCATGTCGCCCTGGGTGCGGCGCTTGAACTGCACGCTGAGCGCCTTGGCCAGCGGCAGGCAGTCGTCGCGCACGTTCATGCCCACCACCATGCCGGTGGCGGTTTCCGCCAGCAGCGTCATGGCCGCGGCGTGCACGCCCTGGATGTGGTTTTGCACGCTGCGCCGGTTGGCGATGGCAATCTCCACCTTCTCCGGGGTCATCACCACAAAGTCCAGACCGGCCGTGCCGGTGAAGGGCACGGCGCGGCGCAAGGCCAGGTTTCGCAAGCGCCGGCGCAGCGGCGCGGGCAGCTTGTCCAGCCGGGCCAGCTGGCGCGCCAGGCGGTTGGGACGGGGGGTAGCGTCAGCCATGGTGGGCGTGTGGCGGCGTCAGTTGCGCACCGGCTTGCCGGTGGACATCATGCCCATGATGCGCTCTTGCGTTTTCGGGTGGGTGATCAGCGAACAGAAGGCCTTGCGCTCCAGCGCCAACAGGTACTCCTCGGTCACCAGCGTGCCGCCGTCGATGTCGCCACCACAGACCACGCCGGCGATCAGGCTGGCGATGTGGAAGTCGTGCGCGCTGATGAAGCCACCGTCGCGCATGTTGACCAGCTGGCCCTTGATGGTGGCCAGGCCGTTGCGGCCGGCCACGGCAAACGGGCGGCGGTGCGGCGGGCGGTAGCCGGCGTTGAACATGGCCTTGGCCTCGTTGATGGCCACATACAGCAGCTCGTCCTTGTTGGGCACGATGACATCGCTGTCCAGCACATAGCCCAGCTTGCGGCTTTCCAGCGCGCTGGTGCCCACCTTGGCCATGGCGGCACCGGTGAAGCCTTCGGTGAGGAAGGGCAGCAGGTCCTTGTTCATCGAGGTGGCGGCGTTCTCGGCCGCCCGGCGGGCGATGTAGGCCAGGCCGCCGGCGCCGGGCACCAGGCCCACGCCCACTTCCACCAGGCCGATGTAGCTTTCCATCGCCACCACCCGCTTGGCCGAGTACACGGCCAGCTCGCAACCGCCGCCCAGCGCCAGGCCACGGATGGCCGACACGGTGGGCACACCGGCGTAGCGCATCTTCAGCATGGCCTTCTGCAGTTCGTGCTCGGCGCCCTCAATGGCGCTGACACCGGCGACCATGAAGGCCGGCATCATGGCCTGCAGGTCGGCACCGACCGAGAACATCTCGTCGGGCGACCAGACCACCAGGCCCTTGAAGTCTTTCTCGGCCATGTCCACGCCCAGCGCCAGGCCCTCGGCCACGTCGGGGCTGATGGCGTGCATCTTGGTTTTGATGCTGGCGATCAGCACCTCGTCGTCCAGCGTCCACAGGCGGATGGCGTCGTCCTCGTGCAGGGTCTTGCCAGCGGTCTTGGCGTCGGCGGCGTTGGCGCCCAGCACGCTCTCGGGGAAATGCTGGCGGTCATAGACCGGCAGGTGGCGGCGCGGCACAAAGCGGGCCTCGGACGCGCTCCACGAGCCTTGCGGCGTGTGCACCCCACCGGCCTCGGCCACCGGGCCGTTGAACACCCAGTCGGGCAGCGGCGCGCTGGAGAGCGTCTTGCCGGCGTCAATGTCTTCCTTCACCCACTGCGCGACCTGGCGCCAGCCAGCTTCTTGCCACAGCTCGAACGGGCCCTGCTTCAGGCCAAAGCCCCAGCGCATCGCAAAGTCGATGTCGCGTGCGCTTTCGGCGATGGTGGCCAGGTGCACCGCGGCGTAGTGGAAGCCGTTGCGCAGAATCGCCCACAAAAACTGGCCTTGCGGGCCTTCGCTCTCGCGCAGCAAACGCAGGCGTTCGCCGGCCGGCTTTTTCAGCATGCGGCTGTAGACCTCGTCGGCCTTCTGGCCGGCGGGCACGTACTCTTCGGACTCCAGGTCAAAGCGCAGCACGTCGCGGCCGGCCTTTTTGTAGAAACCGGCCTTGGTTTTCTGGCCCAGCTGGCCCAGCTCGATCAGCTTCTTCAGCACCGGCGGGGTGCCGAAGCTGGGGTAGAAGGGGTCGGTGGCTTCGCTCAGCGTGTCCTGCAGCGTCTTGATCACATGGGCCATGGTGTCCAGGCCCACCACGTCGGCGGTACGGAAGGTGCCGGAACTGGCGCGGCCCAGCTTCTTGCCGGTCAGGTCGTCCACCACGTCATAGCTCAGGCCGAAGTTCTCCACCTCTTTCATCGTGCCCAGCATGCCGGCAATGCCGACCCGGTTGGCGATGAAGTTGGGCGTGTCCTTGGCCCGCACCACGCCCTTGCCCAGGCCGCTGGTGACAAAGGTCTCCAGGTCGTCCAGGATCTGCGGCTGGGTGGTGGGCGTGTTGATCAACTCCACCAAATACATGTAGCGCGGCGGGTTGAAGAAATGGATGCCGCAAAAGCGCGGCTTGATTTCCTCGGGCAAGGCCTCGCTGAGCTTGGTGATGCTCAGGCCCGAGGTGTTGGACGCCACGATGGCGTGCGGTGCGACGAAGGGCGCGATCTTCTTGTACAGGTCGAGCTTCCAGTCCATGCGCTCGGCGATGGCCTCGATGATGAGGTCGCAATCGCGCAGCTGCTCCAGGTGCTCTTCGTAGTTGGCCTGGCCAATCAATACAGCGTCATCGGCCACACCCAGCGGGGCCGGCTTGAGTTTCTTCAGGTTGTCGATGGCGCGGGTGACGATGCCGTTCTTGGGGCCTTCCTTGGCCGGCAGGTCGAACAACACCACCGGCACCTTGCAGTTGACCAGGTGGGCGGCGATCTGCGCGCCCATCACGCCGGCGCCGAGCACCGCCACTTTTTTCACTTGAAATCGGGACATGTTTTATTCCTGAGGCTGGCGCCAGACCCGCCCGCGCGGGGCGGGTCTGGCGCAGGGGTGAAACGCTGGCTCAGGCCAGGGCGAGGTCGGTGTCCATCAGCACCTTGGCGCCGGTGCGGGCGGTGCGCATCAGCATGGTGGTCTCGGGGAAGAGCTTGGCAAAGTAGAAGCGCGCGGTCTGCAGCTTGGCGGGGTAGAAGGGGTCGGTGTTGCCGGCGGCGATTTCGCGCAGCGCCACCTGGGCCATGCGGGCGAAGAAGTAGCCAAACACCAGGTGGCCGGCCACGCGCAAATAGTCCACCGCGGCGGCACCCACCTCGTCGGCGTTCTGGAAGCCCTTGAAGCCGATCTCGGTGGTGAACTTGGTCATCTGGTCACCCAGGTAGGCCACCGGGTTGATGAACTCGGCCATCTTCTCGTTGACGCCTTCTTCTTCCACCAGCTTGGCCACCAGCTTGCCGAACTTCTTCAGCGTGGCGCCGTTGTTGCCCAGGATCTTGCGGCCCAGCAGGTCCAGCGACTGCACGGTGTTCGTGCCTTCGTAAATCATGTTGATGCGGGCATCGCGCACGAACTGCTCCATGCCCCACTCCTTGATGTAGCCGTGGCCGCCAAAGACCTGCTGGCACATGGTGGTGGCCTGGAAGCCGTTGTCGGTCAGGAAGGCCTTGACGATGGGGGTCAACATGGCCACCAGTTCGCCGCTCTCGGCCCGCACCTTCTCGTCGGGGTGGTTCAGTTCCTTGTCGAGCAGCAGGGTGCAGTAGATGGCCAGCGCACGGCCGCCTTCGGCATAGGCCTTGGCGGTCAGCAGCATCTTGCGCACGTCGGGGTGGACGATGATGGGGTCGGCCGGCTTGTCTTTAGCCTTGACGCCGGACAGCGAGCGCATCTGGATGCGGTCCTTGGCGTAGGCCAGCGCGTTCTGGTAGGCCACCTCGGTCAGGCCCAGCGACTGGTTGCCCACGCCCAGGCGGGCGGCGTTCATCATCACGAACATCGCGGCCAGGCCCTTGTGCGGCTTGCCCACCAGGGTGCCGACCGCGCCATCGAGCACGATCTGCGCGGTGGCATTGCCGTGGATGCCCATCTTGTGCTCCAGGCCGCCGCAGTAAATGCCGTTGCGCGAGCCCAGCGAGCCGTCGGCGTTCACATTGAACTTGGGCACGATGAACAGGCTGATGCCCTTGCTGCCGGGGGGCGCATCAGGCAGGCGGGCCAGCACCAGGTGCACGATGTTGGCGGCCATGTCGTGTTCACCGGCGCTGATGAAAATCTTGTTGCCGGTCAGCTTGTAGCTGCCGTCGGCCTGCGGTTCGGCCTTGGTGCGCAGCATGCCCAGGTCGGTGCCGCAATGCGGCTCGGTCAGGCACATGGTGCCAGTCCACTCGCCGCTGGTCAGCTTGGGCAAATAGGTTTTCTTCTGTTCGTCGGTGCCATGGGCGTGCAGGCACTCGTAGGCGCCATGGCTCAGGCCGGGGTACATGGTCCAGGCCTGGTTGGCCGAGTTCAGCATTTCATAGAAACACTGGTTGACCACAAAGGGCAGGCCCTGGCCGCCGTACTCGGGGTCGCAGGACAACGCGGCCCAGCCGCCTTCCACGTACTGGGCGTATGCCTCCTTGAAGCCCTTGGGCGCCTTGACCTCGTGGGTCGCGCGGTCCAGCGTGCAGCCTTCTTCGTCGCCGCTGATGTTCAGCGGAAAGGTCACTTCGGCGGCGAACTTGCCACCTTCTTCCAGCACCGCATTGATGGTGTCGGCGTCCACGTCGGCGTGCTTGGGCAGGGCCTTGAACTCGTCGGTGACCTTGAAAACCTCGTGCATCAGGAATTGCATGTCACGCAGCGGGGGGGTGTAGGAGGGCATGGTGTCAGTCCTTGGTACGGGGGGAAACAGGGGTGGAAGAAACGGCGCGCAGGCTGGGCGCCGGGGACGGCAGGCCGCCCTCGGCGCCGTAGCGGGCCAGGATGTTGTCAAAGCCGGTGCGGGCCCGGGTCACGGAAGCCGGCACCTTGAGGAAACGGGCCTCGTAGTGCAGCGCCAGAATCAGGCCGTGCATCTCGAAAGCCATCTGCCGGTGGTCGGCGTCGGCGCTCAGGTGGCCGGCGTCCTTGGCCTGTTCGACGCCGCGGTTGATGGCGGCCAGCCAGGTCTGCACCGAGCCGGCCAGCGCGTCGCGCACCGGGCCGGGCCGGTCGTCGAACTCGACCGCGCCGCTGATGTAGATGCAACCCGAGTCGATCTCAACCGAGGTGCGCTTCATCCAGTTGTCGAACATGGCCTTCAGGCGGGGCAGGCCGCGCGGCTGGCTCATGGCGGGGAAGAACACCTCTTCCTCGAAACGCGCGTGGTACTCTCGGATCACCGAGATCTGCAGTTCCTCACGGGAACCGAAGTGGGCGAACACGCCCGACTTGCTCATCTGGGTGACTTCGGCCAGCGCGCCGATGCTCAGGCCATCGAGGCCGATCTGTGTGGCCAGACCCAGGGCGGCGTCGACGATGGTGGCCTTGGTCTGCTGGCCTTTGTGCAACCCGCGTGCCGGCCTGTCGGTGGCGCGGGGCGGTTTGGTTTGCGGGGAGGCGGTGGGCATAAGGTCCTACAAAACGAACGGTCGTGCTATTTTGCAGGATTTTCCCTTTGAGAGCCCAAATTTGCCGCTTTTAGAGCCTTCCGCCTAAGAAAAGAGGCACAAATCGGCCGTCAACATGCGGGTTTTCCCTCGGAATCTGCCGCCAACAGCCGTCATCGGCTTCGAAAAGCCCCTTGAGCCGCTGCGGGTGGTGCCAACCGGCCCGACCCTGCCGGCTGCGGCCGCTTTTTTCAGGAGTGGCGGCGCGCCAGAGACGGTGGCGGCGTGGCCGGCACGGCCAGCACCTGGTCCCCGGCGATGGCAAACACCCGGTCACCGGGGTGGCGAGCCACCGGGTGCATGCCGGTGAACTGGCCGAAGGCCGGCAACACCCCCACCGGATGGCGGACGGCATCACCCAGCCAGAAACAGGGCAGACGCAGCCGGTCGCGGCCAGCCCCGGCCACCGACACACAGGGGTGCCAGTGGCCGGCCAACACATAGCCGCCAGCCTGCGGCTGCGGGTGGTGGCACAGCATGAAGGGGCCCAGCGGCAGCGGCTCGTCCACCACGGCGATGCCCAGGTGGGCCGGCGGGTCGCCGGCACGGTCGTCGTGGTTGCCACGCACCAGCGTCAGTTCCAGGTCGGGGTGGGCGGCACGCCAGTCGGCCAGCGCGGTGAGCGTGGCGCCGCCCTGGGCCCGGGCCGAATGCAGGAAGTCGCCCAGAAACACCAGCCGGGCGGCGTTGGTTTCGGTGAGCAGCGCACTCAGCTCGGCCAGGGTCTCGGCGGTGCTGCCGCAGGGCACCGGCACACCCAGCCGGCGAAAACTCTGCGCCTTGCCGAAATGGGCGTCGGCCAACAGCAGGCAATGGTGGTCGGGCAGAAACATCGCCCCGCTGGGGTGCAGGGCCACCCGGCTGCCGGCGAGGTCAATCTCAAGCATGCAACAGACCGCTGGCCATGGGTGGTGGCGGGCGGCCTGGCGCCTAGAGCATGCGGGTCAGGCTGCGGTCCAGCTGCTCGGACGGCAGACGCCGGAAGCCGGAGCGGGCGTAGCGCTGCAAGCGCCCCACCGCGAACGAGGTCAGCACCGAGGCCTGCACCTGGGCGTCCACCGTGGGGGTGGGTGAGGCACCGTCGGCTGCGGCCGGCCGCAGGCACTGGCGCAGGTTGGCCTCGAACTTGTCGAAAAACTGGTTCATGCGCTGCTGCAGCCGCTCGTGTTCGAACACCAGCGCGTCACCCACCATGACCCGGGCCATGCCGGGGTTCTTCTCGGCAAACTGCAACAGCATGGTGACCATCTGGCCGGCCTGGCCCTCGCCCGCCTGGGGCAGGTCGGTCGCACGGGCGCTGATCTGGTTGATCAGGCTGAACACGCTGTGCTCGATGAATTCGATCAGGCCCTCGAACATCTGGGCCTTGCTGGCGAAGTGCCGGTACAGCGCGGCCTCGCTGACGTCGAGGCGCGCGGCCAGCGCGGCGGTGGTGACCCGCTCCGCGCCGGGCTGTTGCAGCATCTCGGCCAGCGCCTGCAGGATTTGCACCCGGCGCTCGCCCGGCTTGGGCCGCTTGCGGCCCGCCTCGGCGGCCGGCGGCGCGGCAGGGGTGTCTTCGGTCGCGGGGGCGGTCATGGGCAGGTCGGTCACGGATCGATTTTGGCACAGGGCCAGGGCCACCCGGCCAGCCCCCGGCTCAGGCCAGCAGCCGCTTCAGGTAGCGCCCGGTGTGGCTCTCGGGGCAGGCGGCCACGGTCTCGGGCGTGCCCACACACAGCACCTGGCCACCACCGGCGCCGCCTTCGGGGCCCATGTCGATCAGCCAGTCGGCGGTCTTGATGACGTCCAGGTTGTGCTCGATGACGACGATGGTGTTGCCGGCGTCGCGCAGCTGGTGCAGCACCTTCAGCAGCAAATCGATGTCGGCAAAGTGCAGGCCGGTGGTGGGCTCGTCGAGGATGTAGAGCGTGCGGCCGGTGTCGCGCTTGGACAGCTCCAGCGCCAGCTTGACCCGCTGGGCCTCGCCGCCCGACAGCGTGGTGGCGGCCTGACCGAGCTGGATGTAGCTCAGGCCCACGTCCAGCAGCGTTTGCAGCTTGCGCGCCAAGGTGGGCACGGTGCTGAAGAAGGCGTAGGCCGCCTCCACCGTCAAATCCAGGATCTGCGCGATGTTCTTGCCCTTGTACTGGACCTCCAGGGTCTCGCGGTTGTAGCGCCGGCCGCGGCAGACGTCGCAGGGCACATACACATCGGGCAAAAAGTGCATCTCCACCTTGACCACACCGTCGCCCTGGCAGGCCTCGCAGCGGCCACCGGCCACGTTGAAGCTGAAGCGGCCGGGGCCGTAGCCGCGCTCGCGCGCCATGTTCATCTCGGCCATCAGCTCGCGGATGGGGGTGAACAGCCCGGTGTAGGTGGCGGGGTTACTGCGCGGCGTGCGGCCAATCGGCGACTGGTCGACGTTGATGACCTTGTCGAACTGGTCGATGCCGTCCAGCGCCTCGTGCGGCGCCGGCTCGTCGTGGGAGCGGTAGAGCTGGCGCGCCACCGCGGCGTACAGCGTGTTGTTGACCAGCGTCGACTTGCCCGAGCCGGAAACCCCGGTCACGCAGGTCAGCAGGCCCACTGGCACATCGACGCTGACGTTTTTCAGGTTGTTGCCGCTGGCACCGGTGATGCGCAGGACCTGGGCCGGGTCGGGCACATGGCGCTGGGTAGGCACGGCGATCTTCAGCGTGCCGGCCATGTAGCGGCCGGTGAGCGATTCGGGGTGGGCCTGGACCTCGGCACAGGTGCCCTGGGCAATGATGCGGCCGCCGTGCACACCGGCGCCCAGCCCCATGTCGACCACATGGTCGGCGGCGCGGATCATGTCTTCGTCGTGCTCGACCACCAGCACGCTGTTGCCGAGGTCACGCAGGTGCTGCAGCGTGCCAATCAGCCGGTCGTTGTCGCGCTGGTGCAGGCCGATGCTGGGCTCGTCCAGCACGTACATCACGCCGGTCAGGCCGGAGCCGATCTGGCTGGCCAGCCGGATGCGCTGCGACTCGCCACCGCTCAGCGTCTCGGCGCTGCGGTCCAGGCTCAGGTAGTTCAGGCCCACGTCGTTCAGAAAGCTCAGCCGGGCGCTGATTTCGCGCACCACCCGGCCGGCAATCTCGCCCTTGGCGCCGTGCAGCTGCAGGGTCTTGAAATAGTCCAGGCACTCGCGCAGCGTCACATGGCCAATCTGGTAGATGGCCCGGGCCTGGTCGCCCTCGCCCACCTTGACCGCCCGGGCCTCGCGGCGCAGCCGGGTGCCGCCGCAGTCCGAGCAGGGCTGGGTGGAACGCAGCCGGCCCAGGTCTTCGCGCACCAGCACCGAGTCGGTCTCGCGGTAGCGCCGCGCCATGTTGGGAATGATGCCCTCGAAGGCGTGTTTTTTGGTGAGCTTCTTGGCCGCGCCGCCGGCGCCGTCCATCAAATAGCTGAAGCGGATGACCTCGTCGCCCGAGCCCTGCAGCAGCACCTGCTGGGTGGCGGCGGGCAGTGACTCGAACGGCGCCTCGATGTCGAACTGGTAATGCTTGGCCAGGCTTTCCAGCAGGCTGAAGTAATGCGCGTTGCGCCGGTCCCAGCCCTTGATGGCGCCACTGGCCAGGCTCAGCGACGGGAAGGCCACCACCCGGGCCGGGTCGAAGTGCTCTTCGGTGCCGATGCCGTCGCAGGTCGGGCAGGCGCCCACCGGCGAGTTGAACGAGAACAGCCGCGGCTCCAGCTCGCTGATGGAATAGCTGCAGACCGGGCAAGAGAATTTGGCATTGAACAAATGCTCCTGCGCGCTGTCCAGTTCCACGGCGATGGCCCGGCCCTCGGCCAGCCGCAGCGCCGCTTCAAAGCTTTCGGCCAGGCGCTGACGCAAGGTATCGGGCTCCATGGCCCCCACGCTCGGCACTGGCGTGTCCTCGCTGCCCCCCGAGGGGGCCGTGCCTTGCTCAGGGCGGCCCAGCGCGGCGGCGGACGGCGTCACGGCGGCCGTCGATGCCCGGCGCACTTTGACCCGGTCGATTACCACGTCAATGTTGTGCTTCTCGGTCTTCTTCAGCTTGGGCAGGTCGTCGTACTCGAAGGTCTGGCCGTCGACGCGGAAGCGCACATAGCCCTGGGCCTGCATCTCGGCAAACACCTCGGCGTACTCGCCCTTGCGTTCGCGGGCAATCGGCGCCAGCACCATCAGCCGGGTGTCTTCCGGCAGCGCCAGCACCGCGTCCACCATCTGGCTGACCGTCTGGGCCTGCAGTGGCAGGTCGTGGTCGGGGCAGTGCGGCGTGCCGGCGCGGGCGAACAACAGGCGCAGGTAGTCGTGGATCTCGGTCACCGTGCCCACGGTGGAGCGCGGGTTGTGGCTGGTGGCCTTCTGCTCGATGGCAATGGCCGGGCTCAGGCCCTCGATCAGGTCGACATCGGGCTTGTCCATCAGCTGCAAAAACTGCCGGGCGTAGGCGCTCAGGCTTTCCACATAGCGGCGCTGGCCCTCGGCGTACAGCGTGTCAAAGGCCAGGCTGGACTTGCCCGAGCCGCTCAGGCCGGTGATCACCACCAGCCGGTTGCGCGGCAGGTCGATGTCGATGTTCTTCAGGTTGTGGGTGCGCGCGCCGCGGATGCTGATGCGCTGCCCCGCCAGGGCCTGGCCCAGGTAGGCGCCCGCGTCAGGGGGGGCGAGATGGCGGCCGTCGGTCGAAGAATTCAAGGTGGGCAATCGGAAGACAACCGACCATGATAATGAAGGACGGCCCCCGCCGCACGCCGGCGCCGGAGTTCGGGGACAATTGCCGCTTTTGGGCCACGGCCCGCCACCCCCCTTTCTTGCCCCTGTCACGCACCGTGTCCACGCCCCCTTTGACCCCCCCCGCCCCCGCGGCAGGCACCATGACCGCGCTGGAGCGGCGCTCCAGCCTGTCACTGGCGCTGATTTACGCGCTGCGCATGCTGGGCCTGTTTCTGGTGCTGCCGGTGTTTGCGTTGGAAGCCACCCGCTACCCCGGCGGCGACGACCCGGCGCTGGTGGGCCTGGCCATGGGCATTTACGGCCTGACCCAGGGCCTGCTGCAAATGCCGTTTGGCATGGCCTCCGACCGTTTTGGCCGCAAGCGGGTGATTGTGCTCGGCCTGCTGCTGTTTGCCGCCGGCAGCCTGCTGGCCGCGCTGGCCGACAGCCTGACCTGGGTCACCATCGGCCGGGCGCTGCAGGGTTCGGGCGCGGTGTCGGCCGCGGTCACGGCGCTGCTGGCCGACCAGACCCGCGACGAGGTGCGCACCAAGGCCATGGCGCTGGTGGGCATGAGCATCGGCCTGATGTTTGCGGTGTCGCTGATCCTGGCACCGCTGCTGGCCGCCCACATCCACCTGAGCGGCCTGTTCGGGCTGACCGGGCTGTTGGCGCTGGGCGGGGTGGCGGTGATTCTGTGGCTGGTGCCGCCGGAGCCGGTCGAGCACCGCAACCAGCCCAAGGGCAGGATTTCCGAGGTCTTGACCCATGTCGAGCTGATCCGCATCAACGTGGGTGTGTTCGTGCTGCACGCGGTGCAGCTGGCCATGTGGGTGGCCGTGCCGGCGCTGCTGGTGCAGGCCGGCCTGGGCAAAGACCACCACTGGTGGGTTTACCTGCCGGCCATCCTGGGCTCGTTCGTGGTGATGGGCGCCACGCTGTTCCCGCTGGAGCGACGCGGCTACCTGCGGGCGGTGTTCCTGGCTGGCATCGCCATCGTCACGCTGGTGCAGCTGGGCCTGCTGTGGGTGGCCGAGGCGCCCACCATCGGCTGGCTGGCCACGCTGCTGTTTGTGTTTTTCTGCGCCCTCAACGTGCTGGAGGCCAGCCAGCCCAGCATGGCCTCGCGCGCCGCCCCTCCCCACGCCCGTGGCGCCGCGCTGGGTTTTTACAACACCTTGCAGTCGCTGGGCTTTTTCGCCGGCGGCGCCTTGGGTGGCCTGCTGCTCAAGCATGTGGGTCTGCATGGCCTGTTCATGGCCTGCACCGGCGCCATGCTGCTGTGGCTGGTGGTGGCCTGGCCGATGAAGGCGCCGGCCCCCACCGCGCGGCGCACACCGGCCGGGTCGCAGACCGCATAATTGCACCTTCCCTGGAGAGAAGTCATGGCATCCGTCAACAAAGTCATCATCGTCGGCAACCTGGGCCGCGACCCCGAAATGCGCAGCTTTCCCAGCGGCGACCGGGTGGCCAACGTCACCATCGCCACCACCGACAAGTGGAAGGACAAGCAGAGCGGCGAAATGAAGGAAGCCACCGAATGGCACCGCGTGGTGTTCAACGGCCGGCTGGCCGAGATTGCCGGCGAGTACCTGCGCAAGGGCTCGCAGGTTTATGTGGAAGGCAGCCTGCGCACCCGCAAGTGGACCGACAAGGACGGCCAGGAAAAGTACACCACCGAAATCCGCGCCGACCAGATGCAGATGCTGGGCAGCCGCCAGGGCATGGGCGGCCCGTCCGGTGGCGGCAGTGACGACGACGGCGGTGGCTACGCCCCCCGCGCCGCCGCACCGGCCCCGCGCGCCGCGGCCCCGGCGCCCCGCCAGGCCCCCGCCGCCCGCGCGCCCAGCGGCTTTGACGACATGGACGACGACATTCCGTTCTGACGTCCACCGTCCCCCACGCTGAACCCGCCGCTTCATCCCGGCGGGTTTTGTTTTTGGGGCTCCGGGTGGTGGCGCCCTTGCACCGCCCGGTGTGGTGGCTAAGATGACGTCAACTTTTGTTGACAACATCGTGCCCCACCCTACCCACGCCCCGGCGCGGCCGACCTGATGCCCCAGCGTGTCTTCGTCCTCGGCGCCACCGGCACCATTGGCCAGGCCACGGTGCGGGCGCTGGTGCGGCGCGGGCACCGGGTGGTGTGCCTGGTGCGGCCGCAGGCCGGCCCACAGACCACCGCCGACCTGGCGTTGCGGCTGGCGGGCGCCGAACTGCGCTTCGGCCACGCCACCTGCCCTGTGTCGCTGGCCCGCGACGGTTTCCAGGGCGAGCGTTTTGACGCCCTCCTGTCCTGCCTGGCCTCCCGCACCGGCGCGCCCAAAGACGCCTGGGCCATCGACCACCAGGCCCACCTGCTGGCGCTGGCGGCGGCCCGGCAGGCCGGGGTGACGCAGACGGTGCTGTTGTCGGCCATCTGCGTGCAAAAGCCCTTGCTCGCTTTCCAGCAGGCCAAGCTGGCGTTTGAGCAAACGCTGGTGGACTCTGGCCTGACCTATTCCATCGTGCGGCCCACCGCCTTCTTCAAGTCGCTGTCGGGGCAGGTCGAGCGGGTCAAACGCGGCAAGCCTTTTCTGGTGTTTGGCGACGGCCGCCTCACCGCCTGCAAACCCATCAGCGACGCCGACCTCGGCGACTACCTGGCCGGCTGTCTGGACGATGTCACGCGCCACAACCGGGTGCTGCCCATCGGCGGGCCCGGGCCGGCCATCACGCCGCGGCAGCAGGGCGAGCAGCTGTTTGCGCTGCTGGGCCGGCCGCCGCGTTTCAAGCAGGTGCCGCTGAGTCTGCTCGACGGCATCGTGGGTGTGCTGGGCACGGCCGGGCGGCTGCTGCCAGCGCTGGCCGCCAAGGCCGAGTTGGCCCGCATTGGCCGCTACTACGCCACCGAGTCCATGCTGGTGCTGAACCCGGCCACCGGCCGCTACGACGCCGACGCCACCCCGTCCACCGGCAGCGACACGCTGTGGGCCCATTACCAGGCCCTGCTGCAAGGCCACACCCGGCACGAACGTGGCGACCATGCGGTGTTTTGAACCCCACCCACGCCCACCGCACGGAGGGCGCCATGCCTGAGTGGCTGTCGCTGACCATGCTGGTGGACGGCGTCATCGTGCTGACGGTGGCCGAGGCCCTGGCGTTGTGGGCTTTCTGGCGCGCCACCGGGCGGGGTGTGGCGCCGCGCCATTACGCCTGCAACCTGCTGTCTGGCCTGTGTTTGATGCTGGCGCTGCGCTCTGCCTTGGCCGGCGCGCCGGCCTGGGCGGTGCTGGCCTGGCTGAGCGCTGCTGGCCTGGCCCACGCCACCGACATCGCGCGGCGCTGGAAAAAGTAGGCTGCGCCTTGGCGAAAACACGGGTGGCGCAGGGCGTCCCCAGCCCTGATGATGGGGTATAAAGTGTCAACAAGAATTGACACGCACCCACCCGAGCGAGGCGTTCAGACCATGGCAGTGGCATTCCCCTTTTCCGCGATCGTCGGCCAGGACGAGATGAAGCAGGCCATCCTGATGGCGGCGGTCGACCCCGGCATCGGCGGCGTGCTGGTATTCGGCGACCGCGGCACCGGCAAGTCCACCGCGGTGCGGGCGATTGCCGCGCTGCTGCCCAAGATGGCGGCGGTGCTGGGCTGCCGCTACGGCTGCGACCCGGCCGCCGCGCCCGGCGGCTGCGAGCAATGCGCCAGCCTGAAAAACGGCAAACCGCCCAAGACCCATCTGATCCCGGTGCCGGTGGTCGACCTGCCGCTGGGCGCCACCGAAGACCGGGTGGTTGGTGCGCTGGACCTGGAGCGCGCGCTGGCCCAGGGCGTCAAGGCCTTCGAGCCCGGCCTGCTGGCGCGGGCCCACCGCGGCTTTCTGTACATCGACGAGGTCAACCTGCTCGACGACCATCTGGTGGACCTGCTGATCGACGTCGCCGCCTCGGGCGAGAACGTGGTCGAGCGCGAAGGCCTGAGCGTGCGCCACCCGGCCCGCTTCGTGCTGGTGGGCAGCGGCAACCCCGAAGAAGGCGAGCTGCGGCCGCAGCTGCTGGACCGCTTCGGCCTGTCGCTGGAGGTGCGTACCCCCACCGCCCTGCCCGAACGCATCGAGGTGGTGAAACGCCGCGACGCCTTCGACCGCGAGCCGGCCGCCTTTGTCGAGCGCTGGAAAAAAGACGACGACAAGGTGCGCCGCAAAATCCTCGCCGGCCGCAAGCTGCTGCCCCAGGTGGTGGTGCCCGACGCCGCGCTGGAGCGCGCCGCCCAGCTGTGCATGGCGCTGGGCACCGACGGCCTGCGCGGCGAACTGACGCTGATGCGCGCCGCCCGTGCGCTGGCCGCGCTGGAGGGTGACGCCACCGTGGCCGACCGCCACCTGCAGCGCGTCGCGCCGTCGGCGCTGCGCCACCGGCTGCGCCGCAACCCGCTGGACGACGCCGGCTCCACCGTGCGGGTCGAGCGCGCCATGGCCACGCTGTTCCCCGCCTGAGCCGCTGCACCGGCCCGGTTGATGCCCCCCAGCCCCGCCGCCCCCCCCGTCGCGTCTGACGCGGAAGACGACGCGCCGCTGGGCCTGCTGCCGGCCGACCTCGCCACCCCCTGGGCCGACGCGGTGCTGGCCGCCACGCTGTTCGCGGTGGCACCGGCCCAGTGCGGCGGCGTCGCGCTGCGGGCCGCCGCCGGCCCGGTGCGTGAGCGCTGGCTGGCACTGCTGCGCAGCCGGCTGGCGCCCGACCAGCCCTGGCGCCGCGTGCCGCTGCACATCAAGGACGAACGGCTGCTGGGCGGCCTGGACCTGCCGGCCACGCTGCAGGCCGGCCGGCCGGTGGAGGCCCGTGGCCTGCTGGCCGAGGCCGACGGCGGGGTGCTGCTGCTGGCCATGGCCGAGCGGCTGCCGCCGACCACGGTGGCCCGGCTGGTGGCGGTGCTCGACAACGGCCAGGTGGCGGTGGAGCGCGAAGGCGTGTCCACCCGCCACCCGGCCCGGCTGGGCGTGGTGGCGCTCGACGAAGGCGTGGCCGACGACGAACAGGCCCCCGCCGCGCTGTGCGACCGGCTGGCCTTTCAGATCGACCTGAACGCGCTCAGCGTGCACGACGCCGGGCTGGCCGATCTGGACCCGCCCCCCGCCGACCTGCAAGCCGCGCTGGCCCAGGCCCGCGCGCGCTGGCCCCAGGTGAGCGTGCCCGACCGCGTCTGGCAGGCCCTGTGCCACACCGCGCTGGCGCTGGGCATTGCCTCGCTGCGGGCCTCGCTGCAGGCGGTGCAGGTGGCCCGGCTGGCCGCCGCGCTCGACGGCCGCGCGCAGGTGGCCGACGCCGACGCCGCGCTGGCCGCCCGGCTGGTGCTGGCCCCGCGGGCCCAGCGGCTGCCCACCACCGAGCCGCCACCCGAAGCCGCCCCAGCCGAGCCGGCCCAGGCCAGCGAGCCCCCACCCCAACCACCGCCGTCCGATACCAACAACGACGCGCCGCCAGAGCCACCCGAGGCCTCCACCAACCCGCCTTTGCCCGACCGGCCGCTCGACGACGTGGTGCTGGCCGCCGCCCAGGCCGCCATCCCCGCCGGGCTGCTGGCCCAGCTGGCGCTGGCGCAAACGCCGCGCGGCGCGGCGGCCTCGGCCGGCAAGGCCGGTGCGCTGCGCTAGGGCGGCCTGCGTGGCCGGCCGGCTGGTGTGCGCCGCGGCGAACCGGTGGGTGGCGCCCGGCTCAACGTGATCGAGACCCTGCGCGCGGCCGCGCCCTGGCAGCGGCTGCGCCAGGCCAGCGCGCCCGCCGCCAGCGGCCGGCGGGTGCTGGTGCGGCCGGAAGACTTCCACATCCACCGCCTGAGCCAGCGCATGGGCACCATCACCATCTTCGCGGTGGACGCCTCGGGCTCGGCCGCGCTGGCCCGGCTGGCCGAAACCAAGGGCGCGGTGGAGCTGTTGCTGGCCGACTGCTATGTGCGGCGCGACCGGGTGGCGGTGATCGCTTTCCGCGGCAAGGGCAGCGAACTGCTGCTGCCGCCCACCCGCTCGCTGGTGCGGGCCAAACGCAGCCTGGCCGGCCTGCCCGGCGGCGGTGGCACGCCGCTGGCCTGCGCCATCGACGCCAGCGTGGCGCTGGCCGAGGCGGTGGCCAAGAAAGGCGAAACGCCGGTGGTGGTGCTGCTCACCGACGGTGTGGCCAACATCAACCGCCAGGGTCTGCCCGGCCGTGCCAGCGCACTCGACGACGCGCTGGCCGCCGCCCGGCAGATGCGGCTGGCCCGCTTCACGGTGATGCTGGTCGACACCTCGCCCCGGCCCCAGGCCCAGGCCCGCGCCCTGGCCGCCGAGATGGGGGCGGTCTACCTGCCCTTGCCGCAGGCCAGCCCGGCCGCGCTGTCGCAGGTGGTCAAGGCCACCACCGCAGCGGCCGCGGCGCGCACCTAGCCGCTCAGCCGCGGGCCAGGGCCTCGGCCCACAGCCGGGCCAGCAGCGCGGCGGCCCGCTCGGGCTGCTCCTCGTGCAACACATGGCCGCCTTGCCAGCGCTCCACGCGGGCCTGCGGGAACGAGGCCGCCAGCACCGGCCGCAGCCGGTGCTCGGGCACCCAGGCGTCTTGTGCACCCACCACCAGGGTCAGCGGCAGGCGGAGCGTCGGGCCGGCGGCGTTGATGGCGGGCAGGTCGGTGGCGGCCATGAAACCCATCGCGCCCTGCACATGGGCGGGCTGGCTGAACAGCCTGGCGTAACGCTGGCGCTGGGCCTCGGGCACAGAGGAGCCGGTGGAGCTGAGCATGCTGTTCACCAGGTGGCCGCGTGCCGCCAGCCGCGCCAGACCGGCCGCCATCCACGGCGCGGTGGCCAGCGGCGACACCACCGGCGCCAGCAGCCGGGTGTAAAGCGCCGGCGGCGGCACCAGCGAGGGGTTGAAGCCGGCGATGGCCTGCGGCGGCCGCGGGCTGTTCAGGGCCCAGCGCAGCGCCAGCGCCACACCGGCCGAATGGCC
Source organism: Rhodoferax sp. SPJ4 (assembly GCF_058216275.1). Classification (NCBI taxonomy): domain Bacteria; kingdom Pseudomonadati; phylum Pseudomonadota; class Betaproteobacteria; order Burkholderiales; family Comamonadaceae; genus Rhodoferax; species Rhodoferax sp. SPJ4. The sequence goes on from NZ_JBYZMN010000004.1 coordinate 148,869, forward strand.
CACCACCATCGCCGGCGCGCCCAGCTGCAGCTGGTGCAGCAAGGCATCGAGTTCGCGGGCCATCTGCGGCAAGGCTAGCTGGGCGGGGCTGGCGCCGGTGGTGAAGCCATGGCCGGGCAGGTCCACCGCCAGCACGGTGGCCAGCGGCCACAGCGCCGGCACCACATCGGCCCAGGAATGGGCCGACGAGCCGGTGCCGTGCAGCAGCACCAGCAGCGGACCCTGGCCGCCCCATTGCACATGCCAGTCCAGGCCGCCCACGGCCACCGAGCGGCTCAGCGCGCGGTGCGGCCAGTCGGCCGGCACACGGGCCAGAGGGTCGAGGGACAAGGGGTCGGGGGACGGGGACGCCATGGGGGCTGATTCTGCGGCAGCCCCGGGGTACGCGGTGGGCGCGGAGGACGGGCCGGCGGCAGACAGCGTCACGGCGCGCCGTCGCGGATCACCAGCGTCAGCGGCCGGCCGCCCACCGCCACCGGCCCGGACACCACCCGCAGGTCGTCCGAGCGCGGCGTGGCATCGCCGGTCTTGGACACCCGCACCACCACCTCGACCTGGTTCAAGGACGACAGCTTGAACGCCGGTGACATGGCCAGGCTGTCGTCCAGCGTGAAGGTGATGGGCAGCTCGCGCGCGGTGCGGCGCAGGATGGCCACCGGCATGCGCGGCGCACCGCCCGACCCGTCCACCGCCCGGGCCAGGATGAAGACCGTGTCGTTGGGCGCGACACGCCCCGCCAGGCCCGGCCCCAGGCTCACGCGGCCGCTGACCTGGCCGGCCACCCTGGCGCTGTCAGGCCGGGCGGTGGCCCGGGGTTCGGGGCCGGGGCCCACGCCGGCGGGCAGGCGGGCCAGGCTGTCGCCCACCGCCAGCGCAAACGGGCTGCCGGGCTCGGCCTGGGCCAGCGCGCGCTGCCAGTGGCGGCGGGCCGTGGCCACATCGTCACGGGCGTAGGCGGCGCTGCCGGCCAGCGCCAGGGCCTTGAGGTTGGCCGGGTCGAGCTGCAGGGCACGGGCCACCAGCAACTCGGGCTCGCCCTCGGCGCTGTTGCCCTGGGCCACCGCCAGCACATCGGCAAAGTCGGCCAGCAGCTGGGCGTCGTCGGGTGACAGATCGGCCGCGCGGCGGTAGGCCTGGGCGGCCTCGGGGAAACGCTGCAGCGCCGCCTGCGAGCGGGCCAGCATGACCCAGCCATCCCGGTCTTGGGGCGCGCTGGCCAGGCGCTCGGCCAGCCGGTCCACCATGGCCTGGACATCGTCCATCGCGGCCTCGCTGGCGGCGGGCGCCGGGGCCCAGCTGGCGCGGGCGGCGTCGCTGCCCAGCTGGCTGTACAAGGCCCCGGCCAGCGCCGGCACCAGCAGCGCCAACAGCCACGCGGTGCGGCGGTCGGGCCGGGCCGGTTGGTCGGCCTCCACCTGGCCAGCCTCGGCCAGCACCCGGCGCTGCAAGCCCTGCTCGGCCAGGGCGAACCGCGCCTCGCCCAGCGTGGCGCGCTCGCGCTGCAGCTCGGCCAGCTGCTGGCGCAGCACGGCCAGGTTGGCCGCCGAGGCGCTGACACCCTGGGTCTGGACGGGGCGGCGCAGCAGCGGCCACAGCAGCGGCGCGGTGCCCAGCACCACCAGCGCCAGCGCGGCCAGCACAAAGGCGGTCATGGCGGCGTCTCCCCGGCCAGCAGCCGGTGGGCGCGCTGGCGGTCGGCGGCGCTCAGCGGTGCGGCGGCGTCCTCCGCCGGGCGGCGCCTCAGGGTGCGCGCCAGCGCGGCGCCGGCCAGCAGCAGCAGGGCAAACGGCCCCAGCCACAGCAGCCAGGTCCGGGCCTTGACCGGCGGGCGGTACAACACGAAGTCGCCGTAGCGGGCCACCATGTGGTCGAGGATTTGCGCCTCGGAGTCACCACGCTGCAGCTGGCTGCGCACCTGCTGGCGCAGGTCGCTGGCCAGCGCCGATTGCGAGGCGGCGATGGTCTCGTTCTGGCACACCAGGCAGCGCAGGTCTTGCGCGATCGCCATCACCCGGGCCTCCAGCACCGGGTCTTCGGCCAGCGGCTGCGCCTCGCGCGCGAGGGCCGGCATGGCCAGCAACCCAGCCACCACGGCGATGGCCAAGCACCTAACCACGCAGCCTCCGCACCAGGGGCAGAATGGTCTGGGCCAGCACCTCGGGCGTCAGCGGGCCGGTCTGCTTGTGGCGGATCACGCCCTGCTGGTCGATGACAAAGGTTTCGGGCACGCCGTACACACCGTAGTCGATGCCCACCAGGCCCTGGGTGTCGGACAACGAGGCCTGGTAGGGGTTGCCAAAGCGGGCCAGCCAACGCACCGCGTCGTCGCGCTGGTCTTTGTAGTTGAGGCCATAGAGTGGCACCTCGGCGCTGCGCGCCAGGTCCACCAGCAGCGGGTGCTCGGCCCGGCAGGCCACACACCAGGACGCCCAGACGTTGAGCAGCCAGACCTGGCCGCGCAAATCGGCCAGGCCCAGGCGCTGCTCCGGGTGGTGCACCTGGGGCAGCGAAAAGGCCGGCGCCGGCTGGTTGACCAGGGGCGACGGCAGCGCCTTCGGGTCCAGCCGCAGGCCGGCGGCCAGAAAACCCAGCAGCACCACAAACAAGGCCAGCGGCCACAGGTGGCGGCGCATGCTCAGCCCCCCACCCGGGCGGCGCTGGGCTGCAGCGCCTGCGCGTGGCCCACCGGTTCAGACGCTGGCGCCATCTTTCGCTGCTGGCGCAGCCGGTAGCGTTTGTCCCCCACGGCCAGAAAGCCGCCCAGGCCCATCAGCAAACAGCCGCCCCAGATCCAGTTGATGAAGGGCTTGTGGTGGACCCGCACGCTCCAGGCGTCGGCACCCACCGGCGTGCCCAGCGACACATAGAGGTCGCGGGTGAAGCCGCGGTCGATCGCCACCTCGGTCATGGGCATGCGGCTCACGGTGTACAGCCGCTTCTCCGGCTCCAGCACCGTCAGCAACTCGCCGTCACGCAGCACCGCCAGCGTGGCGCGGGCGCCGGTGTAGTTGGGCCCCTGAACCTCGCGCACGCGGTCCAGCCGCACGGTGTAACCGGCCAGCGTGGTGGTGTCGCCCAGCGCCATGCGCACGTCGTGTTCGGCCTCCAGGCCGCGCACCAGGCTGACACCGGCCACAAACACCGCCACCCCCAGGTGGGCCAGCAGCATGCCGTAATAGCTGCCCGACTGCAGCGCCAGCCGGCCTGGCCAGTCGCGCGGCCGGTGGCCTTGCAGTTTGCCGTGCAGACTGACCCCCGCGGTGGCGGCAATCCACACCGCCAGCAGCAGGCCAAAACCCAGCATCACCGTCCACTGGCCCAGCACCAGCGGCGCGATGCAGGCGCTGGCCAGGCTGACCGCCAGCGCCCAGCGCAGCCGCCGGCCCAGCTCGGGCAGCGAGGCCTGTTGCCAGCGGGCGATGGGGCCCACGCCCATCAGGAACAAGGCCGGTGAAATCAAGGGCACAAACACGGTTTCGAAATAGGCCGGCCCCACCGACAGCTTGCCCAGGCCCAGCGCGTCGATGGCCAGCGGGTAGAGCGTGCCCAGCAGCACCGCGGCGGCGGCCACCAGCAGCAGCAGGTTGTTGGCCAGCAGCATGGATTCGCGCGACACCGCACCAAAACCATGGCCCAGGCCCACCTTGGGCGCACGCCAGGCGAACAGCGCCAGCGAGCCGCCCACCACCAGGGCCAGAAAGGCCAGGATGAAGATGCCGCGCGCCGGGTCGGTGGCGAAGGCATGGACCGAACTCAGCACGCCCGAGCGCACGAGGAAGGTGCCCAGCAGCGACAGCGAAAACGCCAGGATGGCCAGCAGCGCGGTCCACATCTTGAAGCTGGCGCGTTTCTCGGTGACGGCCAGCGAATGGATCAGCGCCGTGCCCACCAGCCAGGGCAAGAAGGAGGCGTTTTCCACCGGGTCCCAGAACCACCAGCCACCCCAGCCCAGTTCGTAATAAGCCCAGGCGCTGCCCAGCGCGATGCCCAAGGTGAGAAAGCTCCAGGCCACGGTGGTCCAGGGCCGCGACCAGCGGGCCCAGGTGCTGTCGAGCCGGCCCGACAACAGCGCCGCCACCGCGAAGGCAAAGGCCACCGAGAAACCGACGTAGCCCATGTAGAGCAGCGGCGGGTGGAAGACCATGCCGGGGTCTTGCAGCAGCGGGTTCAGGTCCTGGCCGTCGGCCGCGGCCGGCACCAGGCGCACAAAGGGGTTGGAGGTGAACAGCGTGAACAGCAAAAAACCGCAGCTCACCAGGCCCATCACGCCCAGGATTCGGGCCACCATGGCCTGCGGCAGCTGCTGGGAGCGCAGCGCCACCGCCAGCGTCCAGCCAGCCAGCATCAGGCTCCACAACAAAATGGAGCCCTCGTGCCCGCCCCACACCGCGCTGATGCGGTAGGCCAGCGGCAAGGCCGAGTTGGAGTGCTGGGCCACGTAGCGCACCGAGAAATCATGGGCCACAAAGGCCTGGGTCAGCGCGGCAAAGGCCAGCGCCACCAGCACGAACTGCGCGAACGCGGCCGGCCGGGCCACCGCCATCCAGGCCGCGTTGTGGCGGGCTGCGCCCCACAGCGGCAGCAGCGCCTGGGTTGTGGCCACCAGCAAGGCCAGGATCAACGCCAGATGGCCCAGCTCAGGGATCATGGCCGCACGCCCGTGGCCGCGCCCGACAGACTGGACAGCGTGGCCGGCTGGCCGCTCTGCACACCGGCCTGGGCCCGCTTCAAGGCCTCGGCGGCCTCGGGCGGCATGTAGTTCTCGTCGTGTTTGGCCAGCACCTGGTCGGCGCGGAACACGCCGTCGGGCCCGAGCCGGCCCTGGGCCACCACACCCTTGCCTTCCTTGAACAAATCGGGCAACAGGCCGGTGTAGCTGACCGGCACGGTGTGGGCCAGGTCGGTCACGACAAAGCGCACCGTCAGCCCGCCGGGGGCGCGCTGCAGGCTGCCGTCTTGCACCAGGCCACCGATGCGAAAGCTGCGCTCACGGGGCGCCTCCTGGGCCTGCACCTGCGAGGGGCTGAAAAAAAACACCAGGTTGCTCTGGAAGGCGTTGAGCACCAGCGCCGACGCGGTGGCCAGCGTGGTCAGGCCCAGCAGCACCACCACCAGGCGTTTGTTGCGGGGTTTCATGCGCCCTCCCCGTGCGGGTCGGCCGCGCCGAAGTCGGCATCTTGCTGCAGCGCGCGCGCCAGCGCCAGCCGCCGCGCCTTCAGCAGTAGCAACTCGGCCGCCAGCACCGCGGCCACCATGGCGAACGAGCCCCAGACGTAGAGGCCCTGGCCGCCCATGGCCAGGAAATCGGAGAGGCTGTGCCAGTTCATGGGGTCCCCCATTCGGCCTGCACCGCCCGGCGCGCCCAGGCCGTGTGTTGTTCGCGCTCCAGCACCAGCGTACGCACCCGCGACAAGGCCACCGCGATGGCATAGAGCCAGAAGGCCAGCGCCATCAGCAGCATGCCCAGCAGCATGGGGGTGGCCATGCTGGGCGCGCGGCTGATGCTGACCGACGCGCCCTGGTGCAAGGTGTTCCACCACTGCACCGAGAAATAGATGACAGGCACGTTGACCACCCCCACCAGCGCCAGCAGGCCGGCGGCGCGGTCGGCGCGCCGGCTGTCTTCGATCGCCGCGTGCAGCGACAAATAGCCCAGGTACAGAAACAGCAGCAGCAGCTCGGAGGTCAGCCGCGCGTCCCAGACCCACCAGGCGCCCCAGGTGGGTTTGCCCCACAGCGCGCCGGTCCACAGCGCCAGGAAAGTCATCAGCGCGCCGGTGGGCGCCAGGGCCAGCGCCATCATCGACGCCAGCCTGGCGTTGAACACCAGGCCCACCCCGGCCCAGAAGGCCATGGCCACGTAAATCACCATGGACATCCAGGCGGCGGGCACATGGACAAAGATGATGCGGTAGGCCTCGCCCTGCTGGGCGTCGGTGGGCGCCACCAGCAGCCCCACCCACAGGCCGGCCATGGCCAGCACCGTCGCGGCCGCAAAACACCAGCCCACCCAGGGGCCGGTGAGGGCATGGAAGCGCTGGGGCGCGGCGTAGTGGAACCAGTGGAATGTTTTGGCTTGCATGACGACCTCGGCGGCTCAGTCCAGTGCGATGCGCAGCGCCGCGGCGGTGACCAGCGGGGCCAGAAACAGCGCCACCAGCCCCATCGCCGCCAGCAGCGAAAAATGCGCCGCCACGCCCAGGCCGCTGCGCGCCGCCTCGACCGCACCGGCGCCGAACACCAGCACCGGCACCACCAGCGGCAGCACCAGCAGCGACAACAGCACGCTGCCGCCGCGCACCCCCACGGTGAGCGCGGCGCCCATGGCACCCACCAGGCTCAGCAGCGGCGTGCCCAGCAGCAGCGAGGCCACCAGCACCGCGCTGGCCTCGGCCGGCAGATCGAACTGCAGCGCCAGCAGCGGCGCCACCAGCACCAGCAGCAGGCCGGAACCCAGCCAGTGCGCCAGCACCTTGCCCAGCACCAGCAGCGGCAAGGGCGTGGCCGACAACAGCAGCTGCTCCAGCGTGCCGTCGTGGAAATCGTCGGTGAACAAACGGCCCAGCGACAGCATGGAGGCCAGCAGCGCCGCCACCCACAACACGCCGGGCGCCAGGCTGCGCAGCAGCGCCGGCTCGGGGCCCACGCCCAGCGGGAACAGGCTGGCCACCACCACAAAAAAGAACAGCGCGGCCAGGGTGTCCCACCGGCGCCGCCAGGCGATGCGCAGGTCACGCAGGCAGATTTCCTTCACGCCGGTCCACAGGCTCCCGCCGGCCAGCGGGGCCGGGGCCGCGGCGGCCACAGCGGTGCTCACAGCGCCACCGCCACTTCGTGGGCGCCGCCGTCCAGCGGCGTGTCCTGGTGGCTGGTCAACACCACCACCCCACCGCGCCGCAGCTGGCCGCTGATGCAGGCCGCCAGCCAGGTGCTGGCCGTGGCATCGAGGGCGTTGAAGGGCTCGTCCAGCACCCACAGCGCGGCCGGGGCCGGCAGGGCCAACCGGGCCAGCGCGGCACGGCGCCGCTGGCCTTGCGACAGCAGCCGCACCGGCAGGCGCTCGCGGCCCCGCAGGCCGCTGTCGGCCAGCGCCCGCCAGGCCTGGGCGTCGCTGCAGGGTTGGCCGGCCAGGCGGGCCGCGCTGTGCAGGTTTTCCAGCGCCGACAACTCGTCTTTCAGCGCCGCCGCATGGCCGATGTAGACCAGCTGGCGGCCCAAGGCCTCGCGCAAGCCCGGCACCGGCTCACCGCCCCACAGCACCTGGCCCTGGGCCGGCAGGGCCAGGCCACAGACCATGCGCAGCAAACTGGTTTTGCCCGCGCCGTTGCCGCCGCGGATGCGCAGCAGCTCACCCGACCGGGCGCAGGCCGAGACGCCGCTGAACAGCGGCCGGCCGCCCCGCACACAGCCCAGGCCACGCAGCTCAAGCATGGGCGCCCCCGCCGCGCGTCATGGCGCGCCTCCGAAGGGCCCGTTGAGCTGCACCGTGGCCGCGTTCAAGGCGGCGGCCACGCTGACCCACAGCAAATAGGGCAGCAGCAGCCAAGTCGCCCGCCGGGCGTAGCGCGACAGCACCACCATCAGCAGCAGGATGGACAGCCACAGAAAACCCACCTCCCACAGCGCCCAGTCGGGCCGGCGCAGCCGGAAGTACAACAGGCTCCACAGCACGTTGAGAAAGCCGTTCAATGCAAACAAGGCCAGCAGCCACTCGCGGTCGGCCTGGCGGGGGGCCCGCCGCCAGGCACTCACGCCGGCCGCGGCGGCCAGCGCAAAAATCAGCGTCCAGACCGGGCCGAACAGCCAGTCCGGCGGCTTCCAGGCCGGTTGCCGCAGCGCGAAATACCAGGGGCCAATGTCGGTCATCAGGCCGCCCAGCAAGGCCACGCCCAGCGCCGCAGCGGCGGCCACCACCACTGGCTTGGCGCTGCTCATGACCGGCCTTCACACATGGGCCAGGCCCAGCAGATGGGCCAGGTCCTTGAAAAAGATGCGCACATGGGCCAGCGGCTTTTTGCGCACCAGCTTCTTGTGCATGTAGGATTCGAAGGTCAGCTGCTGCACGTCCTTGTCGCGGCAGATGCTGACAAAGCGCTCGCGCCGTTTCTCGCTCGAGTACCAGAACCACTGCATGATGCCCAGCACCCGGAACACCGTGCCGTGCAATTTCATGAAACGCGCACGGGCCTGGCGCAGTGCCTGCGGATTGCCACTCACCAGTGCGGCCTCCACCGCATCGGCGGCCAGCCGACCCCCACACATCGCGTAGTAAATGCCCTCGCCCGAGGCCGGCGCCACCACACCGGCGGCGTCGCCGGCCAGCACCACGTCGCGGCCGTTGTCCCAGCGCTTGAGCGGCCGCATGGGCAGCGGTGCGCCCTCGCGGCGCAGCACCTCGCCGCCTTCCAGGCCGGCCTGGCGGCGCAGCTGGCCCACCGCACCGCGCAGCGAAAAGCCCTTGTCGGCGCTGCCGGTGCCCACGCTCAGCGTGTCGCCGTGCGGGAACACCCAGCCGTAGAAATCGGGCGACAGCTTGCCCTGGTAATACACGTCGCAGCGCGCACCGTCGTAGCCCGCCGGGGGGTGTTGCGGCCGGCGGATGATCTCGTGGTACGCAAAGCAGTAGTCGTTGCGCTCGGCGCCCGGCACCCGGGCCTGCCGGCCCACACCGGACTTGGCGCCGTCGGCCCCCACCACCATGCGGGCCCGCACCTGGGCCGCCACCGCCTCGCCCGAGCCGGCGCGGTCACGGGCCTGGTAGTGCAGCACACACACGCCGTCGGCGTCGCGGCTCAGGCGCTCGAAGCTGCCGATGCGGCGCACCGCCCCGGCCTCGGCCGCCCGCACCCGCAGCCACTCGTCAAACTGGTCACGGTCGACCATGCCGACAAAACCGCCTTCGATCGGCATGTCCACACAGGTGTCGGACGGCGCCACCATGCGCGCGGCCCGGGCCTTGGCCACCAGCAGTTGGTCGGGAATCTCGAACTCCTCGATCAGCTTGGGCGGGATCGCGCCGCCGCAGGGCTTGATGCGGCCGGCCCGGTCGAGCAGCAGCACGCGGCGGCCGCGGCGCGCCAGGTCATGGGCGGCGGTGGCGCCGGCGGGCCCGCCACCGACCACCACCACGTCAAAGGTTTCGGTGCTGTTCATGGCGAAGACCTCGGCTGCAGCGCAGCAACAGGGACAGAAGGGGAAACCACCGGCTCGGCGCGGGCACTGGCCACCTGGCCCAGGCGCATGGCCAGCAGGGCGGCCACCGCGAACAGCGCCGCCTCGAACACAAACACCGCAGAGTAGGCCGCCGAGGGCGACCCCAGGGCCCAGCGGGCCAGGTCGCTGGCGCCGGTACCGATCAGGCCGCCCAGGCCAAAGGCCACCGCCTGCGCCGCCCCCCACAGGCCCATGCGTACCCCTTCGCGGGAGGCCCGGCCTTCGCCGGCCAGCCGCATCATCGAGCCGATGGCGGCGATGGAAAACGCGCCGTTGGACAGCCCCAGCACAAACACCGTGGTTTTGAACGGCCACTGCGGCCCGATCAGGCCGGCCGTGGCCAGGCCCAGCAGGGCCAATGCCGAGGCCAGGCAGCCGTACACCGCCCAGTGACGCAGCGAGCCCCAGCGGCGGCCGGCGAACAGGCTGCCGGCGGCGGCCATCAGCAGCATGCCGGCCAGCACGCCGCCATGCTGCAGGCCCGACAACCGGGTGGACTCACCCGGCGTGTAGCCAAACACCTCGCCGGCAAAGGGCTCGAGGATCAGGTCCTGCGAGCTGTAGGCCAGCATGGAGATGAACACAAAAACGGTGAACTGCCGGGCCAGCGGTTCGGCCCAGACCTGGCGCAGCGCGTCGCGGAAGGCCGGGCGCGGGCCGGGGTCGGGCAGCACCTCAGCGGCCGGTGCAGGGTGGCCCTCCACCCCGTGCAAGGCCAGCAGCGTCACCACCATCGCCAGGGCCGACACACCGGCCGCCACCGCCACCAGGCGGGTGGGCGAAAACGGGTCGAGCAGGTGGCCGGCGACACCGGCGGTGAGGGCGAAGCCGGCAATCATCATCACCCACACCGTGGTGGCAGCGGCGGCGCGGCGCGCGTCGGCCACCCGCTTGGCCAGCAGCACCAGCAGCGAGGTACCGCTGGCGCTGACGCCCACACCGATCAGCACAAAACCCAACAGCGCCAGCGCCATGCCGGCCACCGGCTGGCGGCCCATCATGGCCGTGGCCAGCGCGGCCACCAGGCCACCGGTGGACAGCACCGCCATGCCGCCGACGATCCACGGCGTGCGGCGGGCCCCCAGGTCGGAACCAAACCCCATCCGCGGCCGCAGCACCTGCACCAGGTAATGCACCGCCACCAGCACCCCGGGCAGCAGCGCCGGCAGCGCCCATTCGACCACCATGACGCGGTTCAGCGTGGAGGTGGCGAGCACCACCACCGCGCCCAGGCAGGCCTGCACCAGCCCCAGCCGGACAATGCCACCCCAGCCGATGGTGGGCACCGGCGCGGTCATGGTGCGCTACCCCCCACCGCCCGCAGCGCGAAGGCGCTGACCATCATGCCGATGACGAACAGCGGCACACCGAAGCCGCTGTAAAACAGCGCGCGGGCCACCGGGGCCTGCAGAAAATACCGCATCAGCAGGCCCTGGCCAGCCAGCAGCGCCACCACCGCCATCGCATGCCAGGGCGCGCCCCAGGCGAACAGCAGGGCGATCACCACCGCCTGCGGCACGGCCATGACCCAGCAGGCCACGCGGGCGGCGTTCTGCACGCCCAGGCGCACCGGCAGCGAGCCGATGCCCATCTGGCGGTCGCCCTCGATGGCCTTGAAATCGTTCAGCGTCATGATGCCGTGGGCGCTGAGGCTGTAGAGCAGCGCCAGCGCCAGCGAGCGGCTGCCCGGCAGGGTGCTGCCGGCCATCACCGCCGCGCCGGTGACCCAGGCCAGGCCCTCGTAAGACAGGCCGCAGGCCGCATTGCCCCACCAGCCGTTGCGCTTGAGCCGCAGCGGCGGTGCGCTGTAGGCCCAGGCCAGCAACAGGCCCAGCGCGCCGGCCAGAAACCCCCACAGGCCCAGCGTGCTGGCCACCACCAGCGACAACAGCGTCCAGGCCACGGCCAGGTAAAGGCCCCAGTGGCCGGGGATGCGACCCGAGGGAATGGGGCGGTGCGGCTCGTTGATGGCGTCGACATGGCGGTCGAACCAGTCGTTGACGGCCTGGCTGGTGGCGCAGACCAGCGGCCCGGCGAGCAGCACGCCGGTGGCAATCACCAGGGGCCGCGCACCCAGTCCCTCACCCGAGGCCACGACGCCGCAGGCAAAGGCCCACATCGGCGGAAACCAGGTGATGGGTTTGAACAGTTCGGTGACGGCCGAGAGCGCGGGAAGAGCCATGCAAGCATCTTGCATTTGACGCTTTTGACTGTCAACTAAGATTTACACTTAATCCGGTGGCGGCCCACCGGAAAGCCGCCGCTGCCGCCGCACCGGGCGGCAGCAGGCCTCACTTCTCGCCGTCGGGCGACAGGTCGCCGAGGCCGAAGCGGCGCAGCTTCACGTACAGGCTTTGGCGCGACAGGCCCAGCATCTCCGAGGCCGAGGCCCGGTTGTCCTGGGTCAGCTCCAGCGCAGCCTGGATGCACAGCTGCTCGATCATGTCGGTGGTCTCGCCGACGATGTCTTTCAGGGGCACCCGGCCCACCAGTTCGGTGAGCTGGGCCGCCGAGCGCGGCAGCTCGCGCCGGACCCGCGCGTCCGATCCCATCCGGGGCCCGACGTCGCGGATGGTGAAGCCCAGGCAGGGGTGCTCGCCGGTGGTGACGGCGATGCCGGAAATCTCCACGTCGATCACCGTGCCGTTGACGCCGCGCACCGAGGTGGAAAACAGCCGCACCGCACCGCGTTGCTTCAGGTTGGCCACCAGCACGCTGAGGTCCACACCGGAGCGGCCCAGCCAGCGGTCGAGCGACTCGCCCAGCACCTGGTCCAGCCGCGACAGCTGGCACATGGCCAGAAAGGCCGGGTTGGCGGTGAGGATCTGGCCCTCCATGTCGGTGACGATGAAGGCGTCGGGTGCCTGCGCCAGCACCCGCATGGTCATCGCGGTGGTGCCGTCGGCGGCGGCCGGCTGGTCGGCCGTGGGGGCTCGCAAGTGCACCAGGATCAGCGCGCCGCTGTCCTGCCGGTAGACCGAGGCCGACATCACCAGCTTGTCGGGGCGACCGCCCAGGCTGACCGGCAACTCGTCGGCCCGGCCGTCGGCGATGACGGTGCCCAGCAGGCTGGCCACATCGCTGCGACTGGCCGTGCTGAACTGCTCGACCAGCGACTGACCCATCAATTTCTTCGGTGGCAAACCCAGCAGGCGCAGGGCCGCGGGGTTGGCTTCCACCACCTTGTGGCTGCTGCCGTCGACCACCAGCACGCCGTCCGAGGCCATGTCGAACAGCAGGCGGTAGCGGGCTTCCATGTGGCGCAGCCGCAGGTAGTCGTGTTCCATGGACTGCTGGGCGTCGACCAGGCGCTGCTGCAGCGAGGCCATGCCGCGCAGGTCGCGCCCCAGCGCCACCACGGAACCGTCGGGGCCGAGTTGGACGGCGGAGTACATCAGGGGAATGTCGGCGCCTTCCTTGCAGGCGTAATTGACATGCCGCCAGCGACGGGCTTCGGGGTTGTCGGCGTCCTTCAGCAAGGCCGTGACCTTGGACCGGCTCTCGATGGTGACGGTGTCGGCCCAGCGACGACCCACCCACTGGGCAATGCCGTCAATGGGCAGTTCCGCGCCGCCGAAGGACACGTCCTGGATCACGCCGTCGCTGTCCACCACCAGGGCGACGTCGGCCGCGGCGGCAATCAGGCGAGCTGCTGTCTCAGCGTCAAGCCCGCCAAGCGACTGCTTCGGGGCTTCAAATAGCTTCACAACCACCCACTCCTTTTACGTCAGGGCCGTCTTGCCGGTGTCAGGTGTGGCTTGGGCAGACACATCAACAGGTCAACAGGGACTGGCCGGCCGGCCGACCAGACTTTCCGCCCGGAAAACAGCTTCCGAGGCGTCGCTGGCCAAGAGATCGGCGCCCACCCCCTTGACCAGTTCAGGTCGCAGGGCCAACAACGGCCCGCCCACCATGATGGTCACGGCCGGGTTGCGCGACACTTCTCTCAGCGCAAGGATAACCGACGCCAGCTCGGGCAATTGGGTTTCGGTGCTGACCGAGAAGCCGATCACGTCAAACCAGCTCTTGTTGGCGGCCTGCAGCAGCTCCTGCCGGCTGACCTTGGGGTCGCCCCACACGTCCCAGCCGGCGCGGCGGAAAAACTCCGACACCATGAACACCCCCAGCGAATGCTGCGAGCCGGGCACCGGCACCAGCATCGCGCGCTTGGGCGGCACGCCCCGCGCCGCACCCCGCTGGAAGATGGGGCTCAGGTCGTACATGACTTGCTGCAAGCGCCACAGGCCCACCGTGACCTGGGTGAAATCACACAGGTCGGCCTCCCACAGCTCACCGAGGCGGCGCGCCACCGGCGCCAGCAACTCGGTGTAGATGTGGTCCAGCGCAACCCCGCTGGCCCGAACCCCGGCCACATAGACCGCACTGGCCTCGGCCCCCTGCTCCAGCACCACGCGGGCCAGCTCCGCCACGTCGTGTGGGGTGGGCATGGCGCAGGGTGCGCCCTGGGGGCTGAGGTGTTCGTCCACCGGTTTGTGCGCCAGCATCAGCCGAGGAATGATCTCGGTCTCGATGGTGCGCATCAACCACTGCATGCGGTCGGCCGCTTCCTCGCGGTACGGCCTGCCATCGTCGTGCCCGTTGGTGTGACGGGAGGAGGACTCTTTCGAGCCCCAGCCGTCACGGGAGGTGGGTGTGTGGCGAACGCCGCCGCCTGCTACTCCGTCCATTGCGCGTTTCCTCCAGAGTGGTGTCGGTTTGCGCGTCAAGGCACGGGGCCGAAGCCCTGGCAGGTACGTGGGACCAAACTGTTTTGTTCGACCGCGTTTGACTGTCTCCGGGATTCGCTGCCCACGGCCGGGCAGCGAACGTTGCTGCTTTTTAACCCCCAGCCACGGTAGTGTCAAAGGCTTCATCGAAGGATGGCGAAAACCCCTAGATATGTCAATAAATATTTACGTCAACTTAGATTGACAGTTTCCATGCGCGTCCCTAGAGTGCATCCATGGACAAGGAATTCGCTCCCGAGATGCCGCTGCCAGCGCCCCGGCAGGCCGCCGCCCGGCCGCCGCTGTACACCCCGGAAGAGCGGGTCCGGCGCGATTCCAGCGGCTGGACGCTGGTGCAAGGCATCCTGGCGCCGGTGCAGTTCCTGGCCTTTCTGATCAGCCTGGTGCTGGTGCTGAAATTCCTGGCCACCGGCCAGGGCGAGGCCGCCGCCACCGCGTCGATTGTCGTCAAGACCGGCCTGCTCTACGCCATCATGGTGACGGGCTGCATCTGGGAGAAGGTGGTCTTTGGCAAATACCTGTTTGCTGCCGCCTTTTTCTGGGAAGACGTTTTCAGCATGCTGGTGCTGGCGCTGCACACCGCCTACCTGCTGGCCTGGTGGACCCACAGCCTGGACGTCACCCAGCAGATGCAGCTGGCCTTGTGCGCCTACGCCGCCTACGCCATCAACGCCACCCAGTTTTTGCTGAAGCTGCGCGCCGCCCGGTTGCAGCAGGCCGGCAGCGCCGCCCCCCACCACCCCCGCCCGGAGGTGGCCGCATGAGCCCCGTGATTCCGCTGCGTGTCGAGCCCGCCGCCGGCTGCGACGAACTGCCGGTGCTGCGCCAGCGCGGCCAGCGCGAGGTGTTCTGCGGCCTGACCGGCATCATCTGGCTGCACCGCAAAATCCAGGACGCGTTTTTCCTGGTGGTGGGCTCGCGCACCTGCGCCCACCTGGTGCAATCGGCCGCCGGGGTGATGATTTTTGCCGAGCCGCGTTTTGCCACCGCCATCATCGACGAGCGCGACCTGGCAGGCCTGTCCGACGCCAACGACGAACTCGACCGCGTGGTCACCCGGCTGCTGGAACGCCGGCCCGAAATCAAGCTGCTGTTTCTGGTGGGCTCCTGCCCGTCCGAGGTCATCAAGCTCGACCTGTCGCGCGCCGCCGGCCGCCTCTCCACCCGCTTCGCGCCGCAGGTGCGCATCCTGAACTACTCGGGCAGCGGCATCGAAACCACCTTCACCCAGGGCGAAGACGCCTGCCTCGCCTCCATGCTGCCCGAGCTGCCCGCCGAGGCCCCCGACGCCGCGCCCAGCCTGCTGGTGGTGGGCGCGCTGGCCGACGTGGTGGAAGACCAGTTTGGGCGGCTGTTCGACCAGCTCGGCCTGGGCCCGGTGCGCTTCTTCCCGCCCCGCCACGCCAGCGACCTGGCGCCGGTCGGCCCGAACACCCGTTTTCTGCTGGCCCAGCCTTTTCTGGCCGACACCGCCCGGGGCCTGGAGGCACGCGGTGCGCAGCGCCTGGCTGCGCCCTTCCCGCTGGGCGTGGAAGGCACAACCGCCTGGCTGAAAGCCGCCGCCGACGCCTGGCGGGTGCCCGCCGAGCGCTTTGCCGCGGTGGTGGCGCCCGCACAGAGCCGGGCCCAGCAAGCGCTGGCCCGCCACAAGCTGTTGCTCAGCGGCAAGCGGGTGTTCTTTTTCCCCGACTCGCAGCTGGAGATCCCGCTGGCCCGTTTTCTGGCCCGCGAACTGGGCATGGGCCTGACCGAGGTCGGCACCCCCTACCTGCACCGCCAGCACCTGGCCGAAGAGCTGGCGCTGCTGCCCCCGGGCACGGCTCTGTCGGAAGGCCAGGACGTCGACAAACAGCTTGACCGCTGCCGCGCACTGCGGCCCGACATCGTGGTCTGTGGCCTGGGCCTGGCCAACCCGCTGGAGTCCGAAGGCATGACCACCAAGTGGGCCATCGAACTGGTCTTCACCCCCATCCAGGGCTACGACCAGGCGGCCGACCTGGCCGAGTTGTTCACCCGGCCGCTGCAGCGGCAAACCCGGCTGGTGGCCTGAGGCAACCCCATGCAACTGACCCTGTGGACCTACGAAGGACCGCCCCATGTGGGCGCGATGCGGGTGGCCACGGCCATGAAGGACGTGCACTACGTGCTGCACGCGCCGCAGGGCGACACCTACGCCGACCTGCTGTTCACCATGATCGAGCGGCTGCCCACCCGGCCGCCGGTGACCTACACCACCTTCCAGGCCCGCGACCTCGGCGGCGACACCGCCCAGCTGTTCAAGACCGCCGCCCTCGACGCCTACAACCGCTTCCAGCCCAAAGCCATGCTGGTGGGCGCGTCCTGCACCGCCGAGCTGATCCAGGACGACCCCGGTGGCCTGGCCCTCGCGCTGGGCCTGCCGGTGCCGGTGGTGGCGCTGGAGCTGCCGTCCTACCAGCGCAAGGAAAACTGGGGCGCTTCGGAAACCTTTTACCAACTGGTGCGCACCCTGGCCAGCCCGCACCGGCCCGCCCCCGGCACGGTGCGCGCAGCGCGGCCCGCTGGCCAGCGGCCGCGCTGCAACATCCTGGGCCCCACCGCGCTGGGTTTTCGCCACCGCGACGACGTGCGCGAAATCTCGCAGCTGCTCGAGCAGATCGGCGTCACGGTGGCCGTGGTGGCACCGCTGGGGGCCACGCCGGACGACCTGGCCCGGCTGGGCGAGGCCGACTTCAACGTCAACCTCTACCCCGAAACCGCCTCGCAAACCGTGCAATGGCTGCAGCGCAACTTCGGCCAGCCCAGCACCCAGACCATCCCCATCGGCGCCCACGCCACCCGCGCCTTCATCAGCGAGGTGGCCGGTCTGGCCGGCCTGGACGCCGACACCGCGCTGCAGGGTGCGGCCGCCCGCGCCACCTGGTACGCCCGCTCGGTGGACTCGACCTACCTGACCGGCAAACGCGTGTTCGTGTTCGGCGACGCCACCCACGCGGTGGCCGCGGCCCGGGTGGCCGCCACCGAGCTGGGCTTCACCGTGGTCGGCCTGGGCACCTACCAGCGCGAGTTTGCCCGCGAACTGCGCGAGGCCGCCAAGCTTTATGGCATCGAGGCACTGATCACCGACGACTACCTGGAGGTCGAGGCCAAGGTGGCCGAGCTGCAGCCCGAGCTGGTGCTGGGCACGCAGATGGAACGCCACATCGCCAAGCGGCTGGCCATTCCCTGTGCGGTGATTTCGGCGCCAGTGCATGTGCAGGACTTCCCGGCCCGCTACTCGCCGCAAATGGGCTTCGAGGGCGCCAACGTCTTGTTCGACACCTGGGTCCACCCGCTGATGATGGGCCTGGAAGAACACCTGGTGACCATGTTCCGCGGTGACTTCGAGTTCCACGAAGGTGCCGCCCCCTCCCACCTGGGCCGCTCGGGCGGTGTGACCGCCCCCGCGCCAGCCCCCACACCCGCCGCTGCCGCGCCCATGGCGCCCGCCGCGTCGGCCCCCATCACGGTGGCCGCGGCCACTGCGGTGGACACCACCACCTGGGCTCTAGACGCCCAGAAAGAGCTGAACAAGATCCCCTTCTTCGTGCGCGGCAAGGCCCGCCGCAACACCGAGCGTTTCGCCAGCGAACGTGGCCTGACCACCATCACCGTGGACACCTTGTATGACGCCAAAGCCCATTTCGGCCGTTGAAGCCGGACTGTCGGGCCTGGCCGTCCGGGTCGGCCTGGTCGCCAGCACGCCCCCCCGGGCCAGTGCAGCCGCCCCGCGCGCGCCCATCCATGTGGTCATCGTCACCATGGACACCCACCTGGCCAGCGCCACCGCGCGCGCCCGGCCGGTGCTGGCGCGCGAGTTCCCTGGCATCACCATCGCGCTGCACGCGGCGTCGGAGTACACCGGAAACGAGGCCGCCATCGCCCGCGCCAACGCCGACATCGCCCGCGCCGACATCGTGGTGGTGGGCATGCTGTTCATGGAAGACCATTTCCTGCCGGTGATCGACGCACTGAAGGCCCGACGCGCGCAGTGCGACGCGATGATCTGCCTGGCCTCGGCCGCCGAGGTGGTCAAGCTGACCCGGCTGGGCGCCTTCGACATGGACAAGCCGGCCAGCGGGCCCATGGCCTTGCTGAAAAAGCTGCGCGGCAACCAGGACAAAAAGGCCACTGGCGGCGCAGCGCAAATGAAGATGCTGCGCCGGCTGCCGCAGCTGCTGCGTTTCATCCCCGGCACGGCGCAGGACGTGCGGGCCTACTTTGTCACGCTGCAGTACTGGTTCGGCGGCTCCGACGAGAACATGCTCAACCTGCTGCGCCATGTGGTCGACCGCGGCGCGGCCGGCGAGCGCCGCGTGCTG
Organism: Rhodoferax sp. SPJ4; assembly: GCF_058216275.1. NCBI lineage: Bacteria > Pseudomonadati > Pseudomonadota > Betaproteobacteria > Burkholderiales > Comamonadaceae > Rhodoferax > Rhodoferax sp. SPJ4. The sequence goes on from NZ_JBYZMN010000004.1 coordinate 167,170, forward strand.
CGCGGCCGCGTCAAGGTGCTGCCGCCGGTGGACTACCCCGATGTGGGCGTCTACCACCCGCGCATGGCGGGCCGCCTGTCGGACCAGGCCACCGCGCTGCCGGCCGCCACCCCGGCCACCCGGGGCACGGTGGGGGTGCTGGTGCTGCGCTCCTATCTGCTGTCGGCCAACGCCGGCCATTACGACGGCGTGATCGCGGCGCTGGAGGCGCGTGGCCTGCGGGTCATTCCGGCCTTCGCCGCCGGCCTGGACGCGCGGCCGGCGATCGAGAAGTTCTTCATCGACGGTGAGCAGGTGCTGGTGGACGCGGTGGTGTCGCTCACCGGCTTCTCGCTGGTTGGCGGCCCGGCCTACAACGACGCCCAGGCGGCCGAAGACATCCTGGCCCGGCTGGACGTGCCCTACGTCGCGGCCCACCCGGTGGAGTTCCAGACCCTGGACGCCTGGGGTGGCAGCGACCGGGGCCTGATGCCGGTGGAAAGCACCATCATGGTGGCCATCCCCGAGCTCGACGGCGCCACCAGCCCCATGGTTTTCGGTGGCCGGCCGGGCGCGCCCGGCGTCACCTGCACCGGCTGCCACCACGCCTGCACCTTCACCGCCAACGACCGCGCCCAGGACATGCACAGCTGCCCCGAGCGGGCCCAGATGCTGGCCGCCCGCGTGACCAAGCTGGTGGCGCTGAAACGCAGTGACCGGGCCGCCCGCAAGGTGGCCATCGTGATCTTCAACTTCCCGCCCAACGCCGGCAACATCGGCAGCGCCGCCCACCTGTCGGTGTTTGAGTCGATGTTCCACACGCTGGTGGCGATGAAGGCCCAGGGCTACAGCGTGGACCTGCCCGACAGCATCGACACGCTGCGCAGCGCGGTGCTGCAGGGCAATGCCGCCCAGCATGGCGCCGACGCCAATGTGCACACCGTCATCGCCACCGACGACCATGTGCGGCGCGAACGCTGGCTGCAGGAGATCGAGTCGCAATGGGGCGCGGCGCCCGGGCGCCAGCTCAGCAACGGCCAGGGCATCTGGGTGCTGGGCCGGCAGTTCGGCAACGTGCTGGTGAGCGTGCAGCCCGGCCTGGGCTACGAAGGCGACCCGATGCGTTTGCTGTTCGAAAAAGGCCTGGCCCCCACCCATGCCTTCTCGGCCTTTTACCGCTACCTGCGCGAAGACTTCCAGGCCGACGCGGTGCTGCATTTCGGCACCCACGGCGCGCTGGAGTTCATGCCCGGCAAACAAAGCGGCCTGTCCGGCGCCTGCTGGCCCGACCGGCTGATCAACGACCTGCCCAACATCTACCTCTACGCCTCCAACAACCCGTCCGAGGGCGCGATCGCCAAGCGCCGCTCCGGCGCCACGCTGATCAGCTACCTGACGCCGCCCATCGCCCAGGCCGGCCTGTACAAGGGCCTGCACGAACTCAAGGCCTCCATCGAGCGCTGGCGTGGCCTGGCCCCTCAGTCCGACGAACGGCCCGCGCTGGCGGTGCTGCTGCAGGCCCAGGCCGCCGGGCTGGACCTGGCGGTGGCCGAGCCGCTGTGGACGCTGGCGCAGGCCGAGGTTCGGGTGCCGGCACTGGCCAATGAAGTGCTGGCACTGGAGTACACGCTGATCCCGCACGGCCTGCATGTGACTGGCCGAGCCGCCAACGCCGCCGAGCGCACCGACATGCTGCTGGCCATGGCCGAGGCCGCCCATGGCCAACCGCTGCCGCGCCCGGCCATTGAGGCGCTGGTGGCCGGCCACAGCGCCGACCAGGCGCTCAAGCTCAGCGGCCTGCCGCGCGACGCCGCCCACCAGACGCTGCTGGCCGAACTGGCCGACACCAACACCAAGCTGGCCCAGGACACCGAGGTCGCGGCACTGCTGCAGGCGCTCGACGGTCGCTACATCCGGCCCGCCCCGGGCGGCGACATCCTGCGCACGCCGGCGGTGCTGCCCACCGGCCGCAACATCCACGGCTTCGACCCCTTCCGCATCCCCAGCGCCTTTGCGGTGCGCGACGGCGCCCAGCAGGCCCAGCGCCTGCTCGACCGCTACGCCCAGGACGGCCACCCGCTGCCGGAGTCGGTGGCCATCGTGCTGTGGGGCAGCGACAACCTGAAGAACGAGGGCTCGCCCATCGCCCAGGCGCTGGCGCTGATGGGCGCGCTGCCGCGCTTTGACAGCTACGGCCGCATCGCCGGCGCCCAGCTGATCCCGCTGGCCGAGCTGGGCCGGGCCCGGGTCGATGTGGTCATCACGCTGTCGGGCATCTTCCGCGACCTGATGCCGTTGCAGATCAAGCTGCTGGCCGAGGCCGCCTACCTGGCCGCCGCGGCCGACGAGCCGCTGGCGCTGAACTGGGTGCGCAAACACGCACTGGCCTACCAGCAGGAACATGGCTGCACGCTGGAGGTGGCGGCGCTGCGGGTGTATGGCAACGCCGAAGGGGCTTACGGCGCCAACGTCAACAACCTGGTCGAGAGCAGCACCTGGGGCGACGAGGGCGACATCGCCGAAACCTACAGCCGCCGCAAGGGCTTTGCCTACGGCCGCAGCGGCCGCGCCGCGCCGCAGGCGGCACTGCTGCAAAGCGTGCTGGCCGACGTGCAGCTGACCTACCAGAACCTCGACTCGGTGGAGCTGGGCGTGACCACGGTGGACAACTACTTCGACACGCTGGGCGGCATCACCCAGGCCGTCAAGGTGGCCAAGGGCGGGCAGACGCCGCCTGTCTACATCGGCGACCAGACCCAGGGCGACGGCGCGGTGCGCTCGCTGAAAGAACAGGTGGCGCTGGAAACCCGCACCCGCATGCTCAACCCCAAGTGGTACGAGGGCATGCTGGAACATGGCTACGAGGGTGTGCGCCAGATCGAGGTCCACATGACCAACACGCTGGGCTGGTCGGCCACCACCGGCCAGGTTCAGCCCTGGGTCTACAAGCAGCTCACCGAGACCTTCATGCTGGACCCGGTGATGCGTGAGCGCCTGGCCAAACTCAACCCCACCGCCTCGGTCCGCATGGCCAACCGCCTGATCGAGGCCTCGGACCGCAACTTCTGGCAACCCGATGACAAGACGCTGGACGCCTTGCGGCGCGCCGGTGAAGAGCTGGAAGACCGCCTTGAAGGCGTCTACGAAGGAGCACCCGCATGAGCACCGCCACCATTGCCCCCGCCGAGATCCGGCGCGGCCCCCGCCCACCGCCCGACGGCGAGGGCAGCCTGCAGGTGCAACTCGACCCCAACCTGAAGATAGGCAACGCCAAGGTGTTCGCCATCTACGGCAAGGGCGGCATCGGCAAAAGCACCACCTCGAGCAACCTGTCGGCCGCCTTCTCGCACCTGGGCAAGCGGGTGCTGCAAATCGGCTGCGACCCCAAACACGACTCCACCTTCACCCTGACCAAGAAGATGCTGCCCACGGTGATCGATGTGCTGGAAACGGTGGACTTCCACGCCGAAGAGCTGCGCATCGAGGACTTTGTATTTCCCGGCTACAACGGCGTGATGTGTGTCGAGGCCGGCGGCCCGCCGGCCGGCACCGGCTGCGGCGGCTATGTGGTGGGCCAGACCGTCAAGCTGCTGAAGGAACACCACCTGCTGGAAGACACCGACGTGGTGATCTTCGACGTGCTGGGCGACGTGGTCTGCGGTGGCTTTGCCGCGCCGCTGCAGCATGCCGACCGCGCGCTGATCGTCACCGCCAACGACTTCGATTCCATCTTCGCGATGAACCGCATCGTGCAGGCCATCGGTGCCAAGGCCAAGAACTACAACGTGCGGCTGGGCGGTGTCATCGCCAACCGCAGCGCCGCCACCGACCAGATCGACAAGTACAACGACAAGATCGGCCTGAAGCTGGCCGCCCATTTCCCCGACCTGGACGTGATCCGCCGCAGCCGGCTGAAGAAGTCAACGCTGTTCGAAATGGAAACCTCGCCCGAACTCGAGGCGGTGAAAAAGGAATACATGCGGCTGGCCGCCGCGCTGTGGCTGGGCACAGACCCGCTGAGCGCCGTGCCCATGAAAGACCGCGACATCTTCGACCTGCTCGGCTTCGACTGACCCACCCCACACGGAACCCCCATGGCCCACGCCACCTACCAGCAACGCCGCAGCCAGCTCGAGGAGTACTTTGACCGCACCGCGGTCGAGGCCTGGGCCCGGCTCACCTCCACCGCGCCGGTCAGCGGCATCCGCGCCACCGTGCGCGCCGGCCGCGACCAGATGCGCAGCACCCTGCTCGACTGGCTGCCCGCCGACCTGCACGGCCAGCGGCTGCTGGACGCCGGCTGTGGCACCGGCGCGCTGGCGGTGGAAGCCGCCCGCCGTGGCGCCGAGGTGGTTGCCATCGACCTGTCGCCCACGCTGGTGCAGCTGGCCCGCGACCGTGTGCCCACCGACCTGGGCCAGGGCCGCATCGACTTCCGCTCCGGCGACATGCTGGACCCGGCGCTGGGCCACTTCGACCATGTGGTGGGCATGGACTCGATGATCCATTACGTGCAGGGCGACATGGTGGCGGTGCTGGCCACGCTGGCCGAACGCACCCGCGCCTCGCTGCTGTTCACCTTTGCGCCGCGGACGCCGCTGCTGGCCACGATGATTGCCGTGGGCCGGCTGTTCCCGCGCGGCAACCGCGCGCCCTTCATCGAGCCGGTGGGCGAAAAAACCCTGGCCAGGCTGATCCACGCCCACCCCGGCCTGGACGGCTGGCGCACCGCCCGCAGCCTGCGGGTGTCGAGCAGCTTCTACAAATCCCAGGCGCTGGAGCTGGTGCGCACATGAAACCCTTGGGCGGCGGCATCGCCAACGCGTGGACCCGGGTCAGCACCCGGTTTCTGCCGTTCGCCGACGCCGCCACCACCGAGCTGCCGCTGGGTCGGCTGATGCGCTTGTCGCTGTTCCAGGTGACCGTGGGCATGGCCACCGCGCTGCTGATCGGCACGCTGAACCGGGTGATGATTGTTGAGATGGGCGTCAGCGCCTGGCTGGTCTCGCTGATGGTGGCGCTGCCACTGGTGTTTGCGCCCTTCCGTGCGCTGGTGGGCTTCCGCTCTGACACCCACCGCTCGGTGCTGGGCTGGCGCCGCGTGCCCTACATCTGGTTTGGCACGCTGCTGCAGTTCGGCGGGCTGGCCATCATGCCGTTTGCGCTGATTCTGCTGTCGGGCGACACACGCGGCCCGGCCTGGCTGGGCCACGCCAGCGCGGCGCTGGCCTTTTTGCTGGTGGGCGCCGGCCTGCAAACCACCCAGACCGCCGGCCTGGCCCTGGCTACCGACCTCGCGCCCGCCGAGGCCCGGCCCCGGGTGGTGGCGCTGATGTACGTGATGCTGCTGGCCGGCACGCTGGTCAGCGGCCTGGCCTTTGGTGTGGCGCTGAGCGAGTTCAGCCAGCTACGGCTGATCCAGGTGGTGCAGGGCGCGGCCGTGTTGACCATGGCGCTGAACATCGCGGCGCTGTGGAAACAGGAGGCCCGCAACCCGGCCGCCACCGCCGCCGACCAAGCGCAACCGGCCTTCCGCGACACCTGGGCGGCCTTTGCCCGCCAGGCCGGCGCGCTGCGTTTTCTGGTGGCGCTGGGCCTGGGCACGGCCGCCTTCAGCATGCAGGACGTGATTCTGGAGCCCTATGGCGGCGAGATCCTGCACCTGGCGGTGGGCGACACCACCACCCTCACCGCGGTGATGGCCGCCGGCGCGCTGACGGCCTTTGCGCTGGCCGCCCGCTGGCTGGGCCGCGGCACCGACCCGCACCGCCTGTCGGCGCTGGGCACGCTGGTCGGGCTGGTGGCGTTTTCCTGCGTGATCTTTGCCGAACCGCTGGGCTCGGCCGGGCTGTTCCGGCTGGGCGCGCTGCTGATCGGTTTCGGTGGTGGCCTGTTTTCGGTGGGCACGCTCACCGCGGCCATGGGGCTGGAAGCCAGCGGCCTGACCGGCCTGGCGCTGGGCGCCTGGGGCGCGGTGTACGCCAGCGCCTACGGCGTGGCGCTGGCCCTGGGCGGCGCGCTGCGCGACCTGGTGTCCAACCTGGCGATGCACGGCGCGCTGGGCCCGGCGCTGCAAAACCCCGCCATGGGCTACAGCTTTGTGTACCACATTGAACTGGGCCTGCTGTTTGCCACGCTGGTGGCGCTGGGTCCTCTGGTGCGACAGCAAGCACCCCCACGCCCCGCTGTGTCTACCAAGTTTGGCTTGGCCGATTTTCCCGGCTAGCCTTTTTTCCAAGGAGAAACCACCATGTCCACAGGCGCGATCACTGGGTACATCGACGTGGCGCAGATTGCGCTCTACGTGTTCTGGGGCTTTTTCGCCTCGCTGATCTACTACCTGCTGCGCGAGAACAAGCGCGAAGGCTACCCGCTGGAGTCCGACCGTTCGGCCCACATCACGGTGCAGGGCTGGCCGGCCATGCCGTCGCCCAAAACCTTCAAGCTGCAGCACGGCGGCAGCGTCACCGTGCCCAACCTGGCCAAGTCGCCGCAGACGCTGTACGCCCGGCCCACCGGCGATTGGCCCGGCGCCCCGCTGGAACCCACCGGCCACGCCATGCTGGACGGTGTGGGCCCCGGCGCCTATGCCGACCGTTCTGACACCCCCGACCTGACCTTCGAGGGCCTGCCCCGCATCGTGCCGCTGCGCACCGACAGCAGCTTCGAGGTGGCCCGCCAGGACACCGACCCGCGCGGCCTGCCGGTGGTGGGTGCCGACGGTGTGCAAGGTGGCACGGTGCGCGACGTCTGGGTCGACCGCTCCGAGATGCTGTTCCGCTACCTGGAGGTGGAGGTGCCCGGCGACAGCGGCTCGCACGCGGTGCTGCTGCCCATCAACTTCAGCAAGATCGGCGGCCACCGCGTGGTGGTGCGTTCCATCCTGGGCGCGCAGTTCAAGCAGGTGCCCACCACCCGCCTGCCCGACCAGGTGACGCTGCTGGAAGAAGACAAGATCGTTGGCTACTACGGTGCCGGCACGCTGTACGCCACGGCCGACCGCTCGGAGCCGCTGCTGTGAAAGAAACCAACCACGAGTTCGAGCACGAGTTCGAGGCCGCCCACGGGCTGCCCGAGCCGCTGCCGGCCAGTGAAACCATTCTGTGGCAGGGCGCGCCCGACACCTGGGCCATGGCCCGCGACGTGTTCCACACCCGCTCGGTGGCGATTTACTTTGCCGTCATCCTGGCGCTGCGTGCGGCCAGCAGCTGGGCGGACCACGGCAACGCGGCCGACGCGCTGATGGCCGCGGTGTATTTGCTGCCGATTGCCGCGCTGGGCCTGGGCCTGCTGGCGGTGCTGGCCTGGCTGAGCGCCCGCAGCACCGTGTACACCCTGACCAGCGAGCGGGTGGTGATGCGCATCGGCATTGTGCTGACGCTCACCTTCAACCTGCCGTTCAAGGCCATCGCCTCGGCCGACCTGAAGGCCCGGCCCGACGGCACCGGCGACCTGCCGCTGACCCTGGTGCCCGGCGAGAAGATCGCCTTCGCCCACCTGTGGCCCCATGCCCGCCCCTGGCGGCTGGCCACGCCCGAGCCCATGCTGCGTAACGTGCCCGACGCCGCCCGGGTGGCCCAGCTGCTGGCCCAGGCCTGGAGCCGCTCGCGCGGCCTGGCGCTGAACGCCCGCAGCGCACCGGCCGTGGCCGACACCGGCCACGCCAGCCCCCACCACCTCAGCCCCACCTGAAGCCCGCCATGCCCACCGCCCCCCAAGTGCCCTCCCCCGATGCCGTGCCCCGGGGCCTGTTGTGGGCCGCCGCGGCCCTGGTGCTGCTCACGTTGGCCGGCACCGCCGCCGTGCGCTGGTCGGGGGTGAACATCCGCACGCCCGACGCGCCGGCCCAGGTGGTGCGTGCGCTGCGTTTTGAAGACAGGCCCGACGGTGCGGTGGCGGTGATCGACGCCACCACCGGCCGCACCGTGCAAATGGTGGAAGGCCAGGCCGGCTTTGTGCGCGGCACGCTGCGCGGGCTGGCCCGCGAGCGCAAGCGCAGCGGCTTCGGCCCCGAGCAGCCCTTTGAGCTGATTGGCCGCGCCGACGGCCGGCTCACGCTGTCCGACCCCGTCACCGGCCGGCTGGTGGACCTGGAGTCCTTCGGGCCGACCAACGCCGCCGTGTTTGCCAGCCTGCTGCCGGCACCGAACGCCGCCCCAGCCTCGACCCATTGATTCCCCAGGAGCCCGCCATGGACACCCCCTTCACCGCACCGGTGGCCAGCTCGGAAGACGCGACCCGGATGGCCGAGGCCAACACCTTGCTGAGCCCCAAGTTCTACCGCACCGACTACGCCGCGATGAACCGCCTCGACGTGAGCCCGGTGCGCGCCGAATGGGACGCGATGATGGCCGAGTACGAGGGCGACAACAACCACGACCATTTCCAGCGCAACGCCCAGTTTGCCGACGAAGTGGCCACGCTGATGCCCAAGCTCAGCCCCGCGCTGCGCCAGGAGTTCATCGACTTCCTGATCAGCTCGGTGACCTCGGAGTTCTCGGGCTGTGTGCTGTACAACGAGATCCGCAAGAACGTCGACAACCCCGACATCAAGGCGCTGATGACCTTCATGGCGCGCGACGAATCGCGCCACGCCAGCTTCATCAACCAGTCGCTGAAAGACTTTGGCCTGGGTGTGGACCTGGGCGGCCTGAAGCGCACCAAGGCCTACACCTACTTCAAGCCCAAGTACATCTTCTACGCCACCTATTTGTCGGAGAAGATTGGCTACGCCCGCTACATCACCATCTTCCGCCAGCTGGAGCGCCACCCCGAGCTGCGCTTTCACCCCATCTTTCGCTGGTTCGAACGCTGGTGCAACGACGAGTTTCGCCACGGCGAATCGTTTGCGCTGATCATGCGGGCCAACCCGCATTTGCTGCGCGGCGGCAACCGGCTGTGGATACGCTTTTTCCTGCTGGCGGTGTACGCCACCATGTACGTGCGCGACCACACTCGCCCGGCGCTCAAACAGGCCATGGGCCTGGAACCCACGGCCTACGACTACGCGGTGTTCAACATCACCTCGGAAATCACCAAGCAGGTGTTCCCGCTGACGCTGGACACCGACCACCCGGCCTTCCGCGCCGGGCTGGACCGGCTGTTCCAGATCTCGCAGGCGCTGGCCGCCGCCAAGGCGCGTGGCGGCCTGGGTGGCCTGCTGGCCCAGGCCGGCCTGGCGGCCCAGGGCCTGGCCACCTTTGTGCGGCTGTACTGCCTGCCGGTCAAGCGCAACGACCTGCCGGCGCAGGTGCGCATGGCACCGGCCTGGTGAACCCACCCCCACCGGGCTGACCATGGGCCAGTATGTCTACCCGGTGCTGTACGCGCTGTTCATCTGGTGGTTCAGCACCGGGCTGATTCTGTACCTGGACGGCCTGCCGCAGCGCACCTTCAAATGGACCCTGGCGGGCACCACCGCCGTGCTGGCCATGGCCCTGGTGGGCATGGCCGTCAGCAGCAACGACAGCTCGGTGGCCGGGGCCTACTGCGGCTTCACCTGCGCGGTGCTGGTGTGGGCCTGGCAGGAGGTGGCGTTTCTGCTGGGCTACGTGACCGGCCCTCGCCGCACCGCCTGCCCGCCCTTCAGCGTGGGGTGGCAACGCGCCCGCTATGCCTTTCAGGCCGTGGCCCACCACGAGGCCGCGCTGGTGCTGCTGGCGCTGGCGGTGCTGGCCGCCACCTGGGGCGGCAGCAACCAGACCGGCTGGTGGACCTTTGTGATTTTGTGGCTGATGCGCCAGAGCGCCAAGCTCAATGTGTTTCTGGGCGTGCGCAACCTCAACGAGGGCTTTCTGCCGCCCCACCTGGCCTATCTGCAAACCTACTTCCGCCGCCAGCGGATGAACTTGCTGTTTCCGCTGTCGGTGTCGGTGTCCACCGGCTTTGCGGTGGTGCTGTGGCGCTCGGCAATGGCCCAGGCCGACACCGGCCACGACGCCACCCGCCTGACCTTTCTGGCCGCACTGATGTCGCTGGCCATTCTGGAGCACTGGTTCATGGTGCTGCCCCTGCCCAGCGAGGCGCTGTGGAAATGGGGGATGCGGTCGAGAGAGGCTACCAAGCCCACACTTCCCTAGCGCAATAGTGGCCGAGCCGGGAGCTAACGACAATCAAGTGAGATGGCACCCTTGCACAAAATCTAGCCAGAATTCGCATAGAACATGCAATCCGGCGCCATCTCGACGCGTGGCTAGCCAGTCAATCGAATGCTTACTAGACTGCTCGCTTCCGCCAAGCTTTAGGGGCGCCAAACTCGAGCACTAGATATTGAAACTCACTCTTGACCGCTGCGACGAACTCATCGAGTCTGCACTTCGTAGCAACACTCGAGAAACGTTTCAAAGTTTCGCCTCTCTTATTGTCGAAGACTTTGGAGTTCTTTCGTTTGGAATTCCCCGAAGCTCAACTTACTGGCGGGCTCGTATCCTCGAGAAGGAGCGATACGACCTGTTAAAGGAAATTGACTATCCCAAGGCCGAGCTGGTCAAGCGACCAGGCCGATTGAACGACATTCATGACCCGTGGTTCTACGTTTCGAGTACGCTGGAAACGGCGGTAGCAGAGGTGCAAGCTTCGCCAGGTCAGTTAGTGCAGGTGGCAGGATTCCGAATTATTCCAGACGCAATTCTTAAGCTAGTTTTTCTCGGCGAATACCACAACGTTTACAAGCGCGGTTTCACAAGTTATTTTGGAAGTGACCCGGGTCACACCATTAAAAATATTCTCAATAAGTACTCGTTTTCTGAGTTGCAACTACATCTGTTAGTCGACAAGTTTCTTGCTCACATTATTTCTAACAAGGAGGCGAGCCGGCATGAATATCTGCACAGCCGAGCACTCCGTGACTTGTTGTTGGTCAAGACCAATGCCCACGGCATAGCTTTCCCAAGCGCGCAAGACCCCGGCGGAACCAATTTCGGTGTTTTGCCAGTGCCATCTGACAGGCTATTTCAAAATGTGTGCTGCCTGGTCGTCAAGATCGGAAAGAAGCGCGCTTTCGCGCAAAGCGACCTTGAATTTGTTGGTGTAGCTACTGGGCTAACTGAAGATCGGATGAAGTTCGTCTGGAGCCTAGAGACAAAACCAACTCGGATCGCCATGTACAACATGACTCGGGCAGAATATTTGAATCAAAGTTCCACGAAGCCCTGACCGGCTCATCAATCCGGAGTTACTTTGCGGACCGACTGAGTTCAAATATTGACCGACGCTTTTCTCGTTTGGTCTTTCGAACGCTGGCTACACATGGTTGGCTTGAGGGCGCCAAGACGTTGCGGCCTCAAGGCTTAAGGCCTTAACAGCCGCAAACAAAAAAAGCCCCGGGGCACAAAGGCCCCGGGGCTTGGCACGGCGGACGGGTCGCCGGCTATTTGGCGGCGGCGGTCTGGGCCACCGCTTTGTGCAGGCTGGCCAGCTCCGGGTGGTCTTTGAGCATGCTGGCGCCGTTGAGAGGTTTGTAGGCGCCCTGGTGGCAGGTGGCGCAGTTCACCTTGGCCACGTCGCCGGTGGGGCCCAGGCGGTTGGGCGGGAAGGTGTTGGTGAGCGGCACCAGGTAGTCGGTGTTGAGCTCACGCACCATGCGGATGCCATACCAGGCCGTGCCGCGCTGCGGCGGGCTGCTGCTCCAGTCGGAGAACGCGCGGCTGTTGTGGCAGTAGGTGCAGTTCACCCCCAGCGAGTCCGACATGTGCATCATCAGGCTGTAGGTGAACTCGGCCTGTTTGGTGGACATGCGGTTCCCCGAGGGCAAGGCGCTGGTGCCCACCACGCGGATGGGTTTGTCTTGCGACAAGAAGGGCGTGAACGGGTCGTACGGCAATGCGGCCAGCGCCACCGTGGTGGCCGGGCTGTTCTGGCCGGCGCGGCTGCCGGCCAGGCGGGCGTCTTGTTTCAGCGGGGCCGGCGCCTGCCAGATGGCCGAGGGCACGGGGTTGCCGCGGTGGCAGGTGTAGCAGGTCACACCGGTGCCGGCGACGTGGGTCTTCCAGTCCTGGTTGATGTGCTGTGTCATCTGCACCATGCGGCGCGCCACCACCTTGGTGTACTTGCTGTCGTCGGCAAAGTTGGCCGGGTTGTGGCAGTAGGTGCAGCCCTCTTTGGGCGCCACCCAGTTGCTCATGGCCGTCATCAACCGGGTGAACTCGCCCACGCTCAAATCACCCAGCACCTTGACGTTCTGGTACACCTGCCCGGCCTTGGGGCCGTCGGCGCTGGCCGGTGGCAAGGCCTCGGGCACGGCGTGGGTGGACGCCTTGAGCGCCACGGTGCGCGGGTTGTAGACCTGTTCCATGCCGGTGCCGCGGTAGCCGCGCTGCACCGAATCCACAGGGGGGCGTTCGCAGCCGGACAACAGGGCGGCTGCGGCCAGCACCAGGCCGATGGCTTGGAGGGTTCTCATCACTTGACTCCCTGAAGAAGCGCGGGGTCAGCCACCGCCGGGAACACACTGGGGTACATGGGTGCCACCCCATGCTTCACAGCCCACAAATACCAGTTGTCCACCACGGTGCCGGTGAGCAGGATGCCGATGCCGCCGCACAGCGGGCACAGCACCGCAAACCACCAGCCCCAGCGGTGGATGGATTCCATGGTGGCGTTGAAGCCCATGGTCCAGCGCCAGAACAGCGCGGCACGTTCCGAGGCGGTGCCACGGTCCACGATCTGCTCGATCTCGCGCTCGCCGCCGAAGCGGCTCACCGCCAGGATGGTGGCGCCGTGCATCGCGAAGATCAGCGTCGCGCCGTACAAAAAGGCGATCGACAGCATGTGGAAGGGGTTGTAGAACAGGTTGCCGTAGCGGATGGAGAAGGCGGCCGTCCAGTCCAGGTGGGGGAAGATGCCAAAGGGCACGGCCTCACCCCAGCTGCCCATCAGCAGCGGGCGGAAGAAGCCCAGCACCAGAAACAGCCAGATGGCGGCGGCAAAGGCCCAGGCCACATGGGTGCCCATGCCCAGCGCCTTGGCGCGGCGGTACATGCGCACCCACCACAGCAGCAGCGACAGCGTCAGAAAGAAGCCGGCCATCAGCCACCAGCCGCCTTCGTTGAGCGCCGGAATTTTCAGGCCGTTGGCCGGGGCCGGCGGCTCCAGCGCCAGCCAGAAGAACTGGCGGGCGAACTGGATCGGGTCCCAGTTCACCGAGGCCAGCATGTTCAGGCCGATGATCTCGAAGGCCACAAAAAAGCAGATCGCCGAGGCCAGGCCGAACCAGCCCAGGTAAATGGGGCCCAGCTGGGCATCGCCCAGCCGGCCGAACAGATGAACGTGGGTGGGTGTGCCTTCGCGCTCGTTGCCGTCGCGTGCCAGCGGCACACCGGGGTAGGACGGCGCCAGCACCTGCACCTGCGTGAAAAGGTTTTGATATTCAGCCATGTGTGTCTCCTGGGGCAGTGGGTGCGTTCAGCGCCAGATTTGCATGTTCAGCCACCAGCCCCACCACTCGGGCCAGCCGCGGGTCCAGAAGGGGCCACTGATGACGATGCACACCGCGCTCCAGAACACCGCGGCCAGCGCCAGGAACAGGCCCAGGCGGTGGATGCCCAGCGTGCCGATGGAGTAGCCGATGGTGTCGCGGAAGAAGGTGTTTTCGTGTTCCGGTGTTTTTACCGGTTCGCCGGCCTGCGGGTTGGTGGCCGACAGGATCAGCGCGCCGTGCAGCGACAGCGCGAAGGTGGTGGCAAAGAAGAAGCTCACCCCCAGCATGTGGGCCGGGTTGTAGTGAAAGTGCAGGTACTGGTAGCCGGTGTTGGACACCCAGTCGAGGTGGCTCATGATGCCGTAGGGGAAGCCATGGCCCCAGGCGCCCATCAGCACCGGGCGGACCACCACCAGCGTGACGTAGGCGCCGATGGCAAACGAAAAGGCCACCGGCACGTGGTAACCCATGCCCAGCTTGCGGCAGATCTCCACCTCACGCAGCGCCCAGGACACAAAAGCCCCGATGGCACAGACCGTGATGAGCTGCCACAGGCCGCCCTTGAGCAGCGGCGCCATGCCCAGGCCGTACGACAGGTCGGGCGGCGCGATGTTGATCTGCCAGAGGTTCCAGGTGCCGCCCTGGGATGCGCCCCAGGCGATCATCAGAATGCCCAGCACAGCGCAGAAGATCGTTGTGACCCCGAAGAAGCCGACGTAGAACGGCCCTACCCAGAAATCAAACAAATCCCCGCCCAGCAGGGTGCCCCCGCGGACGCGGTACTTTCTTTCAAAACTGAGCATGGACATGGTCAACTCCTCCGGACGGACGGCGGCCTGCGAGCCGCGTCCCGACGAAAACCTTGGAGGTGAACAGGGTCAGGGCAGCCGGCCCCAACCCCGTTCCCCGGGGTGGCAAAACGCCGCCGCTATTTGCCGGCTGCCGGCGCCGGCATGGCCGTGTTTTGGGCCGCAATGGCTTTGGAACCACCGTCCAGCCAGTTGAACCTGCCGGTGCTGAGCAAGATGAAATGAATCACGATTGCCAGCACAAACAGAAACGTGAACAACGCGACCAGCGCACGGCGCGGGTCGAAAAGCATCCAAATTCTCCACATGATTCCGATCTCCTAACTTAAATGCGACATGAAGGTATAAACAGCCGATTTGACGCCGCCAATCATCGACTTCTCGCTCTCGGCTCCAGGGAACCAAGGGCGCCATTGCAGGGTGAGCACCTGTGCCACGAGGGCCACCATCAACACCAAGGTGAAGCCCATCCAGAAGATGCTGCCAAACGCTCGGGACTCGTCTTTCAGCAACAGCGAAATGGAACTGGTCATTGGGTCATTCATAGCGTTCCCCCTGTGGGTGGTTTAGAGCCAGGGACGCCAGGCCCAGACGAGCACGTGCGCCACGATGGCTACCACGGTGAACCCTATGAAACTGCTCATAAAGATCCCGTGGAACTCCTTTGCCTCTGTTTCCGTCAGGCCGGAAAGCGAGCCTGTTCTGTCTGCCATAAAAATTTCCTTTGCTTAAATGGCCTGACGGCCGTCGTCGCGCCAATCCCGCGCGACAGGGGTAGCCGCAGCGGTTGCCACGACATCGGGTGTGCCCGGCCAGGCCGGACAGGTTCTGAAAATCAAACGGGTCATGCGGTCGCCCCCTGGCGCAAGGCCTCGCGGGCCCGGGCCACACGCTCGGCGGTGACGCGGTCCTCACCGGCCTGGCGGGCGTCGCGCTCGGCGCGGTCGCGCAGCCGCTTGGCCGCCGAGATCTGCACCAGCACCGGCTCGGTCTGCACAAACTCGGCCAGCGCGGCATGGGCGTCGTCGTCCCAGGGCCGCATGTCTTCGGCCAGCACGCGGGCGGGTGTGGGGTCGACCTGGTCGAGCTGGGTGCCCAGCGGCAGGATGTGGAACAGCGCATCGAACAGCGCGTTGCAGAATTCCTGAATGAGGTAGGTGGCGCCGGCATAGCCCATGAAGGGGGTGCCGGTGTGGCGCCGGATGATGGCGCCGGGGAACGAGGCCGGGATGAAGGTGGCGCGCATGGGCGAGCCACCGCCACCGCCTTCGGCTAGGTACATGCGTTCGTTGTAGCTGCCGTACATCACCAGTGGCGGTTTGTCGCGCACCAGCTGGCGCACCGCCTCGTTGTCGGTTTTCTCGCCGGGCTTGCGGGCCACCGCAAAGTTGCAGGGCAGGCCCATCTCGTCTTCAAGGAAATGGCGCAGGCCGCGGGTGTAGGTTTCGTTGGCCACCACCGCAAAGCTGGCGGTGCCAAAGAAGTCCTGCGTGACCGAGCGCCACAAATCCCAGATGGGTTTGATGGTGGTGTGCTTTTCCCGTTCGATGAAGGGCTCGGGGTCCAGCCCCAGCATGCCGCCCAGCGTGCGCAAGAACTTGGTGGTGCTGTGCAGGCCAATCGGCGCCTGCAAATAAGGCCGGTCCAGCGCCTCGCACAGCATGCGGCCGAACTCGCGGTACATGCAGATGTTCACATCGGCTTCCACCAGCCGCGACACATCAGCCAGGTGGCTGCCCAGCGGGAACACCATGTTGACCTCGGCGCCGATGCCTTGCACCAGCCGGCGGATCTCGGCCAGGTCGCTGGGCATGTTGAAGGTGCCGTAGCTCGGGCCGATGATGTTGACGCGTGGCTTCTCGCCGGCCGGCCGTTCGGCAAAGGGCTTGCGGGCCGGCACCTTCTTCATGCCGTACTCGCTCCACAGCCAGAACATCGCGCGGTTGGCGCATTGCCACTGGTCTTCGTCGATGGTGCGCGGCAGAAAGCGCAGGATGTTGGTGCCCTCGGGCGTGACGCCGCCGCCGATCATCTCGGCAATCGAACCCGTCACCACCACCGATGGCAGGTCGGGGTCCAGCGTGGCGTGGGCGCGCTTCATCGCGCCCTCGGTGCCTTCGCGGCCCAGCTGTTCCTCGGCCAGGCCGGTCACCACAATCGGCAACTCGTGTGGTGGCAGCGCGTCGCTGTAGTGCAGCACCGAGGTCACCGGCAGGTTCTCGCAGCCCACCGGGCCGTCGATGACGACCTGCAGGCCCTTGATGGCGGTGAACACATACACGGCGCCCCAATAGCCGCCGGCCCGGTCGTGGTCGATGACGTAGCTCACACCATCTCCTCGGCTTTGCGCTTCTTCATCAGCTTGAGCAGCTGACGGCGGGTTTCGGCCTTGAACTCGGGCCTGTCCTTGGGCGACTCCTGGCCGGCTTCCCAGACGCCGGAGGCATGGCCTTCGCCGGTGCTGCCAAAGAAGTCTTTCATGGCCTGGAAGCGGCCCTTGTTGGCAATGGCGGCGTTGACCACCTGGGCCAGCGAGCCGGCACCGGCCGGGCCCATCAGCGGGCGGGCGGAGATGAGGTTGGTGAAGTACAGCGCGGGAATGGTGGCCTGCTTGGCGGCCTGCACCACCGGCGTGGTGCCAATCGCCAGATCGGGCTGGTACTCGGCCATGGCGGCGAGGTCTTGTTCCAGCGAGGCGCGGTACTGCACTTGCACGCCCTTGGCTTCCAGCCACTGGCGGTCGGCCTCGCTCCAGGCGGTGCGCGGGCAGGCCGTGCCCACGTAGCGCAGGTCAGCGCCGCTTTCCACCAGCAGCCGGCCCACCAGCAGCTCCGAGCCCTCGTAGCCGCTGAGCGTGATGCGGCCATTGATGGGCGTTTTGGCCAGCGCGCCACGGATGGCCGGCAGGAAGCGGTTTTTGGCCGCGTCGATCTTGGCTTGGGCCACGTTGGTGGCCTGGCCGATGGCCTGCAGCCAGTCCTCGGTGCCGTCGTGACCCACCGGGGCCGAACCCACGGCCGGCCGGCCGGCCGCCTCGAACTCGCGCAGGCTGGCGGTGTAGAAGGGGTGGATGGCGGCCACCGCGCTGCAGTCGAGTGCGGCATACAGCTCGCGCCACTCGCGGGTGGGCACCACCGGGCCGGCGGCCAGGCCCAGCGGCTCCAGCATCATGCCAATCACCACCGGGTCGGCCGGGAACATCTCGCCCAGCAGCGCGATGGTGGGCTTGTCGGCCCGGCCATTTTTGTCGTAACCACGCGGCGCCTGCACCGGGCCGGCTTCGGCCTCGCTGCGGGCGTAGCGCAGCATGGCGCCGGCCAGCACGTCCTTGGCCTCCGCATGGGTGGGCACACCAAAGCCTGGCACGTCGATGCCGATGATGCGCACGCCGTTGATTTCCTTGGGCAGGATTTGCAGCGGCACGCCGCTGGCGGTGGGCACACACAGGTTGATGATGACGATGGCGTCGTACAGCGCCGGGTCGGCCTGCTGGTGCACCGCGTCGCGGATGTCCTCGAACAGCTTGCCGGTGACCAGGCTTTCGCTGTTGAAGGGCACGTAGCCCACGCTGCGGCGGGCGCCGTAGAAATGCGAGGTGAAGGTCAGGCCATACACGCAGCAGGCCGAACCCGACAGGATGGTGGCGGTGCGGCGCATGCGCAGGCCCACTCGCAGCGAACCAAAGGCCGGGCACATGCTCTGCGGCTGGTCGTGCGGGCCCTTGGGGTAGTCGCGGGCGTACTGGTCCAGCACCTCGCTCTTGCCGGCCGACTTGGCTGCCGCCAGCAACTGGCTGCCGCCGGCATGGCAACCCATGCCGTCACCTTCCAGCGTGGTGTGGCTGACCCCCGGCGCGGTGGGCGACACCGACTCGGCAGGCAGGATGGGAATGGTTTTGGCCATGGGGTGGTGCTCAGACTTCGTCGTAGACGACTTCGAGGGTTTCCTTGACGACTTCCTTCTTGCCACACATGTCGAACTGCGTGGCCGGTTCCAGCACCACGTCGCGGCCCACGGCGGAGGCCGAGAACAGGCCCAGCAACTGGTCTTGCGACATCGGCTTGGGCCGCACCGGCAGCGAGGTGCCGACGTTTTCGGCCAGCTGCTCGAACATCGGGCCCCAGGCGGTGCCGGGCCGGCCGATGATTTCGTAGCTGGCGCTCTTGCGGCGGATGTCTTCGTTGGCGGGAATGGTGGACAGCACCGGAATGCCGACCTGGCTGGCAAAGGCCGCGGCTTCGCCGGTGCCGTCGTCGCGGTTGATCACCATGCCGGCCACACCCACATTGCCACCGAGCTTACGGAAATACTCGACCGCGCTGCAGACGTTGTTGGCCACGTACAGCGACTGCAAATCGTTGCTGGCCACCACAATGACCTTCTGGCACATGTCGCGGGCAATCGGCAGACCGAAGCCGCCGCAGACCACGTCGCCCAGAAAGTCGAGCAGCACGTAGTCAAAGCCCCAGTCGTGGAAGCCCAGCTTTTCCAGCAGCTCGAAGCCGTGGATGATGCCGCGGCCGCCGCAGCCCCGGCCGACCTCGGGGCCACCGAGTTCCATGGCGTAGACACCGTCGCGCTTGAAGCAGACGTCGCCAATCGCCACCGCCTCGCCGGCCAGCTTTTTCTTGGACGAGGTTTCGATGATGGTGGGGCAGGCCCGGCCGCCGAACAGCAGGCTGGTGGTGTCGCTCTTGGGGTCGCAGCCGATCAACAGCACCTTCTTGCCCTGCTGCGCCATCATGTAGCTCAGGTTGGCCAGCGTGAAGCTCTTGCCGATGCCACCCTTGCCGTAGATGGCGATGATCTGGGTTTCCTTGGTGACAGGCGCGGTGGACACCTGGTCGGGTTCGGCAGCCGCCTCGCTGCGCAGGCGCTCGACGAACTTGATCGGTGCGGTGGCCGGAATCGGTGAGGTGTTCATGCGCAATGTCTCCAGTCGAGAACCATCTTCAAACAGGCGGAATCGCCGAAAGCGGTGCGGTAGGCGTCGGCCGCCCGCTGCGGTTCGTCGTGGTGGGTGATCAGGCCGTCCAGCGACAGGCGGCCGGTTTCGGTGAGTTCACGCACCGCCAGCAGGTCGGGTTTTTGCCATTCGGCGGCGGCGCGGATGCTGACCTCGCGCATGAAGGCCGGGGCAAAGGCAAACGACAACGGCTCGCTGTAAAAGCCGGCCAGCACAATCTCGCCGCCCGGGGCCAGGCGGGCGATCAGCTGGTCCAGGATGCCGGCGGCGCCGCTGACGTCGTAGATGGCGCGGTAGTCGCGCCGCGGGTCGTCGTTGGGGGTCAGCACCGGGTAGCCCAGGCCGCCGCTGGCGCGCTCGGGGTTCAGCTCCCACACCGTGGGTGGCGGGAAACCACCGGCCACCGTCATCCGGGCCAGCAGGCGGCCCAGCACGCCGTGGCCCACAATCAAATCGGGCGGCACGATGCGTTCGCGTTTGCCGCCGCCGGCCACTGCGTGGTAGGCCGTGGCGGCCAGCGCCAGCAGCACCGCCTGCTCACCCAGGTGCTCGCTGATGGGCACGGCACGGTCGGCCGCCACCACCAGCTTGGAGGCGGCGCCGCCGAACAGGCCACGCACCTCGCCAAAACAACGGGCGCCGGGAATGAAAACCCGCTCACCCACCTGGCGGGGCGAGCCGTCGCGGGCCCACACCACCCGGCCCACCGACTCGTAACCCGGCACCAGCGGGTAGCCCATGCCGGGGAAGGCCGGCATCTCGCCGCTGTAGAGCAGCTTTTCGGTGCCGGTGCTGATACCACTGAACTCGATGTCGACCACGATGTCGTCGTCGCCGGCCGGCGTCAGGTCCAGGCAGCTCAGCGACAACTGGCCGGGCCGCTGCAAAACCACCGCTTGTGTCTTCATTGCAAAACCCCTTCCACAAAGACCCGAACCTCGGCACCACAGCGCATGCACACCAAGGTTTGTGTCAGACGGGATTGACGGCTCATAGTGTCATCCTATGTTTACCATTTGGAATGTCAATAGAGGTTTACACATTTCGCATCAGGTCATTGACACACCGGCGCGGGCCACCAGCACCCGGGTCTGCAAAGGCATGGGGTTGGCCAGCAATCGGGGCCTCTGAAAGCCGGCCTGACACAGCAGCGCCGACAGCTCGGCCGCACTGCGTGGCCGGCCCTGGCCCATGGCCAGCAGGTAGAAGCCGAAGTAGGCGTCGCCCATGGCCTCGGCGCCCGGGGTCTGGGCCATGGGCTCGGCGATCAGCACCTGGCCGCCCGGTGGCAGCGCGCGGTGCACCGCCTGCAGCAAGGCCAGCACGGCCGCGTCGTCGTGGTCGTGTAACACCCGCACCAGCGTCACCAGGTCGGCCCCGGTGGGCAAGGGCTGGTGCAGAAAACTGCCGCCCACCACCGTGACCCGGGGGCCCAGGCCCAGCGCCGACAAATGCGCCCGCGCCTGCGCGGCCACCGCCGGCAAATCCAACAGCGTCAGCGCCAGCGCCGGGTGGCGCTGGGCCACCTGGGCCAGAAAACTGCCGTTGCCGCCGCCGATGTCGAGCACATGGCGGTGCTGCGAGAAATCGTGGCTGTCCAGCACCTCGGAGGCCACCAGCGGCTGCGACGAGGCCATCAGTTCGGTGTAGCGCGCCACCTGCGCCGCTGGCAGCTCGGCCGACAGCGGCGCGGCCACCGCGCCGGCGTAAGGCCAGTAGCCGCCCAGCGCGGTGCTGCCCAGCTCACCGCGCAGCAAGGCCACCGGGTCGCGCAAATCGGCGTACAGCGCGGCATGGTGGGCCACCATGGCCGCCACCGGCTGGTTGCCCACCAGCACCGCGCCCAGCATGCCCAGGCCCAGCCGGCCCTGGCCACGCGGCTGCACCAGCTTGAGCGCGGTGGCGGCGCGCAGCAGCCGGCTGGCCGCCGCCTCGCTCAGCCCCAGGCGGGGCGCCAGCTGGGCCAGGGTTTGCGGGCCCTCGGCCAGCAGCTCGAACAAGCGCAGCTGCACACAGGCCAGCAGCACCTGCGAATAGACAAAGCCGGCCACCACATCGAACAGTGCGTTGGCACGCCGGTGGGCAATGGGTCGGGTGAGCCAGAAGCTGCTGGCCCAGCGGTGAAAACGCGGGCTGGCCAGCAGGCGGTTGCGCAGCCGGTGCCAGGCGTCGCCCCAGCGGACCCAGCGGCTGGGCGCGGCCGGCGGGAAGGCGGCGGCCACGGTCATGGGCCGGCGCTCAGGCGGCCATCAGCGCGGGCGGGGCGGTGCCGGTCAACCCGGCCGACCAGGCCTTGGGCACCAGCCGCTCGGACTCCATGGCCACCATGGCGCGCAGCCGGGCCGCGCCGCGGCAGTCGGGGATGGCGTGCATGGCACTGGCCACCAGCTGGTCGAAATGCGCGATGGCGCCGGCCAGGCCCAGCGTCCGGGCCGAGCTGGGGCGGTCGAGGGCGCGGTCCTGCCCCACCGGTTTGCCCAGCCACTGCGGGTCGGCCACCACGTCGCGGATGTCGTCGGCCACCTGGTAGGCCTCGCCCAGCCACTCGCCCAGGCCATGCCAGCGGGCCGGGTCGGCGCCGGCCGCCTGGGCACCGGCGGCGGTGGCGGCGACAAACAGCGCGCCGGTCTTGGCCCGCTGGTAGTCGCCCAAATCCAGCTGGGGCTCACATTCCCAGGACTGGCCCGCGACAATGCCGAACGGCGTGCCGGTGGCCTCCGCCACCGTCAGCAGCAAGGGCACCAGGCGGGTGGGCGCAGTGGCGGCGGCCAGTGCCAGTGACTGGAAGGCGCGCACGATCAGCGCGTCGCCGGCCAGCACCGCCAGCCGCTCGCCATAAGCCCGGTGCACCGACAGCTGGCCACGCCGGGTGGCGGCGTTGTCGAAACAGGGCAGGTCGTCGTGGACCAGCGAGGCGCAGTGCAGCAGCTCGATGGCCACTGCCGCGGCGTCGCTCAGCGCCGGTGCGTCGTCGCCGCAGGCCTGGGCCACCGCCAGGCAGAGCTGGGGCCGGATGCGCGCGCCACCGGGAAACACCGCGTGGCGCAGCGCCGCGGCCAGCCGGGGCGGGCCCTGGGGCGACTCGCCGGCGGCCAGGGCGGTATGCAATGCGCGCTCGATGCGGGTCAGGGGGTCCATGGCGTGCTCCGGTGGGTGCGTGGATGTGTCATACTAAATTGACACAATGAAATGTCAATCAATATAAACACACCCGCAGCGGCTGCCCCCTTGTGCACGGTCGCCGCCCAACGCCCATGACCCCCCAGCGCACCGTGGTGGTCGGGGCGGGCATGGGCGGGCTGGCCTGTGCCGCGCGGCTGGCGACTGCCGGCCGCGAGGTGGTGCTGGTGGAGGCCGCGGCCCAACCCGGCGGCAAGTTGCGCGAGGTGGTGGCCGGTGGCCAGGCCGGCGATGCCGGGCCCACGGTGTTCACCATGCGCTGGGTGTTTGACGAGCTGTTTGCCGACTGTGGCGCCCGCTTTGGCGACCAGGTGGGCCTGCGGCCCGCCCACACGCTGGCCAGCCACCGCTGGCCTGGCGATGACGGGGCGAATGCGCAGCTCGACCTGTTTGCCTGCCTGGAGGCCTCGGCCGATGCGGTGGGGCGCTTTGCCGGGGCCCTGGAGGCGCGGCGTTTTCGGGCCTTTCACCGGCGGGCCCGGCAGATTTACCACACGCTGGAACCGATTTACATCCGTGGCTCGCGGCCCACGCCGCTGGGCATGTTCCACCGGGCCGGCTGGCGGGGCACGCCGGCGCTGCTGCGCATCTCGCCGTTTGCCACGCTGTGGCGCGCCCTCGGCGGCCATTTCAGCGACCCGCGGCTGCGCCAGCTGTTCGGCCGCTACGCCACCTACTGCGGCTCCTCGCCCTTCCAGGCCCCGGCCACGCTGATGCTGATCGCCCATGTGGAGCAGGACGGCCTGTGGCTGGTGGACGGCGGCATGCATCGCTTGGCCCAGGCCATGGCCCAGTTGGCCAGCGCGCGCGGCGCCACACTGCGTTACGGCCAGCGGGTGCAAAGCATCGACCTGCGCGATGGCCGGGTGAGCGGCGTCACGCTGCAGGGCCCCGACGGCGGCACCGAGCGGCTGGCGGCCGACCAGGTGGTGTTCAACGGCGACGTGGCGGCGCTGGCCCAGGGCCTGCTGGGCGACGCGGCCCGCGCGGCCACACCGTCCACGCGGGCCGCGCCCCGCTCGCTGTCGGCCCTGACCTGGAACCTGCGGGCCGACACCGCAGGGGCCTCGCTGCAGCGCCACAACGTGCTGTTTTCCAACCACTGCGCCCGCGAATTCCAGCACCTGTTTGCCGGTGGCGCTGCCCCCGACCGGCCCACCGTCTACCTGTGTGCCCAGGACCGCGACGACACCGGCCAGCTCGCCCGGCCCGGACCTGAGCGACTGCTGTGTTTGGTGAACGCGCCGGCCAACCCCGGTGGCCCCGCGTGGCCGACCGAACGGGTGGCCGCCCAGGCGGCGGCGGTGCAGGCCCAGCTGGCGCGCGGTGGTTTACCCCTGGACCTGGCCCAGGGCAGCGCCACCACACCCGACGTCTTTGCGCGGCTGTTCCCTGGCACCGGCGGCGCGCTGTACGGCGCCCCCTCGCACGGCTGGCTGGCCTCGTTTCGCCGGCCCGGCGCGCGCACCGCCATCGAGGGCCTGTACCTGGCCGGCGGCAGCGCCCACCCCGGCCCTGGCGTGCCCATGGCCACGCTGTCGGGCCGGCAGGCCGCGCTGAGTGTGCTGGAAGACCGGTCATGACCCCCCTTGCTGAACCTGTGGGCCCGCAGTTCAACCGCCCGGTGCCACCCGGTGGTTACGCCTGGTGGTACCTCGACGGCCTGAGTGACGACGGCCGCCACGGGCTGACACTGATCGCCTTCCTGGGCAGCGTGTTCTCGCCCTACTACGCCCAGGCCAGGCGGCGCTCGGCCCAGGCCGACCCACTGGCCCATTGCGCGGTGAACGTGGCGCTGTACTCGCCGGCGGCCAGCCGCTGGGCCATGACCGAGCGCAACCACGCGGCCGTGCACCGCGAAACCCACAGCCTGTCGATCGGACCCAGCCATTTGTTCTGGGACGGCCAGGCCCTGACGGTGGTGGTGGACGAGGTGACCGCGCCCTGGCCATCGCGGCTGCGCGGCGCGGTGCGGCTCTTCCCGCGTGCGCTGGCCGGCCGGCGCCACGCGCTGGACGCCCAGGCCCGCCACCACTGGCAGCCGCTGGCGCCCTGCGCCCGCATCGAGGTGGACTTTGCCCAGCCCGGCCTGCGCTGGGCCGGCGAGGGCTACCTCGACAGCAACCAGGGCGACACCGCGCTGGAACACGATTTCCAGTGCTGGCACTGGTCGCGCGCCAGCCTGGTCGGCCCGGCCGGCGGGCCCGACACGGCGGTGCTGTACGACGTGACGCCCCGCCATGGCCAGCGCCAGCCACTGGCGCTGCGCTTTGACGGCCACGGGGGCGAACAGGCCTTCGAGCCGCCGCCGCTGGCCGCCCTGCCCGACTCCGGCTGGCGCGTGCCGCGGGCCACCCGGGGCGAAGCCCCGCACCCGGCGCAGGTGCTGCACACGCTGGAAGACGGGCCGTTCTACGCGCGCTCGGTGGTGGCCTCGCAGCTGCTGGGGCAGCGGGTGCGGGCGGTGCACGAAAGCCTGTGCCTGGACCGCTTCCGCAGCCGTTGGGTGCAGGCGCTGCTGCCGTTCCGGATGCCGAGGCGGGGCTGAACCGCGGTCAGTCCGCGGACGGGTCGGTGCCCGACGCCGCTTTCTGGTCTGCGGCTTCGCGGGCCGCCTTCTCGCGGTCGCGCCGCAGCTCGCGCCGCACCGACACCAGCTGCCAGACGGCCCAGGCCACCGGCACCGCAAAGCCCACCACCACCTCGATGGCGATCAAGGGAATGGTCATGGCGGCCCGAACGGTGCGCGCTCGCGCTGACCCAGGCGCTCGAACAAATCGATCACCCACACCGCCCGGCCCACCAGGTTCCACCAGGGGGGCGGCAAGGCGATGGTCAGGGCCAGCGGCGTGCTGGCGGCGGCGGCGTCCACCAGGAAGCGGGTTTGGGGCAATGGCGGCAGCGCGGCGGCGGCCTGCGGCGGCGCCAGGCACAGCAGCGACCAGCCCAGCACCAGCGCCTTGCGGCCGCGCGACACCACGGCGCGCTGGCTCACCGAGTCCAGGCCGCGCCGTGCCACCTCGTGGCCGATTTCGGCGTACAGGAAACGGGCGGCGTTGATGCCGGGGCGGCAGGCCAGCGGCAGCAGGGCCACCCCGGCGTCGACCCGGGCGTACAAGCCGTCGGCGGCGTCCAGCAGCCGCTGCACCACCTGGCTCAGCGCCGGCGAAAAGTGGGGATTGGCCAGCCAGGCGTCGGGGTCCAGCCCGGCCTCGACCATCCAGTCGCGCGGCAAGTACAGTCGGCCCATGCGGGCGTCTTCGCCGACGTCGCGGGCGATGTTGGACAGCTGCATCGCCACCCCCAGGTCGCAGGCCCGGGCCAGGCCGTCGGCGCTGCGCACGCCCATCAGCAAGGCCATCATCGCGCCCACGCTGCCGGCCACGCGGGCGGCGTAGGCGTGCAGCTGGTCCAGCGTGTCGTAGCTGCGGCCGGCCACGTCCCACTCAAAGCCTTCCAGCAAGGCCTCGGGCAGGGCCTGCGGAATCTGGTGCCGGGCCACCACATGGGCCAGCGCGCGGTCCACGGTGAGCGGCAGCGGCCGGCCCTGGTAGGCGCGGTCCAGCCGGGTGCGCAGCAGCGCGATGGCGGCCCGGGCCTGGCCGGCGTCGGTGCTGTGGTCCACCCCGTCGTCGGCGATGCGGCAGAAGGCGTAGAGCGCCGAGGCCGGCTCGCGCACCGCCCGGGGCAGCAGCAGCGAGGCGGCAAAAAACGTCAGCGAGCCCTGGTGCAGCAGCTCGCGGCAGGCGGCGATGTCGTCCAGCGGCGGGACCAGCGGCGGCGCCCCCTCCGTGGCCAGTGGCAGGGCGCTTGCCCCGTGGGCATCAGACCAGTTCATGGGCATGGGGCACCACCGAATCGAGCACACGGGCCGACGACAACACACCGGGCAGGCCGGCGCCAGGATGGGTACCGGCACCCACCAGAAAGAGCCGGCCGACTTCTTCGCTGCGGTTGTGCGGACGGAACCAGGCGCTCTGCGTCAGCAGCGGCTCCATGCCGAAGGCCGCCCCGCGGAAGGACGAGAGCCGGTCCTGAAAATCCTGCGGCGTCAGCAGGCGCGAAGTCACCACCTCGTCGGCCAGGCCGGGCAAGACGGTGTCGCTCAAACGCTGCTGCAGCGCCTGCCGGTAAGGCTCGGCCACCTGGGCCCAGTCGGTGCCGCTTTGCAAATGCGGCACCGGCGACAACACGTAGAAGGCGTCGCAGCCGGGCGGCGCCATCGAGGGGTCGGTGGCGGTGGGCCGGTGCAAATACATGCTGAAGTCGTCGGCCAGCAGCTTGCGGTCGAAGATGTCTTTGAGCAACTCCTTGTAGCGCGGGCCGAGCAGAATGGTGTGGTGGGCCACGTCGGGGTACTGGCGGCGGGTGCCGAAGTACCATACGAACAGGCTCATGGAGTAATGGCTTTTGTCGATGCGCTGGTTGGTCCAGCGCTTGCGGTGCTGCGGCGCCAGCAGGTGGCGGTAGGTGGTGGCCGAGTCGGCGTTGGACACCACGATGTCGGCCGCCAGCGTGTCGCCGCTGTCCAGCCGCACACCGCAGGCCGCGCCGTTCTGCACCAGGATCTCGGCCACGCCCTGGTTGCACAGCACCCGGTTGCCCTGGCCCTCGATCAGACCCACCAGGCCGGTGACCAGGCTGCCGGTGCCGCCCATCGCAAAGTGAACGCCCCAGCGCCGCTCCAGGAAGGCGATCAAGCAGTAGACCGAGGTGGTGGAGAACGGGTTGCCACCGACCAGCAGCGACTGGAAGGTCAACACCACCCGCAGCCGCGGGTCGGCCACATACTTGCAGGCCAGTGAATAGACAGTGCGGTAGCCCTCCAGCTTCAGCAAATCCGGCACGACCTTGGCCATGTCGGTCCAGCGGTCGAAGGCCACATGGCCCAGCTGCTCGAAGCCGACCTTGAAGATGGCCTCGCTGGCCTGCAGAAAGCGCTCGTAGCCGGCCACGTCGCCGGGCGCCAGGCGGGCCACCTCGGCGCGCATGGCTTCGGCGTCGCCGCTGTAGTCAAAACAGGTGCCGTCGTCGAAGCGGATCCGGTAGAAGGGGGCCACCGGCCGCAGGTCGATGTCGTCGGCCAGCTTGCGCCCGCACAAGGCCCACAGCTCTTCGAGCAGAAAGGGCGCGGTGATGACGGTGGGGCCGGCGTCGAAGGTGAAGCCGTCCTGGCGGTAGACATAGGCGCGGCCACCGGGGGCGTCGAGCTTTTCCAGCACCGTGACCCGGTAACCGCGGGCACCAAGCCGAACCGCCGCCGCCAGGCCACCAAAACCGCTGCCAATGACGAGGGCGTGGCGCTCGGGCGGCGCACTGCGGTGCGGCGGGGCCTGCAGGGGTCGGCCAGGCCCGGGTTCGCCAAAATATGTCAACATGAACACATACTAGATGTGTCATGTTTAATTGACAATCGAAATCTCCCCGGGGATCAGGTCGCCTCGCGGATCACGCCCCCGCCCAGGCAGACCTCGCCCTGGTACAGCACCGCGGACTGGCCCGGCGTGACCGCCCACTGGGCGGCCGGAAACCGCAGCGCGAAGGCGCCACCGGCGTCAGGCACCAGGGCACAGGGCGCGTCGGCCTGGCGGTAGCGGGTTTTGGCGGCCAGCGGACCGGCGGCCGGGGCCACGCCCGCCACCCAGCTGGTGTCGTCGGCCACCAATTGCTGCGACAGCAGCCAGGGGTGTTCATGGCCTTGCACCACCCACAAGGTGTTGGCGACCATGTCCTTGCGGGCCACAAACCAAGGCGCTTCAGGCCGGCCTTTCACGCCGCCGATGCCCAGGCCCTGGCGCTGGCCCAGCGTGTAGAAGCTCAGGCCCAGGTGCTGGCCCAGCGTGCGGCCACGCTCGTCCTTGATGGGGCCAGGCTGGTGGCTGATGTAGCGGTTCAGGAACTCGCGGAAAGGCCGCTCGCCGATGAAGCAGATGCCGGTGGAGTCTTTTTTCTTCGCGTTGGGCAGGCCGATGGCGTCGGCGATGCGCCGCACCTCGGTCTTGTGCAACTCACCCACCGGGAACAGCGTCTTGGCCAGCTGGGCCTGGGTCAGTCGGTGCAGGAAATAGCTCTGGTCCTTGGTGTTGTCCAGGCCCTTGAGCAGTTCAAACAGGCCAGTGGCCGGGTTGTGGCGAACGCGAGCGTAATGCCCGGTGGCGATTTTCTCGGCGCCCAGCCGCATCGCGTGGTCCAGAAAGGCCTTGAACTTGATTTCGGCGTTGCACAACACATCGGGGTTGGGTGTGCGGCCGGCGCTGTACTCGCGCAGGAACTCGGCGAAGACCCGGTCTTTGTAGTCGGCGGCGAAGTTGACATGTTCGATCTCGATGCCCAGCACGTCGGCCACCGCCGCGGCGTCAACGAAGTCGACGTTGGACGAGCAGTACTCGCTGTCGTCGTCGTCTTCCCAATTCTTCATGAAGATGCCGACCACCTCGTGGCCTTGCTGCTTCAGCAAATGGGCTGTGACCGCGGAATCGACGCCGCCGCTCAGACCGACGACGATGCGGTGTTTGGACATGGGCGCAATTTTACGGACGCGGCCCTCGCCCCACCGGCGCCAGGGCTGGGGCCCCGCCTCAGGGGCCGAGGAAAACGCTGGCGTCGGTCTGCACCAGGTCCAGCGGAAAGCGGCGGCCGGCCAGGTGGTCTTCCATGCAGCGCAGCACCAGCGGGCTGCGGTGGCGGGCCACGCTGGCCCGCACCTCGTCGGGCGTGAGCCACAGCGTGCGCACGATGCCGGTGTCCAGCGCGCGGCCCGGCAGCAAATCACCGACCTCGCCGCAGAAAGCGAAACGCAGGTAGGTGATGTCCTCGCCGCTGGCCGGCCGCTGGAAACGCGACAAATACACCCCCACCAGTTCGGTGGGCGTGAAACGGTGGGCGGTTTCTTCCAGCGCCTCGCGGGCACAGCCGGCGGCAGGCGACTCGCCCGGGTCCAGGTGGCCGGCCGGGTT
This sequence comes from Rhodoferax sp. SPJ4, assembly GCF_058216275.1. Lineage (NCBI taxonomy): Bacteria > Pseudomonadati > Pseudomonadota > Betaproteobacteria > Burkholderiales > Comamonadaceae > Rhodoferax > Rhodoferax sp. SPJ4. Next base: position 196,477 of record NZ_JBYZMN010000004.1, read on the forward strand.
GTTGAGTTTCAGGCCCTCGGGCGTGTGCTCTTCGACCAGCAGATAACGGCCGTCTCGGGCGATCACCGCGGCCACGGTGACACTGGGTTTCCATCGTTCATCCATGCCCGATTATCGTGGCGGCCGTCAAGAGCGGCTACCATAGGATGCGCTGGTTTTAGAGAGGGCCGACTGATCGTTTGTCCTGTCGAACCAGCGCAAAAAAGTCATGTAAGCTTTCGTTAAGTAACAATTTCACACCGTTTGCGTCCGCCGCCTCCGGCCCACGCCACCGAGGCGGGCGAACAACGGGTGAACAACAAGCATTGAGAGGAGACGCGCATGCTGATTGGCGTACCCACCGAGACCCTACCCGGTGAGACCCGTGTGGCTGTGACCCCCGAGACAGCCAAGAAACTCAAGGCCCAGGGCCACACCGTGCGGGTGCAGTCCGGTGCCGGCCTGGCCTCCAGCGCCCCCGACGCCGCCTACACCGCGGTGGGTGCCGAGATCACCGACGCCGCTGGCGCTTACGGCTGCGAGCTGGTGCTCAAGGTCCGCTCCCCCCAAGCCACCGAGGTGGCTGCACTGACCAAAGGCAGCACCCTGGTGGGCATGCTCAACCCCTTTGATGGCGAAGGCCTGCAGCGCCTGGCCACGGCCGGCCTGACCGGCTTTGCGCTGGAAGCCGCGCCCCGCACCTCGCGGGCGCAAAGCATGGACGTGTTGTCCAGCCAGGCCAACATCGCCGGCTACAAGGCGGTGATGATGGCCGCCGACAAATACCAGCGCTTCTTCCCCATGCTGATGACCGCCGCCGGCACCGTCAAGGCCGCCCGCGTGGTGATCCTGGGTGTGGGTGTGGCCGGTCTGCAGGCCATTGCCACGGCCAAGCGCCTGGGCGCCGTCATCGAGGCCAGCGACGTGCGGCCTTCGGTGAAGGAGCAGGTCGAGTCGCTGGGCGCCAAGTTCATCGACGTGCCCTATGAGACCGCCGAAGAGAAGGAAGCCGCCGAAGGCGTGGGCGGCTATGCCCGGCCCATGCCGCAGAGCTGGCTGGACCGCCAGAAGGCCGAAGTGGCCAAGCGGGTGGCCCAGGCCGACGTGGTGATCACCACCGCCTTGATTCCCGGCCGCGCCGCACCGGTGCTGGTGACCGAAGACATGGTCAAGGCCATGAAGCCCGGCTCGGTGATCGTGGACCTGGCCGCAGCCCAGGGCGGCAACTGCCCGCTGACCGAGGCCAACCGCACCGTGGTCAAGCACGGTGTGACGCTGGTCGGCGAGACCAATCTGCCGGCGCTGGTGGCGGCCGACGCCTCGGCGCTGTACGCCCGCAACGTGCTCGATTTCCTCAAGCTCATCATCACCAAGGAGGGCACGCTCAAGGTGGACCTCGAGGACGACATCGTCGCCGCCTGTTTGATGACGCACAACGGCGAACTGCGCCGCAAATAACAACATTCGAGGAGCCGCTTTCATGGATGCCGTGTCCCCCACCCTGATCAACCTGATCATTTTTGTGCTGGCCATCTACGTGGGTTACCACGTGGTGTGGACCGTGACGCCTGCGCTGCACACGCCGCTGATGGCAGTGACCAACGCCATCTCGGCCATCGTCATCGTCGGCGCCATGCTGGCTGCCGCACTCACCGAAACCCCGCTGGGCAAGACCATGGGCGTGCTGGCCGTGGCGCTGGCCGCGGTCAACGTCTTCGGCGGCTTTCTGGTGACGCGCCGGATGCTGGAGATGTTCAAGAAGAAAGAAAAGAAGGCCCCGGCCGCTCAGGGAGCTGCCAAATGAGCATGAACCTCGTCACGCTGTTGTATTTGGTGGCCTCGGTCTGTTTCATCCAGGCGCTGAAGGGCCTGAGTCACCCCACGACCTCGATCCGCGGCAACCTGTTCGGCATGATCGGCATGGCGATTGCCGCGCTGACCACCGCCGCGCTGATCGTCGAGCTGTCCGGCGGCAAGTCGCTGGGCATGGCCTATGTGCTGGGCGGCCTGGTGGTCGGCGGCGGCCTGGGGGCCTACATGGCCAACCGGGTGGAGATGACCAAGATGCCCGAGCTGGTGGCCTTCATGCACAGCATGATCGGTCTGGCCGCGGTGTTCATCGCGGTGGCGGCGGTGGCCGAGCCCTACGCCTTTGGCATCGCCGCCAAGGGCCTGCCGATTCCGGCCGGCAACCGGCTGGAGCTGTTCCTGGGTGCGGCCATTGGCGCCATCACCTTCAGCGGCTCGGTGATCGCCTTCGGCAAGCTCAGCGGCAAGTACAAGTTCCGTTTGTTCCAGGGCGCGCCGGTGCAGTTTGCCGGCCAGCACAAGATCAACCTGGTGCTGGGCCTGACCACCGTGGGCCTGGGCCTGGTCTTCATGGCCACCGAGAACTGGACCGCCTTCTTCGCCATGCTGGCGCTGGCCTTTGTGATGGGGGTGTTGATCATCATCCCGATCGGCGGGGCCGACATGCCGGTGGTGGTGTCGATGCTCAACAGCTATTCGGGCTGGGCGGCCGCGGGCATTGGCTTCAGTCTCAACAACTCCATGCTGATCATTGCCGGCTCGCTGGTGGGCAGCTCGGGTGCCATCCTCTCGTACATCATGTGCAAGGCGATGAACCGCTCGTTCTTCAACGTGATTCTAGGCGGCTTTGGTGGTGACGCGGCGACCGCGGCCACCGGCAGCGCGGTGCAGCGCAGCGTCAAGAGCGGCAGCGCCGACGACGCCGCCTTTGTGCTGGGCAATGCGGAGACCGTGGTCATCGTGCCGGGCTATGGCCTGGCGGTGGCCCGGGCCCAGCACGCGGTGAAGGAGCTGGCGCAAAAGCTCACCGACAAGGGCATCACTGTCAAGTACGCCATCCACCCGGTGGCTGGCCGCATGCCGGGCCACATGAACGTGTTGCTGGCCGAGGCCGAGGTGCCTTACGACCAGGTGTTCGAGATGGAAGACATCAACGGCGAGTTCGGCCAGGCCGATGTGGCCATCATCCTGGGCGCCAATGACGTGGTGAACCCGGCCGCCCATGTCAAGGGCAGCGCCATCTACGGCATGCCGATCCTGGAGGCCTACAAGGCCAAGACGGTGATCGTCAACAAGCGCTCTATGGCCGCCGGTTACGCCGGCCTGGACAACGAGTTGTTCTACATGGACAAGACCATGATGGTCTTCGGCGACGCCAAGAAGGTCGTCGAGGACATGGGCAAAGCCATCGAGTGACGCCGGGCACAGCCCAGCGTCCGCCCCCCACAGACAAAGGAGACCCCCCATGACTGACCGCCCCTGGCTCTCGGCCTACCCCCCTGGTGTGCCGGCCGACATCGACCCCACCCGCTACAGCTCGCTGGTGGCGCTGATGGAGGAAAGCTTCCAGAAGTTCGCCGACCGCACGGCTTACAGCTTCATGGGCAAGAACGTCAGCTTTGCGCAGACCGACTCACTGAGCGAGGCCTTTGGCGCCTACCTGCAGGGGTTGGGCCTGGCCAAGGGCGACCGGGTCGCCTTGATGATGCCCAACGTGCCGCAGTACCCGGTGGCGGTGGCTGCCGTGCTGCGCGCCGGCTTTGTGGTGGTCAACGTCAACCCGCTGTACACCCCACGCGAGCTGGAGCACCAGCTCAAGGACTCGGGTGCCCAGGCCATCGTCATCATCGAGAACTTCGCCGCCACGCTGCAGCAGTGCATTGCCGCCACGCCGGTCAAGCATGTGGTGCTGGTGGCCATGGGTGACATGCTGGGCCTGATCAAGGGCAGCATCGTCAACTACGTGGTGCGCAACGTGAAGAAGATGGTGCCGGCCTACAGCCTGCCCGGTGCGGTGCGCTGGAACGACGCGGTGGCCCGCGGCACCAAGGGCACGCTCAAGCGCCCCGACATCAAGCCCGACGACATGGCGCTGCTGCAGTACACCGGGGGCACCACCGGCGTCAGCAAGGGCGCGGTGCTGCTGCACAAGAACGTGATCGCCAACGTGCTGCAGTCCGAGGCCTGGAACGACCCGGTGATGAAGAAGGTGCCGGCCGGTGAACAACCCACCGCCATCTGCGCCCTGCCGCTGTACCACATCTTCGCCTTCACGGTGAACATGATGCTGGGCATGCGCACCGGTGGCATGACCATTTTGATCCCCAACCCGCGCGACCTGCCGGCGGTGCTGAAGGAGCTGAGCAAGCACCGCTTCCACAGCTTCCCGGCGGTCAACACCTTGTTCAACGGCCTGGCCAACCACCCGGACTTCAACACCGTGGACTGGTCCAACCTGAAGATCTCGGTGGGTGGCGGAATGGCGGTGCAAGGCGCGGTGGCCAAGCTGTGGCTGGAGAAAACCGGCTGCCCGATTTGCGAAGGCTACGGTCTGTCGGAGACCTCGCCGTCGGCCAGCTGCAACCCGACCACCAGCACCGAGTACACCGGCACCATCGGCGTGCCGATTCCCAACACCTATTTCAAGCTGCTGGACGACGACGGCAACGAGGTGCCGGCCGGCCAGCCGGGCGAGATCGCCATCAAGGGCCCGCAGGTGATGGCCGGCTACTGGCAGCGCCCGGACGAGACCGCCAAGGTCATGACGCCCGACGGTTACTTCAAGACCGGCGACGTGGGCGTCGTTGACGCCAAAGGCTTCTACAAGATCGTCGACCGCAAGAAGGACATGGTGCTGGTGAGCGGCTTCAACGTCTACCCCAACGAGGTGGAAGACGTGGTGGCAGGCCTGGCGGGCGTGATGGAGTGCGCGGTGGTGGGTGTGGCCGATGAGAAGACCGGCGAAGCGGTCAAGCTGGTCATCGTCAAGAAAGACCCGGCCCTGACCGAAGCCGATGTGCGCGCCTTCTGCAAGGCCAACCTCACGGGCTACAAGCAACCCAAGGTGGTGGAGTTCCGCACCGAACTGCCCAAGACCCCGGTGGGCAAGATCCTGCGGCGCGAGCTGCGGGACAAGAAGTGAATTGAGTGCGAGGTGACCGGCGGCCTGCCGGTCGAGGAAAATTCGGGGCGGCCGCGAGGCCGCCCTTTTTTATTGCCCCGAAAGCCGCCCGCCATGACCGTTCGCACCGCAATCCTCAGCGCCCTGCTCGACGAGCAGCGCGGCCTGGTCGACCACCTGCACGGCGCCCAGCGGGTGCAGCACGCGGGCCGGACCTTTTTCACCGGCCAGTTGCACGGCCAGCCGGTGGTGCTGGCGTTGTCACGCATAGGCAAAGTGGCGGCGGCCACCACCGCCACCGCGCTGATAGAGCGTTTTGGCGTGGGCCGCATCCTGTTCACCGGCGTGGCCGGCGGGCTGGCGCCGGGGGTGCGGGTGGGTGACCTGGTGCTGGCCGACAGCTTCATCCAGCATGACCTGGACTCCTCGCCCATCGTGCCCCGCTACGAGGTGCCGATGTACGGCCGCTCGCATTTCAGCACCGACACCGCCCTCAGCGCCGCGCTGGCCGCCGCCGCCCAGGGCGTGCTGGACGACCATGCCCGCTGGCTGGCGCCCGAAACCCGGCAAGCCTATGGCCTGGCCGATCTGCGGCTGCACCGCGGCCTGGTGGCCAGCGGCGACCGGTTTGTTTCCACCAGCGCCGAAAGCCAGCGGCTGCAGGCCGAACTGCCCGAAGCCTTGGCGGTGGAAATGGAAGGGGCGGCGGTGGCCCAGGTGTGTTTTGACTACGGCCTGCCCTTTGCCGCACTGCGCACCGTGTCCGACCGGGCCGACGACGACGCCCATGCCGATTTCTCGGCCTTTGTGCGCGACGTGGCCAGCCACTACAGCCGGGCGGTGGTCGAGGCCTGGTTGCAGCGGCTCTGAGGCCGCCACCGGCCCGTCAGCGGTAGGAGGCAGGCCGCTGGCCGTTGCGCTCCAGGAAGCGGCAATCGCCGACCCAGCCCTCCTGCTCCCACTGGCCCTGCAGCTCGGCGCAAATGCCCTGGGCATGCCAGACCTTGAGGCCATAGACCGCCACCAGCACCGCCAACACGGCCCCCACCACGGTCAGCACACGGCGTGGACGCATCGCCCGGGCTCTGCCTCAGCGCAGCCAGCCGCGCTTGGCGAAGTACCACATCGGCACCGCCGCGCTGGCAATCATCAGCAGCACCACATAGGGGTAGCTGGCCGTCTGGCCCAGCCATTCCAGTTCGGGGAAACGCATGTTCATGCCGTAGATGCTGGCCACCAAGGTGGGTGGCAGCAGGGCCACGCTGGCCACCGAGAAGATCTTGATGATCTTGTTCTGGTTGATGTTGATGAAACCCACCACCGCGTCCATCAGGAAGTTGATCTTGTCGAACAAAAAGGCGGTGTGCGAGTCCAGCGAGTCGATGTCGCGCAGAATCTGCCGCGCCTCGTCAAACTGGTCGGTGTTGAGCATGCGGCTGCGCATCATGAAGCTCACCGCGCGCCGGGTGTCCATCACGTTGCGGCGGATGCGGCCGTTCAAGTCTTCCTGGCGGGCGATGGTGGCCAGCACCTCGCCGGCCAGCGCGTCCGTGATGTCGCCCGACAGCACCTGGCTGCTGGCTTTTTCCAGCGCGTCGTGGATGCCTTCCAACGTGTCGGCCGAGTACTCGGCGTCGGCATCGAACAATTTCAGCAGCACCTCGCGGGCGTCTTCAATCAGCCCTGGCATGCGGCGCGCCCGCATCCGCAGCAGCCGGAACACCGGCACGTCCTCGTCATGGATGGAGAACAGCACACCTTTGCTGCGCAACTCCTCGTTGACCAGGTTCAGGATGAAAGCCACCCGCACGGTGCGTGGCTCTTCGGCGTCGGCCACCAGAAAGTCGCTGCGGATGTGGCGCTCGCCGTTGTCTTCTTCATAGAAGCGGGCCGATTCCTCGATGTCCTCGTCCATCGCGTCTTCGGGAATCGACAGGCCGTAATGCTGCTTGATCCAGCGTTTTTCCTCGACCGTGGGCGACTCCAGGTCGACCCAGATCGGCTGGAATTTCTTCAGCTCTTCGAGCGATTCGATTTCTTCCTGGAACAGCCGCCCGTTGGCCAGGGTGAAGATGTTGAGCATGGCGCGCTCCCTTGCAAGACAGAAAGGTGGGCAGGCTCAATGGAGGAGCCCGCGTCGGGGTTGGGTTCGGTGCGCTTCCAACGTCCCGTGCGGGCGCTGGAAGCTACCAACTGGGGCAGGTTTCCAAGGAGATTCTCCGGAGTGAAGTTGTCAGAATTATGCGCCCAAAACGCCGCGTCACGGGGCGGCGGGCGGGGCAAAAAATGCCAGCAACTCGGCCTGTTTGGCCCGTGCGTCCTGCTGGCCCAGGGCCACCAAGGCGTTGACAAAACCCGGCTCGAACAACAGGTAGCTGGCCAGCGCCGCACCACCGCCGCCGCGGCGCCGGTCCAGCGCGCCCAGGCCGCTGAAGGCATATCGCAGGTTGATCGGCAACTCGCGCACATGGGCCTGGGCCAGCGCGTCCAGCGACTGCGAAGGCTGGATGGCCAGCACATCCAGCCGCTGGTAGGGCAGGCCACCGGCCACCGATGGGGCCAGCCGGGCCAGGGTTTCGTTGACCCGCTGGGCCTGCTCCACGTCGGCCTGCAAGGTGTCGTGGAACACGCTGGCCATGGCATGGCCGGCGATGCCGCCCAGGCTGGGGGTGCGCAGCTGGCCCATGGGCGCCGGGCCGGCAAAGCCGGCGCGCTGCGGCTGGCCCACACCGATCACCATGATCTTGTTGGCGCCCAGGTGCAGCGCCGGTGACAGCGGCGAGATCTGCCGCATCGAGCCATCGCCAAAAAACTCGCGGTGGCCGTCCACCCACAACGGCGTGGCCGGAAAGATGAAGGGGATGGCGCTGGACGCCATCAGGTGCTCGATGGTGATGGGCTGGAAATCCACCTGCCGGCCTGGCCGCAGCCAGCCGCTGCTGGTTTCGTCGCGCAGCGTGTGGCAAAAGGTCCAGTGCACACCGCTGCTGTAGCTGGACGCGGTGATGGCCAGCGCGTCCAGCGTGCCGGCCCGCAAGGCCTCGTCGATGCCGGGCAGGTAAATCGCCTTGTGCAAGGTGTCAACCAGCGGCAGGTTGTCCAGCAGCGCGCCCTGGCGGCGCACGTTGCGCGACAGGTTCAGCGCCGCCACCCAGCGGCTGGCCCGGCCCAGCACACTGGCCAGCGGCGACACGCTGAGGTCGTACACGTCGCTGGACCGGGTGCGGGCCCAGAACTGGGCCAGGTCGTCAAAGGGCTGCAGGCCGCGGGTGGCGCCGCTGGCCAGAAACGTGGCGTTGATCGCGCCGGCCGAGGTGCCCACCAGCACCTGGAACGGGAACTGGCGCTGCGGGCCGTCGCGCTGGCGCAGCATTTCGGACAGCGCCAGCAGCACGCCGGCCTGGTAGGCCGTGCGGGCACCGCCGCCCATCAGCACCAGGCCACAGGACGGGCGGGTGCCGGCGCCGTTCAATCCGGCGTGGATCATGGTGTCTAGGCTCATGGCTTGCCTGAAAATTTCGTTGCAGTTTAGGGTAAGCCCCGAGGCGGTCGGCCCAAGCCGGAAACAGCGGGCGGAACCCCCGCCATTCCACGCCCTGTCGGCAAACGAAAGGGCTACTTGCAATTGCCCTGCAACGGGCGCATAGTGAACTCAAGTGAACGGTGTGTCGTGCCATGGCAACCCATGGCGTATTTCAACTGAAGCCAAGGAGGTTCTTTGTATGAACTTGACGATCAGCGGTCACCACCTCGAGGTCACCCCTGCCCTGCGCAGTTACGTGACAAACAAGCTGGACAAACTCACCCGGCATTTTGACCAACTGGTGGACATCAAAGTCTTGTTGAGCGTCGAAAAACTCCGAGAAAAGCAGCAGCGGCAGCGCGCCGAGTGCAACATCCATGTGAAGGGCAACGACATGTTTGCCGAGAGTTCGCACGAAGACCTGTACGCGGCGGTGGATGAACTGGTCGACAAGCTCGACCGGCAGGTGGTCCGCCACAAGGACCGGCTGCAATCACACCACCACGAGGCACCGAAGCGTTTGATGTGAACGCTGGCGCCCCAAAAGCCAAAGCCGCCCAAGGGCGGCTTTTTTCATGGACCATCCCCGGCCTGGCCGCTGGCCAGAGCCCCGGGGAAACAGTCAGTCTCAGACCAAGGAAGCCAGCGGCAGCGGGGGCAGCAGGCTCAGCAGGCCAGCGGTGCTGTTGATGCCGTGCAGGGCGCCAGTGGCGGTGAGCGAGCCCACCTCCAGCGTACCGCTGCCGTCGCCATGGCTGATGCTGACCGGCAGCGAGTCCAGCGGCAGCGTGCTGGGCGACAGCGGCGCATTGGCCAGCAGCGCGCCCAGTTGGGCCTGCAACGGCGCCACGATGTCGAGAATGGCCGCAGCAGACGGGAGGCCGCCCGAGAAGGCGGGCAACGACGGCAGCGTCGGCACGGCCAGTGCTGGCAACTCTGGCGCGGCCAAGGCGGGCAACGTTGGCAAGGCCAGCGCATCGGCAGGCAGTGCGGGCAAGGCCAAAGCCGGCAGTTCTGGCGCGGCCAGGGTTGGCAACGTGGGAACGGCGACGGCGGGCAGTTCCGGCACGGCCAGGGCGGGCAAGGTGGGCAAGGCCAGCGCATCGGCAGGCAATGCGGGCAGCGTGGGAACCGTCAAGGCGGGAAGCGTGGGCGCCGCCAAAGCAGGCAGTTCTGGCGCAGCGAGCGTCGGCAGCGTGGGAACGGCGAGGGTGGGCAGCTCCGGCACAGCCGGGGCGGTCAGCGTGGGCAAGGCCAGCACATCGGCAGGCAGTGCGGGCAAGGCCAAAGCCGGTAGTTCTGGCACGGCCAGGGTCGGCAACGTGGGAACGGCGAGGGTGGGCACAGCCAGGGCGGGCAAAGCCGGCGCATCGGTCGGCAATGCCGGCAGCGTGGGAACGGCCAAAGCCGGCAGTTCCGGCGCAGCCAGCACTGGGAGCGCGGGCAAGGCCAGAGTGGGCAGCGCTGGCGCTGCAGGCAAGCTGGGTGCCGTCATGGCCGGCGCCTGGCCATTGCCGCTGATGGCCAACAGATCGCCAAATTGCAGGGTAGCGGTGCCGGCGCTGCCGTCGTTGGCAGAGGCGGCGCTGGCTTTGTGACCCAGCAGGTTCAGGTTGAAGGAAGCACTGGAGGACATGGGAATTTCCTAGAAAATGCAGTACGAAAGCAGTACTGGCACTCAAGGGTAAACCACGATTGTGAATTTTCGATTTAAAGGTGAGTAAATTTCGTGAAATATTCACGCATCGCCACCGACCCGCTGTTCACCGGCCTGACGACGCATTCATACTCCGGCTCCAGCACCTGCCCCGCAGGTGCATAATCCTGCGCAGACCCACCATGAACCGACTCGCCTCCATCCTGCCCGCGGCACAGGTGCTTGTGCGTGTGGACGCAACCAGCAAAAAGCGGGCCTTTGAAGAGGCCGGCCTGCTGTTTGAAAACCTCCACGGCCTGAGCCGAGCCCTGATCACCGACAGCCTGTTCGCCCGCGAACGCCTGGGCTCCACCGGCCTGGGCCATGGCGTGGCCATCCCGCACGGCCGCATCAAGGGTCTGAAATCGCCTATGGCGGCGGTGTTCCAGCTGGCCCAGCCCATCGGATTCGACGCCCCTGACGAGCAGCCGGTGGGCTTGTTGATCTTTTTGCTGGTGCCCGAGGCGGCCACGCAAAAGCACCTGGAAGTGCTGTCGGAAATTGCCGAGTTGCTGAGCGACGCGGCCCTGCGCGAGAAGATCAAGGCCAGCCCCAGCGCCGATGAGTTGCACGGCATGATTGCCAGCTGGCAGTCGATCCAGCCCGCCTGATGAAGGCCACTGCGGTCAGCGCCGACGCGCTGTTTGAAAACCACCGCGCGGCCCTGCATTGGGAATGGGTGGCCGGCCTGGGCGCTTCCGAGCGGCGTTTTGACGAGGTGGCCGTCAAGGCCGCGAGTTCCGGCGCCGATCTGGTGGGCTACCTGAACTACATCCACCCCTACCGGGTGCAAATTCTCGGCGAACGCGAGGTGGCCTACCTGACCCGCGGCTCACCGGACGACTGTGCGCGCCGCATCAGCCGCATCGTCACGCTGGAGCCGCCGGTGCTGGTGCTGGCCGATGGCCAGGCCGCGCCCGACACGCTGCTGTCGATGTGCGAACGGGCGCAGATTCCGATGTTCGCCACCCAAGAGTCGTCGGCCTTTGTCATCGACGTGCTGCGGGCTTATTTGTCCAAGCACTTCGCCGACCGCACCACCATCCACGGGGTGTTCATGGACATCCTGGGTCTGGGCGTGATGATCACCGGCGAATCGGGCCTGGGCAAAAGCGAACTGGGCCTGGAGCTGATTTCGCGCGGCAACGGCCTGGTGGCCGACGACGCTGTGGACCTGTTCCGCATCAACCAGACCACCATCGAGGGCCGCTGCCCCGAGCTGCTGCAAAACCTGCTGGAGGTGCGCGGCATCGGCCTGCTGGACATCCGCGCCATCTTTGGCGAGACCGCGGTGCGCCGCAAGATGCGGCTCAAGCTCATCGTCCACCTGGTGCGCCGCGAGATCATGGAGCGCGACTACGAACGCATGCCGGCCGAGCCGCTGACGCAGAACGTGCTGGGCGTGCCGGTGCGCAAGGTGGTGGTTCAGGTGGTGGCCGGCCGCAACATCGCGGTGCTGGTGGAGGCCGCGGTGCGCAACGCCATTTTGCAGCTGCGAGGCATCGACACCTACCAGGAGTTCGTCACCCGGCAGCGCCGGGCGATGGAGAACGACCACTGAGGTCGCTGCGCGTTGCAAGCAACGCATGGACCCTGATCGCTTGCGCCTCTTTCCGGCGCAACCCCATTTCAAGCGTGGTGGCCGCGCGTGCCAGGTGCCGGCCGGCTGGGGCAGTCGGCCTTGGTGCAGTGCCCGTACAGGCTCAGCGCGTGGTCTTGCAGTGCAAAGCCGCGCGCCAACGCCACCGCCTGCTGGCGGCGCTCGATTTCGGGGTCGTTGAATTCCTCGACCTTGCCGCAGTCCAGGCAGACCAGGTGGTCGTGGTGCTGGCCTTCGTTGAGTTCGTAAATGGCCTTGCCCGATTCGAAATTGCTGCGGTCCAGAATGCCCGCCTGCTCGAACTGGGTCAGCACCCGGTAGACGGTGGCCAGGCCGACGTCGGAGCGCTCCTCAAGCAACACCCGGAACACGTCTTCTGCCGTCATGTGGCGCTGCCCGCCCTTCTGGAAAATTTCCAAAATCTTCAAGCGCGGCAGGGTGGCCTTGAGGCCGGTGTTCTTGAGTTCGTCGATGGTGTTCATGCAAGGCTTTCGTCGGGCGCGGGACCGTGGTGACGGCCTGCGCGGGCGAGGGCGTCAGGGGAGGGGCGGCTGAAAACAGCATGCCGGTACAATGATTTGACCATATTGCCACCGGTTTGAACATGCCCTTTCCTCTCCCACACCGCTCCGGTTTTCGCCCGCTGGTGCTGGCCGGCGCCACCCTGTGTGCCCTGGCATCGGGCTGCAGCAGTTTCAACAATGCCAGTAACCAGGTGGTGCGGGCCATCGCGCCTTACCAGGTGGAGGTGGTGCAGGGCAACTTCGTTTCCAGCGAACAGGCCGCATTGCTCACCCCCGGCATGGACCGCAACCAGGTGCGCGAGATCCTGGGCACCCCCTTGCTGACCAGTTTGTTCCACGACAACCGCTGGGACTACGTGTTCACCATCCGCCGCAACGGCGCGGAACCACAGGTGCGCCGCTTCACCGTGTTCTTCAAGGGCGACAACTTCGACCGTTTCGACGGCACCGACCTGCCCAGCGAGACCGAGTTCGTCCGCACACTGGACACCAAGCGCAAGTTTGGCAAGGTGCCAGAGCTGCAGGCCAGCGAGGAAACGCTGCAGAAATTCAAATCCGGCAAGCCCGCGGTGGCGGCAGCCGATGCCGCGCCCGCCAGCGCGCCCGCGCTCACCGTCTACCCGCCACTCGAAAGCGCCCAGCAATGAGCGCCACGCCCCTTCCCCACCGCGTGGCCATCGCGGGGGCATCGGGCCGCATGGGCCGGATGCTGATCGAAGCGGTGCGCACCAGCGACGACTGCGTGCTGGCCGGCGCCCTCGACGTGGCGTCCTCGCCGGCGCTGGGCCAGGACGCCGCGGCCTTTCTGGGCCAGCCCAGCGGCGTGGCCATCACCGCCGACCTGGCCCAGGGCTTGGCCCAGGCCCAGGTGCTGATCGACTTCACCCGCCCCGAAGGCACACTGGCCCACCTGAAGGCCTGCCGCGAACTGGGGGTGCAGCTGGTGATTGGCACGACCGGCTTCAGCGACGCGCAAAAGGCCGAGATCAAGGCCGCGGCCAAAGACATCGCCATCGTCATGGCGCCCAACATGAGTGTGGGTGTCAACGTCACGCTGAAGCTGTTGCAGATGGCCGCCAAGGCCTTGTCCACCGGCTACGACATCGAGGTCATCGAGGCCCACCACCGCCACAAGGTCGACGCCCCCTCGGGCACCGCGCTGAAAATGGGCGAGGTGATTGCCGAGGCGCTAGGCCGTGACCTGAAGGACTGCGCGGTCTACGCCCGCGAAGGCGTGACCGGCGAGCGCGACCCGTCCAGCATCGGCTTTGCCACCATCCGCGGCGGCGACATCGTCGGCGACCACACGGTGCTGTTTGCAGGCATCGGTGAGCGCATCGAGGTCACCCACAAATCGTCGAGCCGGGCCACCTATGCCCAGGGCAGCCTGCGGGCGGTGCGCTTCCTCGGCAACCAGCGCACCGGCCTGTTCGACATGTTCGACGTGCTCGGCCTGGCCTGACCCACCCCACCATGGGCGCCCTGTGGTCTTCGGGCGATGCGGTCAGCCGCAGTGTGGCGCTGTTGCTGCTGGCGATGTCGGTCGCCAGCTGGGTGGTGATTCTGTGGAAAAGCTGGTTGCTGCGCCGCGCCCTGGGCGATGTGGCACGCAGCACCGCCGCCTTCTGGCAGGCCGCCAACCTGGCCGATGGCGCCCAGGCCGCCGCGCTGTTTGACCGCGCCGGCCTGGTCACCCCCCTGCTCGCCGCCACCGGGCCTGCGCCGGTGGCCACGCTGGCCAGCGCCGGCGACCCCTCCCAGGCCCTGACCCGTGGCCTGCGCACCGCGCTGCAGGCCGGGCTGCGGCAGCTGCAGTTCGGCCAGACCCTGCTGGCCACCGTGGGCGCCACCGCGCCTTTTGTCGGCCTGCTGGGCACGGTCTGGGGCATCTACCAGGCCCTGACCGCCATGGCCAGCGTGGGCCAGGTGACCATCGACCGCATCGCCGGCCCGGTGGGTGAGGCCCTGGTGATGACCGCCGCCGGCCTGGCCGTGGCCATTCCCGCGGTGCTGGCCTACAACGTGCTGGGCCGCTGGGTGGGCCGCATCGAGGGCGATCTCGAAGGCTTTGCCCACGACCTGCGCGAGCTGGTGCTGTCGCTGTCCGACGAGCTCTAGCCAGCCCACCATGCCCGTCCGCCCCGCCGCCCGGTCGCGCGCCTCCGACGCCTCGCTGCGGCCCACCGGCGCCTTCGGTCGCCTGGGCCGCCATGACACCGACCCGCCGATGGCCGAGATCAACATGACGCCGCTGGTTGACGTGATGCTGGTGCTGGTGGTGATCTTCATGCTCACCGCCCCGCTGCTGGCCAGCAGCGTGCGGCTGGACCTGCCACGCACCGACGCCGCCCAGCCCGCCGCCACACCGGCCGCCATCACCGTGGTGGTCGACAAAACCGGCCAGGCCTTTGTGGCCGACCGCCCCGTCACGCTGGACCAGCTGGCCGCCGAACTGGCCCGCCAGGCCGCCGACCAGCCCGACACCGAGTTGCAATTGCGCGCCGACGCGGCCGTGCCCTATGGCCTCGTCGTGCAGGTGATGGGGGTGGCACAAAAGGCCGGTCTGAACCGCATCGGCTTTGTGGCCGAGCCCCTGTCCGGCCCGACGGCCAACGCCCGGCGCTGAAACGCCCCCGGCGACTGGCCCCCAGCGCCTAAAATCGAGCGCTTCGGGCCCCTTTGCCGCGCCCACCATCTGCCATGAACGACAAATACAACCACACCGAGGTCGAGCGCGCCGCGCAAGCCCACTGGACCGCTCAGGACGCCTACCGCGTGACCGAGGACCAGGCCAAGCCCAAGTACTACGCCTGCTCCATGCTGCCCTACCCCAGCGGCAAGCTGCACATGGGCCATGTGCGCAACTACACCATCAACGACATGCTGACCCGCCAGCTGCGGATGAAGGGCTTCAACGTGCTGATGCCCATGGGCTGGGACGCCTTCGGCCTGCCGGCCGAGAATGCGGCGCTGAAGAACAAGGTGCCGCCGGCCGCATGGACCCACGACAACATCGCCTACATGAAGAAGCAGATGCAGGCCATGGGCCTGGCCATCGACTGGAGCCGCGAGGTCGCCACCTGCGACCCGGCCTACTACAAGTGGAACCAGTGGCTGTTTCTGAAGATGCTGGAAAAGGGCATCGCCTACCGCAAGACCCAGGTCGTCAACTGGGACCCGGTGGACCAGACCGTGCTGGCCAACGAGCAGGTCATCGACGGCAAGGGCTGGCGCACCGGCGCCACGGTGGAAAAGCGCGAAATCCCCGGCTACTACCTGAAGATCACCGACTACGCTCAGGAACTGCTCGACCATGTGCAGGTGGGCAACCCCCAGGCCACGCTGAACGGCTGGCCCGAGCGGGTGCGGCTGATGCAGGAGAACTGGATCGGCAAGAGCGAAGGCGTGCGCTTCGCTTTCCCGCACCAGATCGCCGGCGCCGACGGCGCACTGATCGGTGACGGCAAGCTGTATGTGTTCACCACCCGGGCCGACACGGTGATGGGCGTGACCTTCTGCGCCGTGGCACCGGAACACCCGCTGGCGGTGCACGCTGCGGCCACCAACCCGACGCTGGCCGCCTTCATCGAGGAATGCAAGCAGGGCGGCACCACCGAGGCCGAACTGGCCACGCAGGAGAAAAAAGGCCAGCCCACCGGGCTGGTGGTCACCCACCCCATCACCGGCGCCGAGCTGCCGGTCTGGGTGGGCAACTACGTGTTGATGGGCTATGGCGACGGCGCAGTGATGGGTGTGCCGGCGCATGACGAGCGCGACTTTGCCTTTGCGCTGAAATACGGCATCGAGATCCGCCAGGTCGTGCTGGTCGATGGCGAGCATTTCGACTATGAACGCTGGCAGGACTGGTACGCCGACAAGCAGCGCGGCGTGACGGTGAACTCCGGCAACTTCAGCGGCCTGCACCACAAAGAAGCCGTGGACGCGGTAGCCCATGCGCTGGCCGAGCTGGGCCTGGGCGAGAAAAAAACCACCTGGCGGCTGCGCGACTGGGGGGTGAGCCGCCAGCGTTACTGGGGCACGCCCATCCCCATCATCCATTGCGCCGAACACGGTGCGGTGCCGGTGCCGGAAAAAGACCTGCCGGTGGTGCTGCCGCAGGACTGTGTGCCCGATGGCTCGGGCAACCCGCTGCACAAACACGAGGGCTTCCACGCCGGCGTGACCTGCCCGGTGTGCGGCCAGCCCGCCCGCCGCGAAACCGACACCATGGACACCTTTGTCGACAGCTCCTGGTATTTCATGCGCTACTGCGACCCGCAGGCCAACCAGATGGTGGCCGAAGGCACGCAGTACTGGATGCGTGACGCCCAGTCTCCATCGGGGGGAAGTGGCATGGACCAGTACATCGGCGGCATCGAGCACGCCATCCTGCACCTGCTGTACGCCCGCTTCTGGACCAAGGTCATGCGCGACCTGGGGCTGGTGGCCATCGACGAGCCCTTCACCAAGCTGCTGACCCAGGGCATGGTGCTGAACCACATCTACAGCCGGCGCACCGGCAAGGGCGGCAAGGAGTACTTCTGGCCGCACGACGTCGAGCATGTGCTGGACGACACCGGCAAGGTCACCGGCGCCAAGCTGAAGAACGCGGTCGACAGTGCCGACGGTCTGCTGCCCGTGGGCACGCCCATCGCCTACGAAGGTGTGGGCACGATGAGCAAGAGCAAGAACAACGGCGTCGACCCGCAGGACCTGATCGAGAAATACGGCGCCGACACCGCCCGCCTCTACACCATGTTCACCGCGCCGCCCGAGGCCACGCTGGAGTGGAACGACGCCGCGGTGGAAGGCAGCTACCGCTTTCTGCGTCGGGTCTGGAACTTCGGCGCCAAGCTCGCCACGGCGGCGCTGTTCACCCAGTCGGCCGGTGCCACGCCGACCGGTACGGTGTTTGACAAGCGGTCCAAAGCCTTGCGGCTGGAGGTGCACCAGGTGCTCAAACAGATCGACTACGACTACCAGCGCATGCAGTACAACACCGTGGTGTCGGGCACCATGAAGCTGCTCAACGCGCTGGACGATTTCGGCCTGCCGCAAAGCGCCGCCGACGCGCTGGCGCTGCGCGAGGGCTTTGGCATTCTGCTGCGCTGCCTCTACCCGGCCACGCCCCACATCGCCCACGCGCTGTGGACCGATCTGGGCTACGCCGCCCAGGGCGAACTGCTGGACGCACCCTGGCCGGTGGTCGACCCGCAGGCCCTGGTGCAGGACGAGATCGAGCTGGTGCTGCAAATCAACGGCAAGCTGCGCGGTGCGGTCACCGTGCCGGCCCAGGCCGACAAGGCCACCATCGAGGCGCTGACCCTGGCCAGCGAGGCCTTCACCAAGATCGCCAACGGCGCCGCCCCCAAGAAGGTGGTGGTGGTGCCTGGCCGTCTGGTCAACGTGGTGCTGTGAGCATGTTGCGCCGCCACTTTGTTCGCACGGCCGCCCTGGGTGGGCTGGCCATGACCCTGGCCGGCTGCGGCTTCACGCTGCGCCAGGCCCCCACCTTCGACTTTGCCTCGCTGTATGCCGGCTTTGCGCCCGGCTCGGCGCTCGGTGCCCAGTTCCGCCGCAGCATGGCCAGCAACAGCCAGGTCCAATTGCTGCCCCAGGCCCAGGCCATGGACGCCGACGTGCGGCTGGAGGTGCTGACCGACCTGCGGCAAAAGGTGGTGGTGGGCATCGGCCCCACCGGCCAGGTGCGCGAGTTCGACCTGCGGGTCTTGTTCAGATTCCGTCTGGTTTCGCGCGACGGCATTGAACTGATTCCGGCGGTGGACATCGCCCAGAACCGCTCGCTGAGCTTCAACGAATCGGTGGCCCTGGCCAAGGAAACCGAAGAAGCACTGCTGTACCGCGACATGGAAAAGGAAGTGGTCAACCAGCTGCTGCGCCGCCTGTCCACCATCCGCCTGGCCTGAGCCCCAAGCGATGCAGCTGGCCCCGTCGCAACTCGCTGCCCATTTGCGCAAGGGGCTGCGGCCGCTGTACGCCTTGCACGGCGACGAGGCTTTGCTGGTGCAGGAAGCCGCCGACGCCATCCGCGCCGAGGCCAAAGCCCGGGGGCACACCGAGCGCACGGTGTTCACCGTGGCCGGCGCCCATTTCGACTGGAGCAGCGTGCTGGCCGCCGGCAGCGCCTTGAGCCTGTTTGCCGACAAGCAACTCATCGAGGTGCGCATCCCCACCGGCAAGCCGGGCAAGGAGGGCAGCGTGGCCTTGCAGCAGCTGGCCGCGCAGTCCGAGGGCCAGAGCGACACCGTGACCCTGGTGCTGCTGCCCCGGCTCGACAAGGCCACCCGCACCGGCGCCTGGTTCAACGCGCTGGAGCAGCATGGCGTGACGGTGCAGCTGGAGGCGGTGGAGCGGGCCGCCCTGCCCGGCTGGATTGCCCAGCGCCTGCAGGCCCAGGGCCAGCGGGCCGAGGGCGGCGAGGCCGGCCAGCGGGCGCTGCAGTTTTTTGCCGACAAGGTGGAGGGCAACCTGCTGGCCGCCCACCAGGAGATCCAGAAACTGGACCTGCTCTACCCCGAGGGCGAGCTGACGCTGGCGCAGATCGAACAGGCGGTGCTGGACGTGGCCCGCTACGACGTTTTCAAGCTCGGTGAGGCCGTGCTGTCGGGCCAGGCGGTGCGGGCCCAGCGCATGCTGGACGGGCTGCAGGCCGAGGGCGTGGCCGAAGTGCTGGTGCACTGGACGCTGGCCGAGGACATCCGCACCCTGCACCGCTTGCGCACCGCGGTCGACGCCGGCCGGCCCATCCCGATGGCCTTGCGCGAGCAGCGGGTCTGGGGCGCCAAGGAAAGGCTGTTCGAACGCGCCCTGCCGCGGCTGGACCGGGCCCGCACCGACCGCCTGCTGGCGGCCGCCCATGCGGTGGACGGCATCGTCAAAGGCCTGCCGCGCGCCGGCTGGCCGGCACTGCCATGGCAGGCGCTGCAGCAGCTGGCCATGCTGCTGTGCCGGGCCTGCGGGCCGACGGCCGCCAAGGCCCGCTGACCTGAACCGCCCCCCGCTCAGTGCGAGCGGATCATCGTGCCGTAGGCCTGGTCGGTCAGGATTTCCAGCAGCATCGCGTGCGGCACCCGGCCGTCGACGATGTGCACCGCGTTGACCCCGCTCTTGGCGGCGTCGATG
Source organism: Rhodoferax sp. SPJ4 (assembly GCF_058216275.1). Taxonomy (NCBI): domain Bacteria; kingdom Pseudomonadati; phylum Pseudomonadota; class Betaproteobacteria; order Burkholderiales; family Comamonadaceae; genus Rhodoferax; species Rhodoferax sp. SPJ4. The sequence continues at coordinate 215,872 of NZ_JBYZMN010000004.1, forward strand.
GCACCGGCCAGCTTGGGCAGCATGCCGCCGCTGATGGTGCCGTCGGCAATCAGCTCGTCGATCTCGCGCGGCGTCAGCTCCACGATCAGCTCGCCCTGTTTGTCGAGCACGCCACGGATGTTGGTCAGCATCACCAGCTTCTCGGCCTTCAGCACCGTGGCCAGCTTGGCCGCCACCAGGTCGGCGTTGATGTTGTAGCTCTCGTTGCGCTCGCCAAAGCCGATGGGGCTGATGACGGGAATGAACTGGTCGTCCTGCAGCGCCTTGACCACCGCCGGGTCGATGGCGGTGATCTCCCCCACCTGGCCGATGTCGTGTTCCTTGCTGGGGTCGTCCTTGTCGGCCAGCTTCATCTGGCGCGCACGAATGAGCCCGCCGTCGCGCCCGGTCAGGCCCACGGCCTTGCCGCCGGCGGCGTTGATCAGGCCCACGATGTCCTGCTGCACCTCACCGCCCAGCACCCACTCGACCACTTCCATGGTCTCCTCGTCGGTGACACGCATGCCCTGGATGAAGGTGCCCTTCTTGCCGATCTTGGCCAGCGCGTCGTCGATCTGCGGGCCACCGCCATGGACCACGATGGGGTTCATGCCCACCAGCTTGAGCAGCACCACGTCCTCGGCAAAATCCGCCTGCAGCTCGGGGTCGGTCATGGCGTTGCCGCCGTACTTGATGACCAGGGTCTTGCCGTGGAACTTGCGGATGTAGGGCAGGGCCTGGGCCAGGATTTCGGCCTTGTCACGTGCTGAAACTTGGCTGCCGGGGGCTTCGCTGGATTGGGGGGTGTCGCTCATGGGAAGAAACTCGGGTTGGCAATGGCCCCGATTGTGACGCAGCTCAGCGCCGCAGCCACTCCGGCACCTTGAAGCGGATGATGGCCACATAGGCCGCCACATAACTCACCACAAACAGCAGGCAGAAGCCCACCAGCACCGGCGTGTTGTGCCAGAACAGCACCGCCGGCACCACGCTCAGTACGGTGAAGCCCCACAGGTAGGGCGAGGTGCGGTTGTTGCGCACCAGCATGCGGCGGGCGTCGTCTTCGTCGAACACCTCACGCACGATGCGGCGGTAAATCAGCTGGTGGAAATGCAGCGCGTCGGCCACGCCCGGCGAGCTGCCCCGGGCCAGCTTGCGGTAGATGGAAAACAGCGTCTCCCACACCGGGTAGACCAGCAGCAGCATCGGAAACCAGGGCGACACACCGGGGTGGCGCTGCACCAGCATGATGCTGGCCATGGCAATCATCACGCCCCACAAATAGGCCCCGCCATCGCCGGCGAACAGCAGGCCACGCGGGTAGTTCAGCAGCAGAAAACCGGCGGTGGCACCGGCCAGGCCCACCACCATCGCGGCCAGTTGCCGGTCGCCCACCTGCAGCGCCACATGCACCAGCGCCAGGCTGATCAGCAAGGCCACCGTGCCCGACAAGCCGTTGTAACCGTCGATCAAGTTGAAAGCGTGGGGCAGGCCACTCACGGCCACGAAGGCGATCGCCACACCCAGCCAAGGCCAGGCCAGCAGACCGGCATCGAGCCAGGGCAGACCGGTGCGGCCGACCGCCAGCGCCAGCAGGCCACAGGCCAGGGCCGCCGACAAACAGGTCAGTGCCAGCCGCCAGCGCACCGCCAGCCGCTGCGTCAGGTCTTCCACCACACCGCCCAGCACCGCCGGCAGTGCCGCCAGCAGCCACATGCCCACCCAGGGACCACTGAGCTGCACATTGGGTCCGCCCCCGTCCAGGTCGAACACCATGGCCGCACCCCAGGCCAGCGCCATGCCCAGCAGGATGCCCACGCCACCCAGCCGCGGCACATCGCCCTTGTGAAAGCGCTGCGGGGTGGTCTGGCTGTAACGCCTGGCATGGCCGCGCGCTGTGCGGATACAGAAAACCGCAGAGGCCAGCGAGGCCACGAAACTCAACACGAACAACAGCACCATGAGGGGATTGTCCCTCAGTCAAGCGCCCTGGCCGCACCCGCCAGACGATGGAGCGTCAGGCCGGCGTGACCGGCGTCATTCGGTGGTGAACATGGCCGAGGTGGCCAGACCCGTCTGCAGGCTGGCCTCCACCTGGGTCAGGTCCTGCGGGCTCAACAGCCCCGCGGCCGAACGCAGCCGCAGCCAGGCCATCAGGTACTGGAAGCGGGTTTGCGCGAGGTCACGCGCCACCAGGTAGCTCTGCTGCTCGGCGTTCAGCACATCCAGCGGGACACGCACGCCGCCCTGCACGCTGCGCTTGGTGGCCTCGACCTGCAACTGCGTGGTCTCAAAGGCTTTTTCCAGCGCGCGCACCCGCAGGGCCCCGCTTTGCACCGCATTGAACTGCTTGCGCAGGTCCACCTGCACGGTCTGAATGGCGTCGTCCAGGTCGGCCTCGGCCCGGCCGCGGGCCGCCAGGGCCTGGCGCACCTGGGCGCTGACGCGGCCACCCGAAAACAAGGGCACGTTCAACTGCACGCCCAGGCTACGCTGGGCGAGGTTCTGGTTGATGGTGTTGACCGATTCGGACGCGCTGCGGCTGATGGCCGCCACCAGGTCCATGCGGGGCAGGTGACCGGCTTCCACGCGGCTCACCTCTTCCGTCGCCACCGCCAGCGCCTGGCGACGGGCCTCGATGTCGCTGTTCTGCTGGATGGCCAGGGTCTCCCATTCGGCCAGCGTGGCCGGCTGCAGCGTGAACAGCGGCAACTCCTTGACCAGGCGCCGCGGCACGGGTTTAAGCCGCGGGCCGATGATGGCAGCGAGTTCGGCGGTCAGGTTGTTCCGCGCGTTCTGGGCCTCGACAATCTGGGCCTGGGCCACCTCGTAACTGGAACGGGCCTCGAACACATCGGTCTTGGTGCCTTCCCCCAGCCGCAACAGGCGCTGGCTGCTGGCGACCTGCTGGCCCAGCGTGGCGGCCTGGGCCTCGGCCAGCGCCAGTTGCTCCTGCGCCAGCAGCACGTTGCTGTAGGCCTCCAGCATGCGCAGGATCAGTTCACGTTGGCGCGTGGCAAACACCGACTCACCGAACAGCGATTGCGCCTCGCCCTGGCGGTTGCGGGCGGTGGCGTCCAGGTTCAGCAGGGGTTGGCGCAATTGCAAGACCCGACTTTCGCTCTGGTAGGACAGGTGGTCTTGCGCGACGCCGATCTTGCGGTCGAGTTGCACCTGCGCCTGTGAGGCGCTGAACGACAGGTCGGGCAACAGGTTGGCCCGGCCCAGAATGCGGGCTTCCTGGCTGCCCTCGAATTCGCGCAAGGCGCTCCTGAACTTGGGGTCGTGGGCCCGTGCCGCTTCAAAGGCCTCGGTCAATCCCTCGGCACTGGCCCATGGCGCGGCGGCCAGCACCAGTAGCAGGACCAGCCCCCGCCAGGGGGAACAGCAGGTGGTCATGGCGTCACTCCTCCGACATGGACGTGGCCAGCCGGTCGCGGATGGGCTTAAACAGATAGCTGAACAGCGAGCGCTCACCGGTTTTGATGAACACCTGGACCGGCATGCCGGGACGGATCTGCTGCGAGGCCAGGTCTTTCATGCCGGCCGGGCTGACCTTGGCCTTGAGCTTGAAGTAAGGCTGCTTGGTGGCCTCATCGACCAGCCGGTCTGCCGACACCACCGTCACCTCACCATTGACATGCGGGGTCTTGTGCTGGTTCAGCGCCGGGAAGGTCATGTCCACCGGCAGGCCGGGGTGGACCTTGTCGATCAAATGCACCGGCACCTGGCCTTCGATTTCCATGGGCTGGTTCTGCGGCACGATGTCCATCAGGCGGAAGCCGGCCGGCACCACACCGCCCGAGGTGAAAACGGCCAGGCTGACCACCACGCCCTCGACCGGCGAGCGCACCTCGGTGTTGAGCATCTCGAACTCGGCCGCCGTCAGGCGGCTGGCCAGGGTTTCGGCGTCGCGCTGGGTGTCGGTCAGCTGGGTGCGGACCTCTTTCTGGTACTCCTCGCGCCGTTGCAGCAGCCGCAGCTTCAGCTCGATGGCCTGGCTTTGCAGTCGGCCCAAAGCGGCCTGGTCGTCGGACAGGGCGGCATTGATCTGGGCGTACTGGCGGTCGATCTCCAGCATGCGGTTGCGCGGCACATAGCCCACATCGGCCAGTTCGCGCATGCTGGCCAGCTGCTCCTTCAGCGACTCCTGCTGCAGCTTGCGGCTTTCGCGGCCACTGACGATGCCTTGCTGCTGGGCCTCGACGCCCCGGATCGCCTCCTGGGTGGCCGACATGTCGCCGGCCAGCGAGGCCCGGCGACTGGCAAACAGCTGGCGCTGCAGGGACAGGGCCGACGCCACCACCGGCTCGTTGCCGCGCGCCAGCAGGTCGGGCGGGAAGGTGATGCGGTCGGCGCTGCCCAGCTCGGCCAGCAAACGGGCCTGCACAGCGCGGGCCGACACCAGTTGCGCCCCCAGCACCTCGGCCTGGGCCTTGGCCTGGGTGCTGTTCATGCGCACCAGCACCTGCCCGGCCTTGACCACCGCGCCCTCGTCCACCAGGATCTGGTCGACGATGCCGCCGGTGGGGTGTTGCACCGTCTTGCGGTTGCCGTCGACGATCACCGTGCCGGGCACCGGCACCCCCTGGTCCAGCGGCGCAAAAGCCCCCCACAGGATGAAGCCCAGCACCCCCACCAGCACCACCACCCAGCCAATGCGCGAGAACATTTTTTCGTCGATGCGCGACAGGCTTCCAACGGAAGCCGCGACGCGGGGCACGGCATCGGTCACCGGCGCAGCGTCGGCTGTCGGACGGGTTTCAGAGGTGGTCATGATGCCTTGCTTTCTGTGGCCTTCGGGGGCGCACTGGCCAATGCCGGCGCCGGCGCCGCAGCGGCGTTTTTGCGGTTCAGCGCATCCAGCACCTCGCGGGTGGGACCGAACGATTGCACCACGCCGTCCACCAGCACCAGCAGCTTGTTGGTGACACTGAGCAGGCTGGTGCGGTGCGACACCACCACCACCAGCGCACCGCGCTGTCGCAGTTGCACGATGGCGGCGGCCAGGGCGCGCTCGCCCACCTCGTCAAGGTTGGAATTGGGTTCGTCCAGCACCACCAGGGCCGGGTTGCCGTACAAGGCCCTGGCCAGACCGATGCGCTGCTTCTGGCCGCCGGACAGGCCACCACCGCTGTCACCCAGCGGGGTGTCGTAACCATTGGGGAAACGCAGCACCAGTTCGTGCACGCCGGCCAGCTTGGCGGCGGCAATCACCCTCTCGGCATCGACCTCGCCGAAGCGGGCAATGTTCTCACTCACCGTGCCGGCAAACAGCTCGATGTCCTGCGGCAGGTAACCCACATGGGGGCCCAGTTCATCTTTGTTCCACTGGTAGATGTCGGCCCCGTCCAGCCGGACCTTGCCGGCCACGGCAGGCCAGACGCCCACCATCACCCGGGCCAGCGACGACTTGCCCGAGGCGCTGGGGCCGATCACCCCCAGCACGTCGCCCGGCGCGACCGCGAAGCTGATGCCACGCAGCACCAGGGTCTGGGTGCCTGGAGGGGCGGCGGTGACGGCCTCGAAGCTGATCTGGCCCTTGGGCACCGGCAGCGACATGCCCGCCACCCGTGGCGGGTTGCTGGCCAGCAGGGCGCTGAGGCGCTCGTAGGCACTGCGCACCGAGGCGAACTGTTTCCAGATGCCGATCAGCTGCTCCACCGGGCTCAGCGTGCGGCCCATCAGGATGGAGGCACCAATCATCATGCCGGGCGAGATGCTGCCTTCGATGGCCAGCAGCGCACCCAGGCCCAGCACCAGCGACTGCATGGCCAGCCGCACGAACTTGGTCACGGCGGTCACGGTGGCGGCCTTCTCGCTAGCCTCGGCCTGCAGGTGCAGGAACTTCTCGTGCAAGGCAAACCAACGCTGGCGCAGGCCGGGCAACATGCCCATGGCCTCGATGACCTCGGCGTTGCGCAGGTTGTTGGTGGCGGTCTGTGACGAGGCCACCGACAAGGTGCTGGCCTCGCCCATGGGCTTGCGCGACACCGCGTCATTGGCCCATGCCAGCAACAGCAGCAGCACCGCGCCGCCCAACGCGAACAGGCCCAGATAGGGATGGAACCAGAAGATGACGATCAGGTAAATCGGGAACCAGGGCGCGTCGAAAAATGCGAACAGGCCATTGCCGGTGACGAACTGGCGGATGGTGGTCAGGTCGCCCAGGGCTTGGCCGGCATTGACGCCGGCCTTCTTCAGGTTCTGTTCGAAAGCGGCGGTGTAGATGCGGTGGTTGAGCTCCATGTCCAGCCGCGCGCCCACCCGGATGATGACCAGGCTGCGCACATACTCCAGCCCGGCCATCAGGGCAAACAAGCCCAGCATGATCAGTGTCAGCATCAACAAGGTGGTCTCGTTGCGGCTGGGCAAGGCCCGGTCGTAGACCTGCAGCATGTAGATCGACGGCACCAGCATCAGCATGTTGACGATGAAGCTGAAGATGCCCACCGACCGGAAGGCGCTCTTGAACTTCAACAGCGCGTCGATCAGTTCACCTTGCGGTTGTTTTTGGGGTGATTTCATGGGCGAGGAAACAGGTCTGAGGGGCGCAGTGATCGCGCTGGTGGCTGACTGCAGCCTGCGCGGGGTCATTCTATGCGGGCCCATGCAAAAGGGCGCCCGTGGGCGCCCTGGGTGCTGACAGCGGGGACGCGTCAGAAATGGATGCCGCGCAGCATCTGCTGCATGGCCACGGCCTCGGCCGACAACTGGGCCTTGGCGCCCTTCTCGCCCTTGGCGGCAGCCGAATCGGGGAACATGCGGAAGCTGGTGTTCATTGCGATCTGGGCCACCCGCGGCACCAGCGCGTGCATCACCTGGCCGGCAATGCCCAAACGGGTGGCGATGCGCACCGGCTTGAAGATGCAGGCCTGGGCGATCAGGTCGGCCGCTTCTTCGGGGCTCAGCGTAGGCACGTTGTCGTACATCTTGGTGGGCGCGATCATGGGCGTGCGCACCAGCGGCATGTTGATGGTGGTGAAGGTCACCCCCTGGTCGGCGTATTCGCTGGAAGCGCAACGGGTCCAGGCGTCCAGGGCCGACTTGCTGGCCACATAGGCCGAGAAACGCGGCGCGTTGGTCAGCACGCCGATGGAGCTGATGTTGACCACATGGCCTTTGCGCTTGCCCACCATGCCAGGCAGCAGGCCCATGGTGACCCGCAGGCAACCGAAGTAGTTCAGCTGCATGGTGCGCTCGAAGTCGTGGAAGCGGTCGTAGCTGGACTCGATGGCGCGGCGGATGGAGCGGCCGGCGTTGTTGATCAAAAAGTCCACCCCGCCGTGGTTCTCCACCAGCAGCTGGGTGAAGCGGTCGCAGTCGGCCATGTCGGCGATGTCGGCCGCGTAGGCAACGAACTGGTAGCCCTTGGCCTTGGCTTCGGCACAGGCCTCGTCCAGCTTGTCCTGGTCACGGCCGCAGATGACGGTGATGGCGCCGGCCTCGGCGAACTTGTGCGCCGCCGCCAGGCCGATGCCCGACGAGCCACCGGTGACCAGCACCACCTTGCCGCCCACCGTGCCCTTGAGCGAGCGGTCAATGTGCAGGTCGGGGTCGAGGTGACGTTCCCAGTAGTCCCACAGCCGCCAGGCATAGTCCTTCAGGTTGGGACAGGCCACGCCGGTGCCCTTGAGCATGGCCTGCGTGTCGCGGCAGTCAAAGCGGGTCGGGTAGTTGATGAAGTTCAGCAGGTCTTCCGGCAGGCCGAGGTCGGTCATCACCGCGTTGCGGATGCGGCGCACCGGCGCCAGCGCCATCAAGCCCTTCTTCACGCTCTTGGGAATGAAACCCAGCAGCGCGGCATTGATGAACAAATTCATCTTGGGCGCGTGTGCGGCCTTGCTGAAGATGTCCAGCACATCGCCCACGCGGTAGCCCACCGGGTCGACCAGGTGGTAGCACTTCTTGGCAATGCCGTCCTTGTGGCTGATGGCGTCCAGCGCATTGACCACGAAGTCGACCGGCACGATGTTGATGCGGCCGCCCTCCAGGCCCACCGCCGGCATCCACGGCGGCAGCAGCTGGCGCATGCGCTGGATGACCTTGAAGAAATAGTAGGGGCCGTCGATCTTGTCCATCTCGCCGGTTTCGCTGTCACCCACCACCATGGCCGGACGGAACACCGTCCACTTGCCCTTGCATTCCTGGCGCACGATTTTTTCGCTCTCGTGCTTGGTCATGAAATAGGGGTGGTCGTAGTTCTCGGCCTCGTCGAACATGTCCTCGCGGAACACCCCCTCATACAGACCGGCGGCGGCGATCGACGACACATGGTGGAAATGGCCGGCGTCGATGGCCTTGGCCAACTCCACCGTGTGGCGGGTGCCGTCGATGTTCACCGCGACCTGACTTTCCTCGTCGGCGCCCAGGTCATAGACCGCAGCCAGGTGGTAGAAATGGTCGATCTGGCCTTTGAGCTTTTTGATGTCGTCGGCCGACACGCCCAGCTTCTTGGCGGTCAGGTCGCCAAACACCGGCACCACGCGGGCCGCGCTGACGCCCCAGTACTCGCGCAGGGCCGCCACCTTGCCGGCGCTTTCCTGGCGGATCAGAAAGTGCACCACCGAGCCTTTGCGCTCGAGCAACTTCTTTACCAGTCGCTTGCCGATGAAGCCGGTCGCGCCGGTCACAAAATACTGCATGTTGATCTCCGTTAGGTCGTCCATTCTTGCTCAAAGAAATGCACGCCAGGTTCAGCACAAACCCGGGCAATCCCTAGGTGGCCGGCCCTAGGGATTTAGGTCATCGTCCCTAAATGGCCCGGCGCACTGCGCTTACAGTCGCCCATACAGCAGGTTGCGCCACAGCAGCCCCACACCATTCAACCCTTTGGAGAGTCCCACCATGGTCAAAAAACTGCAGAAAACCAGCACCGACAACAAAAAGACCGGTGCCCATTTGTCCAGCGCCGTCAAGGATTCGGCCCAGCAAATCTGGCTGGCCGGCCTGGGCGCCTTTGCCAAGGCCCAGGAAGAAGGCGGCAAGGTGTTCGAAGCCCTGGTCAAGGAAGGCGTGAGCATCCAGCGCAAGACCCAGGCCACCGCCGAAGAAAAAATCACCGAGGCCACCAGCAAGATGACCACCATGGCCTCCGACATCACCAACAAGGCCTCCGGCCAGTGGGACAAATTGGAAAACATCTTTGAAGACCGCGTGGCCAAGGCCCTGGCCAAGCTGGGCGTGCCCTCGGCCAAGGACGTGGCGGCGCTGAGCGCCCGCGTCGACGAACTGGCCAAGGGCCTGAAAGCCAAGGCCCCCGCCAAGTCCGCGGCCGCCCCGGCCAAGCCGGCGGCCAAACCCGCAGCCAAGAAGGCGGCGCCCAAGCGCGCCAGCAAGCCCGCGGCAGCCGAAGCCAAGGAAGAAGTGAGCGCCCCGGCCACCCCCAAGGCCGCACCCAAGCGCGCCGCCAAGAAGAAGGCCGAAGAAGCCACCGCGGCCTGAGGCTGCGTGGCCCCGGGGGCCGCCACCCACCCCACAGGGCGCTTCGGCGCCCTTTTTCATGCCCGCTCCGGGTTGCGCCCGATGGGGACGGGCCGCGGAGTCGGGTACAGTCTTTGGAAACGAGGCAGACCACACCCATGGCGAAAAAAGCGCCACGCCGCACGGCAGAACGCATTCTGGAAGTCACGCTGGACCTGTTCAACCGGTTCGGCGAACCCAACGTGTCCACCACGCTGATCTCGGCCGAGCTGAGCATCAGCCCGGGCAACCTTTACTACCATTACCCGGCCAAGGACGAGCTGATCAACTCGCTGTTCGACCGCTACGAGCGCGGGCTGAACGAGCTGCTCAACGCCAGCGACGGTGTGCGCAACGTGGAGGACGCCTGGTTTTTCATGCACTCGCTGTTCGAGCTGATCTGGCAGTACCGTTTCCTTTACCGCGACCTGAACGACCTGCTGAGCAAGAACCGCCGGCTGGAAACCCATTTCCAATGGGTGCTGAAAAACAAGACCCGCGCCATCAAGACCATGCTGGACAGCATGAGCCGGGCTGGCGCGCTGAAGATCGACTCGCGCGAGCTGGAGCCCACCGCCACCTGCATGGTGGTGGTGCTGACCTACTGGCTGAGCTACGAGTACGTGCGCGACCCGCGCCGCGCGCTGGAGGCCGAAAGCGCCCAGGCCGCGCTGATGCGTGGCGCCCACCATGCGCTGAACCTGCTGATGCCCTACCTGGAGCCCGGCCAGCGCACCCATTTGCTGACCCTGGTGGGCGCCTACCAGCAGGCCGGCGGCTGACGCCCTTTCAAGGACCCTCCTGTGGCCCCCTGGACCCCCCTGCCCCAACTGGGCGAATTCCGCTTCGACGCGGCCAGTGTCAAACAACACTGGGAGCGCCTGCACCGGGGCGACGCCGAACCCTGCCCCAGCGACGCCGAGGTGCTGCAGGCCTGGGTGCTGTTCCACAACGGCGAGTTCCAGAAGGCCGCCACGCTGGGGCTGAAGCTGGGTCTGGCCGGTTTAACGGTGGCCAACAAGGCCACCTGCATCTACGCCAACTACCTGGAGCCACGCGAGAAACACAAGCTGGACCTGTTCATGGCGGTGGCGCAGCGCGCCGAAACCCTGGCCATGGAACAGCCCATGCTGGCCAACGCCTGGTACTGGCAGGCCTATGCGCTGGGCCGCTACAGCCAGGGCATCAGCGTGGCCAAGGCCTTGGCCCAGGGGCTGGGCAAACGCGTCAAGGAGTCGCTGGAAAAAACCATCGCGCTGGAACCGCGCCATGCCGATGCCCATGTCGCGCTGGGCACCTTCCATGCCGAGGTCATCGACAAGGTGGGCGTGCTGATCGGCGGCATCACCTACGGGGCCAAGAAGGAACTGGGCTTGACGCTGTTCCAGCAGGCGCTGGCGCTGAACCCCGACGCTCCGATCGCGCTGGTGGAGTACGCCAACGGCCTGGTGATGCTGGAGGGTGAACGCGAAATGGACCAGGCCACCGCGCTATACCAGCGGGCCGCCGCGGCCACACCCAAGGACGCCACCGAGCGGCTGGACGTGGAGCTGGCCAAGGCCGAACTGGCCGACTGAGCCGGCCTTTCGCGCAGCAGGCTCAGGCCTTCAGCCAGTCCTGCACCAGCCGCACCCACAGCGTGGCGCCGAGCGGAATCAGGTCGTCGTTGAAGTCGTAGCTGGGGTTGTGCAGCATGCAGGGCCCGCCGCCATGGCCCATCTCGCGGTGCAGGCCGTCGCCATTGCCAATGAACAGATAACAGCCCGGCTTTGCCTGCAGCATGTAGGCAAAGTCTTCCGCACCCATGGTGGGCTCCTGCGCCAGCACCTGCTCGGCCCCCACCATCGCCGCCATGACCTGGCGCACCCGCTCGGTCGGCCCGGCATGGTTGACGGTGGGCGGGTAGTTGCGCTGAAACTCGAAATCGCATTGCGCGCCAAAGGCCGCACAGGTGTGGTGGGCCAGGTCGCGCATGCGCTGCTCGATCATGTCCAGCAGTTCCACCGAGAAGGTGCGCACCGTGCCCTGCAGCTCGCAATGGTCGGGCACCACGTTGGTGGCCTCGCCGGCGTGGACCATGGTGACCGACACCACACCGGCCTCCACCGGTTTGGTGTTGCGGCTGATGATGGTCTGGAACGCCAGCACCAGCTGGCAGGCGATCGGCACCGGGTCGATGCCGTTGTGCGGCAAGGCCGCGTGGCTGCCCTTGCCGCGGATGGTGATCTTGAACTCGTTGCTCGACGCCATCACCGGCCCCGGGCTCAGTGCGAACTGGCCCACCGCCAGGCCGGGCCAGTTGTGCAAGCCGAACACCGCGTCCACCGGGAAGCGCTCAAACAGGCCGTCGCGCAGCATCTCACGCGCCCCGCCGCCGCCCTCCTCGGCCGGCTGAAAGATGAAGACCACGGTGCCGTCAAAGTCGCGCTGGCGGGCCAGGTGCTGGGCGGTGGCCAGCAAAATCGCCACATGGCCGTCGTGGCCACAGGCGTGCATCTTGCCCGGGTGGGTGCTGGCGTGTGGGAAGCGGTTGAACTCCTGGATGGGCAGCGCGTCCATGTCGGCACGCAGGCCAATCGCTCGGGGCGAAGTGCCGCAACGCAGCACCCCCACCACGCCAGTCTGGCCCAGGCCACGGTGCACCTCAATGCCCCAGCTGGTCAGCTTCTCGGCCACCAGGTCGGCGGTGCGGCGCTCCTCAAAACACAGCTCAGGGTGGGCGTGGATGTCGCGCCGCAGCGCGGCCATCGCGGCGGCTTCGCTGGCGATGGAGTCAATGACGTTCATGGACGGTGTTCCTCTGCCGGTGATGTTACTGCTCGCCGCCATAATCCGGCCACAAGCCCACCCACCATGCCCCGTTTTTCCACCCTGTTTCGCTGTTGTCTGTGGTCTCTGGCCCTGCTGCTGGGCGGTTGTGCCAGCAGCAGCCCGCTGGGCTATTACTGGCAGTCGGTCAGCGGCCATGTGAAGCTGATGCAGGCGGCCCGGCCCATCGACGACTGGTTGGCCGACCCGGCCACCAGCGAGGCCCTGAAAGCCCGGCTGCGGCTGGCGCAACGCATCCGGGCCTTTGCCTCGGCCGAATTGCAGCTGCCCGACAACCCCAGCTACCGTCGCTACGCCGACCTGAAACGCCCGGCCGCGGTGTGGAACGTGGTGGCCGCCCCAGCTTATTCATTGGTCCTGAGCACCTGGTGTTTCCCCGTCACCGGCTGTGTGGGTTACCGCGGCTATTTCGACCGCGCCGACGCACAGACCGCGGCCGACGCGCTGCAGGCCCAAGGTCTGGAGGTCAGTGTCTACGGCGTGCCGGCCTACTCCACGCTGGGCTGGCTCAACTGGGCCGGCGGCGACCCCTTGCTCAACACCTTCATCGCCCACACCGAGGGCGAGCTGGCCCGGCTGATCTTCCACGAGCTGGCCCACCAGGTGGTGTACGCCAGTGGCGACACCGCCTTCAACGAGTCCTTTGCCACCGCGGTCGAACGGCTGGGCGGGGCGCGCTGGCTGGCCAGCCACGCCAGCCCGGCGGCGCGCGCCGACTACGCCCGCTTCGACGCCCGGCGCCAGGCCTTCCGGGCCCTGACACGCGCCACCCGCGAGGCCTTGACCACGCTTTACCCCGACCCGCCGCGCGACGACTTGTCGGCCACCGAGCGGGCCGCGCTGGACCTGGAAAAGGCCGCGGCCATGGCAGAGTTCCGCACCCGCTACGCCGAACTCAAGGCCGGCTGGGACGGTTTTTCCGGCTACGACGCCTGGGTGGCCCAGGCCAACAACGCCGCCTTCGGCGCCCAGGCCGCCTACGACGACCTGGTGCCGGCCTTCGAGGCCTTGTTCGCGCAGCAGGGCCAGGACTGGCGGCGGTTTTATGATGCGGTCAAACAACTGGCAGCGCTGGACCGCGAGGCCAGGCGCGACGGTTTGCGGCAGGCCTTGCTGGCCGCACCCACCGCGCCCCGCTGACCCGCCGCCACACAACGAGGAGACCCCATGCCCGACATCCGCATCCAACGCGACCACGCCCTGGGCCTGGCCGAGGCCCGCAAGCTGGCCTTCCAGTGGGCCGAGCAGGCCGAAGAAAAATTCGACATGGCATGCACCTACGAAGAAGGTGACAGCAACGACGAGGTGACGTTCACCCGCAGCGGCGTCAACGGCACGCTGGTGGTCACCCCGGACCGTTTCGACATGGTGGTCAAGCTGGGGTTTCTGCTCGGCGCCTTCAAAGACCGCATCGAGAGCGAGATCGTCAACAACCTCGACACCTTGCTGGCCGAAAAAAGCGCCGCCAAGGCCGGCAAGCCGGCCGTGAAAGCGGCCACCAAAACCGCGGCCAAAACCACCACCAAAAAGAAGGCATGAGCGCGCCAGCCGGCCCGCTGGCCGGGCTGAAGGTGCTGGAGCTGGGCCAGCTGATCGCCGGGCCCTTTGCCGCCAAGACCCTGGCCGACTTCGGCGCCGAGGTGGTCAAGATCGAGCCCCCGCGCAGCGGCGACCCGCTGCGCCAGTGGCGGCTGGTGAAAGACGGCACCTCGGTCTGGTGGCAGGTGCAGTCACGCAACAAACGCTCGCTGGCGCTGGACCTGCGCCAGCCCGAGGCCCAGGCCATCGTGCGCCAGCTGGCGGCCGAGGCCGACGTGCTGATCGAGAACTTCCGCCCCGGCGCGATGGAGGGCTGGGGCCTGGGCCCCGACGCCCTGCTGGCGCTGAACCCGCGGCTGGTGATGCTGCGCATCAGCGGCTATGGCCAGACCGGCCCCTACCGCGACCGGCCCGGCTTTGCGCTGGTGGCCGAAGGCATGGGCGGGCTGCGCCACCTGACCGGCGAGCCCGGCCGCGCGCCGGTGCGCACCGGCGTCAGCATCGGCGACACATTGGCCAGCCTGCACGGCGTGATCGGCGTGCTGATGGCGCTGCAGGAGCGGCAACGCAGCGGCCAGGGCCAGGTGGTGGACGTGGCCTTGTACGAGGCGGTGTTCAACTGCATGGAAAGCCTGCTGCCAGAGTACAGCGCCTTTGGCGCGGTGCGCCAGCCGGCCGGCAGCGCGCTGCCCGGCATTGCCCCCAGCAATGCCTACCGCTGCGCCTGCGGCAGTTGGGCGTTGATTGCGGGCAACGGCGACAGCATCTTCAAGCGGCTGATGGCGGCGATTGGCCGGGACGACCTGGGCAATGACCCGGGTCTGGCCAGCAACGCCGGCCGCGTGGCACGGGTGACGGAGATCGATGCGGTCATTGGTGACTGGGCCGCGCAGCACCCGGTGCACACCGTGCTGGAGGTGCTGGCCGCTGCCGAAGTGCCTTCTGGCAAGGCCTACACCGTGGCCGACATCGCGGCCGACCCGCATTACGCGGCGCGCGGCATGCTGGCCCAGGTGCAACTGGACGACGGCAGCATGTTGACGGTGCCCGGGGTCATTCCCAAGCTGTCACGCACGCCCGGCAGCCACCGCCGCAACGCCCCGGCCCTGGGCCAGGACAGCGACGCGGTGCTGCGCGAAGTGGGTTTGTCGGATGAACAGATCGCCGCGCTGAAGGCGCGCGGCGTGGTGGGCTGAAGCTGACGGCTCACGCAGCCCAGCGAGCGTGGGGGCGGTTTTTCCGCCGGGCCGCGCCAAGGAAAAACATGGCCCCCTTGGGGCTGAGGGCTGCGGCTCCCTGCCTGCCTGCGCAGGCAGGGGCAGCCCGAAGGGCCACTGCCTCAGGCCGTGGCATGTCAAGCGACCACACGCAGTGAGGAAGCGTGGGGGCGATGTCCTTCAGCTCAGCGAGCCAATCAGATCGATGTACTGCTGCATCGCGTCGTTGCTGCTGGTGCCCTTGAGGTTGTTCCAGGCGTCCCACTTGGCGCGGCCCACCATGTCGGCAAAGCCGGGTTTTTTCTCGGTGTTGTCGCCAGTGCTGCCCTGTTTGTACAGCGCGTACAGCTTCAGCAGGGTGGCGTTGTCGGGACGCTCGGTCAGGTTCTTGGAGTTGGCAACGGCGGCTTCAAACGCGGCTTTCAGATCGGCCATGGGACGGGTCTCCTGGGTTGAAAAAGTAGTGGTGAACGTCTACGCGTTCGGGTAACTGCGCGGTATCTTACGGGCTCGCCCCCCTGCAGAATAGGGTCAGCGCCCCAAACCAAGACAAGCTGGAGACAAGCATGGTGACCCGTGTCGTGGCTGCAAAGACAGCCAAAGAAGTGAGCAACAAGGTCCGCACCGCCGTGGCCCCGGTGACCCAGCGGGTCACCCGCAATGCCATGGCCCAACGGGCCACGGCCGGCGCCCAGAAGGCCGCACGCAGCGTGCAGTCCAACGTCAGCAAGGCGGTCGGCGGCACGCTGGGCCTGACCGGCGAGCGCATGAGCAAGGTCGACACCGCCTGGCTGCGCATGGACACCGCCTCCAATTTGATGATGATCGTCGGCGTCTGGGTGCTCAAGCCCGGCGTCAGCCATGCCGACATCTCGGCCCGCGTCGAGGAGCGGCTGACCCAGTACCCACGCTTCCGCCAGCGGGTGGTGGAAGACGCCGCTGGCGCCACCTGGGTGGAAGACAAACGTTTCGACATCGCCCACCATGTGGTGGTGGAAAAGCTGCCCAAGTCGGCCAAGGGCCAACAGCAGGCCGCGCTGCAGGACCGGGTGGCCGCGCTGGCCATGAAGCCGCTGGATTCGCGCCGCCCGCTGTGGCAGTTTCATCTGGTCGAGGACTACGAGGGCGGTTCGGCGCTGATTGCCCGCATCCACCACTGCATCGCCGACGGCATTGCGCTGATCTCGGTGATGATGACCATGGTCGACGGTGGCAGCGCCCCGCCCGCGCGGCGTAAAAAAGACAGCGCGGCCGGTGCCGAAGACTGGATTGCCGACACGCTGATCAAGCCGTTCACCGGCATGACGGTCAAGGCCCTGGATGCCACCGGCACCAACCTGGCCCGCTCGCTGGAGATGCTGCGCGACCCGCAAAAAGGCATCGGCGGCTCGATCGAGTTGGCCAAGCTGGCCTACCAGGTGATCAGCGACGGCGCGGCGCTGGCGCTGATGCCAGACGACTCGCCCACCCGACTGAAAGGCAAGCCCGGCACCGCGAAAAAGGTGGCCTGGTGCCAGCCCATCCCGCTGGAAGAGGTGCGGGCGGTCAGCAAGGCGCTGAACTGCTCCATCAACGACGTGTTGCTGAGCTGTGTGGCCGGGGCCATCGGCGGCTATTTGCGTGGCCATGGCGACGAGGTGGCGGGCAAGGAAATCCGCGCCATGGTGCCGGTGAATTTGCGCCCACTCGACCAGGCCTGGAAGCTGGGCAACCGCTTTGGCCTGGTGCCGCTGGTGCTGCCCATCGGCATCGACAACCCCATCGAGCGGGTCTACGAGGTGCGCCGCCGCATGACCCAGCTCAAGGGCAGCATGCAGCCGCTGATGGCCTTCGGCCTGCTGGCGGTGGCCGGCCTGCTGATCAAACCGGCGCAGGACGCGATGCTGAATTTGTTCGGCAAGAAAACCACCGCGGTCATGACCAACGTGCCCGGCCCGCGCGAAAAGCTCAAGCTGTGTGGGTCTACGCTGGAACAAACCATGTTCTGGGTTCCGCAGTCCGGCGATGTGGGCCTGGGCGTGTCCATCCTCAGCTATGGCGGCGGTGTGCAGTTTGGTGTGATCACCGACAGCACGCTGTGCCCCGACCCCCAGGCCATCATCGACGAGTTCGAGCCCGAATTCGCCCGCATGGCCTGCGTGACGCTGATGCTGCCCTGGGGCAGCTGAGGCTCAGGCCAGCGAGGGCGAGGCGGCGAAACGGCGGGCGGCGATTTCCAGCAGCCCGTCAAACAGCAGGTTGTCCACCAGGTCCACCGGCACCGACATGTGCGGCGCCATCTTCCAGCCCGCGCCGCCGGTCATGATGCAGGCCGGCTCCATGCCGCACTGCGTCTTCAGGTGCTGGGCCATGCGGGCCACCGCACCGGCAATGGCATAAGTGCCGCCACTGGTCAGCGCGTCGCTGGTGTTGGTGGGAAAGTCGCGTACCTCGCCGGTGGGCACATGCAGTCCGGCGGTGCCGGACTCCAGGGCGCGCAGCATGATGCCGTGGCCGGGCAGGATCAGCCCGCCCAGGAACTTGCCCTGCGCGTCGATGGCCTCCACCGTCACCGCCGTGCCCACCATCACCACCACCAGCGGCCGGGCTGGGCCCTGCGAACGCATCCGGTGCCAGGCGCCAATCATTGCCACCCAGCGGTCCGAGCCCAGTCGGGCGGGGTGGTCGTAGCCGTTGCTCAAGCCGGCCTCGGCGCTGCTGGACACCACCCACTGGGGCACCACGTCCCACAGCTCCATCTGCTCCTGCACCCGTCGCTTGATGGCGTCGCCAGCCACCACACAGCCCAGCATGCGCTCGGGCGCTGGCAGGGTGCGCCAGGGGCCGTCGGCCAGCTTGTCGATGTTTTCCAGGAACTCCGCACCCTGGGCGAGCAGCCGCGCGCCGGCGTGCGGCGCCTCGTAGTGGGCCCATTTCAAACGGGTGTTGCCAACGTCTAGGGCCAGGAAAGTCATGGGTGGGTGGGCGGAAAAGGGTGGTCGCATTATGCGCAGCCTGGCCGGCTGGCGGGCTCATGGCTTTCCAGCAGGCCGGAGCGACTCAGTTTTGCCGCCAGGGCAGGCCGCGCAGCCGCCAGCCGCCGCGCTGGCCACGGTGGCCCTCGGCGTCGGGGTCACCCTCAAAGCCTTCGAGGATGTTGTAGGCCGTCAGCCCCAGCTCGGTGGCGCGACGGGCCGCGGCGATCGAACGCACGCCGCTGCGGCACAACAGCAGCAGCGGCAGGCCGTTGCCGGCCGCTGCCCGCACTTGGGCATCAAAGTCGCTGCTGAGCGCCATGCCCGGCCACTGTTTCCAGGCCGCGGCCAGCGCGCCCGGCACAAAACCCACCCACTCGCGTTCGGCGTCGGTGCGCACATCCAGCAGCACCGCCTGGCCGGCCTGCACCCAGGCCCAGGCCAGCGTGGGCGAGACGTCGCCGGCATAACCGGTGGCGGGGTGAACGGTGTCTTCGGCGGCGGCGGGGGGCGGAGGGGTGGTCATGGCAGGGGGCAGGGTCAAAACCGCCATGGTAAGCCGGCGGGGGTGGGATGATGGCCCTGCGCCTTGTCGCTTGTTGCGGCGCTGGAGAACACCATGACCCATGCCCCCCTCCCCGCCAGCCCCACCTCGGCCCTGTTGGCGGCCTGGCGCCCGCCCGTCGGCCCGGGCAAGCCCTGCCCGCTGGAGCGCTTCGACCCCTCGGCCAAGCCCTATGGCAGCGGCGACAAAGCCGCCGACAAGGCCAAGGTGACGGCGCTGGCCGAGGAGTTGAACCAGCTGCAGGAGGTGTTTTTTGCCGACAAGCGCTTCAAGATGCTGGTGGTGCTGCAGGGCATGGACGCCAGCGGCAAGGACGGCACGGTGCGCGACGTGTTCAGCCGCACCAGCCCGCTGGGCGTGCACACCGTGGGCTGGAAAGCCCCCACCGAGGAAGAGAAGGCCCACGACTTTCTGTGGCGCATCCACCGCCAGATGCCGGGGGCGGGCGAGGTCATGGTGTTCAACCGCAGCCACTACGAAGACCTGCTGGTGCCCGGCGTCAACGGCTGGATCACGCCGGCGCAAGCGGTACAGCGCCAGGGCCACATCAACGACTTCGAGCGCCTGCTCACCGACAGCGGCACGGTGGTGCTGAAGTTCATGCTGCACATCAGCGCCGACGAGCAGCGCCAGCGGCTGCAGGAGCGCATCGACGACCCCAGCAAACACTGGAAGTTTGCGCTGGGTGACCTGGCGGTGCGCAAGCAGTGGGCCGCCTACCAGCAGGCCTACGCCGAGCTGCTGGGCGCCACCAGCACCGCCTGGGCGCCCTGGACCATCGTGCCGGCCAACTCCAAAACCCACCGCAACCTGATGGTGGCCACCGTGGTGCGCGACACGCTGCAGGGCCTGGGCCTGCGCTACCCGCCGGGCGACCCGGCCCTGAAGGGCCTGAAGGTGACCTGAGCGGTCAGGCCGGGCTCACTTCACCCGGCCGGTCTGGCCCCGCCGGGCCCGGTACTCGCCCGGCTGGGCTCCGGTCCATTTCTTGAACGCGCGGTGAAAGGCGCTGGGCTCCTGAAAACCCAGCAGGCCTGCAATCTCGGCGATGGCCAGCTGGCTGTTGCACAGGTGGTGGATGGCGGCGTCGCGTCGCAGCTGGT
This sequence comes from Rhodoferax sp. SPJ4, assembly GCF_058216275.1. Taxonomy (NCBI): domain Bacteria; kingdom Pseudomonadati; phylum Pseudomonadota; class Betaproteobacteria; order Burkholderiales; family Comamonadaceae; genus Rhodoferax; species Rhodoferax sp. SPJ4. The sequence goes on from NZ_JBYZMN010000004.1 coordinate 235,520, forward strand.
CTTTGATGCCCTGGTAGCTGGTGCCTTCGGATTCGAGACGGCGGCGCAAGGTGGTGGGCGCCACATGGAAGCGGCGCGCCATGTCGTCCAGCACCGGCCATTCGGTGCCCACCGCGCCCCGGAGCTGGCGCCGCAGCCGCGCGGTCCAGCTGTCCTGGTTCTTGTATTTGAGAAACACCGACTGCGGCGCCTGGCGCAAAAAGGCCTTCACCGTCTGCGTGTTCTGCACCACCGTCGCCTCCAACAGCTTGGCGTCAAAGGTCATCGCCGTGTGGTCGGCATCGAAACGCAGGGCCTGGGCAAACATCACCGCATGCTCGCCGGCATGGGCCGGCCGTGGGTGGGCAAAGGCCACCTCGGCCAGCGGAATGCGCTGACCCACCAGCCAGCACATCAGGCCGTGCACCATGATCAGAAAGGTTTCGTCGGCGAACAGCCGGGCCGGTGCCTGGGCGATGCGGTTGCGCACCACCACGGTGGCCAGCCCGTCGGCCACCCGCAGTTCGGCGTCGATGTCGTCCAGGAACAGCGCAAAGCCGCGCAGGCAGCGCCTGAGCGCACCGTCCAGCCGTTCGCCGCCCAGCAGGGCCTGGCACAGCAGCGCGAAGCTGCCCACCTTCATGCGCCGGCTGTCCAGACCAAAAAACTCGTCGTCGCCCTCGCGGGCCACCGCCAGCCACAGCGCCGAGAACGACTGCGCCGGCACCCGGGCGTTGGCCAGCGCCAGCAGCTCCTGCGGGATGCCGGCGGCCAGCAGCGCGCGCTCCCGCGCCGACGCCGGCAGCCTGGCCACCGCCGCGTTGACAAAGTACATCGCCACCGTGTCTTTTTGCATCGCACCCCGAAAACGCCGCCCGCGCTCAACCGCCGCAGGCCAGTCTGGATCGTACAGCCCGCCCGGGGGGGTTCAGCCGGCCGGGTGGGGTATGCGCAGACCGAAGGTCGAGCCCTGGCGCGGCGCCGATTGCACCGAGACCTCGATCTTCAACACCTCGGCCATGCGCTGGACGATGGACAGCCCCAGGCCCAGGCCAGACCACTCGGCCCCATGGTCGGTTCGGATCTGGTGGAACTCCTCGAACACCCGGGCCTGCTGGTCTTGCGGAATGCCGCGACCGGTGTCGGCCACCGACAGCAACACCCCCTGCCCGTCCTCGCTGAGGCGCAGCGTCACCGAGCCGCTGTCGGTGTACTTCAGCGCGTTGTGGGTCAGGTTGCGCAGCATTCGGGTCAACAGCCGGGCGTCGGTGTGGGCCGTGACATCGGGCGGGCAGTCGAGCCGCAACGCCAGGCCCTTGGCTTCGGCCTGGACGGCGATTTCCCTGGCGTGCTGCTGCAGCAGGCCCGACACATTCACCGGCGCCAGCTGGGCCTGCACCGTGGCGGTGTCGAGCCGGCAGGCGTCGATCAGGCTCTCCAGCTGCGACGACAGCTCCACCGCTGCGCTGTTCAGCACGCCGAAAATGCGGCGCCCGTTCTCATCGGTGGGCCGCAGGCTCAGCGTGGCGGCCATCGCATTGACCACCGCCAGCGGCTGGCGCAAATCGTGGCTGGCGGCCGACAGAAAGCGGGCCTTGGTGCGGCCGGACTCCTCGGCCGCGGCCAGCGCCGCACTGAGCTGCTGGTTCAGCTGGCGCTCGCGCAGCCGCAGGCTCCAGGCATGGACCACCGAGCGGTTGACGTCCTGGGCCAGCGCCAGCAGCACCATGCCGTAGGCCACCACCAGCAGCGAGATGACACCGGCCACCCGGCTCGACTCGGGGCTTTCCACCCCCAGCGCCCAGCCCAGTTGGTGGCTCAGCGGCCACATCACCGCCAAGCCCACCAGCAGCGGGCCGCTGTAGGCCAGAAAGGCCCATCGGTCACCGGCCATGGTGCCCACCGCCCCGCTGCACAGGCCAAGCAACACCACGGTGAAAAACGCCCGCTCCACCTCCGACAGCAGCGGGAAGGCCAGCACGCTGCAGGCACACAGGCTGGCACTGGCCAGATTGACCCCCACCAGCACCCGCATCTTCTGGCGCGCGCTGAGGTCGGTCCGGCCGGGCAGGCGCTTGAGCAGCCGAAAACGGAAGGCCATCAGCAAGGCCTCGGCGACCAGCCAGACCGCGGGAATCCAGGGTGGCATCTTTTGCGCGGCCATGGCCGCCAGCGCCATCATGCAAAGGAACACCGGCAGCGGCACGCGCCGCGTCTGCTGCGTCACCAGCATCAGAACTTCGTGCTGGACGCCTTCGGCATCGGGGCGCAGGAACAGGGGTTGGGCGGGAGCGGTCACGGGCAGATCAGGCCTCCAAACAGTGGCCAGAGTATCCGATGGGTGTCCTTCGTCAAGCTGTCACCCGGGGCGCCGCCGCCGGGGTGGCAAAAAACGCCACCCCGGTTGCTTGCTTTGGCCATCGCGCAGAGCGAGGAAGACGCGTAAAGTACGTCGACCGGTATGCCGCGCCCGGTGTGGTTATGCTGCACCGCCGCAAAAAACCGACCCCCCTGCGCACCCATGGAGACCCCCTCATGACCGATCTGTCCGCCGATTTCAAGGCCCTGGCCAACTACCGCCCGACGCACAAGGTGCGCTTCGTCACCGCGGCCAGCCTGTTCGATGGCCACGACGCCGCCATCAACATCATGCGCCGCATCCTGCAAGGCATGGGCGCCGAAGTCATCCACCTGGGCCACAACCGCAGCGTCGACGAGGTGGTGACCACCGCCTTGCAGGAAGACGCCCAAGGCATTGCCATCAGCTCCTACCAGGGCGGCCATGTGGAGTACTTCAAGTACATGGTGGATTTGCTGAAGAGCCGCGGCGGCGAACACATCCAGGTCTTTGGCGGCGGCGGCGGCGTGATCGTGCCGCCGGAGATCCGCGAGCTGCATGCCTATGGCGTGTCCCGCATCTTCAGCCCGGAAGACGGCCAGCGCATGGGCCTGCAAGGCATGATCGGCGAGATGGTGATGCGGTGCGACAAAGACCTCACCGGCTTTGCCCCGAAAACCCTGGACGCCATCCAGGGCCATGGCGAGATGAACTGGCGGGCCCTGGCCCAGCTGATCACCGCACTGGAAAACGAGAAGGCCGACGAACAGCTCACCGCCGCCATCCGCCAGGCTGCGGCCGGCACCAAGGTGCCGGTGCTGGGCATCACCGGCACCGGTGGCGCCGGCAAGTCCAGCCTGACCGACGAGCTGATCCGCCGCATCCGGCTTGACCAGAATGACAGCCTGCGGGTGGCGGTGATCTCCATCGACCCCAGCCGCCGCAAGAGCGGTGGCGCTTTGCTGGGCGACCGCATCCGCATGAACGCCATCAACCCCTGGCAGCAGGGCCAGCGCGTCTTCATGCGCTCGCTGGCCACACGCGACTTCGGCTCCGAAATTTCGGCTGCCCTGCCGGATGTGATCGCCGCCTGCAAGGTGGCCGGCTTCGATCTGGTGGTGGTGGAGACCTCGGGCATCGGCCAGGGCGACGCCGCCATCGTGCCGCATGTGGACGTGCCCATGTACGTGATGACGCCCGAGTTCGGCGCCGCCAGCCAGCTCGAGAAAATCGACATGCTGGACTTCGCCGAGTTCATCGCCATCAACAAATTCGACCGCAAGGGCTCACTCGACGCCTTGCGAGATGTGTCCAAGCAGGTGCAGCGCAACAAAGAGGCCTGGACCACGCCGGCCGACCAGATGCCGGTGTTTGGCACCATGGCCGCCCGCTTCAACGACGACGGCGTGACCGCGCTCTACCAGGCACTGAAGGTGCGGCTGGCCGCGCTGGGCCTGCCGGTGGTCGACGGCCGCCTGCCCCAGGTGAGCGTGCGCCACAGCACCAACCAGACCCCGGTGGTGCCGGCGGCCCGCACCCGCTACCTGGCCGAGATCAGCGACACGGTGCGCGGCTACAAAAAGCGCGCACTGGCCCAGGCCCGCCTGGCCCGCGAAATCCAGCAACTGCGTGCCGCGTCCGCCATGCTGGCCGAGGGCAAGCCCGGCAAGCCGCGCGCCTCCGAGGCCGCGCTCGACCTGGCCAGCCAGCGCGAAGAGCTGCAGGACAAGGCCGCCGCCAAGCTGCTGGCCCAGTGGCCCGACATGCAAAAGGCCTATGCCGGCGATGAGTACGTGGTGAAGATCCGCGACAAGGAAATCCGCACCGCCATCACCACCAAGTCGCTCTCCGGTACCACCATCCGCAAGGTGAGCCTGCCCACCTACGAGGACCATGGCGAAATTCTCAAGTGGCTGATGCTGGACAACGTGCCCGGCAGCTATCCGTACACCGCCGGCACCTTTGCCTTCAAGCGCGAGGGCGAAGACCCGACCCGGATGTTCGCCGGTGAAGGCGACGCCTTCCGCACCAACCGCCGCTTCAAGCTGGTGTCCGAAGGCATGCCGGCGCACCGGTTGTCGACCGCCTTCGACTCGGTCACGCTGTACGGCAACGACCCCGACCCGCGGCCCGACATCTACGGCAAGGTGGGCAACTCCGGCGTCAGCATTGCCACGCTGGACGACATGAAGGTGTTGTATTCCGGCTTCGACCTGTGCAACCCGACCACCTCGGTGTCCATGACCATCAACGGCCCGGCGCCCAGCATCCTGGCGATGTTCATGAACACCGCGATGGACCAGCAGCTGGAGAAGTTCCGCGCCGACAACGGCCGCGAGCCCACCGACACCGAAGCCGCCAAGATCCGCGAATGGGCCAAGGCCAATGTGCGCGGCACGGTGCAGGCCGACATCCTGAAGGAAGATCAGGGCCAGAACACCTGCATCTTCTCCACCGAGTTCAGCCTCAAGGTGATGGGTGACATCGCCCAGTACTTTGTGCACCACAACGTGCGCAATTTCTACTCGGTGTCGATCTCCGGTTACCACATCGCCGAGGCCGGCGCCAACCCGATTTCGCAGCTCGCGTTCACGCTGTCGAACGGCTTCACGTTTGTGGAAGCCTACCTCGCGCGTGGCATGCACATCGACGATTTCGCGCCCAACCTGAGCTTCTTCTTCAGCAACGGCATGGACCCGGAATACACGGTGATGGGCCGGGTGGCGCGCCGCATCTGGGCGGTGGCGATGAAGGAAAAATACGGCGCCAACGAGCGCAGCCAGAAGCTGAAATACCACATCCAGACCTCGGGCCGCAGCCTGCACGCGCAGGAGATCCAGTTCAACGACATCCGCACCACGCTGCAGGCGCTGATCGCGATCTACGACAACTGCAACTCGCTGCACACCAATGCGTTTGACGAGGCCATCACCACGCCGACCGAAGACTCGGTGCGCCGGGCCATGGCCATCCAGCTCATCATCAACCGCGAATGGGGTCTGGCCAAGAACGAGAACCCCAGCCAGGGCGCCTTCATCATCGAGGAGTTGACCCAGCTGGTGGAAGAGGCCGTGCTGACCGAGTTCGAGCGCATCGCCGAACGTGGCGGCGTGCTGGGCGCGATGGAAACCGGCTACCAGCGTGGCCGCATCCAGGACGAGTCCATGCACTACGAGATGCTCAAGCACACCGGCGAGCTGCCCATCATCGGCGTCAACACCTTCCGCAACCCGCATGGCGACCAGGTGCAGGACAAGCTGGAACTGGCCCGCTCGACCGACGAGGAAAAGCAAAGCCAGCTCAAGCGCCTGCACGAGTTCCATGCGCAACACGCCAACGAGGCGCCGGCCATGCTGCAGCGCCTGCAGCAGGCCGTGATCGACAACGGCAATGTGTTCGAGGTGCTGATGGACGCGGTGCGCGTGTGCTCGCTGGGCCAGATCACCAACGCCTTGTTCGAGGTCGGAGGCCAGTACCGCCGCAACATGTGAGCACGGCGTCGACCGACGCATGCCCCCCGCTGCGCCCCTTCCAGCAATGCAAGGGGCGCAGCCCCTTCCAAAACCAGAATCACGAGACAAGCCCATGACCGACGCCATCACCGCCTTCGCCCGCGCCCGCCAGTTCCTGCTCGACCACCGCACCGATTACGACGCGGCCTACGCCGGCTTCGAATGGCCGCAGCTCGACCACTTCAACTGGGCGCTGGACCATTTCGACGCCATGGCCCAGGGCAATGACGCGCCGGCGCTGTGGATCGTCGAGGAAGACGGCCGCGAGGAAAAGCTCAGCTACGCGCAGATGTCCGCCCGCTCCAACCAGGTCGCCAACTGGCTGCGTGGCCTGGGTGTGGCCCGTGGCGACCGCGTGCTGCTGATGCTGGGTAACCAGCGCGAGCTGTGGGAGACCATGCTGGCCGCCTTCAAGCTGGGCGCGGTGGTCATCCCCGCCACCACGCTGCTGGTGCACGACGACCTGGTCGATCGTTTCGAGCGCGGCGGCGTCAAGCATGTGGTGGTGGGCGCCGAGCATGTGCCCAAGTTCGCCGCCATTGAAGGCGCCTACACCCGCATCGTGGTGGGCGCGCCGGCCGAGGGCTGGCAGGCCTTCACCGCGGCCTACGCCGCGCCGGCCCGCTTCACGCCGGACGGCCCCACCAAGGCCACCGACCCGCTGCTGCTGTATTTCACCTCGGGCACCACCTCCAAACCCAAGCTGGTGCTGCACAGCCACCAGAGCTACCCCGCTGGCCACCTGTCCACCATGTACTGGATCGGCCTGCAGCCCGGTGACATCCACCTCAACATCTCGTCGCCCGGCTGGGCCAAACACGCCTGGAGCTGCTTCTTCGCGCCCTGGAACGCGGGCGCCTGCATCTTCATCTTCAACTACGCCCGCTTCAAGGCCGAGGCCTTGCTGGCGACGCTGGAAAAATACGGCGTGACGGTGATGTGTGCGCCGCCCACCGTCTGGCGGCTGCTGATCCAGGCCGACCTCAAGCCCTGGAAGGTGCAGCTGCGCGAACTGATTGGCGCCGGCGAGCCGCTGAACCCCGAGGTGATTGACCAGGTGAAAGCCGCCTGGGGCATCACCATCCGCGACGGCTTTGGCCAGACCGAAACCACCTGCCAGATCGGCAACCCGCCCGGCCAACTCGTGGTGGCCGGCAGCATGGGCCGGCCCATGCCGGGCTACAAGGTGGCCTTGCTCAACACCGAAGACCAGCCGGCCGACGAGGGCGAGGTCTGCCTGGACCTGTCGGCCAAGCCGCTGGGCCTGATGCTGGGCTATGCCGGCGACCCCGACAAAACCGCCGAGGTCATGCGTGGCGGCTTTTACCGCACCGGCGACGTGGCCCAACGCGGCGCCGACGGCTACATCACCTACGTCGGCCGGGCCGACGACGTGTTCAAGGCCTCCGACTACCGCATCAGCCCCTTTGAGCTGGAGTCGGTGCTGATCGAGCACCCGGCGGTGGCCGAGGCCGCGGTCGTGCCCAGCCCCGACCCGTTGCGCCTGGCCGTTCCCAAGGCCTTTGTGGTGCTGGCCGCCGGCCATGCCCCCAGCGCCGAGGTGGCACGCGACATCCTGGCCTTTTGCCGCGACAAACTGGCGCCCTACAAACGCATCCGCCGCATCGAGTTCGCCGAGCTGCCCAAAACCATCTCGGGCAAGATCCGCCGGGTCGACCTGCGCAAGGCCGAGGCCGCCCAGCGCGCCGCCGGCACCAAGGGCGCGCAGGAGTTCTTCGAAGACGAACTGGCCTGAGCCGGTCAGCCCCGCACTGAACAGGAAAGCCAGGCCCGGCAAAGGCCTGGCTTGTGGTCGCCTGCCCGGCCGGCTTACATTTGCTTGCAAGGCCGACCGGCCGTGCACCCAGATTTACCCGCCCGCCGTACGCCAATGGCCAGGCCAAACGTTGTTTTTGCATGACCACCTTGTTTTCCCTCCCGTCCCCGCTGCGCTGGACCCTGGCGCTGTCGGCCGCCCTCAGCCTGGCCCCCGCCTGGGCCCAGACCGACCCCAACCTCGACCCACCGGGCCGGGTCGGTCGGGTCGACCTGGTCGAGGGCAGCATGAGTGTGGCGCCACAGGGCAGCACCGCCTGGGTGGGTGTGCTGCCGAACCGGCCACTGACCACCGGCGACCGGCTCTGGACCGCGGAGCGCACCCGGGCCGAGGTGCACCTGGGCGCCCACGCGGCCCGGGTCGGCAGCGCCACCGACGTGAAGCTGCTGGTGCTGGACGACGAGGTCACCCATGTGCAGCTGACCCAGGGCACGCTGAGCCTGCGGGTGCGCCAGCTGTTCGACGGCCAGAGCGTGCAGATCGACACCCCCAACCTGGGATTCAGCGTGGGCCAGCCCGGCGAGTACCGGATTGATGTGGACCCGCTGCGCAACGCCACCCGCATCGCCGTGGCCTCGGGCAGCGGCGTGGCCTATGGTGAGGGCGGCCAGTCCGTGCCACTGGGCCAGCGGCAGCAGCTGACCTTTGGCGGTACCGCGCTGGCCCTGCTGGCCTCGCAGGAAGTGGCGCAGCGCGACGGCTTCGACACCTGGGCCGCCGACCGCGACCGCGCCGAAGACCAGTCCACCAGCGCCCGCTATGTGTCGCGCGAGGTGGTGGGCTACCAGCAGCTCGACCAGTACGGCGACTGGTCCAGCGACGCCACGCTGGGCCCGGTCTGGTACCCGCGCGCGGTGGCGGTCGACTGGGCGCCCTACCGCGCCGGTCATTGGGAATTCATCGTGCCCTGGGGCTGGACCTGGGTGGACGATGCACCCTGGGGCTTTGCGCCCTTCCACTATGGCCGCTGGGCCTATGTGGGTGCCCGCTGGGCCTGGGTGCCCGGGCCGCTGACGCCGCGCCCGGTGTACGCGCCGGCGCTGGTCGTGTTTGTCGGCGGCAGCTTCGGCGCCACCGCCCGGCAGCCCGGTGTGGCCTGGTTCCCGCTGGCCCCGGGCGAGGCCTGGCGGCCCGCCTACCGCACCAGCCCGCGCTACATCAGCCGTGCCAACCCGGGCGCCTACAGCAGCCAGTTCGACGAGCGCCGCGGCTACCGCCACCAGCAAATGCCACGGGCGGTCACTGCGGTCAGCGCCGACAACTTCAGCCAGGGCCGGCCGGTGCAGCACGAGCCCTACCGGGTGCGCAACGACGAGTTCCGGCGCGCCCCGGTGCAGGCCGCCCCGAATGTGGCACCCGACCCGCGCACCCCCTTCCTGGGGCTGCGCGCGGCCCCCGCCCAGGCCCTGCCACCGGCCAGCCTGAGCCAGCAGGACGCGCTGGCCCGGCGCGCCGCCGCCGAGCGGGCGGCCCATGCCAACGACGGTCGTAACGAGGGCTGGCGCCAGCGCGGCCAGGACGACGGCCGCTTTCAACGTGGCAACGCCGTCGGCACCCAGCCCGACTTCGGGCGGGGCCCCGCCCCCGGCCCATCGCCGGGCGTGCAGTCTCTGCCCGCCCAGCAGTTCCCGGTCCCGGCCGGGCAAGCCCCCCCTTCCCGCCAGGCGCCCACGGTGTTGTCCACCGAGCTGCCGTCGGGCCGGGTGGTGGTCAACCCCACAGTGAGGGTGCCGCCGGTGGTCGACCTGCGCGACAACCGCGAGGCCGAGCGCCAGCAACGCATGCAACAGCAACAGCAGCGCGAGCAGGAGATGCGGGCGCAACAGGACCAGCGCGCCCAACAAGAGCAGCGGGCGCAACAGGCACAGCGCGCCCAGGCCGAAGCGCAAGCCCGGAGCCAGGCCGAGGCCCAGGCCAGAAGCCAGGCAGAAGCGCAACAGCGGGCCCAGATGGAAGCCCAGGCCCGCGCCAATGCACAGGCCCAACAAGCCCAGGCGCAGGCCGCTGCCGAAGCCCAGGCGCGCGCCCAGGCCCAGCAACGGGCGGCACCGCCGGCCGACGCCGGCCGGCCGCTGCGGCCCGGCTCACCGATGCGCCAGCCCAACGAGGCCAAGGACGGCCGGGGCGGTGGCAATAACAACGACGACGACGGCCGGCGGGGCCGCTGGCAAGGCCAGCCGCGCTGAGCGGCTGACGGAACGGGGGTTTACAGCCCGTCGGCGTCGGTCGACAAGGCCTCGCCCAGGTGGTGGGGCTCGACCCGCTCGCCCTGGGCGTTGGGGATGGCCGCCACCGTGACCAGCGGGGGCGTGGCCGTCACGCTGCCGAACAGCATCGCAAAGGCGGCGTCGGCGGCGTCACGGCCGGTGGCGATGCGCACAAAACCCATGGGAATGGCGGTGCCCGAGGGGTCGAACATCCACCAGCCATGGCCCAGGTAGACCTCCACATAGGCATGGAAATCGGTCGGGCCCAGGGCCGGATCGGCGCCGTAGTCGATGCCGGTGGTGAAGCGGGCCGGGATGTTGACCGCCCGACACAGCGCCACCATCAGGTGGGCAAAGTCGCGGCACACCCCCACCCGGTCGACCAGCGTGTCCAGCGCCGAGGTGTTGCCGGTGGTGGTGTTGGACTGGAAACGCACATGGCGGTGCACCCAGTCGCAAATCGCCTGCACCCGGCCGTAGCCCTGCCACAAGCCGCCGAACTCGGCCACCGCAAAGCGGTGCAAGCGGTCGGACGGGCAGTAGCGGCTGGGCAGCAAAAAGGGCAGCACCTCGGGCGGCAGCCTGGCCACCGGCACCTCGGCCAGCGCGTCGTGCGGCACCCGCTGGTGGTGCAGATCGACCACCGCGGTGTGGCGCACCGTCAGCGGCCCCGGCGGGGCCTGCAAACGCATCATGCGGGTGGCGGTGATGGGGTCGGTGTGGCTGGTCACCGGCAGCTGCGGCCAGATGTCCAGGGCCTCACTCACCACCTGCTGCTGGCGGGTGTGGGCGGCCTGCAGGCTGAAAATGAAGTCAGCGCCTGGCGTTGCCACCTGGTAGGCCAGCTGGATGGAAAACTCAAGTCTGACCATGAATGCTTTCTGCGTTGTGGCGCCAGCGGCCAAGGTCAGGGAAACCGGGGTGGCGCGGCGCGCCACCCGCATCTCAGCGCGGGTTGACCGCCAGCAGCTCGACCTCGAACTGCAGCGTGGCATTGGGCGGGATCACCCCGCCGCCGGCGCCGCGCGGGCCGTAGGCAATGGCCGAGGGGCAGGTCAGCTTGGCCTTGCCGCCGACCTTCATCATCTGCACGCCCTCGGTCCAGCAGGGGATCACGCCGCTGAGTGGGAAATCGATGGGTGCGTTGCGCGAATAAGAGCTGTCGAACTCTTTGCCGTCGGTGAAAGTGCCGCGGTAATGCACCCGCACCCGGTCAATGGCCCGGGGGCTGGCGCCGCTGCCGTCTTTGATCGAACGAAACACCAGGCCGGTGGGCGTGACCACCGCGCCCGCCTCCTTGGCCGCCGCGGCCAGGGCGGCGTCAGGCTGGGCTTGGGCCAGGGCCGACAGGGTGAGGGAGGCGGTGCACAGGGCCACAGCGGCCAGACGAAGCGAGAAGGTCACGGACGAACTCCAACAAAGAAGGGGGACGAAGCGGCCATTGTGGCAGCGCCAGGCGCCGCCGTCTGTGGGCCGGCCCACGCATCGCCCCTGGCTGGCGCGGCCGGGCCGATGCGGGCATGCTGTGGCCTGGTGAATTTTTGAAAGTGCACAGCGATGACAGCGTTTGATCTGGACCTGGTGGTGGTGGGTGGCGGCAGCGGCGGGGTGCGGGCGGCCCGCATGGCGGCCCAGCATGGCGCCCGGGTGGCGCTGGTGGAGGCCGGCGCGCTGGGCGGCACCTGTGTCAACGTGGGCTGCATCCCAAAAAAGCTTTACAGCTACGCCGCCCACTTTGCCGAGGCTTTTGAAGAGTCGCATGGCTTTGGCTGGGAAGGCCCGCCCCCCACGCTGAACTGGGAAGCCCTCAAGGCCAACCGGGCGCGCGAAATCACCCGGCTCAACGGGGTTTACCGCCAGCTGCTGTTGGGCGCCGGTGTGCAACTGGTCACCGGCCATGGCGAATTGCTGGATGGCCACCGGGTGGCGGTGAATGGCCAGACCTTGTCCGCCGCCCATGTGCTGCTGGCCACCGGCGGCACACCCACCGTGCCGCCGGTGCCGGGCGCAGCGCTGGCCGTCACCTCCGACGCGGTGTTTGACCTGGCCCCCTTCCCGCGCCGGCTGGTGGTGGTGGGTGGCGGCTACATCGCCTGCGAGTTCGCCTCCATCTTCCACGGCCTGGGCGCCGAGGTCACGCAGGTCCACCGCGGCGTGCTGCCCTTGACCGGTTTTGACGAGGAGGTGCGGGCCTTTGTCACCGAGGAGATGCGCAAAGCCGGTGTGCGGCAGCGGCTGGGCCGCCAGGTGGCCTCACTCGAACAGGCGCCCGACGTCATCCGGGTGACGCTGGACGATGGCAGCACGGTGATGGCCGACCATGTGCTCTACGCCACCGGCCGCGTGCCCCACACCCAGGGCCTGGGGCTGGAAGCGGCTGGCGTGGCGGTGGACGGGCGCGGCGCCATCGTCGTCAACGACCGGTACCAGACCAGCCTGCCGTCGGTGTACGCGCTGGGCGACGTGACGGCCCGGGTCCAGCTGACGCCGGTGGCGCTGGGCGAGGCCATGGTGGTGGTCGACCAGCTGTTCGGCCCGGCGCCGGGCAAGGCGGCGCGCCAGATGGGCTACGAGCTGATTCCCACGGCGGTGTTCACCCACCCCAACATCGGCACCGTGGGCCTGACCGAAGAACAAGCCAGGGCCCGCTTTGGCCAGATCGCGGTGTTCCGCACCGACTTCAAGCCACTCAAACACACGCTGTCGGGCAGCACCGAGCGAACACTGATGAAGCTGGTGGTGGACAGTGCCAGCGACCGGGTGGTGGGCCTGCACATGGTGGGCGCCGAGGCCGGTGAAATCGTCCAGGGTTTTGCAGTGGCGATGAAGGCCGGCGCCACCAAGGCGGTGTTTGACAGCACCATCGGCATCCACCCCACGGCGGCCGAGGAGTTTGTGACGCTGCGCGAGCCCAGCCGCTGACGGACCGGCCCAGGCCGCGTTTGGTGGTCCAATGGGGCCATGGAACCGCATGACATCGAGGCCAAACTCGTCGATCTGGAGATCAAGGCCAGCTACACCGAGGATTTGGTGGACCAGCTCAACCAGGTCGTGATCCGGCAACAGCAACAGATTGACGCGCTCATCGCCGAGATCGTCCGTCTGCGCGAACTCAACCACGCACAGCCTGGCGGCCTGCACCCATCGGGCCCTCCGCCCGACGAAAAACCGCCGCACTACTGAGCCGCATGCGCCTCGGGCAGCGCGAACACCAGCAGCGCATCACCGGCCTTGTAGCCGAACAGCTGGTTGCCGCCGGCGGCCACCGCGATGTACTGCCGCCCTTTGATCTCGTAGGTGATGGCCGGCGCGTTGACGCCGGCCTCGGCCTGGGTGGTCCACAGCGGCTGGCCGGTGCCGGCGTCCAGCGCGCTGAAGCGGCCGTTGCCCTCGCCGGCAAACACCAGGCCGCCGGCGGTGGACAACACGCCGCCGATCATGGGCTCCGGCGTGGGGTGTTGCCAGGCCAGCTTGCCGGTGGCCAGGTCGATGGCCGTGACATTGCCCGAACGCGGGCTGTCCACCGGCTCCAGCGACGAGTAGCGCACCGCCGGCTTGCCGTCCTTGGCCGGGATTTCGCCCACCTTGTAGCGCACCGGCCAGTCAATGGCCGCGAGGTAGGCGCGCTGGGCGCCGGGGTCCACCGCCGCCGGCGACCAGTTGACACCGCCGGTCACGCCGGGCTGGATCAGCACCCCCTCGGGTGTGGCGCGGGCAAAGGTGTTGCTGCGCGGCACAAAGCTCTCGCTCTTCAGAAGCAACTCACCGGTGGCCCGGTCGTGCACAAAGAAATAGCCGATCTTGCTGGCCTGGCCCACGGCGGCAATGGCCTTGCCGTTCTTCATGTAATCGAACAGCATGGGCGGGCTGGCCACGTCGTAGCCCCAGCGGTCGTGGGGCACCTGCTGGTAATGCCAGCGGATCTTTCCGGTGGCCACGTCCAGCGCCACCAGCGACACGGTGTAGAGGTTGTCGCCGGGGCGCGAGATGTCGTCCATCTGCGGCGAGGGGTTGCCGGTGCCGAAGTACAGCAGGCCCCGTTGCGGGTCGATGGCCGGCGTGCTCCAGGCCGAGCCGCCGCCGAACTTGGCCGCGTCGGGGTATTGGGCCAGCGTGGCTTTTTCGCGGGCGATGTCGCGGTGCAGGGGCTCGCCGTCGGGCGTGGTGGTGCGGAACTGGCCTTCCCAGCCGGTTGGGGCGATGGTGTCGAACTGCCAGACCCGTTTTCCGGTGGCTGCGTCGAAAGCGGCCAGAAAACCTGGCCGGCCAAAATTGCCCGACACGCCCACCACCGCGCCCAGCGGCGCGCCCTCGCGCGGCTCGTCCAGGTGCAGGCCGTAGCCCACGCCGGTGATGCCCACAATCACCTTGCCCTGGTAGACCACCGGCGCCATCGAGATGCCCACGCCGGTGGTGCCGGTCTGCACGCTGGCGCGGCCGGTCAAGGCCGAGCCCTTCAACAGATCGGCCTGCTCGGACGGCGGCGCGGCCTGGTCTTCGGCAATGGCGATGTCCCACAACACCCGGCCGGTTTTCGCGTCCAACGCGATCAGCCGCGCATCGACCGTGCCCACATAGACCTTGCCGTCGGCCACCGCCACACCGCGGTTGGCCGGGCCACAGCACAGCGGGTAGCCTTTGCGGCGCGGGTGCTCGTAACGCCACAGCGGCTGGCCCGTCACGGCGTCCAGCGCGGCCACGCTGCTGAAGGGCAGCGACAAATACATCACGCCGCCGGTGACGATGGGCGTGGCCTGGAAAGTGGCCTTGACGCCGCTGTGGTACGCCCAGGCCTTCTGCAGCTGGCCCACGTTGCCGCGGTGGATTTGGGCCAGTGGCGAATGGCGCTGGTTGCTCAGGTCGCGGCCGTAGCTGGGCCAGGCGCTGTCCTGGGCGAATGCGGTGGCGGCCAGACCGGCCAGCAGGCCGGTGGCAAGGCGCAAAAATCGCATGGCAAAGTCTCCGGGGTTTGGGTGCGCTGCAAACCAACTATAGACCGCCCCGCCTAGGTTTTTGACGCCAACGCGCCACCCGGCCGGGCCAAACCGCGCCATGATGGCGCACCCTGCAACGCCCCCACACGCTTTTTCCCCCGGAGCACCCCATGGACCACCTCAGCGGGCTGGACGCCACCTTCCTCTACATCGAAACCCCCGAGACGCCGATGCATGTGGGCGGCCTGAACATCTGCGAAATCCCGGCCGGCTACCGCGGCGATTTTTTCGAGGATGTGCAGCGCCACCTGGCCAGCCGGCTGCACCTGGCCAGCGTGTTCCAGCGCAAGCTGGTGCCCATGCCCTTCGAGCTGGCCAACCCGGTCTGGGTGCATGACGACGACATCGACCTGGACTACCACATCCGCCGCACCGTGCTGCCCAAGCCGGGCAGCCGGGCCCAGCTCGACCGGCTGGTGGGCCGGCTGCATTCCAGCCTGCTGGACCGCAGCCGCCCGCTGTGGGAGTTTTATGTGATCGAGGGCCTGCAGTCGCCGCCCGGCGCGCCCCAGGGCAGCCGCCATGTGGCGTTTTATTCCAAGGTCCACCACGCGGCGCTGGACGGTGCCGGCGGCGCGGCGCTGGCCCAGGCCATCCTGGACGTCTCGCCGGTGCCGCGCGAGGTGCCGCCACCGGCCCCGCGCTCGCCCCAGGACGATGCCGAACCCAGCCTGGGTGCGCTGGCCAAGGCCGGCCTGCGCCAGACCGCCGGCCAGTACGGCAAGCTGGTCAAGATGCTGCCCACGCTGGCCGGCACCGCGCTGCAATTGCTGCGCCCGGCGCGCGACACTTCGGGCGAGAAAACCAGCCGCCGCACCGGCAACGCCTGGTTCGGCCCCAAGACCGTGCTGAACGGCAACGTCACCAACCAGCGGCTGTTTGCCGGCCTGTCGCTGCCGCTGGCCGACCTGAAGGCCATCGCCCGCGCCCACGAGGCCACGCTCAACGACGTGGTGCTGGCGCTGTGCTCGGGCGCACTGCGCGGCTACCTGGCCCAGCACGGTGGCATCCCCAAGGAGCCACTGCTGGCCGCGGTGCCGGTGAGCCTGCGCGAAGCCGGCGACGCCACGCTGAACAACCAGGTGTCCATGATGCGCATGAGCCTGGCCAGCACCATAGACGACCCGCTGGCGCGGCTGCGGGCGGTGCGGCGCGGCGCCAAGGCCTCCAAGGCCCTCACCGGCAGCGTCAAATCGGTGCTGCCCACCGACTACCCCTCGCTGGGCGCGCCTTGGCTGCTGGGCGGGCTGGCCACGCTGTTCGGCCGCTCGCGCATCGCCAACCAGATGCCGCCGATCGCCAACGTCGCCATCTCCAACGTGCCCGGCCCCAAGGTCCCGCTCTACCTGGCCGGCGCCAAGCTGCTGAGCTACTACCCGGTGTCGATCGCGGTGCACAGCATGGCGCTCAACATCACAGTGCAAAGCTATGCCGGGGCACTGGACTTCGGCCTGACCGCCTGCCGCAAGGCCTTGCCCGACCTGCCCTGGCTGGCCGAGCTGATCCAGCAGGCCTTTGACGAGTTGATGGCGCTGACACCGGCCGCTGACGTCGCAGAGGCCGCGGCACCGGCCAAGGCGCCGCGCAAGAAAGCGGCCCCGGCCGCCAAACCACCCCAGGCCAAGCCGGCAACCCCGGCGCGCCGCCCGCGGGCCCGCGCAGCGGCCTGAACGGCCCCGCCCCCTACCAGGGCAGGCGCTGGCCGTCGTGGCTGAAATAGCCGCCGCTGTCGCCGGGCACCAGGCTGTCCACCACCGCCCGCAGCCGCCCGGCGGCCTCGGCCGGCGGCCGCACCAACAAACCCTGCTTGGCAAAGGGCGCCGACAAGGCCGTGGCCACCGTGCCCGGGTGCAGCGCCACACACAGGGCCTGGCGGTTGCGGCGGGCCAGCTCGATCGCCGCGGTTTTCACCAGCTGGTTCAGCGCCGCCTTGGACGCCCGGTAGCCATACCAGCCACCCAATGCGTTGTCGCCAATGCTGCCGACCTTGGCCGACAGAAAGGCCGCGGCACAGGGGCCGCTGCGTGGCAGCAGGGGCAGGAAATGTTTCATCACCAGCGCCGGGCCCACGGTGTTGACCGCCAGCACCTGCTGCAAATAGGCCGGGTCCAGCTGGGCCCAGCTGCGTTCGGGCTGGCCGGCCGCGCCGTGCAGAAAACCGGTGGCCACCCAGAGCTGGGCCAAACGAAGGTCGGGCTCGTCCAGACGCGTTTTCACCTGCGCGGCGACAGCGGCCACCGAGGCCTCGTCGGTGATGTCCAGCACCGGTGAGGTCTGGCGGCCAAAGGCCAGCACCTCGGCAAAACGGCCGCTGGCGCGCAGGCCGTCGGCCAGGGCGCTGCCAATCCCTCCCGTGCCCAAAATAACCGCCAGGTCGGTCATCGCTTCAACCGACCCGGCGCACCTTGACGCTCTTGCCTTTGACCTTGCCGGCGTTGAGCCGGTGCAAGGCCTCGTCGGCAATGGCGCGGTCCACCGCCACAAAGGTGCAGAAGTCGGTGACCATGATCTTGCCCACCTGCTCGCGGCTGAAGCCGGCGTCGCCGGTCAGCGCACCCAGCACGTCGCCGGCGCGGATTTTTTCCTTGCGGCCACCCAAAATTTGCAGCGTCACCATGGGCGGCGTGAGCGGCTGGGTGCTGGCCGGTGTCAGCTCGTCGAGCTTGTGCCAGGCCGAGGTCAGGTTCTGGTACTGCTCGATGCGGCCCACAAACCCCATCTCGTCCATGCTGGCCAGGCTCAGCGCCAGGCCGGCCTCGCCAGCCCGGCCGGTGCGACCGATGCGGTGCACATGGACCTCCGCATCGGGCGAGATGTCGACATTGACCACCGCCTCCAGCTGCTGGATGTCCAGCCCACGCGAGGCCACGTCGGTGGCCACCAGCACCGAGCAGCTGCGGTTGGCAAACTGCGCCAGCACCTGGTCGCGTTCGCGCTGCTCCAACTCGCCGTACAGCGCCAGCGCGCTGAAGCCCTGGGCCTGCAAAAAGGCCACCAGGTCGCGGCATTGCTGCTTGGTGTTGCAGAACGCGATGGTGCTGACCGGACGGAAATGGTTGAGGATTTTGGCCACCGCCGGCAGGCGCTCGGCCCGCGTCACCTGGTAGAAGCGCTGGGCGATCTGGTTGCCCGCCTTTTCGGGCGCCACCGTGATCTGCTGCGGCTCGCGCATGAACTGGCGGGCGATCTTCTCGATGCCCTCGGGGTAAGTGGCCGAGAACAGCAGCGTCTGGCGGTTGGCCGGGCATTGCTTGACCACGCTGGCGATGTCGTCGAAGAAGCCCATGTCCAGCATGCGGTCGGCCTCGTCCAGCACCAGGGTGTTGAGGGCCGACAGGTCCAGCGTGCCGCGCTGCAGGTGGTCCATGATGCGGCCGGGCGTGCCCACCGCGATGTGGGCACCATGCTCCAGGCTGGCGTTCTGCATGCGCAGCGGCACCCCGCCACACAGCGTCACGGTCTTGATGTTTTCTTCGGCGCGGGCCAGCCGGCGGATTTCCTGGGCCACCTGGTCGGCCAGCTCGCGGGTCGGGCACAGCACCAGGGCCTGCACCGCGAAACGGCGCGGGTTCAGGTTGGCCAGCAGGGCCAGCGCGAAGGCGGCGGTCTTGCCGCTGCCGGTCTTGGCCTGGGCAATCAAGTCCTTGCCCAGCAAGGCCACCGGCAGGCTGGCAGCCTGGATGGGCGTCATCGCGGTGTAGCCCAGCTGGGTCAGGTTGGCCAGCGCCTCGGGCGACAAAGGCAGCTGGCCGAAGGTCGGGCCGGCGGCGGAAGACGGAGCGGGCGAAGGGGAAGCAGGGGCAGAAAGGGTCATGCGCGATTATCGGGACTTGTGCCGACGCCTGGCGTCTTCACCTGATGCGATTAAGCTAAGGCCCCTTTCTGATCACCATGTTGGACGACACCCTGGCCCTCACCGACCTGGCCCGCGGCCTTGGCAGCGAGGCGCTGACCACCTGTGGCGTGGCCGGCGCACTGCTGCTGTGGACCACCGCCGGCCTGTGGGGATTTGGCCGCCACCTGTGGGTGCCGCGGCTGCGCAGCAGCTGGCCGCCCGAGCTGTTTCTGGCGCTGCACCTGATTTTTGCCGCGGCGCTGGCGGTGGCCGCAGCCGGGGTGTTTGCCGGCCTGGCCAGCGGCATCGCCCCCGACGGCCGGCTCAGCGCGCTGGACAACGCCTTTCTGCAGGCGCTGCGGCCCCAGGTCACCCCCGAGCTGGCCAGCTTGGCCACGGCCATCACCCGGCTGGGCGACACCGCCACCTGGCTCACGCTGGGCCTGGGGGTCAGCGTGGCGGTGGCGCTGCTGGCTCGGCCCTGGCTGGCCTTGTCCTGGTGGGTGGCCTTGCTGGGCAATGCCGCCATCAACCACGGCCTGAAGGCCTGGTTCGAGCGCCCGCGGCCCTTGCTGGCCGACGGCAGCGCAGCAGGCCTGGTGGCGGCCCACGGCGCCAGTTTCCCCAGCGGCCATGCCTCGGCCGCGGTGGTGGCCTACGGCCTGCTGGCCTGGCTGCTGCTGACCCTGCTGCCGCCGCGCTGGGTGCATCGGCTGGGCCTGCTGGTGGTGCTGGCCGCGGTGGCCATCGCTTATGCGGTGGCCTGCAGCCGGGTGTTTCTGGGCGTGCACCATCCCAGCGACGTGCTGGCCGGCGCGGCCTCGGGCACGGCCTGGCTGCTGCTGTGCCTGGGCGGCTTGGCGCTGCTGGGCCACCGCCGCCGCCCGCGCGCCTGAGCGCCCCGCCGTCACGGTAGCGCCCCGGCTTTCGGACAGAATGGGGCATGTACTCGCTGCCCGCCTTCATCGCCCCCCAACGCTTCACCGACGCCCCGGCCGCCCTGGCGCTGGTTCAGCAGATTTACGACGCCGGCATCCAGCACCTGCGCGAGGCCATGCACGACTTTGTGGCCGCCGGCCCCGACAGCCCGCCGCCCACCCAGCGGGTGCGCGCCTTCTACCCGCTGGTGCGGGTGCGCACCGAGGCCTCGCGGCCACGCGGCGGCTCGCCGCACGAGGGCCTGAGCTACGGTTTTGTGGCCGGGCCCGGCCGCTTCGAGACCACGCTGACCCGGCCCGATTTGTACGCCGACTACTACCTGGAGCAGTTCCGCCTGCTGCTGCAAAACCACGCCGGCGAGCTGGAGGTGGGCACCAGCACCCAGCCCATCCCGCTGCATTTTTCCTTCAGCGAGCACGAGCACCTGGAAGGCGAGCTGGGCAACGAGCGCCGGGCCCAGCTGCGCGACCTGTTTGACCTGCCCGACCTGGCGGCCATGGACGACGGCATTGCCAACGGCAGCCACGAGCCGCCGGCCGGCGAGCCGCAGCCGCTGGCGCTGTTCACCGCACCGCGGGTCGACTACTCGCTGCACCGCCTGCGCCACTACACCGGCACCTCGCCCAAGGCCTTCCAGAACTTCGTGCTGTTCACCAACTACCAGTTCTACGTGGACGAATTTGTGCGCCTGGGCCAGACCGAGATGGCCGACCCGGCCAGCCCCTACAGCGCCTTCATCGAGCCCGGCAACCTGGTCACGCGCCGCACCGGCCTGCCGGCCCGGGCCGGCGACGCCGAGGGCCTGGCACCGCCCCGGCTGCCGCAGATGCCGGCCTACCACCTGGTGCGCGACGACCACAGCGGCATCACGCTGGTCAACATCGGTGTCGGCCCGGCCAACGCCAAGAACATCACCGACCACATCGCCGTGCTGCGGCCCCATGCCTGGCTGATGCTGGGCCACTGCGCCGGCCTGCGCAACAGCCAGCAGCTGGGCGACTACGTGCTGGCCCATGGCTATGTGCGCGAAGACCATGTGCTGGACGAAGAGCTGCCGCTGTGGGTGCCCATCCCGGCGCTGGCAGAGATCCAGCTGGCGCTGGAGCAGGCGGTGGCCGACGTGACCCAGCTCGCCGGCGCCGACCTGAAGCGGGTGCTGCGCACCGGCACCGTGGCCAGCACCGACAACCGCAACTGGGAGTTGTTGCCGGCCAACCAGCCGCAGCGCCGCTTCAGCCAGAGCCGGGCGGTGGCACTCGACATGGAAAGCGCCACCGTGGCCGCCAACGGCTTCCGTTTCCGTGTGCCCTATGGCACGCTGCTGTGTGTCAGCGACAAGCCACTGCACGGCGAAATCAAGCTGCCCGGCATGGCCAACCATTTCTACCGCGAGCGGGTCGACCAGCATTTGCGCATCGGCCTGCGCGCCATCGAGCTGCTGCGCCAGAACGGCCTGGCCCAGCTGCACAGCCGCAAGCTGCGCAGCTTCGCCGAGGTGGCCTTCCAGTGAGCGAGGCCCCAGGCCGCAGCTGCCCGCTGGCCTACCGCTACCCGGCCCAGGTGTTTCAGCGCCCGCCCGAGCTGCACACCGACACGCTGTACGTGGTCGGTGGGCTGTACGGCAACCCCTGCGCGCTGGACCGCATCGAGTCCCTGTTCGCGCTCGAATCCGGCGCCAAGCGGCTGGTGTTCAATGGCGACTTCCACTGGTTCGACAACGACCCCGGCCTGTTCGCCGACATCGACCGCCGGGTGCGGACGCATCTGGCGCTGCGCGGCAATGTGGAGACCGAGCTGGCCAGCGACAGCGCCGATGTGGGCTGCGGCTGCGCCTACCCCGACCGTGTGGACGACGCCGATGTGGCCCGCTCCAACACCATCCTGGGCCTGCTGCGCGACACCGCCCGCCAGCACCCCGAGGCCCGTGCCGCGCTGGGCCGGTTGCCCATGCACGCGGTGGCCCGGGTGGGCGCGCTGCGAACGGCCATCGTCCATGGCGACGCCGAGTCGCTGGCCGGCTGGGGCTTCGACCCCGCCGCGCTGGCCGACCCCGCCCAGCAGCCCTGGCGCGACCGGGTGGCGGCCCAGGCCGGCGTGGACCTGTTCGCCTCCAGCCACACCTGTGCGCCCACGCTGCAGCGCCTGGCCGGCGCCACCTGGGTGGCCAACAACGGCGCGGCCGGGCTGGCCAGCCTGGCCGGCCAGACCGCCGGCCTCGTCACCCGCATTTCGGTGCGGCCGGCGCCCGCCGGTGTGCCGGTGCTGCGGTCGGTGCAGGTGAAGGACTGCTGGGTGCAGGCCGTGCGGGTGGACTTTGACGACGCCGCCTGGCAGCGCCAGTTCCTCGCGCTGTGGCCCGCCGGCAGCCCGGCCCACACCTCGTACTGGCGCCGGGTCCGCACTGGCTTGTCAGAATCACGCGCGCTGGCCGACCCACAGCAACCCTGAAGCCCAGCCCCTGCTTTCACCGTCCCATGATGCACACCACACGCCGCACCCTGCTCGCCACCCTGCTGCTCGCCGCCACCCTGGGCCAGAGCGCCTTCGCCCAGGCGCCGCTGCGCCTGGGGGTGGGCCTGTTCCAGCCCGACCGGGAGAAGAACGACGCCACCTACAAGCCGCTGGCCGAGCACCTCGCGGCCCGGCTGCAGCGGCCGGTGCAGCTGCGCACGGTGGACACCTGGGAGGGCCTGGCCAAGTCGCTGGCCAGCGGCGAGACCGACCTGGCGTTGATGGGCCCCTGGGGCTATGTGCTGGCCAACCACGAGGCCGGCGCCCAGGCCATCGCCACCATCCTGTACGAAGGCAAGCCCGAGTACTTTGCCATCATGGTGACGAACCCGAAAACCGGCATCAACGGCATCGACGACCTGAAGGGCAAGAGCTTTGCCTTTGGCGACAAGGGCTCGACCAGCGGCTATCTGATTCCCTTCCATGAGTTCCAGAAGCGCGGCATCCACCCCGACACCCACTTCAGCAAGGTGCTCTACACCAAGCACCAGGCCATCGAAACCCAGGTGGCGCGTGGCGAGCTGGACGCCGGTGCCGACTACAACCGCAACCGCGACGCCATGATCGACGAGGGTCTGATCAAGGCCGGCGACAGCAAAATCATCTGGACCTCGGCGCCGCTGCCCAACGACGCCTTCGCCGTCAGCGCCACGCTGGCCAAAGACGCCGCGCTGGTGGCCCGGCTGCGCAGCGCGCTCGAAGGCCTGGGCGCCGAACTCCAAACCAACCCGGCCCTGCTGCCCAAGCGCTACACCGGCTTTGTGGCCAAGGACAACGCCTACTACGCGCCCATCCGCGACGCCGGCCTGGCCACCGGCAAGTTGCTGCCCAAGCGCTGATGGGCGGGCGCTTCACCGCCCTGCGTGGCCTGGGCCTGGTCTACGCGGCGCTGGTGCTGGCCGGCCTGGCCACGCTGGCGCTGCAGGGTGACTTGACGCTGGGCCGCCACCCCTGGGACAACCTGCTGCGCACGCTGGCCGACTTTGGCCACCCGAGTTTTCTCGACGCCTGGTTCGGACCCGAGCGGCTGGCCTTCACCGCCGACGACGGCCGGGTGTTGCGCGTGGAAAACCGGCGTGAGGTCGAGCAGGCCTTTATGGCCAGCATCGCCGGCGCCACCTGGACCACGCTGGTGATTGGCACGCTGGGCAGCGCGCTGGCCGCGGTGCTGGCCCTGCCGCTGGGCTGGCTGGCGGCCCGCAACGCCCAGGCACCGGCCTGGCTGGCGCTGCCGGCGCGTGCGCTGCTCAACGGCTGCCGCGCCATCCACACGCTGGTGTTCGGCCTGCTGCTGGTGGGCATTGTGGGCCTGGGGCCGGTGGCCGGCATCCTGGCGATTGCCGCGCACTCGCTGGGCAGCTACGGCAAGCTCTACGCCGAGGCCATCGAGGCCGCCGACGCGGCGCTGTTCGAAAGCGGGCTGGCGCTGGGCTTCACGCCCTGGCAGGTGCTGACCCACCCGATGCGGCGCGGCTTTTACCCGCAGTTCGCCTCCATCCACCTTTATGTGTGGGAGTTCAATGTGCGCGACTCCACCGTGCTGGGCCTGATTGGCGCCGGCGGCCTGGGCCTGCTGGTGAGCGAGGCGGTGTCGCTGTTCCAGTGGGACCGGCTGGCCACGCTGCTGATCGTGGTGGTGGCGCTGGTGGCGGCGATGGACCGGCTCAGCGGCTTCATCCGCCAGCGCATCCTGCACGCGCCACGCGGCGCCCAGCAGGCCTGAGGGTCAGACCGGCTTCGCCCGCAGCAAGGGCCACAGCGCCCACAGGCCCAGCGCCGGCCCCAGGGCCAGCCAGGGCATCAGTTGGGCCACCGGGTGCCGGGCCGACAGCGCCACAAACAGCAGGATGCTCAGCACCGAGATCGCAAAGCCGATGCTGTTGCTGAGCGTGAGTACGCTGCCCACCGCCTGCGGTGGCGCGTTGCGGGCGGTCAGCGCCGAGAACTGCGGCGAGTCGCCCGACACGGTGATGCCCCAGACCAGCAGCCAGGCGTAAAACGGCGGGTCCGCCGCACCGGCCAGCCAGGGCGCCAGCACACAACACAGGCCGCTGGTGGCCAGTTGCACACCGGCCACACGGGCACTGCCCCAGCGCCGCACCAGCAGGCCGCCACCCACACAGCCCAGCACGCCGGCGCCCAGCACGCAGAAGGCCGCGGCCGACAGTGCCGCGCCCTGCAGCCGGCTGGCCAACAGCAGGGGCACCAGCACCCACATGGTGTACAGCTCCCACATGTGGCCGAAGTAACCCAGCACCGAGGCCCGCACCTGGCGGTCTGTCCACAGCACCGACAAGGCCCGCCATTGCAGCGGCGCGGCCTTGGGCGCGGCGGGCGGTTCAGGCAGGCCCCAGTACAGCAACACCCCACCCAGCGCCGCCAGCAGGGCCACGCCCAGCATCACGCTGGGCCAGGGCAACTGGCTGCTGATGGCACGCAGGCCGTGCGGGCTGGCCGAGCCCAGCACCAGCGCGCCAAGCAGCAGGCCCAGCGCCGCGCCCAGGCCCTGGCGGTACCACTGGGCGGCGATCTTCATGCCCACCGGGTAGATGCCGGCCAGAAAGAAACCGGTGGCGGCCCGCCACAGCAGCAGCGCGGTGAAATGCTGCACCATGGCCCAGGCCGCCACGGTGCAGGCCGCACCGGCCAGCGCACAGAACAGGAACACGCGGCGGGCGGGAAAACGGTCGGCAATGGTCAGCAGCGCAAACACCAGCGTGCCGGCGATGAAGCCGATTTGCAGCGCCGAGGTGAGGCTGCCCACCGCGGTGGCGGGCCAGCCGAACTCGCGCTGCAGATCGGGCATGACCGCGTTGACGGCAAACCACAGCGAGGTGCCGGCAAACTGGGCCAACACCAGCACCGGCAAGACGCGGCGGGGGATGGCCTCGGTCACGTCGGAGGCCGCGGCGTCAGGGGACGCGGGGCTTGACCTTGGAGGCCGCCAGCTTGGCGTTGGCGCGGGCCACTTCGACGTCGGAGTCGAAGGCCAGGGCCACACCCATGCGGCGTTTGACAAAGCTCTCGGGCTTGCCGAACAGCCGGATGTCGGTGTTGGGCACCCGCAGCGCCTCGGCCACACCGTCGAACACGATGCCTTGCGCGTCCACGCCGCCATAGATCACCGCGCTGGCGCCCGGGCTCTTCAGCCGGGTGTTGACCGGCAGGCCCAGGATGGCGCGGGCGTGCAATTCAAACTCGTTCTGCCACTGGGTGGTCAGCGTCACCATGCCGGTGTCGTGCGGGCGCGGGCTGACCTCGCTGAACCACACGTCCTCGCCCTTGACGAACAGCTCCACACCGAACAGGCCTTGGCCGCCGAGGTTGTCGGTCACCGCCTTGGCGATGGTGCGGCTCATGGCCAGCGCGCTGGCCAGCATGGGGTGGGGCTGCCAGCTTTCCACATAGTCGCCCGCCACCTGCACATGGCCGATGGGGTCGCAGAAATGGGTTTCGATCTGGCCATTCGCACCCACCGCGCGCACGGTGAGCTGGGTGATTTCGTAGTCAAAGTCGATGAAGCCTTCGACGATCACGCGGCCGTGGCTGACGCGGCCACCGGCCATGGCGTAATCCCAGGCCTTGGCCACATCGGCCGGGCCGCTGATCTTGCTCTGGCCCTTGCCCGAGCTGCTCATCACCGGCTTGACGATGCAGGGGTAGCCGATCTTGCCGTCGATGGCGGCCTGCAGCTCGGCCAGCGAGTCGCAGAACACATAAGGGCTGGTGGGCAGGCCCAGGGTTTCGGCGGCCAGCCGGCGGATGCCTTCGCGGTCCATGGTCAGCCGGGCGGCGCGGGCGGTGGGAATCACCCGCACCACACCGGCGGCTTCCAGTTCTTCCAGCATCGGCGTGGCGATGGCCTCGATCTCGGGCACCACCAGGTCGGGCCGCTCCTTCTCGATCAACGCCTTCAGCTGCGCCGGGTCACTCATGATGATGGTGCGGGCGTGGTGGGCCACCTGCTGGCCGGGGGCGTTGTCGTAGCGGTCGGTGGCGATGGTTTCCACACCGAGGCGCTGCAGCGCAATCAAGACCTCCTTGCCCAGTTCGCCGCTGCCCAGCAGCATCACTTTGGTGGCATGGGGGGAGAGCGGGGTTCCGAAGGTGGTCATGGCGTTACAGGTGGGTGGAGGAAGGGGTGTGGCCCATGGCCTGGCCCAGGCACACCGGGCCGGCCGGCGCCCAGCCGGGGTTGAAGCGGATGCGGTCTTTGGGGAACAGCAGCACCACGGTGGAGCCGAGCAGGAAGCGGCCCATCTCGTCGCCCTGCTTGAGGCGGATGTTCTGGCCACTGTAGTCCCAGGTGTACACATCGGGCCGGCGCGGCGGGTTGACCACGCCGTGCCAGACCGTGGCCATGCTGCCGACGATGGTGGCGCCCACCAAGGTCAAGACCATGGGACCGTGGGCGGTGTCGAACACACAGACCACCCGCTCGTTGCGGGCAAACAGCCCCGGCACACCACGCGCGGTGGTGGGGTTGACCGAGAACAAATCACCCGGCACATAGGTCATGCGCAGCAAGTGGCCGTCACAAGGCATGTGGATGCGGTGGTAGTCCTTGGGGCTCAGGTAAATGGTGGCGAAGTCGCCTTGGGCAAACTGCGCGGCCAGCGCCGCGTCGCCGCCCACCAGCGCGGTGGTGGAGTAGCTGTGGCCCTTGGCCTGGAAGATCTGGTCGCCTTCGATGGCACCGAACTGGCTGATGGCGCCGTCCACCGGGCAGACAAAGTCGGCCGCGGCCAACGGCCGCGCGCCGGGCTTCAGGGCGCGGGTGAAGAACTCGTTGAAGCTGGGGTAGCTGGTGATGTCGGGGTTGGCCGCCTCAGCCATGTTGACCTGGTAGCGCGCCACAAAGTCGCGGATGATCCAGTGGGTCAGGCCGCCCCAGCGGCCGCTGGCGACCCAGCCGGCAAAACGGGTCAGGGCCCGCTTCGGTAACAGGTATTGCGGCAGCACGGCCAGACGGTCAGACATAAGGGCCTGTGCACACGGTTTTTGCCCGTGCGAATGCGGTTGGAACGGGGCGGATTATATCGGCGCACCCCCTTGGGACTGCCCTGTCGGCGACACCGGTCTGGGTCACAATGGCCGGATGGCAGCACCGCTTTTTTCCGTCGAACACCTGAGCAAACGCTACGGCAGCAGCACCGTTGTCAATGACGTGTGCTTCGACATCGCGCCCGGCGAATGCCTGGGGGTGATCGGCCCCAACGGCGCCGGTAAAACCACCACCATACGCATGTGCCTGGGGCTCACGGCTCCCGACACCGGTCGCATCACCGCGCTGGGCCTGACCATGCCGCAGGACGCGCTGGCCATCAAGGCCCAGCTGGGGGTGGTGAGCCAGTTCGACACGCTGGACCCGGACTTCAGCTGCGCCGAAAACCTGCTGGTCTATGGCCGCTACTTCGGCCTGCGCGACGCCGACATCCGGGCCCGCATCCCGCAGCTGCTGGAGTTCGCCGCGCTGACCCACAAGGCCGACGCCAAGCCCGGCGAGCTGTCGGGCGGCATGAAGCGTCGGCTCAGCCTGGCCAGGGCGCTGGTCAATGACCCCAAACTGCTGCTGCTCGACGAGCCCACCACCGGCCTGGACCCGCAGGCTAGGCATTTGATGTGGGAGCGGCTGCAGCTGCTGTTGCAACAGGGCAAGTCCATTCTGCTCACCACCCATTTCATGGACGAGGCCGAGCGCCTGTGTTCCCGGCTGCTGGTGCTGGACCATGGCAAAAAAATCGCCGAGGGCAAGCCCCGCGAGCTGATCGCCCAGCACCTGGAGCCCGACGTGGTGGAGGTTTACGGAAACGGCGCGCTGACGCTGGCCAGCGCGCCCGAGCACGCGGCGCTGCGCGCGCTGGCGGCAAGGGTCGAGGTGAGCGGCGAGACGGTGTTTTTCTACACCCAGAACGCCAAGCCGCTGCTGGCCGGGCTGGACGCCCATGGTGGCCTGCGCACCTTGCACCGCCCGGCCAACCTGGAGGACTTGTTCCTCAAGCTCACCGGCCGACAGATCAGAGAGGACGGCTAGATGCAATCGATATGGAGAGTGCCGGAACTGTCAACCCGCTGGTGGCCGGTGTTTCTGCGCAACCTGCTGGTCTGGCGCAAGCTGGCCATTCCCAGCCTGGTGGGCAACATTGCCGAGCCGCTGATGTGGCTGGTGGCCTTTGGCTACGGCATGGGCGCGCTGGTGGGGCAGATCACGGTCAACGGCACGGTGGTGCCCTACATCCTGTTTCTGGCCAGCGGCAGCATCTGCATGAGCGCGATGAACGCGGCCAGCTTCGAGGCGCTGTACTCGGCCTTCTCGCGCATGCATGTGCAGAAAACCTGGGACGGCATCATGAACGCCCCGGTGAGCCTGGACAACATCGTCTTTGCCGAAATGATGTGGGCGGCCTTCAAGTCGCTGTTCACCACCACCGCCATCCTGGGCGTGATGCTGGGCCTGGGCATCAGCTACTCGCCCAAGCTGCTGCTGGCCTGGCCGGTGCTGCTGGGAGTGGGCATCACCTTCAGCTGCATCGCGCTGGTGTTCAACGCGCTGGCCAAGGGCTATGACTTCTTCACCTACTACTTCACGCTGTTCCTCACGCCCATGATGTTCCTCAGCGGCATCTTTTTCCCGCGGGAACAGCTGCCGGGGCTGGTGAGGGTGGTGTCCGACTGGTTGCCGCTGACCAACGCGGTGGAGCTGGTGCGGCCGCTGTTCATGGACCAGTGGCCGGCCCACCCGCTGCGGCACGGCCTGGTGTTGGTGGTCAGTGCCGTGGCCGCCTTCTGGCTGGCATTGGCGCTGACCCGCAAGCGCTTTCGCGCCTGAGCTTCGCTGCCCGGCTCAGTGGTGGGTCGGGTCCAGGTCGATCGTGCCGTCGTCAATGATGGGGTCGGTGCGGTCTTCTTCCGGCAGGTCGCTGATGTCGTCGCCGATGGTGGCCTCGACGTTGTCGTCATAGGCCGCCAGCTCCATCGGCAGGCTGACCCGGGTCACCTTGTCCAGTGGGTGGTGCACCTGGTGGGCCAGCTTCTCCAAACTTTCCGAGTGGTGCATGTAATCCAGCACGGCTTCGGCGTTGAGCAACATGGCGAAGGGGTTGGAAAGTTGGGAATGCAGCGTCATGATCAAGTCCTTGGGTTGTGCTGCATTCGGAAACCTGCAGCGGGTTGGTGAGTCGATGGCTTGACTGTAGGCAAGCCGACCCAAAAGATTAAGTCGGCGCAGCGCCAAATCCCATGTCAGTGCAATTCCTACGACCAGGCCGCCGTTCGTGACGGAATGCCGCTTTTCAGGCCAAGGCCCGACACCAACGTGATGGAGTGCTCGGGTTAACATGCCCCGCTTTGTCGCCACCGTCGGCGGTGACCCTCGTTTTTCATTTCTTTTTTTGGAGTTCGCATGGCCTCTCACACCCCCATCCAGACCGTTGGCATCGTTGGTGCCGGCACCATGGGCAACGGCATCGCCCAGGCCTGCGCGGTCTCAGGCATTCACGTGGTGATGGTGGACATCTCGGAGGCGGCCGTGGCCAAGGGCGTGGCCACCGTGGCCGGCAGCCTGGACCGGCTGATCAAGAAAGAAAAAATGACCGCCGCCGAGAAGGACGCGGCCCTGGCCCGCATCCAAGGCAGCACCCGCTACGAAGACCTCAGCGCCGCCCAGCTGGTGATCGAGGCGGCCACCGAGAACTTCGAGCTCAAGGTCAAGATCTTGAAGCAGCTCGACACGCTGCTGGCGCCCGAGGTGCTGATCGCCTCCAACACCTCGTCGATCTCCATCACCCAGCTGGCCGCGGTGACGCAGCGCGCCGAGCGTTTCATCGGCATGCATTTCTTCAACCCGGTGCCCATGATGGCGCTGGTGGAAATCATCCGTGGCCTGCAGACCAGCGACGCCACCCACGCGGCAGTGCACGCGCTGGCCATGGCGCTGGGCAAGACCCCCATCACGGTGAAGAACGCGCCGGGCTTTGTGGTCAACCGCATCCTGGTGCCCATGATCAACGAGGCGCTGTTTGTGCTGTCCGAGGGCCTGGCCACGCCGGAAGACATCGACGCCGGCATGAAGCTGGGTTGCAACCAGCCCATCGGTCCGCTGGCCCTGGCCGACATGGTGGGCCTGGACGTGTGCCTGGCGGTGATGGAGGTCTACCTGAAGGAGTTTGGTGACTCCAAGTACCGCCCCTGCCCGCTGCTCAAGGAGCTGGTGGCCGCCGGCCGCCTGGGCCGCAAAACCGGCCACGGCATCTACCGCTACTGACGCGGACTCAGGCGGCGGGCTCCGCCTCTTCGGCCAGCGCCGACGCGTGGGCCATGGGCGAAAAACGCGCCCGCAGGTCGTCCAGCCCCAGCTCGTCGAGCAGCTGCTGCAGCCGCGCGGCGGCGCTGCGACGCGGGCCGCTGTGGCGGGTGGCGATGATGAGCTCGTTCTTCATCGAATGCTCCCAGCCCACCAGCTCGGTCACTGTGACCTGGTAGCCGCTGGCCTCCAGCTGCAGGCAGCGCAGCACGTTGGTGATCTGGCTGCCGAACTCGCGGGTGTGCAGCGGATGCCGCCAGATTTCGCTCAGCGGCGTGCGCGACAGCGACAAAGCCTTGTGCTGCCGCAGCACGCCGGCCACCTCGGCCTGGCAACAGGGCACCAGCACCATGAAGCGGGCCTGCTTGTGCAGGCCGAAACGGATGGCATCGTCGGTGGCGGTGTCGCAGGCATGCAGCGCCGTCACCACATCCACCGTGGCGGGCAGCTCGGCCGACGTCATCGAGGCCTGCACCGTCAGGTTCAAAAACGCCATGCGCTCAAAGCCCAGCCGCTGCGCCAGCGCACGCGATTTCTCCACCAGCTCGGGCCGGGTTTCGATGCCCACCACCTGGCCGCTGGCGCGGGCCTTGAAGAACAGGTCGTAGAGGATGAAGCCGAGGTAGGACTTGCCGGCGCCATGGTCAACCAGCGCCACGTCGCCGCGCGCGTCCAGCACCTGCTGCAACAGCGGCTCGATGAACTGGAACAGGTGGTAGACCTGCTTGAGCTTGCGCCGCGAGTCCTGGTTGAGCTTGCCGTCGCGGGTCAGGATGTGCAGCTCTTTGAGCAGCTCGATCGACTGGCCGGGGCGGATCTCGGGGATGTCGGTGGGGGCGGCGCGCTGGGCCTTGGCCACCGAAGTTTTTTCACTGAGGGGGGTGCGGGGCATGGGCGCATCATAGGCCAGCCACCCAGCCAAGCCGCAACATCCAGTCACAATTAAATTGCACACAATTAAATTGTTGGCTATCATTGCACCATGGCCCGCCCAAGCTTCACCACCGACCAGGCTTTGCTGCTCGACAACCAGCTGTGTTTTGCGCTGTACTCCGCCTCGCTGGCCATGACCAAGCTGTACAAGCCGTTGCTGGAATCGCTGAGCCTGACCTACCCGCAGTATCTGGTGATGCTGGTGCTGTGGGAGGGTGACCTCCAGGACCACGGCAAGGGCCCGGGCCCCATGGTTTCCAGCCTGGGCGAGCGGCTCAGCCTCGATTCGGGCACGCTGACACCGCTGCTCAAGCGGCTGGAGGCCGCCGGCCTGGTGAGCCGGGTGCGGGCGCCGGAAGACCAGCGCCGCGTCCATGTGCAGCTCACCAGCGCTGGCCGCAAGCTCCGGGCCCGCGCCGCCAAGGTGCCCAGCTGCGTGGCCCAGGCCACCGAATGCACGCTGCCCGAGCTGCTGGCCCTGACCGCCGAATTGCACCAGCTGCGCCAGCGGCTGTCGCCCTGACCCCCTTTCAGCCCCCGCTTCGGCAACGAAGCATTCACCCACCCCCAGGAGAGAACCATGACCAAACCCGAAAAAATTGTTTACACCGCCCACGCCCACGCCACCGGTGGCCGCGAAGGCCAGATCAAGTCGGACGACGGCCATCTGGACCTGAAACTCGTGTTGCCCAAGGAAATGGGCGGCATGGGTGGCGGCGTCAACCCCGAGCAGATGTTTGCCGCCGGCTACGCCGCCTGCTTTCTGGGCGCGATGAAGTTCGTCGCCGGCAAGGAAAAAATCAACCTGCCGGCCGACACCCTGGTCAATGGCGCGGTGGGCATCGGCCCCATCCCCACCGGCTTCAACATCAAGGTCGACCTGTCGGTGCACATCCCCGGCATGGACCACGCCGCCGCCGAGGCGCTGGTGGAAAAGGCCCATGTGGTCTGCCCCTACTCCAACGCCACCCGCGGCAACATCGACGTGGGCCTGACGGTGGTCTGAGCCCACCTGACACTGGCGTCCGCCCACCAGCGGCCAGCCCTTCGCGGGGCGGGCCGCTTTTTTCTGCGCGGGGGCCAAACCCGGCTGCGCTTGGGGCATCATCGGCGCATGAAACTGGCCCTGCTGTCCGACATCCACGCCAACCCCTGGGCGCTGGACGCCTGTCTGGCCCACGCCCGCCAACAGGGCGCCGAGCGCATCGCGGTGCTGGGCGACTCGGTGGGCTACGGCCCCGAACCCGGCGCGGTGGTGGACCGCCTGCAGGCGCTGGCCGCCGACGGCGCGGTGCTGCTGCAGGGCAACCACGACCTGGCCGCCAGCCAGCCCCCGGTGCTGGCCAGCAAAGCCGAGCCGCCCACCCACGAAAGCCTGAGCACCGCCTGGACCCGCCAGCGGCTGTCGCCCGCCCAGCGCGCCTTTCTGGCCGGCCTGCCGCTGCTGGCCAGCGAAGCGCCCTGGCTGCTGGTGCACGCCAGCGCCGACCAGCCCGAGCGCTGGACCTATGTGACCGACGAGCGCAGCGCCCAGGCCAGCCTGCAGGCCGCGAGCGCCTGGCCCGGCGTTCAGCATGTGTTTGGTGGCCATGTGCACCACCAGCGCTTGTTTTACCGTGGCGCCCGCCAGGGCCTGATGCGCTTCGATCCCACCCCCGGCGTGGCCATTCCGGTGCCGCTGCACCGCAGCTGGCTGGCCACCGTGGGCTCGGTGGGCCAGCCGCGCGACGGTGACCCGCGGGCCATGTACGCGCTGTTCGACACCACCGCGCTGCAGCTGTGGTTTCACCGCGTGCCCTACGACCACCTGGCCGCCGCCGAGGCCGTGCGGCTGAGCGGTCTGCCGCTGGCCTTTGCCAGCCGGCTGGAGACCGGGCAATGAAGCTGCTGGCGCCAGGCACCGAGGTCGACGGCTTTGTGGTGGGCGACTGCCTGCACGCCGGCGGCATGGCCCACATTTACGCCGTGACCTACCGGAATGGCGCGGCCGACCCGGGCTTTCCAATGGTGATGAAGGTGCCGCGCATGACAGCCGGCGACGGCGCCGAAAACATCATCGGCTTCGAGGTGGAGCTGCAAATCCTGCGCGCGGTCAGTGGCCCGCATGTGCCGCGTTTTGTGGCAGCCGGTGACTTGTCGCGCCTGCCTTGGTTGGTGATGGAGCATGTGCCCGGCCAGACGGTGCAGCACTGGCTGGACCAGGGCGAGCCGCTGTATGCCGACACCCTGGTGCAGTTGGGCGTGGCCATGGCCCGCGCCACCCACAGCCTGCACCGGCAGGACGCGGTGCACCTGGACCTGAAACCCGGCAACGTGATGATCAAGCCCGACGGCAGCGCGGTGCTGCTGGACTTTGGCCTGTCGTGGCACGCCCATTACCCGGACCTGCTGGCCGAGGAGCTGCGCAAGGCCGTGGGCTCGCCGCCGTGGATTGCGCCCGAACAGGTGGTGGGCGTGCGCGGCGACCCGCGCAGCGACATCTTTGCCATTGGCGTCATCCTGTACCAGCTGGCCACCGGACGGCTGCCCTTTGGCGACCCGCAAACCCCCAGCGGCCTGCGCCAGCGCCTGTGGGCCGACCCGCGGCCGCCGCGCCAAAGCCGGCCCGGCCTGCCTGAATGGCTGCAGGAAATCATCCTGCGCTGCCTGGAACCCGAGGCCGCCAAACGCTACCCCTCGGCCAGCCAGCTGGCACTGGACCTCAGCCACCCCGACCAGGTGGCCATCACCGAACGGGGCCGCCGGCTGCACGGCACCAGCTTCCGCACCCATGTGAAACGCTGGCTGCGCGCCGCCGGCCTTCACTACCAGCCAAGCCCGCTGCCCACCCGCCACCTGGAAGCCTCGCCCATCGTGATGGTGGCCGTGCCCCACCGCGACGTGACCGACGCCACGCTGTACTCGCTGCGCCAGTCGGTGGGCCGGGTGCTGGGCCTGCAGCCCGGCGCGCGGCTGGCCTGCGTGACGGTGATCTCGCCCGGCTCGACCAGCAGCACCATCGACGCCCGAAGCGAAACCCAGGTGCACCGCCAGCACCTGGCCCTGCTGCGCCAATGGGCCCAGCCGCTGGGGCTGGAGGCGCATTCGCTGTCCTGCCATGTGATCGAGGCCACCGACGTGGCCCATGCCCTGTTGCGCTACGCCGAGGGCAACGCCGTCAGCATCCTGGTGATGGGGGCGGCCACCCATGGCCTGCACCTGCAGCGCCTGCTGGCCACCGTGCCCATCAAGGTGGCCATGGCCGCGCCCTGCACCGTGGTGCTGGTCAAATCCGCGCTGCCCTTCGAACAACTAGAGACGCTGCTGCCGCCGCCCAAACCCGATGCTTCACCCTTTTGAATCGCTGACACCCGACCAGGTGCTGGACGCCCTGGCCAGTGTGGGCCTGTACGGCGACGGCCGCCTGATGGCGCTCAGCTCCTACGAGAACCGGGTCTACCTGGCCCACCTGGAAGACGGCGAGGCGGTGGTGGCCAAGTTCTACCGCCCCGGCCGCTGGAGCGAGGCGCAGATTCTGGAAGAACACGGCTTTGCCGCCGAGCTGATGGCCGCCGAGGTGCCGGCCGTGGGGCCGCTGGTGCTGAACGGCGCCACGCTGCACCAGTTCGGCGACTTTGCCTTCAGCGTCAGCCCGCGCCGCGGCGGCCGGCCGCCCGAGCTGGACGACGACGAGGTGCTGGAATGGATTGGCCGCTTTCTGGCCCGCATCCACAGCGTGGGCAGCGAACGCCCCTTTGTGCACCGCCCGGCGCTGGATTTGCAAAGTTTTGGCCAGGAGCCACGCGACTGGCTGCTGGGCCACGAGATGGTGCCGCTGGACGTGCAGTCGGCCTGGGCCGCCCGCTGCACAGAAGCGCTGGACCTGATTGCCCAGTCAGCCCTGGGCCGCACCGAGGCCCAGGACGAGCCGCTGGCCCGGCTGCGCCTGCATGGCGACTGCCACCCCGGCAACATTCTGTGGACACCCACCGACCGCCCCGGCGGCGGCCCGCATTTTGTGGATCTGGACGACGCCCGCACCGGCCCGGCGGTGCAAGACCTGTGGATGCTGCTCAGCGGCGACCGCCGGCAGCAGCAGCGCCAGCTGGGCGCCCTGGTGGACGGCTACGAGCAGTTCCGCGCGTTCGACCGCCGCGAGCTGGCCCTGATCGAGCCGCTGCGCACCTTGAGGCTGATTCACTACAGCGCCTGGCTGGCCCGGCGCTGGGACGACCCCATCTTCCCGATCAACTTCCCGTTTTTCGGCAGCAGCGACTACTGGCAGGGCCAGGTGCAGATGCTGGAAGAGCAGATCGAGGCCATGCAGGGCGAACCGCTGGTGGTGTGAGGCCCAACGCCGGGACGGCTGGCGTGGTGTAAACCGAAAGCATGACAAGAATTCCGGCGCGGCCGTGAATTAAGTCATTGGTTCACACTTCAGTTGTCTTTGGGATGACAAAACTGAACCGATAGCCCTTTTACCGTACAGGCCAGTGCTTGATTCACGGTGAACTGGAGACGATTCATGTTGGCAAACCAAATTTTCAAGGCCCTGGGCCTGGTGGGCGCGCTGTCACTCAGCGCCTGTGGCGGCGGTGACGGCAGCGCCACCGGCAGCGAGAAACTCAGCCTGAATGGCCGCGTCAGTGCGGCCGGGGCCTCCGCGGAGGGCAGCACCTCGCTGCCGGTGCCCGAGGTGGCTTCCAGCGGCGACATGGGCCGCACCGACACCCCCATCACGCAGGACCGCGACGGCACCATCTACCGCCAGACCATTGACGTGGGCGGCGAAACCCATGTGTTCCAGGTCTTTGAGCCCACCCGGCTGCAGGTGGGCAAAACCTACCCGCTGGTGCTCAACGGCCATGGCTGGAGCGGCATGCGCAACGTGGCCGCGCCACCCGGCAGCATCACCGCCCAGTTTCGCGACGCCGGTTACTACGTGATCTCGTTCGACCAGCGCGGCTTTGGCGAATCGGGCGGCAAGGTGCGAGCCATGGACCCGGAGTACGACGGCAAAAGCCTGATCGCCATCCTCGACTGGGCAGAAAAGCTGCCCGGCCTGCGCCGCAAAACCGACGGCAAGATGGTGCTGGGCAGCTACGGCGGCTCCTACGGCGGCATGTTCCAGTTTTTGCTGGCCGGCGCCGACCCCCAGCAGCGGCTGCGCGTGATCGCGCCCGACATCGCGCCACACGACCTGGCCTATTCGCTGAACCAGAACAACGTGCCCAAGTCCACCTACCTGACCGGCCTGCTGGCACTGGCCGAGGCCCCGCCCAGCCTGAACCCGCTGGGCAACTCACCGTCCACCCCGTTCGACCCCAAGCTGGCGGTGCAGACCCTGCTCGACCGGGCCTCGCGTGGCGAGCCCACCCGGGCCGACCCCACCCTCATCCAGGCCATGGGCCTGTCTTCGCTGAGCGGCAGCATGACCGAGACCGATGTGAACTTCATGAAGTACCACAGCGTGTCTTATTTCTGCGACGGCCTGCCGGCCAAGCAGCAGGTGTTCACGCTGCCCGGCGCCGTGCCCGACGCCTTTCCGGCGCTGGTGGCACCTAAGGCCTTCCCCAAGATCGACGCGCTCATCACCATCGGCATGAGCGACACCTTGTTCAACTTCAACAACGGCTACAACAACCACCAGTGCCTGAAGCGCGGCGGCGGCGACGTGCGCCTGCTGACCCACCAGGGCGGCCACATCCTGCCGGTGAGCGTGGCCACCGTGCCCGGCTCGGAAGGGCTGGACCCGCTGTACGCCGCCATCAACCCGCCGGAATTTCAGGGCCCGGGCGGCGCCAACGCCTGCGGCGGCATCAACGTGCAAGACGCGGTGTTCTCGTGGATGGAAGAAAAGCTGCAGGGCAAAACCAACGCCACCCAAGGCGTGGTGAAAACCGGCAAAGACTTCTGCATGAGCATTGCCGACGGCGACGCCATTCAGTTGCGCACCATTAAGCGCGGTGGCACCAGCTTCAAGGTCAGCCAGGCCACGCCGCAGTTCAGTGGGCCGGTGGGTGTGGCCGGCTCGCTGCTGGGTGGCGCGGCCCGCGAAATGCTGCTGTCGGTTCAGCCGCTGTTCACCGCCAGCCAGGACAACACCCTCGTGGCCGGCATCCCCACCATGAACATCGACCTGTCAGGCTTTGTGCCGGCACTGCAAATGACGAACTGCCCCAGCCCGCAGCTGGGCGGCTGTGACCCGCGCTTCTTCATCGGCATTGGCAGGCTGTCGGCCGGCGCATCGCACTGGACCCTGGTGGACGCCAACCTGACCCCGGTGCGCGGCTTTGGCAAACACGCGGTGGACCTGGCCGGCCTCAGCGCCCGCCTGAAAAAAGGCGACCAACTGGGCCTGCTGATCTACGCCTTCCATGCGCAATACGCCACCGTGTTCTCCACCGACCTGTTTGCGCCGGCCGCCTTCTTCAACGGCTCGGTTCAGCTGCCCATCCTGGGCAAGAACGACGTCGTTCGAGAAGGCATCTGACGCGGCGCGGCGGCAGGCTCAGGCCTCGCTGCTGGCCACGCTGCCGGCGCCCTTGCCGGCGGCGTCTTGCGCTTCCACAAAGGCGCGCCGAAACGCCAGCGGCTCGGCAATGCCTGCGATGGGCGCGTGCGAGGTGCCGGTGCCGGCAATCACCAGGGTGCCGTAGTCCAGCATGCGGCCCAGCAGCGACTGGTTGACCTGCAGGCTCTCCACCTTGCTGATGTTGATTTCCATGGTGCTGCGGCGAATGAAGCCGTGCTTGACGATCAGCCGCCGCGTGGTGACGGCCAGCTCGGTGGACTTGATGCGCACATAGGCCACGCCCCAGAACACCAGCCCCAGGCCGAAGGCTGGCAACAGAACCAGCCCCAGCACCAGCAAATGCCACACCGACCACAGGCTGGTGCGGCCCAGATGAACCACCCGTTCGCCGGGCACCAGAACTTCATCGACATAGCTGGACATGGTGTGTGTTTCGTTGGGGTGGGTGAGGGAGCCGCCTCACAGACGAGATGGCTGGGCCCAGAAAACCACCATCATCGCCGAAGATGCGCCCCCCGGTCTGCCGCCTGGCCAGACCCGCCACCCGGGTGAGCCCGGGGGTGACCAGGTCGGTGACGCGGCTTAGACTGACCGCTCATTTCAACACCCAGAGGAGAGACTTCATGCACCGTGGAACAAGCCCATTGGCCGGCCTCGCGCTGGCCCTGCTGGCCTTGGGCGGCACCGCCTCGGCCAGTGCCCAGAACCTGGCGCCCCAGACCCAGAAGAACGTGTCCATGCGCATGGCGCAGGCCATCATCGACGGCGTGATCGAGCAATGCAGCAAGGACGGCTACCGCGTCTCGGTGGTGATTGTGGACAACGCGGGCCAGCTGCACTCGGCGCTGCGTGGCGACGGCACCTCGCCGCACACTGTGGAGTTTGCACGCCGCAAGGCCTATACCGCCCGCACCCGCAACCAGACCTCGCTGGAGTTCATGAAACTCACCGACGACCCTGCCAACGCCTACCTGCGCCAGATTCCAGACACGGTGGCAGTGGGCGGCGGAGTGCCCATCCGGTCGGGCGGTGTGGCCATCGGCGCGGTGGGCGTGTCGGGCGCGCCTGGCGGCGAGAAGGACGAGGTCTGCGCCAACGCCGGCATCGCCAAGGTGGCCGACGCCTTGAAGTAAGCCCAAGCCCCCGGCCGGTGGTCGGGGGTCGGGGGCCAGCCACTGGCTACCCTGGTGCAGATCGACGACTTTGGAGCGCAGCGTATTTCGGCTTCCATCGGCTGGCTTTAGCCGCCGGGCCTTGAGCTTCCCCACCTGGCCGAAAGCGGCTTGTCATCCTCCGACTCACCGCCCCGACTCCTGCTCCCTCTGCCGCTTCTCATTCGGGTCATAAATCACCGTCCCGGTGCCCACGCCCGCCCCCACCCGCACGCCGCTGTTGCCCACTTCGGTGCTCGTGCCCACGCCCACACCGCCGGTCACCTGGCCGTTCTGGTTAACACCCACGCCCACACCCACCGGGCCGGAGCCGGCCGTCACGCCCACCGTGGGGCCGCCGCTGCCCACACCGATGCCGATGGACACGCCGGGCGCCACCGGCACGCTGATGCCCACACCGGCACCCACCGAGCCGCAGCCACTCAAGGTGGCGGCAGCGGCGGCAATGAAAACAAGCGGCCAAAAAGCAAAAGGGGTGCGCATGGCACCCACTTTACGCCGGCTGGAGGCCGGTGTCACACCAGCAGCGCGTTGACCCGTTTCACATAGGCGGCGGGGTCTTCGGGCAGGCCACCTTCGGCCAGCAGGGCCTGGTCAAACAGGATGTGGGCCAGGTCGTTGAAGTTGACGTTGTTGTCGAGCTTTTTCACCAGCGCGTGCTCGGCGTTCACCTCCAGCGTGGGCTTGACCTCGGGCGCCTTCTGGCCGGCCTGCTTGAGCATGCGGGCGAGCTGGATGCTCATGCCGCCGTCTTGCACCACCAGGCAGGCGGGCGAGTCCACCAGGCGGCTGGTGACGCGCACGTCCTGGGCCTTGTCTTTCAGCGCCTCTTTCAGCTTGGCCAGCACCGGCTTGAAGGCCTCGGCGGCGTCTTCGGCGGCTTTCTTTTCGCCCTCGTCCAGCAGGTCGCCAAGGTCCACCGCGCCCTTGGCCACGCTCTTGAGCGGCGTGCCGTCAAAGTCGTGCAGGTAGTTCAGCGCCCACTCGTCCACGCGGTCGGTCATCAGCAGCACCTCGATGCCCTTTTTCTTGAAGACTTCGAGCTGCGGGCTGTTCTTGGCGGCAGCCAGGGTGTCGGCGGTGATGAAGTAAATGGCCTGCTGGCCTTCTTTCATGCGGGCCTTGTAGTCGGCCAGCGACACGCTGACGGTGTCGCTCTGGGTGGAGGCGTAGCGCAGCAGCTTGGCCAGGCGCTCGCGATTGGCAAAGTCTTCGGCCAGGCCTTCTTTCAGCACCGCGCCAAACTCGGCATAGAACTTGGCGTACTGGCCGGCCTTGGCCTTGTCTTCGTCGCTGGCCACATCGGTCACGCCATCGGCGCCTTCGGTGGGCAGGCGGTCGTGCTTGGCCAGATCTTCCAACATGCTCAGCACGCGCTTGGTGCAGCCTTCGCGGATGGCTTTCACGTCGCGGCTTTCCTGCAGCAGCTCGCGGCTCACGTTGAGCGGCAGGTCGGCCGAGTCCACCACGCCCTGCACAAAGCGCAGGTAGGCGGGCATCAAGGCCTCGGCGTCGTCCATGATGAAGACGCGCTTCACGTACAGCTTGACGCCGGCCACCTTCTCGCGCTGGTACAAATCGGCCGGGGCCTTGGACGGGATGTACAGCAGCTGGGTGTATTCGGTGCTGCCTTCCACGCGGTTGTGGCTCCAGGCCAGCGGGTTCTCGTGGTCCATGGCCAGCTGTTTGTAAAACGACTGGTACTGCTCGTCGCTGATGTCTTTTTTGGCCCGGGTCCACAGCGCGCTGCCCTGGTTGATGGGCTCCCATTCGCCGGTGGCCACCATCTGGCCGGGCTGGCCTTCCTCGCCGGCTTCCCAGCGCTCTTGCGGCATCAAAATGGGCAGGGAAATGTGGTCGGAGTATTTGCTGACAATGCCCTTGAGCGTCCAGGCGTCCAGGTAATCCGACGCGTCGTCGCGCAGGTGCAGGATGACGCTGGTGCCACGGGCGGCGCGCTCGATCTGCTCGACCTCGAAGTCGCCGGTGCCGGTGCTGGTCCAGCGCACGCCGTCGCTGTGCGGCAGGCCGGCGCGGCGCGACTCCACGGTGATTTTGTCGGCCACGATGAAGCCGGAATAAAAACCCACGCCAAACTGGCCAATCAGCTGCGCGTCGGCCTTTTGCTCGCCGCTGAGTTTGCCCATGAACTCGCGGGTGCCGCTCTTGGCAATGGTGCCCAGGTTGTCGATGGCTTCCTGCTGCGACAGGCCAATGCCGTTGTCGGTGATGGTCAGCGTGCGGGCGGCTTTGTCGATGGTGACGCGCACGTCCAGCGTGGGCGCATCCTCGTACAGCACGGCGTTGTTCAGCGCCTCAAAACGCAGCTTGTCGCAGGCGTCGGACGCGTTGGACACCAGCTCACGGACAAAGATTTCCCGGTTGGAGTACAGCGAGTGGGTGACAAGGTGCAGCAGCTGGGCCACTTCGGCCTGGAAGGAAAGGGTTTGCTTGCTCATGGTGGCGTGGTTTTTCTGAATGAAGCGGAATGGCACCCCGCGGACGCGGGCAGAGGCGGAATTATGGGCGCTGCGGCCGGTTTCAAGGGCGCACCGACTTAAGCACGCTGCCGCACAGAAGACGGCGCCGGACGCAGCCACAGTCAAGGGCCCATTCTGAAAGCCGCCCATGACCCTTTTGCGCACCCTAACCGTGGCCGCCTGCGCCGCCGCCATGGGCAGCTCGGCGCTGGGCGCCGGCAACTTTCTGGTGCTGCCGTCCCACCCGCCCCGCGGGGTGGCGGCTGATGGCACGGCGCCCCCTGCGCCGGGCGGCTTGTCGCCCGCCGCCGCCCAGGCCGCCGGGGCCAGTTTGGCCGATGGCGTGAGCACGCTGGGCGCGCTGGCCGCCGGCGCGGTGGAAACCAACCCGCTGGTGCCCAGCTCGCCGCTGGGCATTGTGTTGCTGACGGCCGGCAAGATGGGCCTGGCCCAGTGGGCCGATGGCCTGCCCGAGGCCG
Source organism: Rhodoferax sp. SPJ4 (assembly GCF_058216275.1). NCBI lineage: Bacteria > Pseudomonadati > Pseudomonadota > Betaproteobacteria > Burkholderiales > Comamonadaceae > Rhodoferax > Rhodoferax sp. SPJ4. Next base: position 277,552 of record NZ_JBYZMN010000004.1, read on the forward strand.
AGCGGGCCGAGACCCTGAGTTCCATGAGCGCGGTGTTTGGCGGTGCGGCCGCCAACAACCTGCTGGTGATGGCGGCGGCGGCCACGCCGGTGGCGCTGATGGCGGGCCTGGTGACCGGCCTCTATCTGTGGCAGGACTCGCGGCGCAAATTGCAGGCCGAGGCCGATGCCCAGCGCCAGCGCTACCTGGCCCAGGCGGCCGAGCACCAACGCGTCACGCTGCTGGCCTACCACGCCGCCCGGGCGCCGGCGCCCTTGGCCACCACCACCCGGCCGGTGACCGAGGTGGCGCTGCTGGCCACGCCGCTCAGGCCGCTGGCCTGGGCGGCGCCCTGAGCGCTCAGAAGCGTTCGTGGGGCCCCAGGTAGCGCCACTGACCGGCCGGCAAGTGGCCCAGCGTGACCTGGCCGATGCGGATGCGTTTGAGGCCCACCACCTTCAGGCCCACCTGCTCGCACATGCGGCGGATTTGCCGCTTCTTGCCCTCGGTGAGCACAAAGCGCAGCTGCTCGGGGTTTTGCCAGTCCACCCGGGCCGGCTTCAGCGGCTGGCCGTCCAGGCTCAGGCCGTGGCGCAGCCGGGCTAGGCGCTCGGGCGGAAACACTGCCTGCACGTCGGTGGTCACTGGCACCAGGCCGTTGCCGGTGTCGTAACTCACCCGCACCAGGTATTCTTTTTCCATGCCGGAGTCTTCGCCGATCAGCTGGCGGGCCACCCGGCCGTCTTGCGTGAAGACCAGCAGGCCCACCGAGTCGATGTCTAGCCGGCCGGCCGGCGCCAGGCCGCGCAGCTGTGGCGGCGAAAAGCGCTGGCTGCTGGGGTCTTCGCGCCAGTGGCTGCGCGGGTGAATCAGCGTCACCGCCGGCTCATGGCCGTCTTCGGCCTGGCCGCTCACATAGCCCATGGGCTTGTGCAGCAGGATGGTGACGCGGTTGTCTTGCTGGCCCCGGGCTTTGGGGTCGACCTCGATGCGGTCTTGCGGCGACACCTGCATGCCCATGGCGGCCACCTGGCCGTTCACGCGCACCCAGCCCAGCGCGATCCAGTCGTCGGCCTCGCGGCGCGAGCACAGGCCCAGCTCGGCCATGCGCTTGTTCAACCGCGACGTGGCGCCGGGGGCCGAGGCGGGGATGCGGCGGGGCGGGGAAAGGGGACGGGGCTCGGTCATGCTGGGACGATTGTCGTCGGGTTGGGCTCAGTAGCTGGGGCGGCGGGTGACGGGCTCGGCCACGCCGTTGCGCAGGGCGTTGAGGTCCAGCACCCGCAGGCCGCCGTACTCCACCCGGATGCTGCCGCGTGCCTCCAACGCCGCCAGCGCCTCGTTGACGCGCTGGCGCGACAGGCCCACCAGGTAGGCCAGCTCCTGCTGGGTGATGCGCAGCACCTGGCCCACGCTGGGGTAGAGCACCGGGTTGAACAGCGCCGCCAGGTTGCGCGCCACCCGCACCTCGGGGCTGTTCATGCGGTCGATCTCGCGGGCCACGATGAACTGGGCCAGCCGCTCGTTGAGCTGGTTCATCACGAAGCGGTTGAGGGCGATGGAGTGGTCCAGCAGCCAGTGGAAATCGTCCAGCGGCAGGCCGGCCACCACGCTGCGCCGCAGCGGCTGGATGTTGTAGCGGTAACACTCGCGCTTGAGCAGCGTGCCCTCGCCAAACCAGCCGCCGGCGGGGATGCCGGCAAAGGTCATGGACTGGCCTTCGTTGTTGTCGGTGCTCATCTTCAGCAGGCCTTCGAGCACCCCAAACCAGTAGTTGCCCGGCCGGCCCACCCGGCACAGCAGGTCGGCGGTGGAGGCCTCGCCCACCCGCAGGTGGGCCACGGCGCGGGCCCGCTCCACCGGGGTGAGCAAGGGGATCCACGGAATGCCCGCCAACTCGGTCTCGGTAGGGGGGCGGCTGCGCTGGTAAAGAGGGAGACGATCACTCATGGCCAAAGTCAACAAAATTTGTGGGGGCGAGGGAAAGCCCTCCTAGGGGTCACCCTAGGATTGTCGGCGAAACGACAAAATAACGTCAAACACTTGCTTACCATCCGGGCCACAGTGTCACACCCATGTTGACGCACTTTTACCCATGAACCGAGGAAGCGGGATGCAAGCCACGTTCCCCCAATTGTTGTTGAAACACGCCGCAGAGCGCCCTGACGCGCCGGCGATGCGCGAAAAAGAGTATGGCATCTGGCAAACGCTGAGCTGGCGTGACATGGTCACGCTGGTCGAGCAAATCGCCGGTGGCCTGCACCTGGCCGGGCTGCAGCGCGGTGAGCACATGGTGCTGATTGCCTCCAACCGGCCCCGGCTGTACGCCACCATGCTGGCCGCCCAGTCGCTGGGCGCCATTCCGGTGCCGCTGTACCAGGACGCCGCCGGTCCGGAATGTGTGTTCCCCATCAACAACACCGGCACCCGGTTTGCGATGGTCGAAGACCAGGAGCAGGTCGACAAGCTGCTGGAGATCCGCGAGCCCTGCCCGGCGGTGAGCCACATCTATTACGACGACCCGCGTGGCCTGCGCAGCTACAACGAGCCAGGCCTGGCGTCGCTGGACTCGCTGATCGAGACCGGCAAGACCTTTGTGGCCCGAAACCCGGGCTTTTTCAAGGCCGAGATTGCCAAGGCCACCGCGTCCGACGTGGCGGCCATGTTCTACACCTCGGGCACCACCGGCAACCCCAAGGGCGTGGTGCACACCCACTACACGCTGGGCAACCGGGCGGCCGCGGCCGCCGAGTTTGACCGCCTGGGTCCGACCGAAGACGTGCTGGCCTATTTGCCGCCGGCCTGGATCGGCCAGAACATCTTCTCCTACGCCCAGTGGCTGAGCTGCGGCTACGTGGTGAACTGCCCCGAGTCGGCCGCCACCGTGACCATCGACCTGAAGGAAGTGGGCCCGACCTACTACTTCGCGCCGCCCCGGGTGTTTGAAGGCCTGCTGACCAGCGTGACCATTCGCATGGAAGACGCCGGTACCGTGAAGCGCAAGATGTTCGAGTACTTCATGGGCATCGCAAAAAAGGTGGGCCCGGCCCGCATGGACGGCCTGCCGGTGAGCGCTGTCGACCGCCTGCTGTACGCGGTGGGCGACCTGTTGGTCTACGGCCCGCTGCGCAACAACCTGGGCCTGAGCCGGGTCAAGGTGGCCTACACCGCCGGCGAGGCCATCGGCCCCGACCTGTTCACCTTCTACCGCTCCATCGGCATCAACATGAAGCAGTTGTACGGCTCGACCGAAACCGCGGTGTTCGTCTGCGTGCAGCCCGACAACCAGGCCCGCGCCGACACCGTGGGTGTGCCGCTGAAGGGCGTGGAGATCAAGGTGGTGGACGGCGAGCTGATGGTCAAGTCGCCCGGCCTGCTGAAGGAGTACTACAAGAACCCGGCCGCCACCGCCGAGGTGCTGACGGCCGACGGCTGGTACCACACCGGCGACGCCGGCTTCCTGGACAACGAAGGCCATCTGAAGATCATTGACCGGGCCAAGGACGTCGGCCGCATCATGGGCGGCGAGCACGACGGCGCGATGTTTGCGCCCAAGTACGTGGAGAACAAACTCAAGTTCTTCCCGCAGATCAAGGAAGTCGTGGCCCTGGGCGACAAGCGCGAAAAAGTCTGCGTGATGATCAACATCGACTTCGACGCGGTGGCCAACTGGGCCGAGCGCCGCAACCTGCCCTATGCCGGCTACGCCGACCTGGCGCAAAAACCCGAGGTCTACAGCCTGATCAAGGAATGCGTGGAACAGGTCAATGCCGACCTGAGCCGCGACGCCCTGCTGGCCGGCAGCCAGGTCAGCCGCTTTCTGGTGCTCCACAAGGAGTTGGACGCCGACGACGGCGAGCTGACCCGCACCAACAAGGTCCGGCGCGGCTTCATCGCCGACAAATACCAGCCGCTGGTGGACGCGCTGTACGGCGGCAAGTCCGAGCAGTTCATCGAGACCCAGGTCAAGTTCGAAGACGGTCGCACCGGCAGCATCAGCGCCACGCTGAAGATCTTCGACACCAAGACTTTCACTCCGGTCAAAACGGCCGCCTGAGACTGACGCATATGAGCAAGAAAATCGGCGACGTCATCCTCGACGTCAGCAACATCAGCCTGCGCTTCGGCGGCGTCAAGGCGCTGACCGACATCTCCTTCAACGTGAAGGAGCACGAGATCCGCGCCATCATCGGCCCCAACGGGGCCGGCAAGAGCTCGATGCTGAACTGCATCAACGGGGTGTATTCACCGCAGGAGGGCAAGATCTCCTTCCGCGGCCAGACCTTCAAGCACATGAGCAGCCGCCAGGTGGCCGAGATGGGCATTGCCCGGACCTTCCAGAACCTGGCGCTGTTCAAGGGCATGAGCGTGCTCGACAACATCATGACCGGCCGCAACCTGCGCATCAAAAGCAATTTGCTGATGCAGGCGCTGCGCATCGGCCCGGCCGAGCGCGAAGAAATGCAGCACCGCGCGGTGGTGGAAAAGATCATCGATTTCCTGGAAATCCAGGCCTTCCGCAAGACCCCGGTGGGCCAGCTGCCCTACGGCCTGCAGAAGCGGGTGGACCTGGCGCGCGCGCTGGCGCTGGAACCCAAGGTGCTGCTGCTTGACGAGCCCATGGCCGGCATGAACGTCGAGGAGAAGCAGGACATGTGCCGCTTCATCCTCGACGTGAACGACGAGTTCGGCACCACCATCGTGCTGATCGAGCACGACATGGGCGTGGTGATGGACATCTCCGACCGCGTGGTGGTGCTGGATTACGGCAAGAAGATCGGCGACGGCACGCCCGACGAAGTCCGCAACAACCCCGAAGTCATCAGCGCCTACCTCGGCACCAGTCATTGAGCACCACCATGGCATTCTTCCTCGAAACCCTTTTCAGCGGCCTGATGGTCGGCATGCTTTATTCGCTGGTGGCGCTGGGCTTTGTGCTCATCTTCAAGGCCTCCGGCGTGTTCAATTTCGCGCAGGGCGCGATGGTGCTGTTTGCCGCCCTGGCCATGGCCCGCTTCTCGGAATGGATTCCGAAGTGGACCGGCATCGACAGCCTGATTTTTGCCAACGTGGCGGCCTTCATCATTTCCGCGTTGATCATGTTTGCACTGGCCTGGCTGGTGGAGCGGCTGGTGCTGCGCCATCTGGTGAACCAGGAAGGCGCGACGCTGCTGATGGCCACGCTGGGCATCACCTACTTCCTCGAAGGCTTTGGCCAGACCCTGTTCGGCAGCCAGATTTACCAGATCAACGTGGGCATGCCCAAAGAGCCGCTGATCGCCTTTGAATCGATTTTCCCGGGCGGCATTTTGCTGAGCAAGGAAGACATGGTGGCGGCCGCCATCGCCGTGGTGCTGGTGACGCTGCTGTCGGTGTTCTTCCAGAAAACCACCACCGGCCGGGCACTGCGCGCGGTGGCCGACGACCACCAGGCCGCCCAATCGATCGGCATTCCGCTGAACCGCATCTGGGTCATCGTCTGGTGCGTGGCCGGCATGGTGGCGCTGGTGGCCGGCATCATCTGGGGCTCCAAGCTGTCGGTGCAGTTTTCGCTGACGACCATCGCGCTGCGTGCGCTGCCAGTGCTCATTTTGGGCGGCCTGACCTCGGTGCCCGGCGCCATCGTCGGCGGCCTGATCATCGGCGTGGGCGAGAAGCTGTCCGAGGTTTACCTCGGCCCCTATGTGGGTGGCGGCATCGAGATCTGGTTTGCCTATGTGCTGGCGCTGGTGTTCCTGCTGTTCCGTCCGCAAGGCCTGTTCGGCGAGAAGATCATCGACCGGGTCTGACCACACCCTTCAGACCCTGACAGCCCCACCGATTCCGTTCGAGACCACACCATGATTTACCGCGAAAACGGCCAGTTCAAAACGAGCTACAAAGCCGACCAGCAAATCTTTCCGATCGCCCAGGACCGCTGGGCCGTGCTGGCCATCATTGCCTTTGCCGCCATCGGCGTGCCCCTGCTGGCCGACGAGTACATGCTGCGCGCCATCCTGATCCCCTTTGTGATCCTGTCGCTGGCGGCGCTGGGCGTGAACATCCTGGTCGGCTACTGCGGCCAGATTTCCATCGGTTCCGGCGCCTTCATGGCGGTGGGGGCCTACGCGGCCTACAACTTCATGGTCCGCATCGAGGGCATGCCGCTGATTCCAGCGCTGCTGCTGGGCGGTCTGGCCTCCACCGCGATGGGCATGCTGTTCGGCATTCCCAGCCTGCGCGTGAAAGGCCTGTACCTGGCGATCGCCACGCTGGCCGCGCAATTCTTCTGCGACTGGCTGTTCCTGCGGGTCAAGTGGTTCACCAACGACTCGTCGTCGGGCACGGCCTCGGTGGCCGACCTGCAGGTGCTGGGCTGGGCCATCGACTCCCCGCTGAACAAATACCTGTTCTGCCTGGCCTTCCTGGTGGTGTTTGCGCTGCTGTCAAAGAACCTGGTGCGAAGCGCCATCGGCCGCGAGTGGATGGCCATCCGTGACATGGACGTGGCGGCCGCGGTGATCGGCATCCGCCCGATGTACGCCAAGCTGTCGGCCTTCGCGGTGAGCTCTTTCATCGTCGGCACGGCCGGCGCGCTGTGGGCCTTTGTGCACCTGGGCTCCTGGGAGCCGGCGGCCTTCTCGGTGGACCGCTCCTTCCAGCTGCTGTTCATGGTGATCATTGGCGGCATGGGCTCCATCATGGGCAGCTTCTTCGGCGCCGCCTTCATCGTGGTGCTGCCGATTTTCCTGAACCAGTTCCTGCCCTGGATGGGCAATGTGCTGGGCGTGCACATCGACACGGCCACCGTGTCGCACGTTGAGTTCATGGTGTTCGGCGCCTTGATCGTGTGGTTCTTGATCGTCGAGCCGCATGGTCTGGCCAAGCTGTGGAGCATTGGCAAACAGAAGCTGCGCCTGTGGCCATTCCCCCACTGAGCCCAGTGGATTCAGCTGTTGCACGCGTTGGACCCATCGGTATTACCTAGTCGCAATCACTGATGACTTTTTGATGGTTTGCAGTTTTACTCAAGCGCGTTTTTCATTTTTTCAAGGAGAGTTCCCATGAAGCTACGAAACCTGATTCTGGCCATCACCGTCGCGGCGGCAGGCGCCTCGTCGGTGCTGGTCACGACGAATGCCCTGGCCCAGTCCAATGAACAGTTCTTCCCGGTGCTGGCCTACCGCACTGGCGCCTACGCGGCCAACGGCATTCCCTTCGCCAACGGCTATGTGGATTACCTCAAGCTGGCCCAGTCCAAGAACCTGCTGAACGGTGTGAAGGTCTCGTACGAAGAGTGCGAAACCGGCTACGCCACCGACCGCGGTGTGGAATGCTACGAGCGCCTGAAGGGCAAGAACGGTGGCGCCACCACCTTCCAGCCGCTGTCGACCGGCATCACCTTCGCGCTGACCGAGAAGGCCCCCGCAGACAAGATTCCGCTGATCACCGCCGGCTATGGCCGCAGCGAGTCGGCCGACGGCGGCGTGTTCAAGTGGAACTTCCCGCTGACTGGCACCTACTGGGTGGCGGCCGACGTGCTGGTGCAGCACATCGCCAAGAAAGAAGGCGGCGCGGACAAGCTCAAGGGCAAGAAGATCGCCCTGGTGTACCACGACAGCCCCTATGGCAAGGAACCCATTCCGCTGCTGCAGGAACTCTCGCGTGCCTACGGCTACGAGCTGAGCCTGCTGCCTGTGACCCACCCCGGCGTGGAGCAAAAGGCCACCTGGCTGCAAGTGCGTCAGAGCAAGCCCGACTACGTGTTCCTGTGGGGCTGGGGTGTGATGAACTCCACCGCCATCAAGGAAGCGCAAGCCACTGGCTTCCCGCGCGAAAAGATGTACGGCGTGTGGTGGGCCGGTGCCGAGCCCGATGTGCGTGACGTGGGCGATGCCTCCAAGGGCTACAACGCGCTGGCCCTGCAACACGGCCCCGCTTACGAAGCCAAGGTGGTGAAAGACATCCTGGCCGAAGTCCATGGCAAGGGCCAGGGCACGGGTCCGAAGGAAGAAGTCGGCCAGGTGCTGTACATGCGCGGCGTGTTCGCGGCCTACCTGGCGGTGGAAGGCGTGCGCCGTGCGCAAGAGCGTTATGGCAAGGGCAAGCGCATGAGCGGTGAGCAGGTGCGTTGGGGCCTGGAGAACCTGGCCCTCGACCAGAAGAAGCTCGACGGTGCCGGTTTCGCTGGCGTGCTGCGCCCCATCTCCACCTCGTGCAAGGACCACATGGGCGCGGCCTGGGCCCGCGTGCAGACCTGGGACGGCAAGAACTGGAACTTCACCTCCGACTGGTACCAAGCGGACGAGACCGTGATCAACCCCATGGTCAAGGCCGCAGCCGACAAGTACGCTGCCGAGAAGAAGATCACCCGTCGCCCCGCGTCGGATTGCCAGTCCTGATCTGACCCCCACGGCCCGCAAGGGCCAGGCTGGCTCCCCACGGAGCCAGCAATCGACGGGCTTGCCGGTGCAGGCCCGTCGATTGCTCACACTACCACCATGACACAGCAAAACATCGTTCTCAACGTCAATGGCATCGAGGTCATTTACAACCACGTGATCCTCGTGCTCAAGGGGGTCTCCCTGTCGGTGCCCGAAGGCGGCATCGTGGCCATCCTGGGCGGCAACGGCGCGGGCAAGACCACCACGCTGCGGGCCATCTCCAACCTGCTCAAGGGCGAGCGTGGCGAGGTCACCAAGGGCTCGATCGAACTGCGTGGCGAGCGCATCGAAAACCTGTCGCCGGCCGATCTGGTGCAGCGCGGTGTGGTTCAGGTGATGGAAGGCCGGCATTGCTTCGCCCACCTGACCATCGAAGAGAACCTGCTGACCGGTTCCTACACCCGCAAGGACAAGGGCGAGATCGCCGCCAACCTCGACAAGGTCTACACCTACTTCCCCCGCCTGAAGACCCGCAAGGGCTCGCAGGCCGCCTACACCTCCGGCGGTGAGCAGCAGATGTGCGCCATCGGCCGCGCCATCATGGCCAACCCCAGCATGGTGCTGCTGGACGAGCCCTCGATGGGCCTGGCGCCGCAGATCGTGGAAGAGGTGTTCGAGATCGTCAAAGACCTCAACGCCAAGGAAGGCGTCACCTTCCTGCTGGCCGAGCAAAACACCAACATGGCGCTGCGTTACGCCGACTACGGCTACATCATGGAGAGCGGCCGGGTGGTGATGGACGGTGCGGCCAAGGACCTGGCCAGCAACGAAGACGTCAAGGAGTTCTACCTCGGCATGGGCGGCGGCGAACGCAAGTCGTTCAAGGACGTCAAGAGCTACAAGCGCCGCAAGCGCTGGCTGGCGTGAAGGGGATCCACAGCATGAACGATTTCTTCGACCCCCTCGAAACCCGCGACCCGCAGGACCGCGAAGCCTCGCTGTTGCACGCGCTGCGCGGCCATGTGGCTTTTGCCAAGGAAAACTCGGTCGCTTTCGGCAAGCTGTTTGCCGATGTTGACCCTGCCTCCGTGACCAGCCGCGAGGCCTTGGCCAAGCTGCCGGTGACGCGCAAGCACGAGCTGCTGGAACAGCAAAAAGCCCAGCGCGGCAGCGACAACTTTGGCGGTTTTGCCACCGTGACCTATGGCGCCGGCATGCCGCGCATTTTTGCCAGCCCCGGCACGCTGTACGAACCCGAAGGCCACCGCGAAGACTACTGGCGTGTGGCCCGGGCGATGTTTGCCGCGGGTTTCCGCCCCGGCGAGCTGGTGCACAACTGCTTCAGCTACCACTTTGTGCCGGCTGGCTCGATGATGGAAACCGGCGCCCACTACCTGGGCTGCACCGTGTTCCCGGGCGGCACCGGCCAGACCGAGCAGCAGGTGCAGGTGATGGCCGACCTCAAGCCTGCGGGCTATGCCGGCACGCCCAGCTTTCTGAAGATCATTCTGGAAAAAGCCGCAGAGATGGGTGTGGCCCTGCCCAGCCTGAAAAAGGCCCTGGTGTCCGGCGAGGCCTGCCCGCCCAGCCTGCGTGACTGGTTTGCCCAGCACGGGGTGGACGTGTACCAGTGCTACGCCACCGCCGACTTGGGCCTGATCGCCTACGAAACCCCGGCCCGCGAAGGCCTGGTGCTGGACGAGCGGGTGCTGGTGGAAATTGTGCGCCCCGGCACCGGTGACCCGGTGCCCGAAGGCGAGGTGGGCGAGCTGGTGGTGACCACCTTCAGCCGCGACTACCCGCTGATCCGCTTCGGCACCGGCGACCTGTCGGCGGTGCTGCCGGGCGAATGCCCGACCGGCCGCACCAACACCCGCATCAAGGGCTGGATGGGCCGGGCCGACCAGACCACCAAGATCCGTGGCATGTTTGTGCACCCCGGCCAGGTGGCCGACATCGCCAAGCGCTTCCCCGAGGTGGTCAAGGCCCGCCTGGTGGTGACCGGCGAGATGGCCAACGACAGCATGACGCTGAAGGTGGAAGCGCCGGACGGCGCCCACGACCTGCCCACCCGTTTGAGCGACGCCATCCGCGACGTCACCAAGCTGCGCGGCACGGTGGAGCTGGTCAGCCCCGGCAGCCTGCCCAACGACGGCAAGGTCATCGAAGACGCCCGCAGCTACAAATGAGGCCATGGCCCCAGCGGCGCTGGGGCCATCCTTAGGTAGTTGCCGCGTTGTGACGGTCGGCAGACCGTCTTAGCATGTCGTTTTGTTGACGACTGGAGCGATCCCATGAAATCCTTTGTGACCGTGCTGGCCCTGGGTGTGGCCGCCTTTGCGGCGCAGGCCGCTGACTTCCCGGCCAAGGACAAGGTCATCACCATCGTGGTGCCCTTCAGCGCCGGCGGGCCCACCGACCGGGTGGCCCGCGACCTGGCCGAGGCCTTGCGCAAGCCGCTGGGCGGCATCAGCATCGTGGTGGACAACGCGGCTGGCGCCGGCGGCTCCATCGGCGCCAACAAGGTGGCCAAGGCCAGCCCCGATGGCTACACCGTGCTGCTGCACCACATCGGCATGTCGACCATGCCGACGCTGGTGCGCAACATCCCGTTCAAGGTGGAGAGCGACTTCGAGTACCTGGGCATGGTCAATGACGTGCCCATGACGCTGATCGCCCGGCCGTCGCTGCCGGCCAGCAACTTCAAGGAACTGACCGCCTGGATGACGCAGAACAAGGGCAAGGTCAACCTGGGCAATGCCGGCATCGGCTCGGCCTCGCACCTGTGTGGCTTGCTGTTCCAGTCGGCCACGCAGAACGAGATGACCACCGTGCCCTACAAAGGCACGGCGCCGGCAATGACCGACCTGATTGGCGGCCAGATCGACCTGATGTGTGACCAGACCACCAACACCAGCACCCAGATCGAGGCCAAGAAGGTCAAGGCCTTTGCCGTCACCACCACCAAGCGGCTGAGCACCCCGGCGCTGAAAGACATCCCGACCATGGACGAGTCGGGCCTGAAGAACTTCCAGGTCACCATCTGGCACGGCCTTTACGCACCCAAGGGCACGCCGGCCGATGTGACGGCCAAGCTCAACGAGGCCTTGAAGGTGGCCTTGAAAGACCCGGAGTTCATCAAGAAGCAGGAAGGCCTGGGCGCGGTGGTGGTGACCGACAAGCGCATGGAGTCGGCTGAGCACAAGAAATTTGTGGCGGCCGAGATCGCCAAGTGGAGCCCCATCATCAAGGCCGCCGGCGTCTACGCCGACTGAGCGTTTCCCTCCGGGCCGGCCCGGCCCCGACAGCGGCCTGCCGCCCCCTTGGCACGGGGCGGCCAACGGCCGGCTACACCCCCCAGACGATTTCCTTGTCGGCCTTGCCGCATTGCTTCAGCATGGCAATGAAGGGGGCGGCGCGCTGGCGCAATGACACCGCCTCGGGGTGTTCGGGGGCGTCGGGATCGGCTGCGGCGCGCTGGGCCTCGTCCTGCGCCACGCTGGCCTCCAGCGCAGCCACCGCGGCCGCCATCTGCTCGGGCAGGATGATGCCCTTGGGCCCGGGGTCCTTGCCGATGATTTGCAACACACGCCGGCCGTTGGGCTCCAGCATGATCAGGTCACCAGCGGCCCGGGATTTGAAAACGTACAGCATGGGGGGCCTTGGAAATGCCGTGTGAACACCACACGGCACTATGATAAGCCGCAGCCTTCAGAACGCGCCGTCGGGCAGACAACGCACGGCGTCCCCCGCTTTCAGCAGCCCACCCACCCGCACCCGGGCGGTCATGCCACCATGGCCGCGCAAGGCGTTGTAGCCGCCGGGGCCCAACACCGTTTCCATGCGCGAGCAAGGGGCGCAGGGGCCGGTGATTTCCAGCACCACCGACTCGCCCAGACACAGCACCAGCGGGCAGTCCTTGAACAGCGCGCGGGCCGCCAGCAGGTTGAGGCCGGACACCACCAGGTTGCGCCGCAGCGCGATGGCCTGCACCTCGGCCAGGCCGGCCAAGGCGGCGATCACCGGCAGGTGTTCGGCCTGCAGCAGGCTGAGCTGCCGGGCAGCGCTGGCACCGGCCGAAGGCAGGCGGGCGGCGCTGCGGTCACCGTCCAGGCCTTGGCCCACCAGGACCATGGCCTCGGACACGGCCACGGCCGGCTGGCCGCGTGCCGGCCGCAGCACGATCGCTTCCAGACGCCCGGCCCGCGGAAAGCGGTGGCCGAGCGCACGCAGGCCGGTGCGGCCCTCGGGGTGCTCAGGCGTCGGCGGCGGGGGTCTCGTCGACATCGGTGGTCGGAACGAACTCGCTCTCGAACACCGCGTACAGGCGTTCAAACGCCGCCTGGGGGTCGGCGCCCTGCCGCTCGTAGGCACCGGCCACGTCGCGGGCAATGCCGGCCAGCAGCAAGCCCCACTGGCCCGGGTCTTCCCACTGCACCTTCAGGTTGCATTGCAAGGTGTTGTCTGAGCCCACCCAGACCCGCAACACTTCGGAGGCGCCCTCCTCATGGGCGAGTTCGGGCGGTGGCAAGGTGCCGGCAAGGGTCGACTGGGTCACGGTGAAAGCTCCTGATGGTGGTGCGTGGGCAAGGAAAACCAGGGCGAATTATCCACGCGCAACCGCCAGCCTGGTGTGGGCTTGGCCCTCTCAGTGCAGCAGGCGCTTGGCCTCCAGGCGTCCGCATTTGTCATGGATGAGCACGTTGCTGTCGACCAGCCGGTTCTTGCCCTCGCGCGAGCTCACGTCGAGCAGCATGCGGGCCGGAATGGCGCGGCAGCCCACCGGCTCACACAAGGCCTCGTCACCGTTCTTCAACAGCGAGGCCTCGACCACGAAGTCACCGGAGGCCGACGGCGTCAGACCACCGAACTTGGCTTCCTTGGCATTGCGGAAATACACATAGTGCTCGCTGGAGGCCTTGCCCACCTTGACCAGTGCGGCCTTGGCGTCGCCCACCAGGGCCACCGTCTTGTTCTCCGGCAGTTTGATGATCTCGGCCACACAGCCAAGGCGGGCGCTGAAGCCGGCCTTCTCGCTGTCGCTGAGGAATTGCAGCGTCAATTCAGGGCTGGTTTGTGCGGCGGCGCGGCCCAGCAACAACAGGCCGAACCCGGCCACCAGAAAGGGTTTGAGTGTCATGGCGTCTCCTAGGCACAAGGCAACGGACGGACCCCGTCGCCACAGGGCTTCCATGTTAGCCACATGAGGGCGTTTGCCACAGTGATTTGCACAGGCTTTGCATGCGCGGCCCACCGCCCGTTGCGGGCGGCTAACATGGACGACGCGGCGGCCTGTGGGCGCCGCATCCACCCATGGTATCCCCACCCCCCACCCGACCGACCTCGCCCCGAACCCTGGTGCTGGCCGGCGCGCTGGCCCTGGCCACCGCCATGGGCATTGGCCGCTTTGCCTTCACGCCGCTGCTGCCCATGATGCTGAACGACGGCGTGATCACGCTGGCGGCGGCCAGCTGGCTGGCCAGCGCCAACTACCTGGGCTACCTGGCCGGCGCGCTTTTTTGCACGCTGCAACCCTGGCTGTGGCGGCGCCTGGGCCTGCCGCCGGTGAACAGCGCGAGCTGGGTGCGCATCGGCCTGGCGGCCACGGTGGTGCTGACGCTGGGCATGGTGCTGCCCTGGCCCGGTGCCTGGGCAGCGATGCGTTTTGCCGCCGGCGTGGCCAGCGCGCTGGTGTTTGTGTTCACCTCGGGCTGGTGTTTGGCCCAGCTGGCCCGGCACAACGCCACCGCACTGGGCGGCGCCATCTACACCGGGCCTGGCCTGGGCATTGTGGGCAGTGGCCTGTCGGCGTCGGCGCTGGTGGCCAGCCATGGCCAGGCGGCCACCGGTTGGCTGGTGTTCGGTGTGCTGGCGGCGCTGCTGACGGCGGCGGTGTGGCGGGTGTTTGGCCAGACCGGGGCACCGGCCCCGGTGACTGCGGGCGGCCACAGCCCGGTGGCGGGGCGGGCCGGCCTGGCCGAGCTGGCGTGTTTTGCGCTGGCCTATGGCCTGGCGGGTTTTGGCTACATCATCACCGCCACCTTTTTGCCGGTGATTGCCCGCGCGGCCCTGCCGGGCTCGCCTTGGATTGACCTGTTCTGGCCGCTGTTCGGCCTGGGGGTGGTGCTGGGGGCCCTGCTGGCCACCCGCATCCGCGGCGTGACCGATCTGCGCTGGCTGCTAGTAGCCGCCTACCTGATGCAGGCCAGCGGCATTGCCATCGGCCTGTGGCAGCCCAGCCTGGCCGGCTTTGCACTGGGCAGCCTGCTGCTGGGCCTGCCCTTCACCGCGCTGACCTTTTTTGCCATGCAGGAGGCGCGCCGTTTGTGGCCGGCGGCGGCGGCCAGCTACATGGGGCTGATCACCGCACTGTACGGCCTGGGCCAAATCCTGGGGCCGGCCTGGGTGGCGGTGCTGCTGCAGCGCAGTCGCTCCACCGCCGAGGGCTTTGACCTGGCGCTGGAGACGGCCGCGCTGGCCCTGCTCGCCGGGGCCGCGCTGTACGCGGCCTTGATCCGTTTCTGTCCGAAAACCGCGGCCGCCTGAGCCTGGGGCTCAGTTGCCCAACGGGGGCAGGAAATAGGGGCTGGTGACCGGCGCTTCCTTGGGCGGGGCCAGGAAGGGGTTGGCCGCTGGCGCCTCTTTGGCAGGCAGCTCGCGCGCAGGCGGCGGGCTGGCCGGGGCCAGAAAGGGGCTGGCCCCCGGCACGTCTTTCAGGGCCGTGGCCCGCTTCAGCGTGGGGCTGCGCTGGTCGCCGGCGGCCGCCACCGAGGTGCTGCCGCAACCCGGGCTGTCGGATTTGCAGACGAACTCCAGCAGGCCTTCGGTGAACAAATCGTCAAGCGAGCCGTTGGTCACCACCTGGTTGACCCAGGCGTTGTCGCCCTCGGGCGTGACCAGCAGGCGGCCGGCGGTGCGGGCCAGCCGGAACTCGGCGATGCGCAGGTCAACCACCGCGTCCACCAGGTCGAGCAGCAGGTTGTAGTGCTCCAACTGCGCGTCCAGCACATTGGTCAACACCTCGCGGCCAAAGGCCAGCAAACGGCGCTTGGCCTGGTAGGCGGCGTTGGCCTCGCTGGCCGCATCGGACAGCTGCTTGACACGCTCCAGGCCGGACTGGGTGCGGGCCCATGAACCCGAGGTGACTTCCACCACGTTGGCGCGCGAGGCCTCGACCTTGGCCTCCTGGGCGGCCACGTCGACCAGCGCCGCCTTGACGCGGGTCTGGATGTCGAAGCCATTGCCGACGTTGAAGTTCAGCTCCAGCGCCGCCCGGGTGGGTTCGACCGTCAGGCCGCGGTTGTCCGAACTCTTGGAGATCACGCCGTCCACGGTGGGGAAGCGGGCGGATTTTTCGCGGTCGACCACCGCGTTGGCCCGTTCCACCCGCGCCTTGGCTTCGGCCAGTTCGGCGCTGTTGGCCTCGGCAAGCTGCAAGGCCTCGTTCAGCGTCGGGGTGCGCCAGGCCTTGGGCACCGCCAGAGAAGGCAAAGCCGAGGGGTTGGGGGAAAACTTGAAATAGGTTTCGAACTTGGCCACCGCATCGGTCAGCAGCGCATCGAACTCCTGCCGCTTGGCCGCGGCGCCGGCCCGCCGCGAGGCCGCCAGCCGGGCATCGCTCTGGCCGGTGGCGCCCAGGTCGACCTTGCGCTGCTCGGCCCGGGTCATTTCGTCCAGCACCTGGGTGGACTTGGCGGCGATGCGCTTTTTCAGGTCGTAACGCAGCACCTGCATGTAGGCGGTGATGCCGTCCAGCATGACCTTTTGCACGGTGGAGCGCAGCCCTTCTTCCAGGGCGTTGGTGTTGGCTTCGGCGGCCCGCACGCGGGCACTGAGGCCACCGGCATCGAGCAGCGTGGCGCGCGCGCTGGCTGTCACCGCGGTGAAGGGCCGGGACACCGAGTTGTTCTGCGAAATAAAGGTGGTGGAGCGGCCGGAGGCGGTGGCCACCGACAAACGCGGGTAGCGGCCGCGCTTGGCGGCTTCGGCATCGAAGCCGCCCGAGGCCAGGCTGGCCTGGGCGGCCAGCACCTCGGGATGGTCCTGGGCCATCACCAGGATGGCCCGCTTGACCTGGTCACCGTAGCCCACCGCGCCCAGCGTCCGCCCCGACAAGGTGGTGGAGGGCGTCAACGACGGCGCCACTCCGTCCTGGGCCTGTGCGCCCGCGTGGACAGCCAACCAGCACAGCGAAACGGCCCAACTCAGCGGCGATAGTCTGAACACGATCAAGGCTCCTGAAATGCTTCGCGCTGGACCTTCAGCACCGGCCGCAGAATGTACCAAATGAAGGGGTCGCGGCCGACCAGCAGGTCGACCTGCACGTCCATGCCGGCGGTGATCGGGTGATCGGGCTTGCCCACATACTCCTTGTCGCTGCTGACCAGCAAGCGGTAGTAGGTGCGCACCGTCGGGTTGGTGGGATCGGAGTCGGCATCGGCGCCGACCAGCGTGACCTTGCCGTCGACCGCGCCATAGCGCAGGAAATCGTAGGCGCTGACCTTGATGGTCGCCGGCTGACCGACATGCACGAAGCCGCGGTCGGTGGGGCTCAGCTTGGCCTCGAAGGTGATCTGGTTCTGGTCGGGCACCACTTCCATGATTTGCTCACCTGGCCGCACCACCCAGCCCGGGCTGGGGTTGCGCAGGCTTTTCACGATGCCGTTGGCCGGCGCCCGCACCACCGTGCGTGAGCGCTGCACCTTGGCGCGCGACAGGTCTTCGCTCAAGCTGGCGAGCTGCCGCTCTGCGGTGGACAGCTCGTCCGAGGCCCGGCGACGGAAGCGGCCCTGGGCCTCCAGGATCTTGCCCTGGGCCTCACCGATGGCACTGGTGGCGGCCAGCACGCTTTGCTTGGCCACCGCCAGGTCGCCGCGCACGGTTTCGAGCTGGCGCTGCTTCTCCAGCACCTCCAGCTGCGGAATGAGCTTTTCATCCAGCAGTTGCTGCGACAGGCTCACTTCCTTCTGGTACAGCGCCAGGCGCGAGGCCAGCGCGTTGACCCGTTCCTGCTGCTCCAGCAAACGGCTGCGAGCCTGGGCCAGCTGCGATTCGGCGGCGTCGACAATGCCGCGCTGCTCCAGCGAGCGCGCCTGGTAGGCACCGGCCTCGGCCTGGTAGACCGACTCGTCGATGTCCTTGCCGAAGTCGGCGCGGGTGATGTTCTTGCCCTGGCTTTCCGCCATCAGCCGGATGCGCGCGGCGGTCAAAGACATGGTGCGGGCCGTCAATTCCTCGAGGTTCAGGCTGTTGCCGCCGAGGTCGATCTGCACCAGGGGCTGGCCGGCCTTGACCTTGTCACCGTCCTTGACCATGACCTCGCTGACGATGCCGCCCTCCAAGTGCTGGACGATCTTGACCTGGTCGGACGGGATGACCCGGCCCGGCGCCACCACCACCGACTCGACGGGGAAGCCCAGGCCGAAGGCCGCCAGCAGCACCCCGCCGCCCCAGAAGAAGGCCTTGGCCGATTTTTTTCCTGCGCCGGCATAAGGCAGGGCCTTGACCGAGCCCGCGGGGCCCTGCAGCACTTGCGGAAGCGATTGATTGTTCGTGGAGTCCATGACTTCGACTTTGAGTGGCCGGGGATGGGATTTCAGCTGTCAGACTGTTCGGTGGAGGCCGCGGGCTTCTGCGCCCCGGCGATGGCCGTGGCGGCGGCCGCGGGCGGTGGCAGCTTGACGCCAAACAGCTTGGGCACCATCACTGAGGCCGAGCCGCTTTCCACATTGCCGTTGCCGGTGACGTAATGCACCTGGGTGGCACTGGCGACGATGCGCAGCGAGTGGGTCACCACGATGATGGTGCGGCTGCGGGCGGCGGCCATCAGCGCGGCGATCAGTGAGGTTTCGGCCTGGTAATCGAGGTCGTTGCTGGGCTCGTCCAGGATCACCACCGCCGGGTCGCGCAGGAACAGCTGGGCCAGCGCCAGCTTGCGCCGCTCACCCATGGACAGGCCCATGCCGCCCTCGCCCAGCACGGTGCGGTAACCGGCCGGCAGGCGGGAGATGAAGTCGTGTGCGCCAGAAAGGCGGCAGGCGGCCACAATGCGCTCGTCGGTCTGGTCGGGCGCGGCGCGGCGCAGGATCTCGATCAGCTCGCCGCCGAACAGGTAGACCTCTTGCGACAGGATGCTGATCCACTGCACCAGCTCTTCCCGGGCGAACTGCGACAAGTCGTATTCGTCGACCGAAATCTTGCCGCTGTTGGGGGTGTACAGGCCGGCCACCAGCTTCACAAGCGTGGACTTGCCGGCGCCGTTTTTGCCGACGATCACGTGCAAGCCACCGGGGCCGATTTCGAGGTTGACGTTGTCCAGCACCGGGGCCGAGTTCTCTGCGAACTGGAAACTGACCTCGTGCAACTTGATGGTGCCGCGCGGCTTGGGCAACAGAATGCCGCCGGGGCGGCGGTCGGTTTGCTCGTTCAGCACACCCTCCAGGCGGCGCGCGGCTTCGGTGGCGATGGCCAGCGAGCGCCAGTTGGACGCCAGGCCGGCCACCGGCGACAGCGCCTTGGCGGCCAGCATGCTGGAGGCGATCAGCCCGCCCACCGTCATCCACTGCGACATCACGGCCAGCGCGCCCACCGACACCAGCACGATCTGGAACACCGACAGCATCACCGTGGTCAGTTCCCGGGCCCGCTCGATCTCACCGTTCTTGCGAAAGCTCTCGGCCAGCCAGGCGTTGTAGTTTTGCTGCCACATGGCCACCACAGGCTGGTCATGGCCCAGGCTTTTGAGGGTTTCACGGGCCCGGCAGATTTCCGACGTGACCTGGTCCAGGCTGCGCCCACGCAACACCTCTTCGACCCGACCGGCGCGCACCTCGTCGGCCCACCACCAGGCAAAGAACGCCAGCACCGTCAGGAAAATCACCAGCACCGGCAGCAGAGGCCAGGCCACCAGGCCGATGATGATGAGCGCAAAAATGGCCACCGGCAGGTCAAAGATGGAAGTCACCAAACCACCCGTGACGGTGGCACGCACCGCGCCCACATCGCGGAACAGCAAGAACCAGGCGGTGGCGGGTCGCGACTCCAGCGCCCGCAAGGGCCGCTGCAGCATGGACTGCATCAGCGCGTTGGACACCCCGTGGTCCACCGTGGCGCCGGCGTCCCGCAGGGCCCGGGTGCGTTTGTTGCGCAGCCACAACTCCACCATCATGAAGGTCAGGATGCCGGCCAGCAAGGCCACCAGCGACGCGTAGCCGTTGCGCCCGATCACCCGGTCGTACACCTGCAAGGTGAAGATGGACGGCAGCAGACCAAACAGGCTGATGGGCAGCGACCACCATGCGGCCTGCTTGATCAGCGGGTAAGCCGACGTGAAGGCCTCGTGCAACGCCGCCCCGTGGGGCGTGACACCCGCATCCGTGGCTGGCCTGTTCACCAGTTGTCGGGGCAACAAAAATTTAAACATGGTGTGTGTCGGGGGTTCGCGAAGGATGTCAGGACAGTGACCGCCCGGTGAGCCGTTGAAACAAGGCCCCGGGCAGTGCCCCGCTGACGAATGAGGAGCAACCAATGAATGGGCACGAGTTTACGCTGTCTGCACCCGCCCCATGATTTGAATAGGGCTGGGTTTTTCCCTGCATGCCAGCACCGCTGGCCCATGAAAAAAGCCGCAAGGTCGTCAGACCCTGCGGCTTTGGGGATGGACTGGTCACAAGCACCCGGCAACGGGGCTTGCACCACCCAGGTCAGCGGTGCAACAGGCCGCTCAGCAAACCGGTGACCGGGTTGCCTTCTGCACCACCGGCCAGGCTGGACACCGGCAGCGGAGCGGAGGTCAGTGCACTGGTGTCGCCCGACAGCAGGCCGGTGACGGCAGACAGTTGGCCGCCGGCGTCGGCCGGCACCAGGGACGCCAGCGGCGCGGCCAGGTCGGTCGGCACCGGGGACTGTGCGGCCGCACCACCCAGGGGGGTGCTGCTCAGCAGGCCGGTCAGCGGGGCCAGCGCGTCGCCACCCAGCAGGTTGGTCACCGGGGCCAGCGCGTCGCCACCCAGCAGGTTGGTCACCGGGGCCAACATGTCAGCCGGGCCGGCCGAGGTGCTGGCGGCCGAGGTGCCACCCAGCAGGTTGGTCACCGGGGCCAGCAAGCCGTTTTGGCTGCCACCACTGCCGGAGACGTTCAGCAAGCCACCCAGCAGCGAGACATTGCCTTCGCCACCGCTGCCCGCGCCGCTGGGCACGCCACCCATGGCGCCGCCCAGGAAGTTGCTGAGGCCGTTGGTGAGCTGGTCGACCTGGGTGTCGATCGGGTTGATCAGGGTGGGCGTGGCGCCCGTGCCCAGCAGCGCGTCGACCACCGGGGTGACCGCATCACCCACCGGGGCCGTCACACCGAAGCCGAGGTTGTCCACGGGGTCCAGCGAGTTCGGGGCATCGACGCCAGGGGCCAAGCCCAGCGGTGCGGTCAGGTTGTTGCCCAAATCAGTGACCTGTTTGACCAGGTCGTCCACCGGCTGCAGCGTGGTGCTCAGGCCCAGGTTGCCCAGAGGGGTGTTGTCCAACGTGTTGGTCAGGTTGTCGACCAGCACGGCGGTGGGGTCCAGCAGGCCAGGGGCCGTGGTGGGTGCAGGCGTGGTCGTCGGGGCCGGGGTGCCGGTGGGCGCTGGCGTGCCAGTGGGCTCAGGCGTGCCGGTCGGGGCCGGGGTGCCCGTGGGCGCCGGGGTTCCGGTGGGCGCCGGCGTGCCGGTCGGAGCCGGGGTGCCCGTGGGCTCAGGCGTGCCCGTGGGAGCGGGCGTGCCGGTCGGGGCCGGGGTGCCCGTGGGCAAAGGCGTGCCAGTCGGGGCCGGGGTACCCGTGGGTGCCGGGGTGCCCGTGGGCGCCGGGGTACCAGTCGGTGCAGGCGTGCCGGTGGGAACGGGGGTGCCGGTTGGGGCCAGCGTCGGGGTCGGCGTGGTGGTGGGGCCAGGGCCGCCATTGGTCCCGTCGGTGCCATTCGTGCCGTTAGCGCCATCTGAACCGTTGCCCTTGGCCAGAGCGGCCAGGCCCAGCAGGCCCAACAGACCCAGAGCGCCAGCGCCCAGGCCATCGCTGCCGGCAACGCCCTTCTTCTTGACGGCCACCGAAGCCGCATCGCCCGGTTCGGGCGTGGCGACGAAGAGCTCACCGTTGTTCATGTCCACCGTGACCTGCTCGACACCGGGCGACAGCGTCTTCACGCCAATCACAGCATCGGAGCCGCCGGAGAAAACACCGGTCAGTGGCGTCTTGTTACCACCGGGGCCGGGGAACACCACGTTGGCGGAGCCGCCTTGCGGCACCACCACACGGTCACCGGCCATCAGCGTGGTGGCGCTGTCGACGGGGATGCGCGAGGCACCGCGCACAACTTCTACGCCCGGGGTGGCACCGGACAGCGTACCCAAGCCAGAGGTCTGGGGGACCGCCGCCGCAGCGGTGGCCGTGGTGGCGGGTGCTGCATTCGCTTGCGCGAGGGTGGTCACGCCTTCGTCTGCAAGCAGAGGGCCTTTGAAAGTGGACTCTTGGGTAGCGATCATGAAAAATCCTTTGAAAAACAGGATATTTGGTACTTACTGGTGACAGATTATAGGTATCCGCGTGTGGGAGCTGAAACTTTAATGCTTTGGTTCACACAATCAAACAATTGAATGCGTGACTTAATTCATGAATATTTCGATTGGCGACGGGCTGGAGCGGGTTGGGGGAAAAATTTCGGCCCGGAATTCGCCGCCGCTGGCGCCGGTTTTCTCCGCTGCCCGGCCGGGCGCCAGAAAACGCCTGTGGGGCTGAAATGCCGCTGCCGTCGCAGGGCTTTGCCAAGAGGGGTCGGCTTGGGCCGACCCCTCAGGCCAGCCGCATCAGGGTGCGGCCGCGCCTTTGAGGCGCTGGCGCAAGGCGGCCAGTTCGCCCACCAGGCCACGGCGGAACAACAGCACGCAGGCCACGAAGATCACGCCCATGATGACGGTGACCCAGGACCCCACCTTGTCGGCCAGTTGGTCTTGCAGCGCCACGATCACCGAGGCGCCCACCGCGGGGCCCAGCACCGTGCCCAGACCGCCCAACAGCGTCATCAACACCACCTCGCCCGAGGCATGCCAGTGCACATCGGTCAGTGAGGCCAGCTGGAACACCAGCGACTTCATCGCGCCGGCCATGCCGGCCAGGGCGGCGGAGATCACAAAGGCCAGCAGTTTGTAACGGTCGACGTCGTAGCCCAGCGAGATGGCACGCGGCTCGTTTTCGCGGATCGCCTTCAGCACCTGGCCGAACGGGGAATGGATGGTGCGGTAAATCAGCGCAAAGCCCAGCATGAACATCGCAAACACAAAGAAATACATGCTGATGTTGTCGGACAGGTCAATCAGGCCCAGCAACTTGCCGCGCGGAATGCCTTGCAGGCCATCTTCGCCACCGGTCTGCGGCAATTGCAAGGCCAAGAAATAGACCAGCTGTGACAAAGCCAGCGTGATCATTGCGAAATAGATGCCGGCCCGGCGAATCGCCAGCAGTCCAAACACCAGCCCCAGCACCGCGGCCACCACCGTACCGGCAAGGATGCCCAGCTCCGGCGACCAGCCCTGCTCCTTGCAAAGCCAGCCACAGACATAGGCGGCCCCGCCGAAGAAGGCGGCATGGCCAAAGGACAGCAGCCCGGCAAAGCCCAGCAACAGGTTGAAGGCGCAGGCAAACAGCGCAAAACACAACACCTTCATCAGAAAGGTGGGGTACAGCACAAAGGGTGCGACGCAGCCGAGCACGATCAGGGCGGCAAACATCCACACGGGACGGACGGAACTGCCAGGGGTGGCGAGTGCGGATTGGGTCATAACAATGCTTTCACGCCTGTTTACCGAACAGGCCCGCGGGACGCAACAACAGGACGATGACCATGATCACGAAAATCACGACCGCCGAAGCCTCGGGATAAAACACCTTGGTCAGCCCTTCCACAATGCCCAGGCCGAGGCCGGTGACGATGGAACCCAGGATGGAGCCCATGCCGCCGATGACCACCACCGCGAACACCACGATGATCAGGTTGGAGCCCATCAGCGGATTGACCTGCACGATGGGCGCGGCCAGCACGCCGGCAAACGCGGCCAGCGCCACCCCCGCGCCATAGGTGACGGTGATCATCAGGGGCACGTTGATGCCCAGCGCCTGCACCAGCTGCGGGCGTTCGGTGGCGGCGCGCAGCGTGGCGCCCAGCCGGGTTTTTTCGATCAGGAACCAGGTGGCCAGGCACACCACCACCGAGGCCACCACCACCCAGCCCCGGTAAATGGGCAGGTACATGAAGCCCAGGTTCACGCCACCTTGCAGCAACTCCGGCACCTCGTAGGTGCTGCCGGAAATGCCGTAGAAATTGCGGAACACGCCCTCGGCAATCAGTGCCAGACCAAAGGTCAGCAACAGGCCATAGAGGTGGTCCAGCTGGTACAGGTGACGCAACAAGAGCCGCTCAATCACCACGCCCAGCACCCCCACCAGCAGCGGGGACAGGGCCAGCGCAAACCAGTAGTTGATACCGAACTGGGTGATGCCTATCCAGGCCACAAAGGCGCCGATCATGTACAGCGCGCCGTGCGAGAAGTTGATGATGTTGAGCAGACCAAAAATGACCGCCAGCCCCAGACTGAGCACGGCATAGAACGAGCCATTGATCAAGCCCAGCAGCAACTGACCGAACAGCGCCTGGGAAGACACACCGAAAATTTCCATCACAGCTCCTGAACTGGGCAGGCCGCAGACCGAGGTGGGGGACACCCACCCCGGCCGCCGCCAGGGATTGCCTCAGTGTTTACTTCTTCACCAGCGAACACTTGGACGCGGCCAGCGGCTGGAAAGCCTCGGCGGCGGGAATCGTGGCGCGCACGTTGTAGTAGTCCCAAGGCGTCTTGGACTCGGACGGCTTCTTGACCTGCAGCAAATACATGTCGTGCACCATGCGGCCGTCGGCACGGATGCTGCCGTTCTTGGCAAAGAAGTCGCTGATCGGCGCCTTCTTCATCTGGGCCATGACCTTTTGCGTGTCGTCACTGCCAGCCGCCTTGACCGCTTTCAGGTAATGCATGATGGACGAGTACTGGCCGGCCTGCACCATGGTGGGCATGCGCTTGTGCTTCTCAAAGAAGCGCTTGGACCAGGCCCGGGTGTCGTCGTTCAGGTCCCAGTAGAAGCCTTCGGTCAGGTACATGTTCTGGGTGGTCTTCAGGCCCAGCGAATGCACGTCGGTGATGAACATCAGCAGGCCAGCCAGCGATTGCTTTTCGGTGATGCCGAACTCGGCCGCCTGCTTGATGGAGTTGATGGTGTCGCCACCGGCATTGGCCAGGCCGATGATTTGTGCGCCCGACGACTGGGCCTTCAGCAGATAGGACGAAAAGTCGGTGCCGGGGAAGGGGTGGCGCACCGAGCCCACCACCTCGCCGCCGTTGGCCTTGATGACGTCGGTGGCGTCTTTTTCCAGCGACTGGCCGAAGGCGTAGTCGGCGGTCAGGAAAAACCACTTCTTGCCGCCCTGCTTGACCACCGCCTTGGCCGTGCCGTTGGCCACCGCGTAGGTGTCATAGGTCCAGTGCACCGTGACGTCGTTGCAGTCTTCGTTGGTGATGCGGGTCGATGCCGCACCCGACACCAGCGCGATGCGGTTCTTTTCCTTGGCGATCTTCATCACCGCCAGCGCCGCCGAGGTGGTGACCAGCTCGGTGACGGTGTCCACCTTGTCGCGCTCCAGCCATTCACGGGCCTTGTTGGCGGCAATGTCGCCCTTGTTCTGGTGGTCGGCCGACACCATCTCGATCTTGAAGGCCGGTTTTTCCTTGGCGATGAAGTCATCGATGGCCATCTGGGTGGCCACCACCGTGCCTTGGCCGGCAACGTCGGAGTAGAGACCGGACAAATCGGTCAGCACGCCGATTTTCACGACCCCGTCAGACACCTGGGCCTGGGCAGCGCCCATGGCGGCCAGCGCCAAACCAATGGCGGAGAAGAGGGGTTTGAGTTTCATGAATATCTCCTAGGGTGGACAGTGGGAAAACAAGACAGGGAATCAGACGCCCAGCAGCTGGTGCAGCATGTCGGTGCTGGACGGCAGTTGCTCTTTGGTGACGGTGGCCACAATGCGGCCATGCTCCAGCACGATGTGGCGGTCGGCCAGCGGGGCGGCGAAGCGAAAGTTCTGCTCCACCAAAATGATGGTGTAGCCCCGTTGCTTAAGCAAGCGGATCACCTCGGCGAGCTTTTTCACGATGACAGGGGCCAGGCCTTCGGTGATTTCATCGAGTAACAGAAGCCTGGCGCCGGTGCGCAGGATGCGGGCCATGGCCAGCATCTGCTGCTCACCGCCCGACAACCGGGTGCCCGGGCTGGACCGGCGCTCCTGCAGGTTGGGGAACATGGCGTAAATCTCGTCCAGCGACATGCCGCCCTTGGCCACCTGGGGCGGCAGCATCAGGTTTTCTTCGGTGGTCAGGCCGGAGAAAATGCCGCGCTCTTCGGGGCAGTAGCCCACGCCCATGCGGGCGATGCGGTGGGAGGCCATGCCCAGGATGTTCTGACCGGCGTACTCCACCGTGCCGGTGCGGCGACCGACTAGCCCCAGAATGGACTTGAGCGTGGTGGTGCGGCCGCTGCCGTTGCGCCCCAGCAGCGTGACCAGTTCGCCGCGCCGCACCTCCAGGTCAATGCCATGCAGGATGTGGGACTCGCCGTAATAAGCCTGCAGGTTGCCGATTTTCAGCAGGACCTCGTTGTCGGCGCTCATGCTTCCACCCCCACATAGGCTTCCAGCACCCGCGGGTCTTTGGACACCGCCTCGTACGGACCTTCGGCCAGAATGGCGCCGCGCTGCAGCACCGTGATGACGTTGCTCAGCGATTCCACCACCGACAGGTTGTGCTCCACCATCAAAATGGTGCGGCCGACCGACACCTTGCGGATCAGCTCCACCACCCGGCCCACGTCCTCATGGCCCATGCCCTGGGTGGGTTCGTCCAGCAGCATCAGCTCGGGCTCCAGCGCCAGCGTGGTGGCGATTTCCAGCGCCCGCTTGCGGCCATAGGGCAGCTCCATGGTCACTGCGTCGATGCAGTCACCCAGGTCCACCGACTCCAGCAACTCCACAGCGCGGTCACGCAGCACATTCAGCCGAGACTGCGGCACCCAGAAATGGAAGGTGTTGCCCATCTTGCGCTGCAGCGCCACCCGCACGTTCTCCAGCACCGTCAGGTGGGGAAAGGTGGCCGAGATCTGGAACGACCGCACCACCCCGCGGCGGGCGATCTGGGCCGGCTCCTCGCGGGTGATGTCGATGCCGTTGAAGCGGATGGTTCCCGCCGTGGGCTGCAGAAATTTGGTCAACAGGTTGAACACCGTGGTCTTGCCGGCCCCGTTGGGCCCGATCAGCGCATGGATGTGGCCGCGGCACACGTTCAGGTCCACGCCCTGCACGGCGGCAAAACCCTTGAACTCCTTGGTGAGCCCGGTGGTCTGCAAAATAAAGTCTTCTGACATCCAACAACCCTTCAATCGATGGCCGAAGCCGAACGCATCTGTTCGCGCAGCACAAACTTCTGAATCTTGCCGGTGGCGGTTTTGGGCACCACGCCGAACACCACCTGCTTGGGCACCTTGAAGCGGGCCATGTGGGTGCGGCAATGGGCCATGATGTCCTCGGCCGTCACGGCCACGCCTTCGCGCAGCTCCACAAAGGCACAGGGCACCTCGCCCCATTTGGCGTCGGGCTGGGCCACCACGGCGGCCACCAGCACCGCCGGGTGGCGGTACAGCACGTCCTCCACCTCGACGCTGGAGATGTTCTCGCCGCCGGAGATGATGACGTCCTTGCTGCGGTCCTTGATCTTCACGTAGCCATCGGGGTGGCACACCGCCAGATCGCCGGTGTGGAACCAGCCGCCGGCAAAAGCCTCGGCCGTGGCCTCGGGGTTCTTCAGGTAGCCCTTCATCACCAGGTTGCCGCGGAAGAAAATTTCCCCCATGGTTTCGCCGTCGGCCGGCACCGGTTCCAGGGTTTCGGGGTTCAGCACCGCCATGGCCTGCTGCAGCGGGTAGGTCACGCCCTGGCGCGAGTTCAGGCTGGCCCGCTCGCCAATCGGCAGGCCCGCCCAGTCGTCCTGTTTGGCACACACCGCGGCCGGCCCGTAGACCTCGGTCAGGCCATAGACATGGGTGATGTCGATGCCCATGCGCTCGCAGCCCTCGATGATGGCCGAGGGCGGCGCGGCCCCGGCAATCAGGCCCTGCATGCGGTGGTCCAGCCCGGCACGCAGTGCGGCCGGCGCGTTGATCAACATGCCGTAGACGATGGGCGCGCCGCACAGGTGGCTGACCTTGTGCTCGCGCATCAGCGAAAAAATCAGTTCGGCGTCGACCCGCCGCAGGCACACGCTGGTGCCGGCCTGCAAGGCCAGGGTCCACGGAAAACACCAGCCGTTGCAATGGAACATCGGCAGCGTCCACAGGTAGACCGGGTGGCGGGGCATCTCCCAGGTGACCACGTTGGACACCGCATTCAGGTAAGCGCCGCGGTGGTGGGTCACCACCCCCTTGGGGTTGCCGGTGGTGCCCGAGGTGTAGTTGAGCGCGATCGCGTCCCACTCGTCGCTGGGCAGCGACCAGCGATGCGCCGGGTCACCGCGCGCCAGCAAGGCCTCGTAGCTCAGTTCACTGAGCGCCTTGCCACCGCTGAATTCGGCATCGGGCACGTCCACCACCACCGGTTGGGGGCCCGTCATCAAGGCCAGTGCAGCCTCCACGGTGCTGGAAAACTCGCGGTCGGTCAACAACACCTTGGCGCCGCTGTGTTCCAGCATGAAGGCAATGGCCGCCGCATCCAGACGGGTGTTGAGGGTGTTGAGCACAGCGCCGGCCATGGGCACGCCGAAATGGGCTTCGAACATCGGTGGGGTGTTGGGCAGCATGGCGGCCACGGTGTCGCCCTCGCCCACCCCCATGGCCACCAGCGCGCTGGCCAGCCGGCGGCAGCGCCCCTCCGTCTCGGCCCAGGTCTGGCGAATCGGGCCATGCACCAGGGCGATGCGACGGGGGTAGACCAGCGCGGTGCGCTCCAGAAAACTCAGTGGCGACAACGGGACGTGGTTGGCATTGTTTTTGTCCAGTCCGGTCTGGTAGACGTTGGCACTCATCAGCATTCGCCTTCTTCTCTCACGGGTTGACCCGCATCATGCGCCGCCCGGCATCATTTGTCATTGCGAAACCGCACCCTTAAAGCTGTTCCGCAGTGTATCGACGGGCATCGGCGATGGCATAGGTGCAAGCACCAACGGACCGCACACCGATTCGCGTGCAGCAGGAGGCAAATGGGCGACAGGGGGAGGGCGGGGCGCAGGCGTGCGCCCGCCAAAGAAGAGGGTCCATTTGGGCCGCCGGTTCCGGCCGTTGGGACCGAAAATGGCCTGAGAAGGCCGGGCAAACCGTCCAGGAAACTGGGCCAAACCCCATTCGGTCGGGGGTTTCTGCCCCCCGGGGCATGCCGGTCACAGGGCTTCCGGGCTCACGAAGCGGGTGGGCTCAGGGGCTGACGGAACCGGTGACAAGGGGCAACTCGCCGGCCGCGTCAGTAGCGGTAAATGCCGTGGCCGGTCTTGCGGCCCAGGCGGCCGGCCGCCACCAGCTCCTTGAGCAGCGGGCAGGGGCGGTACTTGGAGTCACCGAATTCCTTCAGGTAGACCTCCATCACCGCCAGGCACACGTCCAGGCCCACCATGTCGGCCAGGGCCAGCGGACCGATGGGCTGGTTGCAACCCAGCTTCATGCCGGCGTCGATGTCCTCCGGCGTGGCCAGGCCCTCGGACAGCACAAACAGCGCCTCGTTGATCATGGGCACCAGGATGCGGTTGACCACAAAGCCCGGCGCGTTCTTCACCGTGATGGGGGTCTTGCCCAGCGCCATGGCCAGCGCGTGCACCGCCGCGTGGGTGGCGTCGCTGGTCTGCAGGCCACGGATGATTTCCACCAGCGCCATCATGGGCACCGGGTTGAAGAAATGCATGCCGATGAAACGCTCGGCGCGCTGCGTCACCGCGGCCAGCTGGGTGATGGAGATGGACGAGGTGTTGGAGGCGATCAGCACCTCGGGCGCCAGCAGGCCGTCGAGCTGCTTCAAGATCTTGACCTTGAGCTCGAAGTTCTCGGTGGCCGCCTCGATCACCAGCTGGGCGGCGCTGAGGTCTTCGTAGCGGGTGCTGCCTTGGATGCGGGCCAGGGCCGCGTCCTTCTCGGCGGCGGTCATTTTTTCTTTCTTGATCAGCCGGTCCAGGCTGCCGGCCACGGTGGCCACGCCCTTGGCCACGGCGGCATCAGAGATGTCCACCATCACCACGTGAATGCCTGAGACCGCGCAGGCCTGGGCAATGCCGTTGCCCATGGTGCCAGCACCAACGATGCCGACGGTCTGGATGGAAGAAGGCTGGCTCATGAAAACTCCTTTGTGATTCGTTGACTGCGGAATGCAGCGGTGACCATGCGCAAAGGCCATGGGGTCAGGGCTGGGCCAGGGCCAAAGCCCCGCCAGCGCGCGGCTCAGCCGCCACATGCAAGCGGGCATGGGCAGCCGATGCGGCCTGGTAGGTCTCTAAGAGCTGTGAGTCGCCGCAAACATGGGCGGCGTCGAAGCAATACTTCCAATGTGCTGCGGGGATGGCTGCGCCAGTGCCGGCGGCAAAACCGAGCCGGATCACGGCCAATCGCCGGTGTTTCATCGCGATGCTGCGCTCCAACAACGCCAGCGCCGATGACTGCCTGAGCTAGCACGCCAGGCCATCGGCGGTGTGGTGGGCTACGGCGCGCAATGCGCGCTTGAGATCACGAACGCCTTCCCGTCTCATAAGTTCCCCCAAAGCCGTCGAATTTATCCCGGCAAGCCCACCCGCTCAATGTCAAAAACAACCTTCGCGCTGGTCACTTTGGACACCGCGCCTGAAGCCGGGCGTGACGGGGTTGGGGCGATCGCGGTGACCAGCTTCAACGCCGACCCCCAACCGAGGCCAAGCCCCTGGTGAGGGAAGCACCGATCGGCGCCTGCGTCAGACGCGACCGAATCCCCGTCTGGCGGCGCTTCGGCAGGATGAACGGCTTCGCAAAGGAAAAGGGCATTGATCCGGCCGAGGCCAGGATTCGCACGCGGGGTGCGTTTGCCGAAGAATTGATGGTGCGGCTGGCGGGGATCGAACCCACGACCCTTGGCTTCGGAGGCCAATACTCTATCCACTGAGCTACAGCCGCATCTGTGGATTGTCGCATGCCAATCAGGGCGGCGAGCTTCTCAAGGCAGGGTTCAGACCTCGCCTGCACGGACGATAAGAGGATGAAGCGGCCTCCAGCCCTGGCAGACCCGGGTGCATACAAAACACCTCATTTCATCGAAGGGGCACCCAAAAAGCCGTGAAAAAGTTGTGTTTTCCCCTCGAATTGAGCATGGAGGTACGCAAAAAGCACTAGTGTCACAAGATGTTGCGTTAGTATTTCGCCCACTGAACCATTCCCTTTGATCTGTTCGCAGAAAGATTCCCATGATCACTTCCCAAGACAATGCCCTGACGGGCGTGGCCGTCGCTCAACCCCCCGTCGGCGCCCCGGTCCTGCTGGCCCAGGCCACCACCGAAGCCGCGGCCGCTGTGGCCGATGTGGGTGCCAAAGCGGGCACTGCGCCAGCGCTGGCCGTGTTGACCGGTGCGTCGTCCGGCGTCGAGATTGTTCGCGGCAGCGCGCGCATCCCGGTGACTTCGGAGCAGGTCTTGCAGGTAGGTGATAAGGTGCTGGTGCCCAAAGACGGCTCAGCCAATGTGGTGTTCCCCAGCCCCGGTGGCAACAAGGCCCCGCTGACCGGCGTGTTTTCCGGAGGCACCGAGGCCGTGATCGGCGTGCGCCCCCTGGCCGCTGGCGTGGACCAGGTGCAGGTGGACATGGTCTCCGGCGAACTCTTCATGGGCGCCACCGAAGCGCAGGACATCGCCTCGGTGGCGGTGAAAAAGGCCGGCTCGGGTGGCCTGGCTGGCGCCGGTCTGGGCGCGTTGGGTCTGTTGGGTTTGGCCGGTCTGGCCCGCGGCAACGGCAACGATGGCAACAACGGTGACGGCAACGGCGTTCCCGGTCCCCAAGGCGAAGCCGGCCCCGCAGGTCCCGCCGGCGCGACCGGTGCGACGGGCCCCGCAGGTGCGAATGGCACGAACGGCACCGACGGTGCAGCCGGCCCGGCGGGCCCCGCTGGCACCAACGGCACGAACGGCGAGTCCTTCGGCCTGGTCGACCAGCAGCTGCTTGACACGGTCAATGCCGGCGGTTCGCTCGACCCGCTGGTGGGCGTGGGTGGTCTGGCCGGTGACACCGGCCCTCTGGACACCTTGACCAGCGGCGCGCTGGTGGACAACCGTGGTTTGATTCTCGACACCAGCGCCGCTGGCGGCGGCCTCGGTGGCTTGGGTGGCCTGATGGGTGGCGGCTCCGACCCCACCGGCGCCCTGACCGGTCTGCTGGGTGGCCTCGGTGGTGCTGGCTTGCCCACTGGCGCCACCTCCACCGGCGGTGAAGCACCGGCCCTGCCCGTGCTGGGTGGCCTGCTGACCGAAGGCGCTCCACTGGCTGCCGTGCAGGGTCTGCTCGGCGGTGCCGCCCTGCCCACCGGTGGCGCTCCCGCGCTGCCGGATGCTGGCGCCCTGACGGCCACGATCACCGGTCTGCTGGGCAATGCCCCGGCCCTGCCCACCGGCGGTGAAGCACCGGCCCTGCCGGCCACCCCCGCACTGCCGCTGGACACCGGCGCCCTGGCGTCCATCACCGCGCTGGCCCCCGTGACCCAGCTGCTGAGCCTGGGTCAACTGCCCCTCTGATCTGACCCCAGGCCTTTGCACAGGCAAAGGCCGTCCGAGGTGCGATACACCTCAGCCAAAGGGCCTTGCTTGCAAGGCCCTTTTTTTGGCCCCTGCCGGGATGAAGCGCGGAAAATCGCCCGCACTAGCCGTTAGAATCCCGGGTTACCCCTAAATCTCTTGCCTCAAGACCCTATGAGCGAACAAGCTGAAGACCACACCGGCCCCATCAAGACCCCCATGCAGTTGCTGGTCGCGGTTTTTTTCTCCTTTGTTGTCCCCGTGTTTGGCATCATTGCTTTGGTGTTTTACGTGGTGTCGGGCAACAAGCCTGCACCCGGCGTCAGTGAAGCCGAAATGCAGAAATCCATCGCCAGTCGCCTGCAAAAGGTGGGCAGCGTGGAAATCCGTGATGCCAATCGCCCGCTGAAGAGCGGCGAAGAAGTGTTCGCGGCCCAGTGCACAGCCTGTCACACCGCCGGTGTGGCCGGCGCGCCCAAGATCGGCGACGCCGGCGCCTGGGCGCCCCGCATCAAGACCGGCTATGAGGCCTTGCTGACCTCGGCCCTGAAGGGCAAGGGCGCGATGGGTGCCCAAGGCGGTGGCGATTTTGACGATGTGGAAATCGGCCGTGCCGTGGTGCACATGGCGAATGCAGCTGGCGCCAAGTTTGACGTGCCACAAAAAGCCGCACCGGCTGCTGCGAAATAAGCGCAATTCTCCCCCAGTGAAAGGCCGGTCAGTGACCGGCTTTTTTCATGGGCGAGCGAGTTCGCTGCCGCGGCACTTCCGTCAGCCAGTCGCGCGTTGCAGCGTCGGGCTGACCACGTAGCCGAAACGGCCGGGCAAGGTGCTGGCCGCCAGTTCCTCCAGCGACCACAGGCGCTGCTCGATCGCCAGCGCCGCGGTGGCCACGTCCAGCGTGTGGACCAGGCCCAGCCCCCGGTCGGTCTCCAGGTAGACATGGCCCAGTTCGTCCAGCACCGCTCGCCGCACCACCACTGGCTGCCCAGTGTGAGAGGTCACGGTCAGGTCGCTGGCGATGCGCCAGACCCAGGGCGCCCACTCGAGCTCCACATAGACGCGCTGCGGCCCGTTCTGGAAGAACCACTGGCCCTGGTCGTCCGCCGCGTAGTTGCGGCCAATGAACTCCACCAGCTTGTCGTGCCGCAGCACCGAGCCCTTGCTGCGCGCCGTGCCGCCGGCAAACGGCCCGGCCGCCTGCGCGCCATCGTCACGCATCCACCACTGACCACGCGCGTCGAGCCCCAGCCAGCCATAGCAATCCGGCACGTTGGGCCACTTGGCCATGGCCTGCCGGACGATGTCATCCATGGCTCACCTCCGCGGTGGGCAAATGCGTGGCCAGCCAGCCACCCACCGCATCGGGCATGGCCCGCACATGGCCGGGCGGCCGGCCGTGGGCAAAGCCAACATGGCCGCCCTGCGCCGGCTGCCACAGCGTGACATGGCGACCGACCTCGCTGGCCTGCGGCAGGCTGGAGGCCGGCACAAAGGGGTCGTTGCGGGCATTGACCACCAGGGCCGGCACCCGGATCTGGTGCAGATGGGGCTTGGCCGAGGCCCGCAACCAGTAATCTTCGGTGTTGCGGTAGCCGTGCAGCGGGGCGGTGAACACGTTGTCAAACTCGTACAGGTCGCGTGCTGCCAGCAAGGCCTCGCGGCGGAACAAACGGGGGTGCTGGGCCAGCTTGGCCAGGGCCTTGGGTTTCATGGTGCGCAAAAACATGCGGGTGTAAACCAGCCGGTTGAAGCCCCGGCCGATGGCCCAGCCGCCGGCCGCCAGGTCGATCGGCGAACACACGGCCGCCACCGCCTGCACCGTGCGCGCGGCCGCCTCACCGGCCTCTTCGGCCCAGCGCAGCAAGGCGTTGCCACCCAGCGAAATGCCCACCGCCAGCACCGGGCCGCCGCCGTTCAACGCATGGTGGGCCGCACAACGCGCCAGCATCCAGCCGATCTCCTCGAAATCACCGGAGTGGTAGGCCCGGGGGGCCAGGTTCAACTCACCGCTGCAGCCGCGGAAATGGGGCACGGCAAAGGCCCAGCCCCGCTCGCGGGCGAACTCGGCAAAGGCCTCCGAGTAGTGGCTGCGCGACGAACCTTCCAGGCCGTGGAACTGCACCAGCAAGGGCCGCGGCGTGTGGGCGGGGGCGTCGGGCTGGTGCAGCCAGTCGACGTCGACAAAGTCACCGTCGGGGGTGGTCCAGCGCTGCCGGCGGTATTCGGGCGGCGCCCCAAACACCCGGCGCGACATCACGGCCGGCCAGATGGTCTGCGCCTGGCCACCGGGCAGCCAGGCAGGGGCGCGGTACTGCATGGCTTCAGTGCAGTGTGGAGGGAACTTCGGAAAAATCGTGCAGGTCGGAGGACACCCCCGGCGTGACGTGGTGGACCACCATGCGCCAGCCCTGCGGGGTCTTGTGGTACACGTTGGTGGCCACCGCACTGGCCTGGCGCACGCCGTCGGCGGTCAGCACGTC
The DNA here is from genome assembly GCF_058216275.1 of Rhodoferax sp. SPJ4. Taxonomy (NCBI): domain Bacteria; kingdom Pseudomonadati; phylum Pseudomonadota; class Betaproteobacteria; order Burkholderiales; family Comamonadaceae; genus Rhodoferax; species Rhodoferax sp. SPJ4. Next base: position 312,223 of record NZ_JBYZMN010000004.1, read on the forward strand.
GATGCGTTCGACCAGGTTGTGCACCGCGCTGGCCAGCGACTGCACCCGGCGCACATTGCCGGGAAAAGCCTGGATGGTGCCGTTGGCAAACATCTGCTCGAAACTTGCCCGGATGGCCGCCAGCCCCACCAGCCGGGGCCCACCAGGGTGCACACAGACCACCTCGTCCTCGTCGGCCCAGCAGGCCATCAGGCGCTCGATGTCGCCGCTTTGCAGCGCGTCGTAGAAGGCCGCTTCGGTGTCGTCGGCGGTGCCACCCACCGTGGCGGCCTGGAGTTTGGCTTTGGTCATGCGTGCAAGCGTGTGCGAGGGAGCTTCATTGTGCCGCGCTTTGGCCGCTGGACGGCTGATTCAGCGCCGGCTGAGCGGCATCGGCCGTGGCGCAGTCTCCGGATCGCCGCGCCCCAGCCAGTGGCGCACCACCGCGGCGAGTGGTCCCTGCATCGCCCGCCACACCGTCTCTGGCGCCGCGATGTGGATGCCCGGCGGCAACTCGTGCAGCGCGGTGGTGACGAATTCGGCCACCTTGCTGGCCCGCACCGGCTGCTCGCTCTGCGGCACCATGTAGCCAAACACCGATAGCATCCACTGGGCCACGCGGGCCAACGGGTTGGCCGGTGGCGTGGCGGCCTGGGGTTTCTGGGCGGTGCGCACAATCATCAGGCGCTCAAAGCCCAGCGCCGCCACCGCCTGCTCGTCCAGCGTGGCAAGGCCGCGCTTCAAGGCCTCGGGCAGCCGCCCCGGCGCATGGGGCAATACCACCGCCAGGGTGCGCACGCCACAGGCATGCAGCCACTGCGCCAACGCGGGCAATTGGCCGGGCACAGGCATCCACAGCGCACGCTCGCGGTCGTGGTACAGGCGGGGCACGTCGAACACCACCACCCCCACATCGGCCTGCAAGGCGGGCAGCGTGGTGCGATGCCAGTCGTCCAGCCAGGCCTGCTCGCCGTGCAAGGCGTCGGGCACCAGCAAGGGGGTGACCTCGCGCAGGCCAGCGGTGAAGGGCTCGCGCACCAGCACCTGCACAGGGGCATGGCGTTGCGCCCCGGCCAGCCGTGTGAGCAACTCGGTGCCCAGCGCACCGGCCGCACCGGCGATCACCAGCGACGGGCGGCGTTGGCCTGGGGCCGGTGGCGGCGGGCGGCGCTCGGCCGCCTGCAGGGCGTGGAGTGGGGACAGGGTCATGACAACGGCCTGCGGCGGGTGTGGTCACAGCCACACCGGCAGGCAGGGGAAAAAGGGCCTTGATTGAAGCACAGAACAGCGTGGCCGTCTGGCCGGGGTGGCCCCGCCACTGAGGCCGCAGGGTCGCGTATTCACCAGTCTATTCTGCGGCCCAAGGGCCCGGGCTTGCGCTACCATGGCTGGGATTCATGACACCCCGTCGCCTGCAGGGCGCGCGGGTGTTTTTCCCCTGGCAACCATGCAGCACTCTGTGACCGAACCGGCGCCTTTTCACATCCTGCATCTGGAGGATTCCGAGGCCGACCATGAACTGGTGGTGTTCGCGTTGCAACGCGAAGGCTTCCCCGTCCAGGCCACCTGGGTCGACAACTTCGACGCGTTTGCGCAGCAGATCGCCTCGTCGCGCTTTGACGCGATCCTGGCCGACTACAACCTGCCCGACTGCACCGCGCTGGACGCTCTGCGGCTGGCCAAGACCTGCCACCCAACCACGCCCTTCATCATCGTCTCCGGTGCCATTGGCGAGACCGCGGCCATCGGCATCCTGCACGAAGGGGCCAGCGACTATGTGTTGAAAGACGGCCTGCACCGGCTCAGCCCGGCGCTGCAGCGGGCCCATGAGGCCAAGCAGAACCTGATTGCCCGCGAGCAGGCCGACGCCAAGCTGCGCGAGTCGCAGCAGCGCATCGCCGAACTGGCGCGGCATTTGCAGACCAGCATCGAGGCCGAGCGCACCACCATCGCCCGCGAGATCCACGACGAGATCGGCAGCGTGCTCACCGCTTTGAAGTTCGACATGTCCTGGATCAGCCGCCATGCTTCGGAAGAGGCGGTGGTGGGCCGGGCCTTGAACTCGCTGGAGACCATTGACCAGGCCATCCAGTCGACCCAGCGCATCATGGTCAACCTGCGGCCGGCGGTGCTCGACCAGGGCCTGGTCCATGCCATCGAGTGGCTGGCCCGCACCTTCGAGAAGCGCACCGGCATACGCACTGTGTTCCACACCACCCAGCCCCAGATCAGCCTGCCCGACGAGGTGCAGCAAGTGGCCTACCGCACCGCGCAGGAAGCGCTGAACAACGTGGTGAAACACGCCCATGCAACCGAGGTCACTTTGCACATGACACCCGACACCGGCGTGTTGTCGCTGGAAATCAGCGACAACGGCAAAGGCCTGGACGACGCCGACCTGGCCAAGCCCAAATCCTTCGGCATCCGCGGCCTGCACGAGCGGGCGCAGACGGTGGGCGGCTGGGTGGACGTGAGCACCAGCCCGCAGGGCACGGCGGTGATTCTGTCGGTGCCGCTGGTCGACCCGGACTTCTTTGCCAATGGCAAGGGGGGCGCATGATCCGCGTCGTGCTGTGTGACGACCACGCGCTGGTGCGGCGAGGCATCCGCGACACCATCAGCGAGGCGGTGGACATCCAGGTGGTGGGCGAGGCCGGCGACTACGCCGAGCTGCGCGAGGTGTTGCGCAACACGCCTTGCGATGTGCTGCTGCTCGACATCAACCTGCCGGGCCGCGATGGCCTGGATGTGCTCACCACACTGAAGGCCGAGGGCTCGCCGATCAAGGTCTTGATGGTCTCGATGTACCCGGAAGACCAGTACGCCATCCGCAGCCTGCGGGCCGGCGCGTCGGGCTACGTCAACAAGGCCGGCGACCCGCTGCTGCTGATCAATGCGGTGCGGGTGGTGTCGCTGGGCCGCAAGTACGTGACACCCGAAATCGCGCAGATGCTGGTGGACAGCCTGACCAACGAGCCCACCGAAGCGCCGCACAACACCTTGTCCGACCGCGAGATGCAGACGCTGCTGAAAATCGCCTCGGGCAAACGCTTGTCGGACATTGCCGATGAGCTGATGCTCAGCCCCAAGACCGTCAGCGTCTACCGGGCCCGGGTGCTGGAGAAGCTCAAGCTCTCCAACAACGCCGAACTCACGGTTTACGCCATCCGCAACGGCCTGGTCTAGGCCCGCGGCACGCCCCCTCGGGGCGGATTTCGTCACCGCCGTTCCCCCGCTTCCGGGCGCAGGCCCACCCCTTCGGGCCGATCTAGCATGGATTGCCCCGGCTTCACCGCCGTGAAACCTCGACTATTTCCGCTTTTCGGCATTTCCGATCGAATTCCGGCATTAGTTGTGTAGGAATTTTCCAGACACGGCATGCGGTGGAAATGGACAGTTGAAACAGCCGTTTGCTAACTCAAGAACCCCGCCCCCCACTTCACAATTCATCCATCGCAAACAGATTTTCAAACCCTCTGATTTGCAGAAAAGCGGCAAATTTCCCGATAGTTTCTGACTGGAGTGACACCATGCAACAAGACGACCAAATCCTTGAAGACATCCGTGAGACCAACATGTCTTACCTGATGCTGGCCCAGCGCCTCATCCGCCAGGACAAGGTCAACGCGCTGTTCCGCCTGGGCATCTCGGAAGACACCGCCAACACCATCGTCGGCCTGTCGCCGGCCCAGTTGATGAAGGTGGCCTCGGTCAACACCCTGCTGTGCCGCTTCCGCATGGACGACACCACCGTGTGGAACCTGCTGACCCAGCAAAACCTCGGCAAGTCGTCAAACAGCCAAACGGCCCGCTTGCACGCCAACATTCTGATGGCTGGCAATTTCAAAGAAGCCATGTAAGAGACCGGTTGCTGCACCAGCCACCCGACACAGGACATTCCAGGAGTACCCGCCATGATCGCCAAAAGCATTCTCAATGAAACCCGGCAAATTGAACGTGCCGTGACCCTGATTCAACTCGGCGCGCGCCTGCAAGTCCTGGAAACCGAAACCAGCCTGTCTTACGAGCGCCTGCTGCGCCTGTACAAGGAAGTGTCGGGCAAGTCACCGTCCAAGGGCCAGCTCCCGTTCTCGACCGACTGGTTCCTGACCTGGCAGCCCAACATCCACGCCTCGCTGTTTCTGAACATCCACGAGTACATCTCCAAGACCAGCGACCTGGAAGAGATTGATTCAGTGATCAAGGCCTACTCGCTGTACTGCGAGCAGATGAAGGCCTGCGATGTGGAACCGCTGCTGTCCATCACCCGCGCCTGGCGTCTGATGAAGTTCGTCGACAACGGCATGCTGACCATGACCAAGTGCAAGCATTGCAGCGGTCTCTTCGTCAGCGAACCCTACGAGAACGCCAAGCACTACGTGTGTGGCCTGTGCAACCCACCGGCACGGGCAGGCAAGGGCCAGTCGCTCGGCTCCATCCACCTGCACTGACACCGCGCCCACTGGCCAAGGCCAGCGGGTTTGCCAGCATCCCCAACGGGCCCTCACGAGGGCCCGTTGGCGTTTTGCCCATCCCCTTTTTGACGCCAGCCAAAGAAAAAGCCGCCCCAGCTTGCGCTGGGACGGCTTGGTGATTCGCCTTCGCCGAAGCGAATGCTCAGCGGTAACGGAATTCGGCGCGACGGTTCAGGGCATAACCCTTTTCGGTCAGCTCGGTCGAGGCGGGCTTTTCAGCGCCCAGGCTGACGGCTTCCACCTGGTTGTCGGCCACGCCTTGCAACACCAGCGACTTGCGCACAGCCTCGGCACGCTTCTGACCCAGGGCCAGGTTGTATTCACGGCCACCGCGCTGGTCGGTGTTGCCTTCGATCAGCACCTTGCGATCGCGGTTGGCGATCAGGAACTTGCCATGGGACTGCACGACACCGGTGAATTCTGGCTTGACCACGAAGCTGTCGTAGTCAAAGTACACCACGGTAGGCACGCCGGGAGGGCCAGCGCCGTCGGTCGGTGCGACCGCGGTCACCGCGGCCGGGCGGGCCGTGGCAATGGCCTGGGAACCCGCGCCGTCGCCGCCAGCGCCACTGCCTGCGGAGGCACTGGGCGCACGGTTGCCGTAGTAGTAAACGGAAACTTCCTCGCCCTTGGGGGGAGTCGATGCACAGCCAGCCAACAGCAGCGCAGCCACGCTCAGTGATGCGATAAGAAATTTCATGTCGGGACCATCCTCAGTTTTTAGAAAAGTTGCCTGCAACGCAGATTGATACAAAAGTATACGCCCAGCCCCTGCATTTTCAGCTTTTTTGCGTGCGCTACAGGGGCGGACCCATTGTATTTTGGCTATTTTACGACGCCATTCTCAGCCAGAAGCCAGGTTCGCCGGACGCGGCCCTCACCTTCAAAGAATTTCTTTTCTTCCGCCCAAGGCCGCCAGGGCAATGGGCAATTAAGCCGGGCTTTCCCTGGCTCTTTGGGGCAATGCCGAGGGAGGCGACTGTCAAACTTGCTTTCATGCCGTCGCCGGTGTCCAGCGCACGGCACACCACCCCCGGATGGCCACAGACCCGACATGAAAGTTGTGATGCACTGCCCCTGTATTCCTCGCCTGCGGCTCCGCACCCCCGCCCCGACCTCTGGCCGCACGACGGCCGCCATTTGCTGAGCGGCCGAACGATGGGTTGCCTGACCATGCCGTCCAACAAAACACAAATCGAGCACAACGCGCTGATTCGGCTTTACAGCCCGCTGGTGCGCAAGCTCGCCCACCGGATGATTGTTCGGTTGCCGCCCAGTGTGGAACTGGACGACCTGGTGCAAGTCGGCATGATCGGCCTCACCGAAGCGCTGTCGCGCTTCGACGCGTCCCAAGGTGTGCAGTTTGAGACCTTTGCGGCGCAGCGCATTCAGGGCGCGATGCTGGACGAGTTGCGCGGCGTGGACTGGGCCTCACGCGGTGCGCGGCGCAGCCAGAAGGACATCGACCGCGTGGTGCACAAACTGGAACAAAGCCTGGGCCATGCGCCTTCGGAGGCCGAGATCGCCGAGGCCATGCAGCTGAGCCTGCGCGAGTACCGGCAACTGTTGTCCAAGGCCCGCGGCGTGCAACTGGTGTACCTGGAAGACCTGGTGTCGTCGGCCAGCGAAGGTGACGAGTTCCTTGATCGCCACGCCGGGGACATGGAGGCCGACCCGATGCGCCAGCTCGGCACCAGCCGCAAGCACAGCGCGCTGGCGGCGGCCATTCAGGTGCTGCCCAAACGCGAACAGTACGTGATGAGCATGTACTACGAACACGACATGAAGCTGAAGGAAATCGCAGTGGTGCTGGGTGTGACCGAATCGCGCGTGTGCCAGCTGCATGGGCAGTCCATCGCCCGGTTGCGCAACAACCTGCAGGCCCACTGAGCAAGGCATCCCCCCGCAGCAATGCAAAAGGCCCGACGGTTTCCCGTCGGGCCTTTTGTCTGGTGCCAGCAGGGCTGGCTTATTTCTTCTGGCGGTACTTGCGCAGGGCGGCAATCTGGGCGGCCATGACGGCCAGCTCGGACTGGGCCTTGGCCAGGTCCAGGTCGCTCTTGGCGTTCTTCAGCGCCTCTTCGGCTGCGGCCTTGGCGGCGTTGGCCTTCTCGTCGTCGAGGTCCTTGCCGCGGATGGCGGTGTCGGACAGCACGGTCACGTGGTTGGGCTGCACTTCCAGAATGCCACCGGCCACGAACACGAACTCCTCGCTGCCGTCGGCCTTCTCGATCCGCACCGAGCCAGGGCGGATACGGGTGATCAGCGGCGTGTGACGCGGGTAGATGCCCAGTTCACCCGCTTCACCGGGCAAAGCCACAAACCGGGCCTCGCCCGAGAAGATGGACTCCTCGGCGCTGACAACATCGACGTGGATGGTGTTCATGGCTTAGACCTTCTTGGCCTTCTCGAACGCTTCGTCGATCGTGCCGACCATGTAGAACGCCTGCTCGGGCAGGTGATCGCACTCGCCGTTGGCAATCATCTTGAAGCCGCGGATGGTTTCCGACAGCGGCACGTACTTGCCGGGCGAGCCGGTGAACACTTCGGCCACGTGGAAAGGCTGCGACAGGAAACGCTGGATCTTGCGGGCACGGGCCACGGCCAGCTTGTCTTCCGGTGCCAGTTCGTCCATGCCCAGAATCGCGATGATGTCGCGCAGTTCCTTGTAGCGCTGCAGCGTGCCTTGCACGGCGCGGGCCACCGAGTAATGCTCTTCACCGACAACCAGCGGGTCCAGCTGGCGGCTGGTGGAGTCCAGCGGGTCCACAGCGGGGTAGATACCCAGGGCGGCAATGTCACGCGACAGCACCACGGTGGAGTCCAAGTGGGCGAAGGTGGTGGCAGGCGACGGGTCGGTCAAGTCATCTGCAGGCACGTAAACGGCCTGGATGGAGGTGATCGAGCCCACCTTGGTCGAGGTGATGCGCTCTTGCAGACGACCCATTTCTTCGGCCAGCGTCGGCTGGTAGCCCACGGCGGAAGGCATGCGGCCCAGCAGAGCGGACACTTCGGTACCGGCCAGCGTGTAGCGGTAGATGTTGTCCACGAAGAACAGCACATCCTTGCCTTCGTCGCGGAAGGATTCGGCGATGGTCAGGCCGGTCAGCGCCACGCGCAGACGGTTGCCTGGGGGCTCGTTCATCTGACCGTAGACCATGGCGACCTTGGACTCTTCGAGCTTCTCGAGGTTCACCACGCCGGAATCGGCCATTTCGTGATAGAAGTCGTTGCCTTCGCGGGTACGTTCGCCCACACCGGCGAACACCGACAGACCGCTGTGGGCCTTGGCGATGTTGTTGATGAGTTCCATCATGTTCACGGTCTTGCCCACACCGGCGCCACCGAACAGACCCACCTTGCCGCCCTTGGCGAACGGACACACCAGGTCAATCACCTTGATGCCGGTTTCCAGCAGCTCTTGCGAGGGGCTCAGTTCGTCGTAGGCCGGGGCCTTGCGGTGAATGGAAGCGGACAGGGAAGCCGACACCGGGCCGCGCTCGTCGATCGGGCTGCCCAGCACGTCCATGATGCGGCCCAGTGTGGCCTTGCCCACGGGCACGGTGATGGGGTTGTTGGTGTTGTACACCATGTTGCCGCGGCGCAGGCCGTCCGACGAACCCAGCGCAATGGTACGGACAATGCCGTCGCCGAGCTGCTGCTGCACTTCGAGGGTCAGCGTCGAGCCGTCCATCTTCAGTGCGTCATAGATGCGGGGCATCTGGTCGCGCGGGAATTCGACGTCCACCACGGCGCCGATACATTGAACAATCTTGCCTTGAACTTGAGCCATTTGTTGCTCCAATTAAATTAAACCGCCGCGGCGCCTGCCACGATCTCCGAAAGTTCTTTCGTGATCGCTGCCTGACGCGTTTTGTTGTAGACCAGCTTCAGCTCACCGATGACGCTGCCGGCGTTGTCGGTGGCGGCCTTCATGGCCACCATCCGGGCCGATTGCTCGGACGCCATGTTCTCGGCCACCGCCTGGTAGACCAGTGCCTCGACGTAGCGCACCAGCAATTCGTCAATGACGGACTGGGCATCGGGCTCATAGATGTAGTCCCAGCCGTGCTCACCGCCACCGGCCTGGGCTTCCGCTTCCATCTTGGCAGCCGACAGGGGCAGCAACTGCTCCACCACCGGCTCCTGCTTCATCGTGTTGATGAAGCGGGTGTAGCTCAGGTAGACCGCGCTGACTTCGCCCTTGACGTAAGCGTCGAGCAGCACCTTGACGGGGCCGATCAGCTTGTCGAGGTGCGGCGTGTCACCGAGTTGCGTCACATGCGACACGACCTTGGCGCCGACCCGGTTCAGAAAACCGAGGCCCTTGTTGCCAATGGCCACGGCCTGGGCCGACACGCCTTCGTTTTGGAAGTCGCGCAGCTTGTTGGTGACCGCACGCAACACGTTGGTGTTCATGCCGCCACACAGGCCCTTGTCGGTGGTCACCACGATGAAGCCCACCGACTTGGCGTCGTTGGTCTTCATGAAGGCGTGCGTGTACTCCGGGTTGGCCTTGCCGAGGTTGGCCGCAATGTTGCGGACCTTGTCGCTGTAAGGCCGGGCCGAACGCATGCGCTCCTGCGCCTTGCGCATTTTGGACGCGGCCACCATTTCCATGGCTTTGGTGATCTTCTTGGTGTTCTCCACCGATTTGATCTTGCCGCGTATTTCCTTGCCTGCTGCCATAACGGGCTCCTGCTAGGAAATTAGGCGAAAGACTTCTTGAACGCGCCAATGGCAGCGGTCAATTCGGCTTCGGCATCCTTGTCCATGGCCTTGTCTTTGTCCAGCTTGGCCAGCAGTGCAGCGTGCTTGTCTTTCAGGTAGGCGTGCAGGCCGTGCTCGAACGACAGGATCTTCTTGACGTCCACGTCGTCCATGAAACCCTTGTTCACAGCAAACAGCGTCGCACCCATCAGGGCGATGGACAGCGGGCTGTACTGAGCCTGCTTCAGCAGCTCGGTCACGCGGGCACCGCGGTCCAGCTGCTTGCGGGTGGCTTCGTCCAGGTCGGAAGCAAACTGCGCGAACGCAGCCAGTTCACGGTACTGGGCCAGGTCGGTACGGATACCGCCGGACAGGCTCTTGATCAGCTTGGTCTGGGCTGCACCACCGACGCGCGACACCGAGATACCGGCGTTGATGGCGGGGCGGATACCGGCGTTGAACAGGCTGGTTTCCAGGAAGATCTGGCCGTCGGTGATCGAGATCACGTTGGTCGGTACGAAAGCGGACACGTCACCGGCCTGCGTTTCGATGATGGGCAGGGCGGTCAGCGAACCGGTCTTGCCCTTGACTTCACCCTTGGTGAAGGCTTCGACGTAGTCGGCGTTCACGCGAGCGGCACGCTCCAGCAGACGGCTGTGGAGATAGAACACGTCGCCAGGGTAGGCTTCGCGGCCTGGCGGGCGGCGCAGCAGCAGCGACACTTGGCGGTAGGCCACGGCCTGCTTGGACAGGTCGTCGTACACGATCAGCGCGTCTTCGCCGCGGTCGCGGAAGTACTCGCCCATGGTGCAGCCGGAGTAGGCCGACACGAACTGCATGGCAGCCGATTCAGAAGCGGAAGCGGCCACGACGATGGTGTATTCCATCGCGCCGGCTTGTTCCAGCGCGCGCACCACGTTCTTGATCGACGAAGCCTTCTGGCCGATCGCAACGTAGACGCAGGTCATGTTCTGACCCTTCTGGTTGATGATCGCGTCGATCGCCACAGCGGTCTTGCCGGTCTGGCGGTCGCCAATGATCAGCTCGCGCTGGCCACGGCCCACGGGCACCATGGAGTCGATCGACTTCAGGCCGGTCTGCACCGGCTGGTCCACCGATTTACGCGCGATCACGCCGGGAGCGACCTTTTCGATCACGTCGGTCATCTTGGCGTTGATCGGGCCCTTGCCGTCGATCGGCTGACCCAGCGCGTTGACCACGCGGCCAATCAGTTCGCGACCCACCGGCACTTCCAGAATGCGGCCGGTGCACTTGACCGTGTCGCCTTCGGAGATGTGCTCGTACTCACCCAAGATCACGGCGCCGACGGAGTCGCGCTCGAGGTTCAGGGCCAGACCAAAGGTCGGCTGGCCGTCCTTGGTGGCGGGGAATTCCAGCATTTCGCCCTGCATCACATCGGACAGGCCGTGGACGCGCACGATGCCGTCGGTCACGGAGACCACGGTACCCTGATTGCGAATGTCGGCGCTGGCAGACAGCCCCTCAATCCGGCTCTTGATCAGTTCAGAAATTTCTGCGGGATTGAGTTGCATGACTCTTTCCTTCTTTCTTTAAATTACCAACAGACCCACACCACCCTCAGGCGGTCAGGGCCACTTTCATTTGTTCAAGACGGGCTTTGACGGACGTGTCGAGCACCTCATCGCCAACCACCACGCGGATGCCGCCGATCAGGGCCGGCTCCAGCGCCACTGCCACATTGAGCTTGCGCCCAAAGCGCTTTTCCAGGGTTTGCGCCACGTCGGCCAGGGCCGCCCCATCAATGGGATAGGCGCTGTAGACCGTGGCATCCGACGAGCCGCTCTGGGCGTTCTTCAGCGCGCGGAACTGGGCAGCGATCTCGGGCAAGGCCACCAGGCGGCCGTTGTCGATCACGGTGCGCAGAAAGTTCTTCGCATGCTCGGACAAAGACAACCCGGAAGCGCCGACGATGACGTCGAACACCTGGGCCGAGCTGACCTTGGGGCTGTCGGCAAACTGCTGCAGCTGGGCGTCGGCCGCCAGGGCAGCCAACGGGTCGAGCCAGGTGGCCGCGCCCGACAGATCGGCCTTGGCGGATTGGAACAGGGCTTCGGCGTAAGGGCGGGCGATGGTGGCGATTTCGGCCATGGTCTACCTTTACAGCTCGGTCTTCAGGCGGCCCAGCAAATCGGCGTGCACCGAGGCGTTGACCTCTTTGCGCAGGATTTGTTCGGCACCCTTGACAGCCAGCGCAGCCACCTGCTCGCGCAGGGTTTCGCGGGCCTTGATGGACTGCTGTTCGGCCTCGACCTTGGCCGCAGCCACGATCTTGTTGCCTTCTTCCGTGGCACGGGCCTTGGCTTCTTCGATGATGACCTGCGCGCGGCGCTCGGCATCAGCCAGGCGTGCCGCTGACTCGGTGCGCGACTTGGCCAGTTCGGCTTCGACGCGGTTGTTGGCAGCCGACAGTTCCGACTTGGCCTTGTCCGCCGCGGCCAGGCCGTCCGCGATCTTTTTGGCGCGTTCGTCCAGGGCGGCAGCGATGGGCGGCCACACGAACTTCATCGTGAACCCGACCAGAATCAGGAACACGATCATCTGAATGATCAGGGTACCGGTAATGCTCACTTTTCATCCTTACCCCCGGGGTGCGCTGCGCGCCCCACCAGGGAATGAATTTCGTTAATCCGGCGAAAAATTACTTCGGCAGGTTGGCGATTTGGGCCAGGAACGGGTTGGCCGTGGCGAACCACAGGGCGATACCGGTACCGATAATGAAAGCCGCGTCGATCAGACCGGCCAGCAGGAACATCTTGGTTTGCAGTTCGCCCATCAGCTCGGGCTGGCGTGCAGCGGATTCGAGGTACTTGCTGCCCATGATGCCGATACCGATACAAGCGCCCACAGCGCCCAGACCAATGATCAGGCCGGCGGCCAGTGCGACAAAGCTGATAACTTCCATGATGACTCCTAGAGGACTTTGGTTAACGAAAAAAGAAAACGGAAAGGGAAAGGGTTTGCGCTCAGTGAGCGTCATGCGCCTGGCCGATGTACACCAGGGTCAACATCATGAACACGAAGGCTTGTAGCGTGATGATCAGGATGTGGAAAATAGCCCAGGCGGTGCCGGCAATGATGTGGCCGATGGCCAGGCCGATGCCGGTGGCGCTCAGCGACCAGGCACCACCCATCAGGGCGATGAGCAAGAAAATCAGTTCGCCGGCGTACATGTTGCCGAACAACCGCATGCCATGCGACACGGTCTTGGCGATGAATTCGATCATCTGCATGGACAGGTTCAACACACCGAGGATCAGCGCGAACACCGGGTTCTTGCTGGTGCCGAACGGCGCCGTCACCAGCTCGTGCGCCCAACCGCCGACACCCTTGATCTTGACGTTGTAAACCAGGCAGACCACCAGAACCGACACCGACAGACCCATGCTCACCGACAAATCGGCGGTGGGCACGACACGCAAGTAGGCGTGGTGCGGGTCATGGCCAGCGGCGCCGTAGATGGCTTCCCAGATCAGGGGCAACAGGTCCACCGGCAGCAAGTCCATGGCGTTGAGCAGGAAAATCCAGACAAACACCACCAGCGCCAACGGGGCCACCAGCTTGCGGCTGTTGGCGTTGTGCACGATGCCCTTGGCCTGGGAGTCGACCATCTCGACCAGCAACTCCACCGCCGCCTGGAAGCGACCGGGCACACCCGAGGTGGCTTTGCGCGCTGCCAGCCAGAGCAGCCAGCAACCCAACACCCCCAGGGTGATGGTGAAGAACAAAGAGTCGAGGTTGAAGACTGAAAAATCAGCCACCGACTTCGGCGCCTGCGTTTGCAGGTGCGTCAGGTGGTGAATGATGTATTCACCTGCTGTAGGTCCGGTTCCAGAAGACATCTGTTTACTCGTTTGTCTGTTTCAACTTTTTGGGTGCAACCACCATGGCCACCCAATACACCTTCATCGTCACCACCAGGCCCACCAGCAACGCCGGCCAGCTCAGCGGCACAACCCACCTTGGCGCAGCCACCAGCATGGCCACCGACAAGGCGATCTTGGCCATTTCCCACAAAAAGAACCCGAACACAGCCGTGCCTGGGTTGATTGAAGAGAAACGCCCCGTCAAACCTCGCGCAAACAGGGCCCCGGGCAAAATCACCGCCAAGGCCCCGTAAGCCGCCGACCAAGCCACCACCGCCTGCCGGGTGATCAGCCAGGCCGCACTTGAAACCAGCACACCCGCCACCACCTGCCAACCAAGCACTCGCCAGGGCGAAAGCTGGGGCTGCGTGGCGCGCAGCGTTTTGACTTGCTCCGCCGTCAACGGCGGGGCTTCGCCCAGTCCGTAGTCGTCGGCACCGTCTTCATGGCGTGAGGAGATTTGTGACATCCCTTGAATACGCCTTGGTTGCTTGGGAACTTTTTTGCGCAGCCTCTGATTATACGTAGAAACCCGTGGAAATCTCCACAATGGCCCCACGACTGCGCGCGAAGGCCGCACAGAGGCAGAGACTCGGCCCATGTCGGACAATCGGATTCGGCGTTGTTTCACACGCCGCCCGCAACTGTATCAGGGTGTGTCGCCAGCGAGACCGGCGCCACCCCACCACCGAACTTCACCCGCACCCGGCGCACGATGACACTGTCGCTTTCTCGCAACCTGCGCCGCCACCTGTGGCTGGGCTGTGGCCTGATTTTGCTGCTGGCAGGCTGCAGCACCCCCAACCCCTACGAGGCCCCCGAGCGTCCGCACCACACCGCCACCGGCTTTCGCAACAACGACATCGGCACCGTCAGCAAATCGCTCGGCGACCTGGCCCGCTGGCTCTCCGAACGCCAGTTGTTTGGTGACACCCCAGCCGCCCCCCCCACCCCCACCGCGGCACCCGACCTGGCAGGGCTGCGCCGCCAGACCCGAGGCGGACCCGCTGCGCCGCCCTCCGTGACCTGGATAGGCCATGCCACCACCCTGGTGCAGGCCGGTGGCCTGACCGTGTTGACCGACCCGATGTTCAGCCAACGCGCCTCGCCGGTTTCCTTCATCGGCCCCCAACGCCTGCAGCCGCCTGGCATTGCGCTGGCCGATCTGCCCCACGTGGACGTGGTGGTGGTGTCGCACAACCACTTTGACCACCTGGACCAAGCCAGCGTGGTGGCCCTCGCCGCCCAGGCCGGTGGCCCGCCGCTGTTTCTTGTGCCGCTGGGGGTTGAGGCCTGGCTGCAAGACCTGGGCATACGCCACGTGGTGGCACTGGACTGGTGGCAATCGCACCGGGTGGGCGACACCGAATTTTTCCTGACCCCAGTCCAGCACTGGTCGGGCCGCAGCTGGAGCGACCGCAACCGCAGCCTGTGGGGTGGCTGGGCGGTGTTTCACCGCGACTTCCAGTGGTATTTCAGCGGCGACACCGGTTACAGCGGCGACTTCGTCCGCACCCGCGAGCGCTTTGCCGACCGCCAGCGCGACGGAGGCTTTGACCTGGCCTTGATCGCCATCGGCGCTTATGAGCCCCACTGGTTCATGAAAGACCAGCACATCAACCCCCGCGAGGCGGTGATGGTGCACAAGGACCTGGGCGCCAAACGCAGCATTGGCGTGCACTGGGGCACCTTCAAGCTGAGCGACGAAGCCCTGGACCAGCCACCCAAAGACCTGGCCGCCGAGCGCCGCCGCCAAGGCATTGCCGACGCGGCATTCGATGTCATGGCCATCGGCGAAACCCGCCCCCTGGCCCTTCGAACCGCACCCCGCACCGCCGCCACCGGCAAAATCTTCCCTTCGACCGCCACCCGCTGAGCCACCGCGCCATGAACACCCCCACCCCACCCCCCGAGCGCGCCGAGTCGCTGATCGACTACCCCTGCCCCTTCCCCATCAAAGTCATGGGCACCAACGTGGAGGGCTTTGTGAATGCGGTGGCGTCCATCGCCCGGCAGTTCGACCCGGCCTTTGACGCCTCCACCATCGAACTGCGCGACAGCAAGGCCGGCAAGTACCTGGGCGTCACCATCACAGTGACCGCCACCTCGCGCGAGCAGCTGGACGAGCTGTACCGCACGCTCAGCACCCACCCCATGGTGCGGGTGGTCTTGTAAGCGCGGCGATGGAAGTGCTGATGCGGCACTGGGGTCATGTGCCCCACGCCGAGGCCTATGCCGCGATGCAGGCCTTCACCGCCCAGCGCACCGCCGACACCCCCGACGAGCTGTGGCTGTGCGAGCACCCGCCGGTCTTCACCCAGGGCCTGGCCGGCCAGGCCAGCCATCTGCTGGCGCCAGGCGACATTCCGGTGGTCAGCACCGACCGCGGCGGCCAGGTCACCTACCACGGTCCCGGCCAGGTGGTGGCCTACCCGCTGCTGGACCTGCGCCGGACCGGCTACTTCGTCAAGGAGTATGTGTACCGGGTGGAAGACGCGGTGCTGCGCACCCTGGCCCACTTTGGCGTAACCGGCCACCGCGTGCGGGGTGCGCCCGGCATCTACGTGCGGCTGGATGACCCGGCGTCCCACGCCATGCTGCGCACCAGCACCTCCGACGCAGCACCCTTTGCCGGCCTGGGCAAGATCGCCGCACTGGGCATCAAGGTCAGCCGGCACTGCACCTACCACGGCGTGGCCCTCAATGTGGCCATGGACCTGGCACCCTTCTCACGCATCCACCCCTGCGGCTACGCCGGCCTGCAGACAGTGGACCTTTCTACAATCGGGGTCTCCACCACCTGGGGTGAGGCCGCCGAGGTGCTGAGCCACAAGCTTGTGCACTGCCTTGCCCCCTGAGCCGAAAGAGAGCCCCTGATGAGCCGCCCCGAAGTCTCCCGCCCCGTGGTTCGGGACGTGCAATCCACCGACAGCTACGACCCGTCGGCCAAACAAAAGGCCGCGGCCAAACTGTCACGCATCCCGGTCAAGGTGCAACAGGCCGAGGTGCTGAAAAAGCCCGACTGGATTCGTGTGCGGGCCGGTTCACCCACCACCCGGTTCTACGAGATCAAGGACATCCTGCGCAAGAACAAGCTGGTCACCGTGTGCGAGGAGGCCTCCTGCCCCAACATCGGTGAATGCTTCGGCAAGGGCACGGCCACCTTCATGATCATGGGTGACAAATGCACCCGCCGCTGCCCCTTCTGCGACGTCGGCCATGGCCGGCCCGACCCGCTGGACGCCAACGAGCCGGAAAACCTGGCCCAGACCATCGCCGCGCTGAAACTCAAGTACGTGGTGATCACCAGCGTGGACCGCGACGACCTGCGCGACGGCGGCAGCCAGCATTTTGTGGATTGCATCCGCCGCACCCGCGAGCTCTCGCCCGGCACCCAGATCGAGATCCTGGTGCCCGACTTCCGGGGCCGCGACGACCGGGCGCTGGAGATCCTCAAGGCCGCGCCGCCCGATGTGATGAACCACAACATGGAAACCGTGCCCCGGCTCTACAAGGAGGCCCGGCCCGGCAGCGACTACGCCTTCAGCCTGAACCTGCTGAAGAAGTTCAAGGCCTTGCACCCCGGCGTGCCCACCAAGAGCGGGCTGATGGTGGGCCTGGGCGAAACCGACGACGAGATCCTGGCCACCATGCAGGACATGCGTGACCACGGCATCGACATGCTGACCATCGGCCAGTACCTGGCCCCCAGCAACAGCCACCTGCCGGTGCGCCGCTACGTCCACCCCG
Source organism: Rhodoferax sp. SPJ4 (assembly GCF_058216275.1). NCBI lineage: Bacteria > Pseudomonadati > Pseudomonadota > Betaproteobacteria > Burkholderiales > Comamonadaceae > Rhodoferax > Rhodoferax sp. SPJ4. Next base: position 329,042 of record NZ_JBYZMN010000004.1, read on the forward strand.
ACACCTTCAAGATGTTCGAGGCCAAGGCCTACGAGATGGGCTTCAGCCATGCCGCGGTGGGGGCGATGGTGCGCAGCTCCTACCATGCCGACCAGCAGGCCCACGCGGCCGGTGTGCCGGGCTGAGTCGGGCCACTTTACAAACTGCCGCTGGCCTCGGCGAGACAGACTCCCTAGAATCCGGCCCAATGCCAGCGGGCCCCTGCGGGATCCGTGGCGCCCACCCGACAGCACAGAACCGAAAGGAGTGGAGGCAGGCGCTGTCCCTGACTGGGTGCAAGCCCAGGTTCCACGCACACACATGCACCATGGATTGACCGCCACCGCACTGGCCTTGGCTCTCGGTTTGGCCGGCACCGCCAGCGCCCAGAGCAGCCAAGTGAATGGCCTGTATTTCGAAGCGAAACTCAACATGGCCCGCGCCAAGCTGGACAACGGCAGTGGCACCAAGGTGAAGTACAGCGACCAAGGCCTGGGCCTGGCCCTGGGTTACAAGATCGACCCCAGCCTGGCCGTTGAATTCGGTGCCGACAGCCTGGGCAAAGACCAGGGCATCAAGCTGCGCGGCGCCTATGCCGGCCTGGTGGCCAGCTACCCGCTGACGCCGGAATTGACCGGCCGGTTCAAGGCCGGTGTGGTCAACCTGGAAAGCAAGGTCAACGGCGTCAAGGTCGACCGCAACCGCCTCTACCTGGGCGCCGGCGTGGACTACCCGCTGGCACCGGCACTGAGCCTGACCGGCGACTACCGTTACACCAAGTTCGAGGGCGAACCGGTCCACACCTTCAGCGTGGGCACCAAGTACGCGTTCTGACGCTGTCCACCCGGACAGCCAACGGCAAAGGGCACCCTCGGGTGCCCTTTTTTCTGGGTGGCTGACGGCGCCCTCAGGCCAGCAGCTCGGCCGGCTCGTCGGCCGCCATCACCTGCTGGGCCCACAGTTTGAGCTTGGCGGTGTCGGCCCGCAGCACCTGCTGCTTGACCGCCAGAATCTGCGCCGGGTGCATGGAAAAGCTGCGCAGGCCCATGCCCAGCAGCAAGCGGGTCAGCCCCACGTCGCCGGCCATTTCGCCACACACACTGACGCCCTTGCCCTGGGCGTTGCACTCGGCAATGGTGTCGGCCACCAGGCGCAGCACCGCCGGGTGGGTGGGGTCGTACAAATGGGCCACCGACTCGTCGGCCCGGTCGATGGCCAGGGTGTACTGGATCAGGTCGTTGGTGCCAATGGACAGAAAGTCGAAGTAGCGCAGGAACAGCTTGACGTTGAGGGCCGCCGCCGGCACCTCGATCATCGCGCCCAGGCTCACGGCCCCATGGGCCACGCCACGCTGGTCCAGCTCGGCGCGGGCCACGTCCACCAGCGCCAGGGTTTGCCGGATCTCGCGGGCATTGCCCAGCATGGGGAACAGCAGGTTCACCTGGCCATGGGCAGCCGCCCGCAGCACCGCCCGCAGCTGGGTCAAAAACATCGCCGGGTCGGCCAGGCTCCAGCGGATGGCGCGCAGCCCCAGGGCCGGGTTCAGGTGGGCGTCGTCGCGGTAGCCGCGCTCGCCGGCCTTGGCCAGCGGCTTGTCGGCCCCGACGTCCACGGTGCGGATGGTGACCGGCAGGCCTTGCATGCCCTCGATCGCCCGCCGGTAAGCCTGGTACTGCTCCTCTTCGCCGGGCAACTGGCCTTGCCGCCCCATGAACAGGAATTCGCTGCGGAACAGGCCCACGCCCACCGCGCCGGCGCTCACCGCGGCCGGGGCGTCGTCGGGCATTTCGATGTTGGCCAGCAGCTCCACCTTCTGGTCGTCCAGCGTCACCGCCGGTGTGTAGCGCAGCCGCGTCAGGCGCTCGCGCTCCAGCTCCCCCTGGCGTTGCTTGAAACCGTATTCGGCCAGGATGATGGGCGACGGGTCGACGATGACCACGCCGGCATCGCCGTCGATGATGACCCAATCGTCCTGGCGCACCAGCTGGCTGGCGCTGCGCGCTCCCACCACGGCCGGGATGTCCATGCTGCGCGCCACGATGGCGGTGTGCGAGGTCTTGCCGCCGACATCGGTCACGAAGCCGGCAAACACGCTCTGCTTGAACTGCAGCATGTCGGCCGGCGACAAGTCGTGCGCGATCAGGATCAGCGGCACGTCGATGGTGTCGTCCAGCAGCAGTTCCTGCGAGGATTTCTTGCGCGACTCACGCGTGCCCGGCGGCGGCGCCAGGGCCGAGGGCGCGCCCTTCATGGCCCGCAGCACCCGCTCGGCGATCTGCTCCAGATCGGCCTTGCGCTCGCGCAGGTAAGGGTCTTCCATCTCGTCGAACTGGCGCGAGATCACTTCCAGCTGGGCCGTCAGCGCCCATTCGGCGTTGTACAAACGGCCGCTGACCCATTGCTTGACGCCCTGGATCAGGTCGTCGTCCTGCAACAACAACAGGTGCACATCGAGCAGCGCCGCCAGCTCGTGGGGCGCGTCCTTGACCCGCATCTCGCTGAGCGACTGCTGCAGGCGCAGGATTTCCTCGATCACCAGGTTGCGCGCCACCCGCACCCGGTCGATCTCGGCGTCGACCTGGCCCGGGGCGATGAAGTAATGGGCCACGTCGACCCGGCTGGAGGCCACGATCACGGCCCGCCCGATGGCGATGCCGCGGGCCACCGCCAGGCCGTGGATGGCGAAGGTCACTCGCCTTCTCCGAACTTGTCGGCAATCAGCGCCAGCAAGGCCTCCATGGCCTGGGCTTCCGACTCGCCGTCGGTCTCGATCTCCACGCTAGAGCCCAGGCCGGCGGCCAGCATCATCACACCCATGATGCTCTTGGCATTGATGCGGCGCTCGCCCTTGCTCATCCACACGTCACAGGGAAAACTGCCCGCCAGCTTGGTCAGCTTGGCCGACGCACGGGCATGCAGACCCAGCTTATTGCTGATGGTCGTGGTGGTCTTGATCATTTTTTCTTCGGGCTTGGTTTTGGGGCGCGGTGATGGCCACCAGCATGACGCCCTGGATGCCGCCGGCCACCGCGCGGCTGACCAGCGCATCGAGCGATTCGTGGCGGTAGTTCACCGTGCGCAGCAGCATGGGCAGGTTGACGCCGGCAATCAGCTTGGTGCGCGCACCGTCCACCAGTTTCTGCGCCACGTTGCAGGGCGTGGCACCGAAGATGTCGGTCAGCACCAGCACCTGGGCGGTGCCCAGCTGGGCCAGCGCGATGCGGGCGGCAGCCAAGGTTTCGTCGGGCGACACATTGGGCTGCACATCCACCGCCACCACGCCGTTGGCGCTGTCGGGGAACACATGCAGCACGCAGGCCCTCAGGGCATGGGCCAGCGGCGCATGGGCCAGGATGAGAATGCCGGTGTTCATAACGTCCACCAGATTATGGCCATGAACCGCGGGCGTCCATCGGCCTGTGCCGATGAAAGTTGACACGCGGGCCGGCCCTTGGGCAGAAGAACGCGGGTCACGGCGTCAGACGCAGACCGGCAAAAAAAACCTCTGCCGCCTCGGCCACCGGCTGCTTGGCCAGCACCGCGGCCTGAAACACCTGCCGACCCTGCGCGAAAAAGGCCACCTGGCCGTGCACCGGCGACCCATCGGCTTGCTGACCAAGGAAACTCGCCAGCACCGACGGCGGCATGGGCATGGCGCCGGCCGGCGCGAAAGGCCGGTCGCTGGAGGTCGGGCTTTTGGCCGTGGCCAGCAAGGCCTGCTTCCACTGGACCAGCGTGGCCGACAGGTCGGCATCGGGGGGCAGCGTGGCCACCGCCACCGTGAACAGCGCGCCGCCCGCCTCACAACCCATCATGTGGACCTCGGTCGGCGCCCCGCCGAGCGGCAGGTTTTTGCTGCCGCGGTCGGGTTTGCAGGGCAACATGGCCGTCAGCGGTGCCTGCTCGGCCCGCACCTCGCGCCAGTTGAATGCGGGGCTGCAGGCCCACAACAGGGTGGCGGCGGCAGCCAGCAGAAACGGACGAAGATCGCACATGGGGTGATTATCGGTTTGCCGTCAAAATGCGTTCATGAATGCTCTTGACGGTGTGCGCATCCTGGACCTGTCGCGGGTGCTCGCCGGCCCCTGGGCCACCCAGACCCTGGCCGATCTGGGCGCCGACGTGATCAAGGTCGAGCGGCCGGGCGCACCTGGCGCCGGTGGCGACGACACTCGGCGCTGGGGCCCGCCGTTTCTGACCGATGCCCAGGGCCAGCCAACCCGCGAGGCGGCCTATTTCCTGGGCACCAACCGCAACAAGCGGGCCATCACCTGCGACATCGCCCAGCCGGCTGGCCAGGCCATGATCCGCGACCTGGTGCCGCATTGCCAGGTCTTCATCGAGAACTTCAAGGTCGGCGACATGGCCCGCTACGGGCTGGACCACGCCTCCTTGCAGCGGCTGAACCCGGCGCTGGTGTACTGCAGCATCACCGGCTTTGGCCAGACCGGCCCTTACCGCGACCGCGCCGGTTACGACTACGCGGTGCAAGGCATGGGCGGTCTGATGAGTGTCACCGGCGAGCGCGACGACCGGGGCGGCGGGCCGCAGAAGGCCGGCGTGGCGGTGGCGGACCTGTTCACCGGCATGTACGCCAGCGTGGCCATCCTGGCGGCGCTGCGCCATGCCGAAGCCACCGGCCAGGGTCAGGCCATCGACCTGGCCCTGCTCGACGTGCAGGTGGCCATGCTGGCCAATCTGGGGGCCGGCTACCTGGTGGAAGCCCAGGCTGGCCGGCCGGTGCCACCGGGCCGGGCCGGCAATGCCCACGCCAACATCGTGCCCTACCAGGTGTTCGAGGTGTTGCCGGCGATGGTGGCGGGGCAGCCCCGGGCCGAGCACATCATCGTCGCGGTGGGCAACGATGGCCAGTTCCAGCGCTTCTGCGCCGTGGCTGGCGTGCCAGAGCTGGCCGCGGACCCGCGCTTCGCCCGCAACCAGGACCGGGTGCAGCACCGCCAGGTGCTGGTGCCGCTGCTGGAAGCCGTGCTACGGCAACGCAGCAAGGCCGACTGGCTGGCCGCGCTGGAGGCGGCCAAGGTGCCCTGTGGGCCGATCAATGCGCTGGACGAGGTGTTCGCCGACCCCCAGGTGCAGGCCAGGTCCATGGTGGACCACTGGTCCCACCCGCTGCAACCGGCGCTGCCGCTGGTGGCCAGCCCGATGCGGCTGAGTGCCACGCCGGTGCGCCATGACCACCCGCCGCCGCTGCTGGGGCAGCACACCCGCGAGGTTCTGTCCGGGCTGCTGAACTACGACGACGCCAAAATCGACCGCTTGGTGCGTGACGGCGTGGTCTGAGTCTCCCCGGGCCATGGCCCGACAGTGAACCCGCTACACTCGCCGAGCATCGGCGGGCGACGACCCGCCGCCCTCATCACGGAGACAAAATCCATGGATTTGCCAAACCCAGCGGACGCTGACATCACCACCGCCGCCCCCAGCCTGTCGGCCGCCACACTGGCCGAATTGCTCGGTTCAGAACTGCTCCCCCCCTTGTCGACCATGCAGGCGGTGGTGGATGCTTTTGCAGACACCCGCAGCCTGTCGCTGGAACAGGCCCAGGAACTGCAGCGCGCCATCCATGTGGCGCGTTCGCTGGCGCAGCGGGCCCAGCGCCTGGGCCAGGTGCTGTCACAGGCGACGTCGCGCACCCACCAGTTGCTGCGGCTGGACGAACAGCTGCAAACCGTGCTGGCCAGCTACGAGGGCATCTGTGACGAGGTCGGCGTGAGTGTGCGCTGCACCCTCAAGCCGGTCAATGTGGTGGCCGATCCGGGCTTGCTCGACGAACTGGTTCGCAGCCTGATCGAATGGGCCATGGAGAGTGGCCAGGCCATCAGCTTCCTGGCCAAGCCGGCTGGCGTTCCCGAGCACCCGGTGCTGGCCGCCACCGTGGTCCAGCCGCCGGACGCCGCCACGCCCGGCGAGCGACCGGCCGCCCGGAACACCCTGGGCTGGCAGCATATCAACCAGGTGGCGCACCGCATGAGCGCCAGCGTCACCCGGGAAGAAGCGCCCCAGGGCCATGTGCTGGTGATCGATTTCCCACCCCTGCCCGACGACACCGAGGTGCTGCTGCTGGACGGCGCCGACCGCAAGCCCTGGTGGAGCGAAGAGTGAGCCGCGCCGGCTGAAGCCACCCACCCAGGGCCGCGTTCACGCGGCCCTGTTCATTTGAGCGCGCCGAACACCTTTTTGAGCAAGGCGCTGCCGCTGCCCACCGGGTCCTGGCGCAGCTTCTTTTCCTCGTCACCGATGATGGTGTACAGGCCGTCCAGGGTCTTGCCGGTGACGTACTGCTGGATGTTGGCGTCGTCCTTCTTCACCAGCCCCAGGCCGGCCGCCTTGCCGGCCACCCGGTTGTATTTTTCCGCCATGCCCACCTTTTCGGTGGCTTTGGTGACCACCGGCAAAAACTGGGTGTTCAAGGGCGCGCGGGTTTTTTCGGCGAAGAAGCGGGTCACCGAATCCTCACCCCCGGTCAGGATGCTCTTGGCTTCCTTGACGTTCATGGACTTGACCGCGCCCACAAGCAGGTTTTTGGCCATGGGCACGGCGGTTTCGGCCGCGCGGTTCATCGACGTCACCAACTCGTCCACCTGTTTGCCCTGGCCCATGGTTTTCAGGATTTTTGACGCGCTTTCGAGAAAACCCGGCAGCGGAATGCGAACCTTTGGGTTGCCGAGGAATCCATCTGTCTTGCCAAGCAAACCCACGGCGGCCAGCGCACCCTTTTCCAGCGCCTGTTTCAGGCCCTGGCTGGCCTCACCCTCGGTCAGGTCACCGAGGCTCACCGCATGGGCTTGCTGGTAGGCGGCCATCACAAAAACGCCCAGCGTGGCGGAGGCGGCCCCGTTAAACTGTCGACGGTTCATGAGGATTCCTTTGCGATGAAACCCCTAGTCTATGCCGTTGTGGCCGCTGTCGGTCTGGCTGCTGCTGCCGCGGCTTACCTGGGCAGCGGGTCCAGTGCGGCCCCTGAAGCCACCTTTGTGCTACTGGACGGTTCGCAGCGCACCGCGGCCGATCTGAAAGGCAAGGTCACGCTGGTCAATTTCTGGGCCACCAGCTGCGTGACCTGTGTGGCCGAGATGCCCAAGCTGATGGCCACCCACGACAAGTACAAAGACCGTGGCTACACCACGCTGGCGGTGGCCATGAGCTACGACCCGCCCAGCTATGTGGTGAACTACGCCCAGACGCGCAAGCTGCCCTTCCCGGTGGCGATTGACAACACCGGTGCGGTGGCCAGGGCCTGGGGCGACGTCAAACTCACCCCCACCACCTACCTGGTGAACAAGCAGGGGGAGATTGTCAAACGCTTTGTCGGGGAGCCCGACTTCGCCGAGCTGCACCAGCTGATCGAGCGCCTGCTGGCGCAGACCTGATCAGCCCTTGGCCTGGGCCAGCAGCGTGGCGGCGTCGCTGACCTCGAACTTGCCTGGGCCTTCGACGTTCAGGCTGACCACCTTGCCATCGCGCACCAGCATGGAATAGCGGTTGCTGCGCAGGCCCATGCCGCGGGCCGTCAGGTCCAGCGTCAGCCCGGTGGCCTTGGTGAAATCGGCACTGCCGTCACCCAGCATGCGGATCTTGCCCACGGTGTTCTGGTCGCGCGCCCAGGCGCCCATCACGAACGCGTCATTGACGCTGATGCACCAGATTTCGTCCACGCCGGCAGCCGCCAGCGCGGGCTGTTGTTCCAGGTAACCAGGCACATGTTTGGCCGAACAGGTCGGCGTGAAAGCGCCCGGCAGGGCAAACAACGCAATGGTTTTGCCCGCGGCGGCCTTTTGAACGTCCACCGGGTTGGGGCCGATGCTGCAGCCGCCGCCCTCCACGTCCGAATACTCCATCAGGGTGGCGGCCGGCAATGTGTCACCGATCTTGATCATGGTTTGAACTCCTCGTTGTTGTCAGAAATGGGGTCGCACTTTCGTGCCACCCAAAAAAAATGGCCCACACAGTGGGCCATTTTGGCAAATCCATCCGCCGAGTGAAACTCAGACAGCAGCCGCCTTTTCAACCAAGCGAGTGACCACCCAGTTCTTGGTGCGGGAAATCGGCCGGCTTTCGGTGATTTCAATCATGTCGCCCAGCTTGTACTCGCCCTTTTCGTCATGGGCGTGGTACTTGCTCGACTTGGCAACGATCTTGCCGTAGAGCTCGTGCTTGACACGACGCTCCACCAGCACGGTGACCGTCTTGGCCCGCTTGTCGCTCACCACCTTGCCAATCAAGGTGCGCTTGAGGGATGTTTTAGCTTCCGTCATGGTCACTCCTTACTTGGCAGATTGTTTCTCGACCAAGATGGTCTTGGCGCGAGCGATGGCACGGCGCGTGCTGCGCAGCGTGGCCGTGTTGTTGAGTTGTTGCGTGGCCTTCTGCATGCGCAGACCGAAATGGGCCTTTTGCAAGGACTTCACTTCGGCTTCGAGGGCGGCAACGTCTTTGGTACGCAGTTCAGTAGCTTTCATTTCTTCGTTCTCCTGATCACTGGCCAATCATGCGCGTGACGAACGTCGTCCGCAGCGGCAGCTTGGCAGCAGCCAGGCGGAACGCTTCACGGGCGAGCTCTTCAGGCACACCAACGATTTCATACAACACCTTGCCGGGCTGAATTTCAGCCACGTAGTACTCGGGGTTGCCCTTGCCGTTACCCATGCGAACTTCGGCAGGTTTCTGCGAAATTGGCTTGTCCGGGAAGATGCGGATCCAGATGCGGCCGCCACGCTTGACGTGACGAGAGATCGCACGGCGTGCGGACTCGATCTGGCGGGCCGTCAGACGGCCACGGTCCGTGGACTTCAGGCCGAAGTCACCGAACGCCACCGTGTTGCCACGGGTGGCGATGCCGGTGTTGCGGCCCTTCTGCTCTTTGCGGTATTTCCGACGAGCGGGTTGCAGCATGTTTATTCTCCTTTACCGTCAGCAGCACCGGCTGCAGGCGCGACTTTGCGAACGCGCTTAACGGTAGATTTCGGTGCATCGGCACCTGTTGCTTCAGCAGGCTTGTCGCTGCCATCGGCCGGGGCGGCATTGCCACCCACGGGACGGCGGGGACCGCGAGCAGGCGGACGGTCGCCAGGGCGGGCATCGCGACGCGGACCGCGCGGGCGGCGCTCTTCGTCGTTGCGCGGCTCCACAGCAGCGGGGGCGTCGTTGCGACCCAGCGTGTCACCCTTGTAGACCCAGACCTTGACGCCGATCACACCGTAGGTGGTCTTGGCTTCGGAGGTGCCGTAGTCGATGTCGGCGCGCAGCGTGTGAAGCGGCACGCGACCTTCGCGGTACCACTCGCAACGAGCGATTTCGATGCCGTTCAGACGGCCCGACGACATGATCTTGATGCCCTGGGCGCCCAGACGCATCGCGTTCTGCATCGCACGCTTCATGGCGCGGCGGAACATGATGCGCTTTTCGAGCTGCTGGGTGATGCTGTCGGCGATCAGCTTGGCATCGATTTCGGGCTTGCGCACTTCTTCGATGTTGACTGCAACCGGCACGCCCAGACGGGTCGCGAGTTCACGCTTGAGGTTCTCGATGTCTTCGCCTTTCTTGCCGATCACCACGCCCGGACGAGCCGAGAAAATGGTGATGCGGGCGTTCTTGGCAGGACGCTCGATCAGGATGCGCGACACAGCGGCATTCTTCAGCTTGGCCTTCAGGTACTCACGCACCTTGATGTCTTCGGCCAGCATGCCGGCGAAGTCACGGTTGCTTGCGTACCAACGGCTGGCCCAGTTGCGGCTCACCGAAAGGCGGAAGCCGGTGGGGTGGATTTTTTGTCCCATGTGTTCCGGACCTTTCAGTTGCCAACCGTCACGTACACATGGCACGTGGGCTTGCGGATGCTGTTGCCGCGGCCTTTGGCGCGGGCGGTGAAGCGGCGCAGCGATGCACCTTGCTCCACGTAAATGGTCTTGACCTTGAGTTCGTCAATGTCAGCGCCATCGTTGTGTTCGGCGTTGGCAATGGCCGACTCGAGAACCTTCTTGACGATGCCCGCAGCTTTTTTCTGCGTGAAGTTCAAGATGTTCAGCGCCTGGTCCACCTTCTTGCCGCGGATCAGATCGGCCACCAAACGGCCTTTGTCCACCGACAGGCGAACGCCCTTAAGGACTGCACGTGTTTCCATGGTGTTACCTTATTTCTTCTGGACTTTTTTGTCCGCAGGGTGGCCCTTGAAGGTGCGCGTCAGAGCGAACTCACCCAGCTTGTGGCCAACCATCTGGTCGGTGATGTAGACCGGCACATGCTGCTTGCCGTTGTGCACGGCAATCGTCAGGCCAATGAAGTCGGGCAAAATCATCGAGCGGCGCGACCAGGTCTTGATCGGCTTCTTGTCCTTGGTGGTCACGGCCTTCTCGGCCTTGTTCACCAAATGCTGGTCAACAAACGGACCCTTTTTGAGAGAACGAGTCATTGGTTACCCCTTACTTCTTGCGACGCGACACGATCATGACCTGCGTGCGCTTGTTGTTACGGGTACGGTAACCCTTGGTCAGGTTGCCCCATGGGTCGACAGGATGACGGCCTTCGCCGGTCTTGCCTTCGCCGCCACCGTGCGGGTGGTCAACCGGGTTCATCACCACACCGCGAACGGTCGGACGAATGCCCATCCAGCGCTTGACACCGGCCTTGCCCAGACGGCGCAGGCTGTGCTCTTCGTTGGCGACTTCGCCGATGGTGGCGCGGCACTCGATGTGGATCTTGCGAACTTCACCCGAGCGCATGCGCACCTGGGCGTACATGCCTTCACGGGCCAGCAGCGTGGCCGAGGTGCCGGCAGAGCGTGCAATCTGCGCGCCTTTGCCTGGCTGCAACTCGATGCAGTGGATCGTGGAACCCACAGGGATGTTGCGGATCGGCAGCGTGTTGCCAGCGCGGATCGGGGCTTCGGAGCCGCTCAGCAGCGATGCGCCAACTTCCAGACCACGCGGGGCAATGATGTAACGGCGTTCACCGTCGGCGTAACACACCAGAGCGATGTGGGCCGTGCGGTTCGGGTCGTACTCGACGCGCTCCACCTTGGCGGGAATGCCATCCTTGTTGCGCACGAAGTCGACCACACGGTAGTGGTGCTTGTGACCACCGCCCTTGTGACGGGTGGTGATGTGGCCGTTGTTGTTGCGGCCGGCCTTCTGGAATTGCGGCTCCAGCAGGGGGGCATACCCGTCACCCTTGAACAGGTGATCGCGGGTGACCTTGACCACGCCACGTTGGCCGGGCGATGTCGGTTTGAGTTTGATGACAGCCATGATTACGCAGTCTCCCCGCCCAGGTTCAGCTCTTGACCGGGCTTCAGCGTCACATAGGCCTTGCGAACGTTGTCGCGGCGGCCGACCGACTTGCCGAAGCGCTTGGTCTTGCCCTTGGTATTCACCACAGAGACGCCCTTGACCTCAACCTTGAACATCAATTCCACAGCGGCCTTGATTTCAAATTTGGTGGCGTCCTGCAGCACCTTGAAAGTCACCGCATTGGATTTCTCGGCGATCGCCGTGGCTTTTTCAGACACGATCGGTGCAACCAAGACCTGCATCAAGCGGCCTTCGTCAAATTTTTGTGCGGCGGTGCTCATGCGAACATCTCCTTGAGCTTGTCGATGGCAGCCTTGGTCACCAGCACCTTTTTGTAGTGCACCAGCGACAGGGGATCGGCGTAGCGGGGTTCAACCACCAGCACGTTCACCAGGTTGCGCGAGGCGAGGTACAGGTTTTCGTCCACTTCGTCGGCAATCACCAGCACGGACGGCAGGTTCATGGCCTTCAGGCGGGCAGCCAGCGGCTTGGTCTTGGGCGAGTCGACCTTGATCGAATCGACCACGGCCAGACGGCCTTCGCGGGCCAGTTGCGAGAAGATCGAAGCCATACCTGCGCGGTACATCTTCTTGTTGATCTTCTGGGCGAAGTTTTCGTCCGGCATATTCGGGAAAATCCGGCCGCCGCCGCGCCACAGTGGCGAGGAGGTCATACCGGCACGGGCGCGGCCCGTGCCCTTTTGCTTGAACGGCTTCTTGGTCGAGTGTTTGACCTGTTCGCGGTCTTTCTGAGCGCGAGTGCCTTGGCGGGCGTTGGCCTGGTAAGCCACAACGATCTGGTGCACCAGCGCTTCGTTGTACTCACGGCCGAACACGGTTTCCGGTGCGTCGAATTTCGACGTGGCCTGGCCCTGGTCATTCAGGAGTTCGAGCTGCATCAGTTCGCTCCTTTGGATTTGGCTTTGATCGCGGGACGAACGGTCACGAAACCGCCCTTGGAGCCAGGAATGGCACCCTTGATCAACAGCAGTTGACGCGTTTCGTCGATGCGAATCACGTCGAGGTTCTGGGTCGTGACGAGGTCCACGCCGAGGTGGCCGGACATCTTTTTGCCAGGGAACACGCGGCCAGGGTCTTGGGCCATCGAGATCGAGCCGGGCACGTTGTGCGAACGGCTGTTACCGTGCGACGCGCGCTGCGACTTGAAGTGATGACGCTTGATCGTGCCGGTGAAGCCCTTGCCGATGGTCGTGCCCTGCACGTCGACCTTTTGGCCCACGGCAAACACAGCACCCACGGGCACCTGAGCGCCTGCAGCGTACTGCGTGGCGACATCGGGGGTCACACGGAATTCCTGGATGATTTCGCCAGCTTCCACGCCAGCTTTCGCCAGGTGACCGGCTTCCGGCTTGGTCACACGCGATGCTTTGCGCGCGCCAAACGTCACCTGCACGGCAACGTAGCCGTCGTTCTCTTGGGTTTTCACCTGGGTCACGCGGTTGTTGGACACATCCACCACCGTGACGGGCACTGCGTCCCCGTCAGCGGTGAACAGACGCATCATGCCCACCTTGCGGCCCAGCAACCCGAGGGAGTTGCTCAGACTCATGTTTTTCTCCAAAACCCCCACCGTTGCCACTTCAATTGGCGACAACGTTTTGACGTGAGGGACGGTTAATGAAACTTGCCCCCGAATGGGCAAGCCTGCAAGTATAGCCCGAACACCCCAAAAGGGCAAGTCAGGGCCAGACCTGGCCAAAAGCCACCGCTTTCACGGTGGCCGTTTGTTTACTGCAGCTTGATTTCGACGTCCACGCCAGCCGGCAGGTCGAGCTTCATCAGGGCGTCAACCGTCTTGTCGGTCGGGTCCACGATGTCCATCAAACGCTGGTGGGTGCGGATTTCAAACTGGTCGCGGCTGGTCTTGTTGACGTGCGGCGAACGCAGAATGTCGAAACGCTTCATGCGCGTCGGCAGGGGCACGGGGCCCTTGACGATGGCGCCGGTGCGCTTGGCGGTGTCCACAATCTCAGCGGCCGATTGGTCGATCAGTTTGTAGTCAAACGCCTTCAGGCGGATGCGGATTTTTTGCTTGGCAGACATGGCAATTCCTTCGGGTTATTCAAGAAATTACGCGATGATTTTTGCCACGACGCCGGCGCCGACGGTCTTGCCGCCTTCGCGGATGGCGAAGCGCAGGCCTTCTTCCATGGCGATCGGGTTGATCAGCTTGACCGTGATGGTCACGTT
>NZ_JBYZMN010000005.1:0-3337 GCF_058216275.1 Rhodoferax sp. SPJ4
CAACTTCCTGATCCAGCTGCTCAACAGCGTGCAGTACGGCCTGCTGCTGTTCATGCTGGCGGCCGGCCTGACGCTGATCTTCGGCATCATGGGCGTGGTCAACCTGGCCCACGGCAGCTTCTACATGCTGGGCGCCTACCTGGCCTATGCCCTGAGCCCGGTCTTCGGTAACCTGGCCCTGGCCATTGCCGCAGGAGCGGTGCTGGCCATTGTGTTCGGCCTGGTGCTGGAGTGGCTGCTGTTCCGCCACTTCTACCACCGCGACCACCTCGACCAGGTGCTGCTGACCTTCGGCCTGATCTACATCTTCGAAGAACTGCGCTCCATCGTCTGGGGTGACGACGTGCATGGCGTGGCCGTGCCCGAAGCCCTGAACTGGTCCATCCAGCTCACCGACAACCTGTCCTACCCCGGCTACCGCATCTTCATGATGGGCCTGTGTGTGGTGCTGGCCCTGGCCCTGTACTGGCTGATCGCCCGCACCCGGCTGGGCATGAAGATCCGCGCCGGCGCCTTCAACCGCGACATGACCGAGGCCCTGGGCATCAACATCAAGCGCATCCACGCCACGGTGTTTGCGCTGGGCGTGGGCCTGGCCGCGGTGGCCGGCATGATTGCCGCCCCCATTGCCAGTGTCTACCCCAACATGGGCTCCTCCGTCCTGATCACCTGCTTCGTGGTGGTGGTGATCGGTGGCATCGGCTCGGTGCGCGGGGCCTTGATTGCCGCGCTGCTGGTGGGCCTGGTCGACACCTTCGGCAAGGTGCTGCTGCCGTCCCTGGCCGGCATGCTGGTCTACATGCTGATGGCGGCTGTTCTTTTGTGGAAGCCCGAAGGGCTGTTTAAGCAATGACACACATGACCCCCACGGTCGCCCACTGCGTGTGGCTCCCTGCCCCCCGAGGGGGCCGCCCATGAGCGCCCAACAATCCCATCTCGAACAACTGCCCGCCGGCATCCAGGTGGCCCTGGGCCTGGGCCTGGTGGCCCTGGTCATCTTCCCCTTTGTGGGGTCCGATTTCTACACCGAGACCGTCACGCGCATGATGATCATGGCCATCTTTGCGATGAGCCTGGACCTGCTGCAGGGCGTGACCGGCCTGGTGTCCTTGGGCCATGCGGCCTACTTTGGCATTGCCGGCTACGCGCTGTCTTTCCTGACGCCGGCCGGCGAGCCGGTCAGCCTGTGGTGGACGCTGCCGGCGGCAGTCGCCGCCTCGGGGCTGGCGGCCTTGCTGATCGGCTTCTTTGTGGTGCGCACCCACGGCATCTACTTCATCATGGTCACCATGGCCTTTGCGCAGATGGTGTTCTACCTGTTCTTCGACAACAAGGCTCTGGGCGGCTCGGACGGGCTGTACATCAACTTCAAGCCCTCGGCGGCCATGGCCGGCTGGGTGCCGTTCGATCTGGACCACAAGACCAGTTTGTACTTCTTCACACTGGTGGCCATGCTGGGGGTGTACGCCTTTTTGCGCCGGCTGCTGTGGAGCCCCTATGGCCGCGCGCTGTCGGGCATCCGCATCAACGAGCACCGGATGCGGGCCATGGGTTTCAACACCTTTGGCTACAAGCTCAGCGCCTTCACCCTGGCCGGGGCCTTGGCCGGGCTGGCGGGCTATCTGTGGGGGGCGCAGACGGGCTATGTGAACCCGGAGCTGATGGGTTTTCACATGAGCGCGCACGCCATCATGATGCTGATCCTGGGCGGCATGGGCAACTTTGCCGGTGCCATCGTCGGCGCCTTCGCCTTCGAGACCCTGCTGCATGCGGCCAAGGACCTGCCCACCGTGGGTTCGGTGGCGCTGGGCAAACACTGGCAGTTGTGGGTGGGGCTGTTCATTGTGGTGGTGATCACCTTTGCCCCCCGCGGTCTGCTGGGCCTGGCCCAGCTGCTGACGCGCAAGAAGGAGGCCTCGGATGTCTGAAGTTCTTTTGTCGGCCCAGGGCCTGACCAAGCGCTTCGGTGGCCTGGCCGCCGTCAATGAGGTGTCATTGGACCTGTGGCGCAACCGTATCCATGCGGTGATCGGCCCCAACGGCGCGGGCAAGTCCACGCTGACCAACCTGCTGGCGGGGGACCTGCCCCCCACTTCTGGGCGGGTCACGCTGAATGGCCAGGACGTCACCGGCCGGGGGCTGGAGAAGATTTCCCGCCAGGGCCTGGGCCGCAGCTACCAGAAGACCAACATCTTCCTGCCCTTCACCGTCTGGGACAACGTGCGGCTGGCCGCGCAGTCGCGCACGCCGCATGCCTTGCGCTGGCTGAGCCGGGCGGCAGGGTTTGCGGCGATCAATGAGCGGACCGCCCGGGCCATCGAGTTGGCCGGGCTTGCCGCCCGCAGCCAGGTGGCGGCGGGGGCCACCAGCCATGGTGAGCAGCGCCAGCTGGAGATTGCGATGGCCCTGGCCACCGAGCCGCAGGTGCTGCTGCTGGACGAGCCGCTGGCGGGCATGGGGGTGGCGGAGGCCGAGCGCATGGTGGCTTTGCTGCAGCGCATCAAGCCCGAGCACGCCATCATGCTGGTGGAGCACGACATGGATGCGGTGTTTGCGCTGGCCGACCGGCTGACCGTGATGGTCAATGGCCAGGTGATTGCCTCGGGCACGCCGGCTGAGATCCGGGCCGATGCGGGGGTTCAAGCCGCTTACCTAGGCGAGGAAGCGCACTGATGACTGATTTGTTGATCGACGCCCGAGGCGTCAACACCTACTACGGCGCCAGCCACATCCTGCGGGGGATTGATTTCCGGGTGGGGCGGGGCGAGACCATCGGCCTGATGGGGCGCAATGGCATGGGCAAGAGCACGCTGCTCAAGAGCCTGATGGGGCTGGTCAAGCCCAGAGCAGGCACGGTGGCGATTGCGGGGGCCGAGATGGCGGGCCGCTCGCCTTATGAGATCGCCCAGCGGGGGATTGCCTATGTGCCGGAGGGCAGAGGGATCTTTGGCAACCTGAGTGTGGTGGAGAACCTGCAGATGGCGGCCCGGCCGGGCACGCGGGGCCAGCGGGACTGGACTTATGAGCGGGTGCTGGAGACGTTTCCAAGGCTCAAGGAGCGGCTGGGCCATGGCGGGCAGCAGCTCTCGGGTGGGGAGCAGCAGATGCTCACCATTGGCCGGGCCTTGATGACGAACCCGGATGTGCTGATTCTGGACGAGGCGACCGAGGGGCTGGCACCGCTGATCGCCAAGGAGATCTGGCGCATTTGCGGGTTGATCCGTGAGACGGGCATCTCCAGTGTGATCGTCGACAAGAACTGGAAGCATGTCACCCAGATCACCGACCGCAATGTCATCCTCGTCAAAGGGCAGGTGGTGTTTGAAGGGTCTTCGGC
>NZ_JBYZMN010000006.1:0-1206 GCF_058216275.1 Rhodoferax sp. SPJ4
TGGAGATTTGAAAAATGGCAAAAGAGAAATTCACACGCACGAAGCCGCACGTGAACGTGGGCACGATTGGTCACGTTGACCATGGTAAGACCACGCTGACGGCGGCCATCACCACCGTTCTGGCGGCCAAGTTTGGCGGTTCCGCCAAGGCCTACGACCAGATCGATGCAGCGCCCGAAGAAAAGGCCCGCGGCATCACCATCAACACCGCCCACGTGGAATACGAAACGGCCAACCGCCACTACGCCCACGTGGACTGCCCTGGCCACGCCGACTACGTCAAGAACATGATCACCGGTGCCGCCCAGATGGACGGCGCCATTCTGGTGTGCTCGGCCGCTGACGGCCCCATGCCCCAGACCCGCGAGCACATCCTGCTGGCCCGCCAAGTGGGCGTGCCTTACATCATCGTGTTCCTGAACAAGTGCGACATGGTCGACGACGCCGAACTGCTCGAACTCGTTGAAATGGAAGTCCGCGAACTCCTCGACAAGTACGATTTCCCCGGCGACGCCACCCCCATCATCCACGGCAGCGCCAAGCTGGCCATGGAAGGTGACAAGGGCGAACTCGGCGAAGGCGCCATCATGAAGCTGGCCGACGCCCTGGACAGCTACATCCCCCTGCCCGAGCGCGCCGTTGACGGCTCCTTCCTGATGCCTGTGGAAGACGTGTTCTCCATCTCCGGCCGTGGCACCGTGGTGACCGGTCGCGTTGAGCGCGGCATCATCAAGGTCGGCGAAGAAATCGAAATCGTCGGCATTGCCGACACCCAGAAGACCATCTGCACCGGCGTGGAAATGTTCCGCAAGCTGCTGGATCAAGGTCAGGCTGGCGACAACGTCGGTATCTTGCTGCGCGGCACCAAGCGCGAAGACGTGCAGCGCGGCCAAGTGCTGTGCAAGCCCGGCTCCATCAAGCCGCACACGCACTTCACCGCTGAAATCTACGTGCTGAGCAAAGACGAAGGTGGCCGTCACACGCCGTTCTTCAACAACTACCGCCCGCAGTTCTACTTCCGCACCACCGACGTCACCGGCGCCATCGAGCTGCCTGCTGACAAAGAAATGGTGATGCCGGGCGACAACGTGACCATCACGGTCAAGCTGATCAACCCGATCGCCATGGAAGAAGGCCTGCGCTTCGCCATCCGCGAAGGCGGCAAGACCGTCGGCGCCGGCGTCGTGGCAAAAATCATCGCGTAAT